>NZ_JBFAYZ010000002.1:679989-1054122 GCF_040681515.1 Kribbella sp. NPDC051718 | reverse complement strand
TGTCAACCCGGACTCCGGGCGACTGTGGATAACTGGGTCATCCGGCCAGCGAACTCATCATGCACATCCAGCGGATGCACACCCATGTGGATAACTTCCGCGGCGGCCGGCCGATCTTTGCCAGGCTTTCACCAGTCAGTCCGACGAGGGGAAAGCAGGAGTTTCCGATGACCGAGCCCGACCAGAAGTCCCCGTACGGCCCAGGCTTCATCGCCGCCTGCATCACCCTGACCGCCATCCTCGCCTGCGGCGCCCTCCTCCTCTTCACCGCCCCCTCGAGCACTCCCGCGTCGGTGGCAGACCAGAGCAACCGTTCGACGGATGGCGAGGGCGGTCCAGCATCTGAACCACCCTCCAGTCAGGACCGCGCGGTCTCCAACACCCCACAGCCCGCCGGCGAGGCCGTGGCCAGGCCGCGTGGCTCGACCTCGTCGGGGTCCTCCGGTACTTCGAGCAGCTGCGGCTTGCCGGATGGCGAGCAAGCGACGCCGTCCAGCCGGCCACCGAAGGCTGACCTCTGGGAGATCAGCCGTCGAGTCGTGGTGCCGCGCTCATCGGCGTACGGGCCGGGCAAGACCGATGCCGACGGCTTCCGGAGATGCTTCGCGCATTCGCCGACCGGGGCGGTGTACGCGGCGTACAACGTGATCGCCGCCCTCGCCGACCAGACCAAGGTCATCCCGACGGCGACCAAACTGATGGTCCCCGGCCGCGACACCGACCTCCTGCTTCAGGCAGTGCGGAAAGAAACGCCCGACACCGCATCGACTCCAGCGCAGGTCGCGGGCTACCGGATCGTCGACGCCGACCGCGACCGCGTCACCATCATGCTCGCGATGCCGGTGCAGACGGAGTTCATGAGCGCCACCTTCACGCTGACCTGGCACGCCGGCGACTGGCACCTGGTACCACCGCCAGACGCCGCCGCGGTCGGTACGCCGTACTCCCAGCACCACAACCTCAACGACTTCGTCGAATGGAGCGGTGTCTGATGTGCGGGAAATTCGACGTCGGCTGCAAGGTCGGCGAAGGCCTCGGCAACGTGATCAGCAACGCCACCGAAGGATTGGTCCGGCAGCTGTCCGATGCCGTGCTCGCCTGCCTGCACTCGCAGGCGACCTTCTGGGTGCGGATCCCCGGCCCGACGCTGGCCACCGAGGACGCCAAGCTCCACTGGACGAACCAGCCGACGATCGCCTTCCTGCAGACGCACACTTTCTGGCTGACCACCACGCTCTTCGGGCTGGCGATCATGGTGGCCGGCATCAGGCTTGCCTGGGAGCAGCGCGGCGACCCGCTCCGGCAGTTGCTCAAGGCAATGATGACGTTCGTGCTGGCGTCCGCGGCCGGGACCGGCACCCTGCAACTGCTGTCCTCCTTTTCGGACAGCTTCGCCGAGAACATCGTCGATGCGTCGCTGCCGCCGGGCGAGAGCTTCGAGACCGCGATGAGGGGCGTGATGATGCAGGACGGCAGCCAGATCGCCCAGCGGATGCCGCTGTTCCTGATCATCTTCTCGGCCCTGGGTGTGCTGTTCGGATCGCTCATCCAGATCGTGCTGCTGCTGATCCGCTCGGCGATGATCGTCCTGCTGGCCGGCATGTTCCCGCTGGCAGCGGTCGCGACGCATACCGAGCTCGGCAAGGCCTGGTTCAAGAAGTTCTGTGGCTGGGCGCTGGCCTTCATCGCGTACAAACCCGCGGCTGCATTGATCTATGCGGCCGCGATCCAGATGACCCACGAGGGCATGATCAACTCGACCGGCGACGGGTTGATCCAGACGCTGACCGGCATGATGATGCTCGGCTTGGCCGTCGTCGCCCTCCCAGCCCTTCTCCGCTTCACCGTCCCCCTGACCGCCGCCGCAGCAGGAGGCAACTCAGGCACCGGCGCCGCAGTCGCCGACCCCGGCGGCCTGGCCTCAGGCGCCATCAACGTAGGCCGCTCCTCCGGCTCAGCATCCGCAAAGTCCGGTGGAGGTGGAGCAGGCGCTGGAGCGGGAGCGGGAGGTGGAGCCGGTGCTGGCGCCGGTGCAGGTGCCGGCGGCGGCGCCACGGGCGCGATCGGAGCCGGCGCAGGTCCAGCAGGCGTCGCCATGGCCGGCGCCAAGAAGGCCGCCGGCTCCGTAGCCGGCGCGGTAGCCCACTCAGCCGGCGAACCCGGCGGCGGCTCCTCAGCCTCCGGCGGCTCCTCAGGCGGCGGCTCCGGCGCCTCCCGCCCAGGCAGCTCAGGCGGCTCCCGCCCCGGCGGCCCCCGCGGTGCTCGTCCGCCCGGCTCAGGCTCCAAGCCTCCGCCGCCAACCTCACCGCGTGGCTCCTCGACGTCTAATCCGGCGGGCCCTTCCGGCAGCTGGTGACGGCGGCCGGCTAGGTCGACCTGTGGGGACGGGAGGATGGGGGTATGGGTTTGCAGCGGATCGCGCTTATTTCTGATGTTCACGGCAATCTGTCGGCGCTGGAGGCGGTGCTCGCCGATATCGAGGGGCGCGGGATCGAGCGAGTCTTCAATCTCGGGGACTACGTCGGCAAGGGACCGCGCGGGAGCGCGGTGGTCGACCTGTGCCGGGAGCGGTGCGAGGTCAACATCCTCGGCAACTGGGACGACTTCCTGCCGAACCCGGCCCGCGAATTCGACAGTGAAGGCCTGCGGTGGTGGAAGAACGAACTCCGCGAAGACCAGTGGACCTGGCTACGCGCGCTCCCCTTCAGCCACGACTTCCTCCTCAGCGGCCGCCGGATCCGGCTCTTCCACGCGTCGGCGACCAGCGTTCACCGCCGGGTCCGCTTCGACCATGACGAGCAGGAGTTCCTCGGCATGTTCGAGAACACCGAAGCAACCGGCGACGGCCCGATCCCGACCGTGGTCGGCTACGGCGACACCCACGACGCCTTCTACGAGGTCGACCTGCAACGCCGAACCCTCTTCAACACCGGCAGCGTCGGCAACAGCATGTCCGACCCCACCCCCGTCTACGTCATCCTCGAAGGCATCCCCGACTCCATCGACGACGCCCCCTTCTCCATCCAGTTCGTCCGCGTCCCCTACGACGCCCACGCCGAACTCGAAGTAGCCCGCGCCCTGTCCATGCCCGAACTCAACGGCTACGAAGCCGAAATCCTCCACGGCCTCTACCGCGGCGACCTCTACGCCAACACCACCCCCACCTACCACCGCCGTCCCCACCCCGCGATCCAACCGGCCTAGTCCGACAGCCTCGTCGTCATGCCCAACTGTGGATAACGCTGTGCAAAAGTCTGGGGACAACGAGTCAGCTGGGGAATCGATGCCAGTCGGCCGCGCCGACGCGATCTCGGCGGCAAGGTGGTTTCGCGCCGGCTAGCGGACGAAGAGGGCCTCGGAGCCGACTGGTTGGTAGTCGGCGGCGAGGAAAGTGCGGGTGGAGGCGGCGTTGCCGGGGCTTACCTGAGACCAGATGTGGGAGCCGGGTGGGATCAGGGCTCGGGCCGCGCGGGCCAGTTGGCGGCCGTGGCCGTTGCCCCGGGTGGATTCGGGGACTTCCAGGGCTACCTCTAGGCGGCCGGCCAGGCCTCGGCCGGTGAGGACCAGGCCGCCGTACGGGGTGGTGTAGGCGTGGACGTCGTCGCGGTAGCGCCAGGCTCGTTCGATTCGGGGGTGGCCGCGTTCGGTGAGGTCGGTCAGGTCCTTGACGGCGGTGGCGCGTTCGGCCGGATCGGTCAGGGCTGGGGCGAGGAGCATCTGGTCGATGGCGTTGACGCGGCGGCCGGTGAGTTGCTCGAGGGCGTACAGGAACGGTGGGTTGAGCGGGGCGGAGAGGTCGCCGTCGGGGATGAGGCCGGCGACCCAGGCTGGGGAGACGTCCGCGGCGATCACGATGTGCGCGGTGAGGGCCACCACGCAGGACTCGCGGTCGGACGGCGCCGGTACCACCGTGATGCTCAGGTCCGGGGCGGGGAAGACGCCGCCTTCGATCCCGCGCAGAATGTCAGCCAGAGTTGTCATCACGAGCCATTGTGGAGGAGAACCCTCCCCGGCTCCTGAATTGGAGGCACACGTGCGTAAGCCTGAGCTGGTCGCGGCCGAAGGGCTGCCCGAGAGCGTGACGATCTACGAGGTCGGACCACGGGACGGGTTGCAGAACGAGGACGCGATCGTCGACGTCGCGGTCAAGGCCGAGTTCATCCAGCGGCTCGCCGCGGCCGGACTGACCACGATCGAGACGACCAGCTTCGTGCACCCCAAGTGGGTGCCGCAGCTCGCCGACGCGGCCGAGCTGCTGCAGCGCGTGGACCTTCCGGACGGACTCCGTACGCCGGTGCTGGTGCCGAACGAGCGTGGCCTCGACCGCGCGCTCGAAGCGGGCGTACAGGAGATCGCGATCTTCGCCAGCGCGACCGAGACCTTCGCCGCGAAGAACCTGAACTCGACGGTCGACGAGCAGTTCACGATGTTCGCACCGACTGTGCGGCGCGCGCTCGACGAAGGTCTGAGCGTCCGTGGCTACGTCTCGATGTGTTACGGCGACCCGTGGGAGGGCGACGTACCGATCGACCAGGTGGTCAAGGTCGGGGCGCGGCTGGTCGAGCTCGGCTGCCACGAACTCTCCCTCGGCGACACGATCGGCGTCGCGACGCCCGGTCAGGTCGTCGCGCTGATCCACGCCTTCGGCAAGGCGGGCGTCGGCGTCGGCAAGCTGGCTGTCCACTTCCACGACACCTACGGCCAGGCGCTCGCCAACACCCTCACCGCGCTCCGAGAGGGCGTCACGACGGTCGACAGCTCGGCCGGCGGGCTAGGCGGTTGCCCGTACGCCGAGAGTGCCACCGGCAACTTGGCCACGGAAGACCTGCTCTGGCAACTCGACGGCCTGGGCATCAAAACCGGCGTCGACCTGGAAAGCCTCGTCACCACCAGCGCCTGGATGGCCAAGCAACTAGGCAAGCCCTCCGCCAGCCGCGTAGTGCAAGCGCTAGCGGGCTAGCCTGTCGGAGCAGCGCGGCGGCCGCTGCAGCCGTCGGCACCGCCCGCTAGGCGACTGCGCCCGCCCACCGGCACCCGCCCGCCCACCGGCACCGCCCGCTGGGCGACTGCGCCCGCCCACCGCCTGCGCAGTCGCACGCGGCGCCGGGCCGCCGCCTGCGCAGTCGCGCGCAGCGCTGGGCCTAGACCTCTGCCCGTTCCCGGCGAGTGAGGTGTAGGTGCTCGCGGGTGCGGTCGTCGGTGGGGGTGTCGACGAACAGGACCAGGTCGGGATGGGCCGACACGGCCAACTCAGTCACGGTGAAGGTCAGCTCGCCGGCGACCGGATGCACCAGTCGCCGTAGCCGCGCCTCGCCGTCCGCGACCTCGTGCGTCGCCCAGAGTTGCTCGAACTCCGGGCTCAGTTTGCGCAGCCGGTCCAGATCGGTCTCCCAGTCGGGATCGCCGATGTGCTCGACGTACGCCGATCGCATCCGGGCGACCAGATACGGCACCTCGGTGTCGTAGTTCAGCAACTGGTCGCGCGCGAGCGGCTCGGTCACGATGCACCACAGCAGGTTGAGGTGGATGCAGGGCAGCGTGTGCCAGTCGTGGTAGAGATCCTTGGACGCCTGGTTGGACTGGAGAATGTCGTAGCGCTTGTTGGTGATCAGCGCGGGCAGCGGATCGAGTGCGGCCAGGATCTCGCTCAGCACCGACTCGTCCGCACAGACGCCGGTCTTCGTACGCACCGGTGTCGCCTCGGCCAGCGAGTACAGATGCGCGCGTTCCAGCTGGTTCAGCCCGAGCGTGGTCGCGACCGCGTCGAGCACCTGCCCGCTCGCGTTGATCGGCCGGCCTTGCTCGAGCCAGGTGTACCAAGTCACGCCGACCCCGGCGAGCTGGGCGAGCTCCTCGCGCCGCAGGCCCGGAGTACGCCGCCGCCCACCCGGAGGCAGCCCGACGGCTTCGGGCGTGACTTTGGCGCGGCGCGCCTTCAGAAACTCCCCAAGCTCAGCCCGACGTGTGCTCACCAAGTCATGCTGACACGCACCGCCGACAGTTTCCTCAGGATTACTACTGCTCGATCGGGCGACGAATCCGTCGGACCAGGCTCTTGTCGGCGTACTGGCCGATCCGGAACGTCGACCAGCCGTCGACCCCGGCGCCCACGGCGCCACCCAGCAGCGGAACGCGGCGCGTCACCATCAGACCCATCCGCTTGCCGCCGATCCGCGCGATGAGTTCACCGACCACCTCGCCGGCCACCATTCGGTCCAGCTCCGGGTCGAACACCGGCGCGGTCGCGATCGCCAGCGGCGACGTCGGCAGGCTCGCCTTCTTCAGCCGGTCAGTCACGCCGTCCTCGCCGAGCAAACAGGTGATGACGGCCGTCCGCACCCGCGGATCGTCCAGGTCGAAGCCGCGCAGATGAGCGATCGACGCGACCATCCGAGCCTGTACCACCGCCAAGCCGGTCAAGTTGGCGGGCAGTGCGACCGGCAGCGTGACCAGCCCGCCGATGCTGGTGACGAATCCCTGCACGCTGGCCAGCCGGATGTGCTGCTCGATCACCGTGTCGACCGCGAGCTCCGCGTCGCCGTCGTGCTTGGCCAGGTGCCGTTCGGCCACCTTCTCGGCGCCGGGAAACCGTTGGTACCCGTCGATCGCGATCTCCAGGACCTGACGGAGCACGCCGGCGGCCGCCTGCGGAGCGAACCGCTGGGCAGCAGGCGCAAGACTGCTGGCAACAAACCTGGCTACTCCGGCCACAGCACTCCCTCACAAACTCGGACACCTGTCCCCGGAGACCCGTGGACAGGCGCAGCACACTCAACTCTACGTGCCACCGCAGCACGCGCCACTCGGGAGAAACCCCGGCCAGTCCCTTGCTTACTCAGAGCTGAGCGCGGGTGCAGCGGGTGACATAGGGCATCGTGAGGTTCTTGCGGCCGCGCAGGTCGAGATGCGAGTCGAGCAGCTCGGTGACCTGGTGCATGAGTTCGTCGCGGTCCTTGGCCGGCATCGTGATGACGTATGACCGCGACGCCACCATGTCGAGCAGCTCGGTCCGGGTGAGCGCGTGCTCCCAGCGGATCTCGAGTCGCTCGACCCTGCGGAACGGCGTACCGATCGGTGGTGCGGAGTCGATCTCCTGCCGAGCGTGCCGGTGCAGCACGCGATCGAGTTCAAGAACCCAGGGCACCGAGTGGTCGCGGATGTTCCACACCAACCCGAGCGTCCCGCCGGGAGTCAGCACGCGCGCGATCTCCGGCAACGCCTTCGCCGGATCGAACCAGTGCCAAGCCTGCGCCACCACAACAGCGTCAACAGCCCCGGAATCCAGGGGAATCGCCTCAGCCGATCCATCCCGTACGTCGGCCGACGGCACCGCGGCGACCAACTCGTCGCGCATCGCCTCCAACGGCTCGACGGCGGTCACCGCCAGATCGCGAGCGGTCAACAACGCGGTGAGCTTGCCGGTCCCGGCGCCGAGATCGAGCACCGACCTCGCAGTACCGGGGACGAGCCAGTCGACGGCCGACAACGGATAGGACGGTCGTCCACGCTGGTACGCCGCGGCTGCGTCACCGAAGGATGCCGCCTGGGACTGCTTCGACCAGCGCCGGCTCGCCCCTTGCCGGGTCATCCCGCACGCCTGCCCGATCTCCTCCCAACTCGCCAGCCGCTGGGACCGCAACTGCTCGATCAGCTCGGTCCGCCGATGCTCGAGCGCGGCGATCACCTCGGTCATCCGCGCGAGCCCACCGAGCCCGCCGGACCCTTCGATCTCCTCGACGATCTTCATGCTGGGCAGCATATGTTGCTGGCATGCGGCTCTGTCAACAGATGTTGCTCCCTGGGTGGCGTGAGGTCTGTCGGCGGAGTAGGCCAGGATGGTGGCGTGCCAATCGATCCACCTGCCTCCGCGTGGGAGTTCCCGCCGGTCGCGGTCGCCGGTGCGAGCGACGTCGTGGCGGCCGGGGCGGATCTCGAGCCGGGCACCGTGCTGGCGGCGTACAAGCGGGGGCTGTTCCCGATGCCGGACAGTCACGGGCCGCTGCTGTGGTGGTCGCCGGTGGATCGCGGCGTGATCGAGGTCGACGGGTTCACGCCGTCGCGGTCGCTGCGGCGGGCGCGTCAGCGGTTCGAGATCCGGGTCAACACCGCGTTCGACCAGGTCATCCGGGCGTGCGCGGATCCGACCCGGCCGGGGTCGTGGATCGACGACGACATCATCGCGTCGTACACGAAGCTGCACGAGATGGGCTGGGTCCACTCGGTCGAGGCGTGGGACGGCGACGAGCTGGCCGGCGGGCTGTACGGCGTGGCGATCGGCGGGCTGTTCGCGGGCGAGTCGATGTTCCACCACAAGACGGACGGCTCGAAGGCCGCGGTGCTGGGGCTGATCGAGTTGCTCAGCGACAAGTTCGCCTCCGAGCGCGTGCTGGACATCCAGTGGGTGACGAGCCACCTGGCGACGCTCGGCGCCGTCTCGATTCCGCGCGAGACGTACGTCCGTCGCGTGGATCGCGCGCTCGCGTTCCCCTTGCCGCTCGCCTTCGGTGGAAGCCTCAGCCGATACCGATGAAGGTGGCCAGCTGGCCGGTCGCGTCGGCGAAGAACTCGTCGGCCGGGTCCATCGTCCCGACCAGTTGCCCGAACAGCTCGAAGCTGACCATCCCGTAGAGCTGGGTCAGCGCGATCATCGCGCGGGCCAGCACCTTCAGCGGTACTCCGGGTGCCATCTCGGCCAAGACGCCGAGCTGCTCCACCATCAATCCGGCGGGCTCCGGTGCGTCCTCGGGCGGAACCAGTACGCCGGAAGCCTGCGCCTGACTCAAGATGCCGAGCAACGCGATCGCCACCCGGCCAGCCGGCTCGATCGTGCTCTCCGGCGCCTTGTATCCGGCGACCGGTGACCCGTAGATCAGCGCGTACTCCTGCGGGTGCTCGATCGCCCACGCCCGGACGGCTCGGCAAACGGCGAGCCACGCCTCGCGTGGAGTTCCAGCGTTCTTGGCCGCTGTTTCGGCCTTGGCGCCGAGTGCGTTGTATGCGTCGATGATGAGCGCGGTGAGCAGATCGTCGCGGCTGGGGAAGTACCGGTAGAGCGCCGACGAGACCATGCCGAGCTCGCGCGAGACGGCGCGCAGCGACAGCCGTTCGGCGCCCTCGGTGGCGAGCTGGCGGCGCGCGGCGTCCTTGATCTCATGGGTCAGCTCGGCCCGGGCTCGGTCACGGGCGGTCCGTCCGGCGTTCATACCCAGCAGTCTGCCATGATCACCGGACTAAATCGAGAGCACTGCTCTTGACTCGGGCCGCCAATCGGTGTTCACTGGTCACAACAGAGAGCACCGCTCTCGCAAACTGGGAGGCGATCCTGATGCAGGAGTACAACGACAAGCGAGTGGTGACCACCGGCCGCGGCAGCATGCTGGCGATGAACAAGGTGGTGGCCGGCCTGACCAACCTCGGCATCAGCCTGATGGGCAGCCGGGTGCTCTCGGTCCAGGGCCGCAAGTCCGGCGAGTGGCGCAGCAACCCGGTCAACCTGCTCGTCGTCGACGGCCAGCGCTACCTGGTCGCGCCGCGCGGCCACGTCCAGTGGGTCCGCAACCTGCGCGCCAGCGGCACCGGCACCCTCCGCGTCGGCCGCCGGGTCGAGACGTTCCGCGCCGAAGAGCTGGCCGACGCCGACAAGCCCGACATCATCCGCACCTACCTGGTGAAGTGGGCCTGGGAGGTCGGCGCCTTCTTCGGCAAGGACGTCCGCAAGGACTCCCCGCTCGAAACCCTCCTGCACGTAGCCCCGGGCGTCCCCGTCTTCCGCATCCACACCGCCTGAAAGCACCCCTGAATCGACGTGGGGCAGCTCGGGGCAGGGGGCTCGGGCGTGTCGGAATCAAGGTTCAGGGGTGGGTTCGTCGGTTGGGGTGGGCTTGCCCGGGCGGCGGAGATGGGCTTGGCGGTAGAGGTTGTTGGTGATGTTGGTCTTGAGGGCGGTACGGGTCCAGTTGTGGTCGAGGGCCTCGCGGGCGTACCAGAGGCGCAGGGTGGGGCTGTCGAGGAGTTGCAGCAGGGTCAGGTGGTGGTACCAGGGGAGGTCGGCGAGCGGGCCGCGGGCGTACGCCTCGTGCGGCCAGGCCTCGGCGAAGGCGCGCATGTAGCTGAGGTTGCGGACCGAGAGGCCTTTGTGGGCGGGGAAGCGGGCCATCAGGTCACTGGAGAGGTGGACGAGGCAGCGGTTCGTCCAGTCCGGTTTCTGTTGCCAGTGCAGGATCTCCCGGCCGATCGACCAATGGATGAGCAGTGGCTCGCGGTCCGTCACGAGCTGGGCTGTGATCGTCTCGAGGAAGGCGGGGTACCAGGACGGCATCGAGGGCCTGGCGGCGGGAATCGGGGTCATGCGGAAAGGATGTGACCGAGGCCGTCGGCGACACGAAGGCCTTCGGCGGGCAGCTTGGGGCAAGATGGCGGCATGATCTCGCAGGAGGAATTGAAGGTCGCGCCGAAGGTCTTGCTGCACGACCACCTCGACGGTGGGTTGCGGCCGCAGACCGTGGTGGAGCTGGCCGCGGAGGTCGGGCACAAGTTGCCGCGGACGGATGCCGGCGAGCTCGGCCAGTGGTTCGTCGAGTCGGCCGATTCCGGATCGCTCGAGCGGTACCTGGAGACCTTCGACCAGACCGTCGCGGTGATGCAGACCGCCGAGGCGATCAAGCGGGTCGCCAGTGAGTGCGTACAGGACCTGGCCGCCGACGGTGTCGTGTACGCCGAGATCCGGTACGCCCCGGAGCAGCACCTCACCGCCGGGCTCAGCCTCGAGCAGGTGGTCGACGCCGTGCGCGAGGGATTCGAGGACGGCATGGCTCGCGCCGAGCGGCCGATCGTCGCGCGGCAACTGCTGACCGCGATGCGGCACCAGGCGCGGTCGATGGAGATCGCCGAGCTGTCGATCGCCTACCGCGACGGCGGTGTCGTCGGCTTCGACATCGCCGGCGCCGAGGCCGGCTATCCGCCCACCCGGCACCTGGACGCCTTCGAGTACCTGCAGCGCGAGAACGCGCACTTCACCATCCACGCCGGTGAGGCGTTCGGCCTGCCCTCGATCTGGCAGGCGATCCAGTGGTGCGGCGCCGACCGGCTCGGTCACGGCGTCCGGATCATCGACGACATCTCGTACGACGAGAGCGCGGGGCTGGACGGCAAGGCGGAGCTCGGCCGGCTGGCGGCGTACGTGCGCGACCGGCGGATCCCGTTGGAGATGTGCCCGAGCTCGAACCTGCAGACCGGCGCGGCCGACTCGATCGCCCAGCACCCGATCGGCCTGCTCGCGAAGCTCAAGTTCCGGGTCACCGTGAACACCGACAACCGGCTGATGAGCGGTACGTCGATGAGCCGCGAACTCGCCCTGCTCGCCGAAGCCTTCGACTACGGCCTGGCCGACTTCCGCTGGTTCGCGATCAACGCGATGAAGTCGGCGTTCATCCCCTTCGACGAACGGCTCGCGATCATCGACGGCATCATCAAGCCCTGGTACGCCACAGCGCTGAACCAAGAGGGCTAAAGCAATAGACGCCGGGCCCTGGTCGGCAGCAGCATCGAGGCCATGACGACCAAGCAGATCCGGTTCGTGGAGTTGTCCCCTACGACGATGACCGCGTTGCTCGCGGACGATCTGGCCGGGGCCAGCCTCGGGACCGGCGTCGAACTGACCGAGCTGTTCACCAACGACGAGTCGAAGTGGCTCTGGAACTACCGGATCGCGCAGATGGAGGACGATCCGGAGGCTCAGCGCTGGATCGTCCGGGCCGCCGTGTCAGAGCCGGAAGGCGTCGTGATCGGCCATGGCGGCTATCACGGTCCGCCCGACGAGAACGGCATGGTCGAGGTCGGCTACACCGTCGACGCGGCGTACCGGCGGCAGGGCTATGCGAAGGCGATCCTCACCGCGCTGATCGAGCGAGCCGCCGCCGAACCTGGCGTGAAGACCGTGCGCGCCTCGATCAGTCCCACCAACGCCGCCTCGCTCGCGACCATCGCCGGCTTCGGTTTCCTCGAGGCCGGCGAGCAGTGGGACGAGGAAGACGGTCTCGAACTCCTCTTCGAGCGGTCTGTCTGATTACTTGACATCGGATACCCCAGAACTAATACTCGATTTCGAGTAATCGAGATCGAGGAGGCGGCGTATGGCCAAGCGCAAGGTGGCCAACCCGCTGGCGTTCGCCGTGCTCGGCAGCCTCAGTGAGCGGCCGATGCACCCGTACGAGATCTCGACGATGCTCAAGACCCGCGGCAAGGACATGAGCATCAAGCTGAACTACGGCTCGCTCTACTCGGTCGTCGCCGCGCTCGAGAAGAACGGTTTCATCGAGGCGGTCGAGACCGTGCGCGACGGCAATCGCCCCGAGAAGACCGTCTACGCGATCACCGCCGCCGGCCGGGACGAGTTCGCCGACTGGCTGGCGGAGCTGCTCGGCAGTCCGGAGCGTGAGTACAGCCAGCTGGAAGCGGGCCTGGCCTACCTGCCGGCGTTCTCGCCGGACCGGGCGGTCGAGTTGCTCGACCAGCGGATCGAGACGCTGGTCGCCGAGATCGAGAAGCTGGAGACCGCGCACGCGGAGATGGCGTCGAACAAGTTCCCGCGGATCTTCTGGGTCGAGTCCGAGTTCCGGCTCGCCCTGGTCCGGGCGGAGATCACCTTCACCCGGCAGCTGGTCCGGG
This sequence comes from Kribbella sp. NPDC051718, assembly GCF_040681515.1. NCBI lineage: Bacteria > Bacillati > Actinomycetota > Actinomycetes > Propionibacteriales > Kribbellaceae > Kribbella > Kribbella sp. NPDC051718. The sequence goes on along the minus strand of NZ_JBFAYZ010000002.1, from coordinate 1,041,456 downwards.
CGATCCGGACCGACGAGCTGGAGGGTTCCGCCTTCTGGCGCAAGGGATTCGAGGCCGTCGAGAAGTACGGCATCCAACCGGCCGACCTGTTCAAGGATCCGGTCAAGTACTTCGGAGAGGAGCTCCCCTGGCTACAGGAGATCCCACCGGAGGCCAGATAGCAGCACGGCCCTCGACCAGGGAGCGGCAACTCCCGGGTCAAGGGCCGCAGTTCCTCGAGTCGATCCCGCAAGCGAGACCTGACACCCAAGGCGCACTCGTCAGGATAGCCGGGTCGACTCCTCATCACTCAGCAAGAGGAGTCACGTCACCATGGCACCACCCCCTGCCCTCGAGGCAGCAGAACTGGTCAAGACCTATCCCGCCGGCCGCAAGAAGCCGCCGCTGCGGGCGCTCGACGGACTGAGCTTCACGGTCCCGGAGGGCGTAGTACTGGGGTTGCTCGGGCCCAACGGCGCGGGCAAGTCCACCACCGTCAAGATCCTCACCACGTTGTCGCGGGCCGACTCCGGTACCGCCCGGGTGGCCGGCTTCGACGTCGTCAAGCAGCAGGCCGAGGTCCGGCACGCGATCGGCTATGTGCCGCAGAAGTCGAGCTCCGACCCGATGGCGACCGGTGTGGAGAACCTCGTCCTGTCCGGCCGCATCTACGGATTGTCCAGGCAGGAGTCCGTACGCCGAGCAGCCGAACTCCTCGCCCGTTTCGACCTCACGGAGGCCGCCGGCCGTCAAGTACGCACGTACTCAGGTGGCATGCAGCGCAAGCTCGATGTCGCCCTCGGACTCGTCCATCGCCCGCGCGTACTCTTCCTCGACGAGCCGACCACCGGCCTCGACCCGGAAGCCCGCGCCGATCTGTGGAACGAGGTCGAGCGCCTCTCCGGTACCGAAGGTCTGACCGTCCTTCTGACGACCCACTACCTGGAGGAGGCCGACCGGCTGGCCGACCAGCTCGCGATCGTCGACCACGGCAAGATCGTTGCTGAAGGCACCCCCGAGGCGCTGAAGGCCGAGCTGCGTGGCGACTCCGTGCAGGTCGAGCTGGTGGACGCCGATCTCGACGGCACAGTCGCCAAACTGTTGGGCACCCTCCCCGGCATCGGCGAGATCGTTGTCGACGGCAACACGTTGCGAGCCCGCGTCGATCGTGGGGCGACGGCGGTTCCCGCAGTACTGGGAGCCCTTGAGGAGAAGGCGATTCCGGTCACCGCGGTCACGGTGTCGCGGCCGTCTCTCGATGACGTCTACCTGCAGTACACGGGTCGCTCGTTCAAGACGGCGGACAAGGAGCAAGCGGCATGAGCGCCACAGTTGTCACTCACACCGGATTCATCACGGGCCGCTGGCTGCGAGCGCAGTACCGATCTCCCGCCCTGATCGCCTTCACCTTGGTGCAACCGGCAATCTGGCTCCTGCTGTTCGGCCAACTCTTCAAGGGTGTTGTAGCACTGCCAGGCTGGAGCGACTCTTCCTACATCGCGTTCCTGACCCCCGGCATCGTGATGATGACCGCCCTGATGACGAGCGGCTGGAACGGCACCACCTTCATCGCCGACATGGAGCGCGGCGTGATGGACCGAATGCTCACCTCACCGGTCCGCCGCGGCGCCCTGATGGCCGGTCAACTGATCAGCAACGGCACCACCACGGTGATCCAGACGATCCTGGTCTTCGCCATCGGCTTCGCAGCCGGCGCCCGCTACGACGGCGGCATCCTCGGCTACGTAGTAACGATCATCGTCTCGATGCTGGTAGGCACAGCCTTCGGCTCCCTCTCCAACGCCGTAGCCCTGCTGACCCGCCAGCAAGAAGCCCTGATCGGCATCTCCCAGTTCATCTCCCTCCCCCTGACCTTCATGTCCTCGATCATGCTCGACCCCAAACTCGCCCCCCACTGGGTAGCCGTAGCAGCCCGCTACAACCCAGTCGACTGGGCCGCCATCACCGCCCGCCAAGCCCTCTCAGCCACCCCCGACTGGAACTCCGCAGCACGCCACGGCCTGTACCTACTGGCCTTCACCCTGATAGTCGGCTACCTCTCCACCCGAGCCTTCCGCACGTACCAGCGCTCGGTCTGAAGAAGATCCTCGAACTGCGCCCTCCGGCAGAGTCGCAGGGCGCAGTTCGAGATGGAAAGCTGGAGGAGTGAGTGTGTAAAGTAGAGAGCAGCCTAGGCAATAGCCGTGGGAAGTGAACCCGGGAGCCGTCCGGACGGTCGGTCGCCCGGGTTTCGCGTGTCTGGGTCCTCAGGGCTCGATGTCCCGGAGCCGCACATCCCCGCACCGGCGCCGAATGCAGGTAGCTGAACCGCTCCTCCGCCTGAGCCTTCACCACCATCTCGCGAATCACCTGGTTGTCCTGCCGATCCTGGTCACAGGACTCGACAACCATCCGAGAGACACCGAGCTCCTCGATCAGACGTCGTCCGTCGCTCTCGTGCTTCATGTGGATCCGGATAGCCGCCCCTGGAGGACTCGTCGACGAAGGCATGGGCGGGCATGATTCGCCAACGGTAGAAGGGATTGCGGACCTCACCAAACCGGTGGGAAGCTGAGTTGTCAGTGAGGTCAGCTGGCGGTTTGGAAGGTTCGGCGGTAGTCCTGGGGTGGGACGCCTACTACTCGGCGGAAGTGGTGTCGCAGTAGGGCTGCGGTGCCGAAGCCGGCTTCGGTGGCTATTTGTTCTATGCCTAGGCGGGTCTGCTCGAGCAGGGTTCTGGCGTGCAGGACTCGTTGGGTGGTGACCCATTTCAGGGGCGTGGTGCCGGTTTCGGCGACGAAGCGGCGGGCGAAGGTGCGGTCGGACATCTGGGCGCGGCGGGCCAGGTCGGGGACGGTGTGTTCGATGGTCAGGTTGTCGACCATCCAGTCGAGGACTGGCTGCAGGCTCTCGCCGGATGATTCGGGGACCGGTACTTCGACGTACTGCCGCTGGCCGCCGTCGCGTTGCGGTGGGACCACCATCCGGCGGGCGATCCGGGTCGCCACCGCGCTGCCGAGCTCGCGGCGGACGAGGTGGAGGCAGGCGTCGATGCCGGCGGCCGTACCGGCGCTGGTGATGATGTCGCCGTCGTCGACGAACAGCACGTCCGCGTCGAGCTTGGCCAGCGGGAACTGCTCGCGGAACTTGTCCGCATAGCGCCAGTGGGTCGCGCAGCAGCGTCCGTCGAGCAACCCGGCCATCCCGAGCACGAAGGCGCCCGAGCAGACCGTCAGCAGGATCGCGCCGCGCTCGTGCGCCTTGCGCAGCGCGTCCAGGATGCGTTCGTCGTACGCGCCGCGCCAGGTGGTGGCCGGCAGCGCGACCAGGTCGGCGTCCTCCAGCTCCTCCAGCCCGTACGGCGCGATCACGGCCGAGTGGCTGCTCGTGCTCAGCGGCACGCCCGGGGTGGTCGAGCAGACCTTGAAGTCGAAGGCCGGTACGCCGTCGTCGGTCCGGTCGATCCCGAACACCTCCGACAGCACGCCGAACTCGAACAGCGCGACGTCCTCCATCAGCACCACAGCGATCTTCCGCAGCATGCGAACCAGTATGGCAGTAATTTGTGGATGACTGTCAATAGTGCCAATTGTGGCTGGATGTGGTTGGTGGCATGATTACTGCCATGAGCGGAATCATCGTCCTCGCAGTACTCGCGCTGGTAGTGATCGCGGCTCTCGAAGGCAGCAGCAGGCGGAACGCCACCGGGCTCGGACACGCGCCCGACGGCACCTGGGTTGCCGACGACCGCGACCTCGCCAGGTCCAAGCTCGACCTGCTCGCCCTCGGTGGCGCGGCAGAGCCGTTCTCCCACAAGCCCGTCGCCAACGCCGGCAGCGTCGTCAGCATCCGTCGCGCCCGGGTCCTCCACTCGCACGGCCGCCACGCGGCCTGACGCCTAGCAGCACAGTGGCGGGGAGGTTCACCCTCCCCGCCACAGCTATGTCCAGCCGGTACTACGGGCAGGTGCCGTTCACCGGCGTCGCCAGCCCGGTCCACATGAACGCGTCGCTCACCCAGGTGCCGTCGCTCAGCCGGTTCCACAGGCTGGTGGTTCCCCAGCGGCCCGTGTGCGACGTGCCGTTCTTGGAGCAGGAGATGTTCACCGTCGTCCCGTCGGCCACACTGCCGGCCAGCGCGTAGTTGGTGCCCGGCCCGGTTCGCTTGTTGACCGTAGTACCGCCGAACGAGTCGATGATGCCCTGCGTGAAGCCCAGCGCTCCGTAGTTGTACAGCTGCTGCCCCGGGCTGCGCAGTGTGCTCCCGTGCAGCGCAGTGCCGTTGTACGCCGACGCTGCGTTCTGGAACACCCACCCGCCGACGTTGTGCCCGGCGATCCCGACATACGCGCTGTTCTGCCGCAGGGCGAAGTGCACGTGGTTGCCGCTGGCCGACCCGCCGCACGACACGTCCGTACCGATGTTGCCGAGGAACGTGCCCTCGCTGACGGCCAGTCCGTTCGCCGCGATGTTGTTGAACATGTGGTAGTAGTCCGTGGCGTATCCGCGGTCGTGGATGACCCGGATCCAGCCCTTCCCGTTGCCACACATCGTGTACGCCGTACCGCCGCGCGCCGCGAGCACCTGGCCGTTGCCACCGGCCAGATCCACCGAGCTGTACGGCGTATCGGTACCGGCCCAACCGTGCGGCCCACCCGGCATGCTCCAGGAGGCGCCGGTCGCGAACGGCAGTCGCATACCGGTCCGGAAGTCTCCACCGGCCGCTTGGGGAGCGAAGGACTGCCCGAAGAGCTGCTTCTCCTTCGCCGACACCACTGGGGACGATGCGGCCAGCTCGCTGAAGGCCCGCTCCCCTTCGAGCCCGACCTGCCACTTCCCGTCGACCAGCCTGGCCGCGAACAACCACCCCTCGGGATGCGTGTCCTGCCCCTTGGGCGCCAGCGAGACGGTAGTACCGAAGACCGAGCCCGTACCGGCCCCGCGAGTCACATTGACCTGGAGCCCAGCCGCCTTGGCCTTACTCGACTTGGCCAGGTTGACCTTGGCCGCCACCGCTTGCTGCAAGTCCTGCTGCGGTGCTTGGGCAGCTGTGGCCGGTACTGCCAGAACTCCCGCAAACAAGCCGGAACCGAGCACGACTGCCCAGCGCCGACGCGAATTGAACGTCATAACGAACCTCCTGATGGGACGGAACAGGATTGGTGGCTCGAAGCTATCGATCGACTACGGAGCGTCGGTTATGTTGTGGGCTGGATGCCGTCCAGAGACTGTCCAGCTGGGGTGAGGTGAGGCAATGGACAGCTCCGCCCTGGCTGCGCTCGGCGCTGCCATGCTCCGCTACCGCCTGTCCCGCGGCCTGTCGCTCCGCCAGCTCGCGGCCCGCCTGGGTATGCAGGGCCACGGCGGCCTCTCGGACTACGAGAAGGGCCGGCGCCTGGCCCCCGCCGACCTGATCGAGCGCTACGAGCAGCAGCTCAACATCACCGACGGCCAACTCGCGGCACTCCGCGCAGCCGCTCTCGCTGAGCGCGCCGTGCAGAAAACAGATCCGGAGTGGGCAGCCGGCGCAGGTGGGGATCAGGGCGGGGTAGGTACGGCCGGGCGCGGTGGCGATGGAGTTGGGTGGCGGGAGGAGGCGGGGCCGGGCGGCACCGCCGGAGACGACGGGTGGCGGCCCGCCTTTGCTATTGCTGAGTTGCCGGCTGCGCCGCGGGACTTTCAGGGGCGGGGTGCGGAGGTGGCCGGCGTGCTGGCTGCTGCGGCTGACTGTCTGGCCGGGCGTGGGCCGGTGACCGTGGTGGTGGCTGGGCAGCCGGGGGCGGGGAAGACGACGTTGGCGGTGCGGGCGGCTACGCATGCGTTTGCGTTGGGGTTGCGGGACGCGCAGTTCTTCGTAGAGCTGGGGTCGGCCTCCCCTGAGGTGGTGTTGCATCGGTTGTTGCGGGCCCTCGGTGTGCCCGACCTGCAGTTGCCGCCGGATGTGGGTGGGGCGGCGGCGATGTTCCGGTCGCGGCTGGCTGGGCGGCGGTGCGTGCTGGTGTTGGACAACGCGCGTGACGAGGCGCAGGTACGTGCGCTGCTGCCGGGTCCAGGGCCTGTACTGGTCGTCGTCACCAGTCGGCAGCGGCTGACTGGGCTAGCGGGTGCGCGGCGGGTGGATCTTGCGGAGTTGGCCGAGGACGATGCACAAGCGTTGCTGACCGACATTGTCGGCAAGGCGCGTGCTGCGGCCGAGCCGGAAGCCGTCGCCGAGGTTGTCGCCGCCTGTGGACGCCTACCGCTCGCAGTGCGGATAGCAGGGAACAGGCTCGCCTGCTGGCCGGACTGGTCGATCGCACACCTCGCCGAGCTGCTCAGAGACGAGCAGAGCCGCCTAGGTCGACTCACCGCCGGCGATCTGGCCGTGCGGAGCGCATTCGCCTTGTCCTACAGGGAGATCTCACCAACGGCCGGTCGACTGTTCCGGCGACTGGTGCTCGCCCCAGGCGCCGACTTCGAAGTACAGGCAGCTAGTGCTCTTCTCGGTGCGCCGGCTGAGAGCGCGTTGGAAGAGCTGGCCGGTGCAAGTCTCATCGGCCTGGCGGCAGTCCCTGGGCGCTACCGCATGCATGACCTGCTCCGCCTCTACGCCTCCGAACTCCTGCAGGAGGAAGGCCAACGAGTTGAAGCCGAATTCGCCTTGTTTGATTGGCTTTTCGGCCAGGCACGAGCTGCCGCAGCCGCGCTAGCTCCAGAGTCGTCGGACTACCCGGGCGGTCGCGCAGCAGCTCTGGCCTGGCTAGATGCGGAGGCAGGCGCGCTGCTGGCCGCAGTACGACGTACTGGCGAACGCGTAGACGGCAAACTCGACCCCCTGCTGCAAGACCTCACCCAACGCATCCCCTGGTACTACGACCTGCGCTGCCGCTGGTCCGACATGATCGAAGTCGCCCAGCACGCTCGAGCTGCCGCCGACCGATCAGAAAACCTGGCAGAGCGCGCCTTCGCCCACAGCATGCTCGGACTAGGACAACTCGGCCAACACCAGTACCGCGCAGCCCTGGCCTCCTGCGAACTAGGCCTAGCCGACGCCAGGGCCGCCGGACTCGCCGCCGAGGAGGCAGAACTCTTCGGCCGCCTAGGACTCGCCCACGAAGGCCTAGGCCGGTACTCCGAAGCGGAAGCCCGCCATGCCGACCATGCCGAGCAGTGCCGGGTCCTAGGCGACCAGTGGGGCGAAGCAGCCGCAATAGGCCGCAGATCCCACGCCCTGCAGATGCTGGGCAAGCACACCGAAGCAGCCGCCTGCCTCCGCCGAGCCCTCAAGATGCGCTCCGACCTAGGCGACGAGCGAGGAGTCGCCATGGCCGAGTACCGCTTCAGCGCCCTCCGCAACGACCAGGGCAACCACGAAGAGGCCCTCCAACGAGCCCGCCGAGCCCTAGCCGTCTTCAAGTCCCACGACGACCAGTGGGGCACCGCGGTAGCCCACTACGAACTAGGCCGCTCCCTAGCCGGCCTAGGCCGCCTCCGCGAGGCAACCACGGCCTACCGAACGGCAGTAAAAGGCCTGGACCAGGTAGGCGAATGGCAACGCCTAGCCGAAGCCACCGCAGCCCTCACTGACGCACAAGCTCGCGTCTGACCGACCCAGTTGGTCGATAGAGCTCGGCGCCTCCCGCTGCCAAGGCCAGCGACAGGACGAAGAACCCGCCGTACAACGTGGTGTAGCTGCTAGGCGGATCCTGCCGAGTGGTCAGCCACAGCAGCACCACACCGCTAGCCATCCCAGCGGCACCGGCTGCCTTCTGCCAGCCGCGGTGGAAGCTGAGCAGCCCGCCTAGGTAGAAGACCGGCAGGAACACGATCCCAGGCCCGGCGAAGACCAACAGCCAGCACAAACCAAGCAGTCGCCAGGCCCGCGACCAGCCGGCCCGGCGAGCACCGTGCAGGAAGCCGAGCACGAGTCCGCCGATCGCGGTCGACCCCAGAATCATCCCGGTACCGGTCCAGGTGAACTCGGGATCCGTGGCGATCAACCGCATCCACACTCGGGCGGCCACGCCCCACGACAGCCCGAGCGCGAAGCCGATGGCCGCGGATCGCAATACCTTCGCTGGTGCTGTCATGGCTCCTCCGATCGAGTCATGCTGGGTGCACGAATCACTGCAACAGACGGGGCGACAGCCATGCCCGGGCGACAGCGGGACGAAGATTTTCGCGGTGTCACCCGGCTCGCTGGTTCGCTCGTCCGTCAAGGTGATGGGGGCTATGGATGCGGCTGCGGAACTGTCCGGCGCCGGCGTACCGCGGGAAGACGCCGACGGGCTCGTCGTCGCGCTGTTCCGGGCTGAGGGAGCCCGGCTGGTGCAGCTGGCCAGGTGGTTCGTCGACGACCGGACGGCGGCCGAGGACCTGGTGCAGGAGGCGTTCCTGCGGCTGGCGCGCGATCAGCACCGGATCGCCGACCCGGACCGGGCGGCGGCGTACCTGCGCTCGATCGTGATCAACCTGGCCCGCGATCACAACCGGCGCGGCCTGGTGTCGCTGCGGCACCGGCCGCCGGCCGAACCCGACGACCGGTCCGCCGAGGATCATGCGGCGGTCGGCGAGAGCCGACGCGAGGTGATCGCCGCGCTCCGCGGACTGCCCCGGCGGCAACGTGACTGCGTCGTCCTGCGGTACTACGTCGAGCTGTCCGTCGGCGCGATCGCGGAGACCCTCGGCCTGTCGCCGAACTCGGTGAAGACCCATCTGCAACGCGGCCTCAGAGCACTCAAAGCGGAACTGGAGGAACCCGATGACGACGCATCAGTCGCGCGATGACGGCTCGCCCCCCGACGCGTCGCAGGTGGAGCGCCGCCTGGTCGAGGCGCTCGGACCAGCTCAACCGCGCAGTACCTCGCCCGACCTGTTCGACCGGGTGCTCGGCAGCATCGCCGACGACCGGGCCTGGCGGCGCGGCATCCGGCGGGGCGTGCTGGCCCTGGCCGCCGGCGTCTTGTTGCTGGTGGCAATCATCCTGCTGGTCACCCCGACGAAGAACGGACACCTGCTGATGGACTGGTGGATTCTCGAGCTGATCACCACCGCGGTGCTGATCGGGATCGCGCTCTGGCTGGGACCGTTCATCAAACGGTTCGGCCGGGCGTACGCCGCGGACGTGTTCCATGACAATCCGCAGACCGGCAAGAGCTACATCGTGCTGACGGACATCGTCTACTACCTGATCTTCGCGGCCTACATCCTGTTCACCGTGAGCTTCGCGCCACGCGAGACCTGGGGCCTCGGCGTGCTGCCCGCCCAGGTCGGCTTCGAGGCGGCCCGGGTCGGCGGAATCCTGCTGATCATCGGCGTCCTGCACGGCCTGAACATCATCTTGATGCCGGTCCTCGGCCGGCTCTTCTCCCTCAACCGGCGGCTGCCGGACGGGCGCCGGTAAAAATCTGTCAAGCTATTCGACTCAGATCGAAGGTTGACCCCATCGGTTGGCAGGGTGGATGGTCCACCCCGACTGACGGAGGTTCACTTGATGGAGCGCAGGACCCTACTTCTCGGCCTGGCGGCGGCGCCGGTGGCGGCGGCTCTCGGACAGCAGCAGGCGCAGGCCGCGGCGACGGCGAGCTACTACGTCGGGACCACCGAGCAGACGCAGAACAAGGTGATGGTGTTCGACAAGAACAAGGCGTTCAGCGACGCCAACCGGCACTGGAGTTTCAGCCCGGGTGGCGGGGCGTGGGCCAACCTGTCGGACGTGAAGTTCCGGGCGACCGAGGCGCAGGGCTGGATCGCGCTGGTGGCCGCGTCCGGTGGCAAGGCCGGGATCGTCAACATCGGTAGCGAGAAGGACACCGAGCTGAACGACCTGTCCTGGTCGGCGACGCCTGGTGGCAACCCGCATGCGATCGAGCGGGTACCGGGCAACGGCTCGGTGATCGTCGCCAGCTCGGACGGCAAGCTGACCGTGTACGCGCCGAGCAGTGTCGGCAACCTGGGCAGCCTGGCGAAGGTACAGACGATCGACTACGCCGGTGCGCACGGCGTGCTGTGGGATCCGACCTACTCGCTGCTCTGGGTGGTCGGCAAGAACCGGTTCAGCCACTACGCGGTGACCGGGAGCAAGCGCAGTACGAGGCTCAAGTACGCCGCGCACTTCAGCCTGGGCAGCGGAAACCTCGGGCACGATCTGCAGCCCGACTACACGAACAAGCAGAAGATGTTGATCACGGCAACAAAGGGTGTGTACGAGCTGCTCACCGACGGCGGTACGTTCCGGAGCCGGCAGATCTCCACCGAGCGCAGCGTGAAGTCGTACGTGAAGCACTCGTCGGGCGAGGTCGTCTCGATCAAGGGCGACGGCACCCAGCCGCGTGACTGGGCGAACAAGACGGTCCGCTTCTCCGCCTCGCCGGACCGGACCCGTACGGGCGCGCAGTTCTACAAGGCGCGGATCTGGACCACCGCCTTCCAGTAGAAAACCACAGGCGTGGCCCGGGAAGCTGTGTCACAGTCGGGCTCATGGACGACTACCGCACAGTGAACCGGGCCAGCTGGGACGAGCGGGTGCCGGCGCACGCCGCGTCTCCCGACTACATGCTGGACAAGTTCGCCGACCCCGAGTACCTGAGCCAGGTCGTGCAGTTCGACGTACCGCGGCTGGGTGACATCGCCGGGCTACGTGGCGTGCACCTGCAGTGCCACATCGGGACCGACACGGTGTCGCTCGCGCGGCTCGGTGCGCGGATGAGCGGGCTGGACTTCTCCGGGCCGGCCATCGAGCAGGCGCAGAAGTTCGCCGACGGGCTCGGGCACCAGATCGACTTCCACCAGGCCGACGTGTACGACGCTGTCGAGGTGCTCGGCGAAGCGCAGTACGACCTGGTCTTCACCGGGATCGGCGCCATCGGCTGGCTGCCGAGCATCCAGCGCTGGGCCGACGTCGTGGCCGCGCTGCTGAAGCCCGGTGGGCGGCTGTTCATCCGCGAAGGGCACCCGATGCTTTGGTCGCTGGGCGTCTCGAAGACGAGTGGCGAGATCGTGCTCGAGGCCCCGTACTTCGAGACGGAAGCGCCGCAGGTCTGGGACGAGGGCGGTACCTACGTCGAGACCGATGTCGAGTTCAGCCACAACACCACCCACGAGTGGAACCACGGACTCGGGGAGATCTTCACCGCGTTGCAGAAAGCCGGCCTGGACGTCACCCACCTGGAGGAGCACGACAGCGCTCCCTGGGATCCGCTGCCCGGCCACATGGCGCGCGACGAGCAGGGCGAGTGGCGCCTCACGGATCAACCGGAACGGCTCCCCGCCACCTACACCCTGCAAGCGCGTCGCAGATAGGCCCTAGTGAGCGCTCCGGCGCTGCTGCACCTTCTGGAACATCTCCTTGGCCTTGCGCTGGTTCTCAGGCTTGCTGAGCTCGCGCTGCGCGACCTGCAGCAGCTTGGCGACCACAGCGCCCTTGACCAGTGTCTTGACGAAACCCATCGGGGGCCTCCTTCTCTCTTCCTACGAAGGTAGCGGTACCCACAACCATTCCCCATGGGTGATCCCCCGCAGCTGTCCCTCAGACGTGGTCGCTGTAGGCCAGGTGGGTGCCGCAGTGGAGGCAGCGGAAGAGGTAACCGGTCGCCTCACCGGTCGGCGACAAGGTCCGGACGTAATCCTGTTGAAGCATCTCCAGGGCCTCGGGGACGGTCAGCAGGTCCTCGTAGCCGACCTTGCCCAGGTATGCCGCGGCGTCGGAGCAGTGGAACATCCAATGCTCCTGCTGCCAACCGCTGAACCCCGGGGTGCGGGTGAGTACTTCGGTGAGGACGGGCTGCGGTACGTCGTCCGGGACGTTCGCCACGTCGGTGAACTCGGCCTCGAACAGCGTGGCCGCGGAGCCGTCCGCGATGCACCACAGGCACAGCTCCTCGACCACCTCGTCCGCGCTGTAGACCGGCCCGGTGTAGATGAATCCGCGCTGGCGGCCGCAGCACCGGCACGGCGCGTCACCGGTGATCACCTCGCCGGTGGCCACCGGATCGGGGTGATAGCGGAAGGTCGGTACGTCGCTCACCCCCAGACCTTGGCGGACCGAAGTACAGGCGTGCAAGTTTCTCGGAACTGTCGGTCCCGTAAGGCACACTGGGGGGCGTGCCCGAGTTGCCGGAGGTTGAGTCGCTGGCGGGGTTCCTGCGGGAACGTGCCGTCGAGCGGGCGTTCGTGCGCGCCGACATCACCGCGATCAGCGCGCTGAAGACCTACGACCCGCCGATCTCCTCGCTGGTGGGCCTGCTGATCGACGACGTGCAGCGGCACGGCAAGTTCATCGACATCTCCGCGCAGGGCATCCACCTGATCATCCATCTCGCCCGCGCGGGCTGGCTGCGCTGGCGCGAGGAGCAGTCCACCGGCCTGGTCCGGCCGGGCAAGGGACCGATCGCCTGCCGGGTGGTGCTCGACGACGGCTCCGGCTTCGACCTGACCGAGGCCGGCACCCAGAAGAAGCTCGCCGTGTACGTCGTCCGCGACCCCGCCGAGGTGCCCGGCATCGCCAAGCTCGGGCCGGACCCGTTCACGCTCACCATCGAGGAGTTCGGCGACATCCTGAAGGCGGCCGGCCGGGTCCAGATGAAGGGCGTACTGCGCAACCAGTCGGTCATCGCAGGCATCGGCAACGCGTACTCCGACGAGATCCTGCACGTCGCCAAGATGAGCCCCTTCAAACCGGCCTCCAACCTGTCCGCCGACGAGCTGCAGCAACTCTTCGACGCGATGCAGGACACCCTGCGCGACGCGGTCGCCCGCTCGGCCGGCCTCGCCGTCCAGGACCTGAAGTCCGAGAAGAAGAGCGGCATGCGCGTGCACGGCCGGACCGGTCAGAAGTGCCCGGTCTGCGGCGACATCGTCCGCGAGGTCAGCTTCGCCGACTCCTCCCTGCAGTACTGCGCCACCTGCCAGACAGGCGGCAAGCCACTGGCCGACCGCCGCCTGTCCAAGCTCCTCAAATAAGTGATCAGGTCATCTGGTTGAACATGTCCAGCACCTCGGAGTTGAACGGGGTGGCCAGCAGGACCTGGGGTCCGCTCGTCGTGCGGCGGGACGTCGAGGCGAAGATGTAGCCGAGGTTCTGGTCGATCCGGTCCTTCAGCCAGGGGCCGCCGCTTGCGCCGCCGTTCATGTTGCAGCCGAGGGCCGCGTCGGTCGAACCCCAAGCTGAGGTCGTGCCGTCGCAGTAGTACGGGACCTCGCCGTTGAACGGCGCTTCGGCCGGCCAGCCCCAGATCCGGGAGTTCGGCTGGTTGCGGCTGTTGTTGATGGCCAGCCCGTTGCCGCCGACGGTGTCGATCAGGCTCCGGTTGTTGCGCGGCCAGACGGTGAAGAACGCCTGGTCGTAGCTGAAGTTGCTGTTGTTGATCCAAGCGTTGAACGTGCGCGCGGCCGCCCAGTTCCACAGCCCGGCGCCGGACTGGCCGTTGTAGTAGGACGGCGCGAAGACGATGTTCGAGTGCCAGTTGCCGCCCTGACCGCTGTGGATGCAGTGGCCTGCGGTGACGACGAGGTTCTTGTAGTTGTTGTTGACCGAGGCCGCGGAGCAGACGTAGTTCAGGCCGTTGTCGGAGAAGAAGACCTTGCCGGCGGTGCTCGGTACGACGTCGTTCAAAGGCGCCCGGCCGAGCGGCGCGACCGGGTGGGAGGCGATGCTCGGCGGTCCGGTCCGCGGTGCGGGGTCCTGCTTCCCGGGGACCTTGGCGTCACCGGGAAGGTCGGCCGGGATGGCGTTCCGCATCTTCTCGGCGGTCCAGTAGCCGGTCGGCTCGATCGCACCGGCAGGTGCTTTGGACGGCAGCGCAGGTGCTCGTACTGCAGACGTCGCGGCTGGGCCTGGCGCATCTGTGGGGGTGGCGGCGAACGCCGATCCGGTGGCGGCGGTGGTGAGTAGGAAGCCGGCGACGGCCAGCTTCAGTGATCGGTTTCCGGGCAGGCTGAAAGTGCGCATCGTGGCTCCTCATTCGGGGCGGAACAGAGTCACTGCGTGATCACTGACAGTAGAGGGGAAACGTTCCCAGAGAGCAAGACCTCGGCCGATCCGCGGACCGGATGGCGCGGTGGGCGGCGGGGGCTGCGATGATCAACGCATGACTCCGGAGATTCCCGCAGTGGTGGTTGCCGACGTCGATGACGCGTTGCTCGCCGAGGCTTTCGTGCTCGACGTCCGCGAACCGGACGAGTGGGCCCGCGGACACATCGAGAACGCGGTGCACATCCCGCTCGGCCAGCTGCAGGAGCGGGTCGGCGAGGTGCCGCTCGGCCAGCAGGTGCTGTGCGTCTGCGCGGTCGGCGGCCGGTCCTCGATGGCGACCCAGTTCCTGGCGTCCCAGGGCCGCGACGCGATCAACCTCGACGGCGGCATGACGGCCTGGGAAGGCGCCGGCCGGCCGGTCGCGCTCGACTGAATCTGGCAATAATCTTCCGGTAGCCGATCAAAGACGTTACTTTGTCACCGATCGGTTGACCGGCGTACACCTGCGTCTCACACGGCGGTAGGTCGCACGGCGTCGGATGGCCGCGTCCGCCCACGCCGAGGAGGCCGCTGTGTCGTTCCGTCGCGTTGCCGTCAGTGTCACCGCAGCAACTGGCCTGGTCCTCGGTACTGCGGTGACCCCGGCCTTCGCCCGATCCGTCGAGCACCGATCCGTCGAGCAGCAGCCCCTCGAGAACCCGGCCGCTGATAGCCAACCGCTGCCGCCCGACGCCGCCATCGCCGGCGACGGGCTGGTGACGAGCCGGCAGGACGACCCGATCGCGCCCGGCGTCGACCACACCGCCTTCGAGCGGCTCGACGCCCGCGGCTGGTTGCGCGGCGACATCATCGTCGCCGATCTCGACCGGCACGGCGTGACCGTCGACTATGTCAACACCGGCAAAGTCTCCGGCGGCCAGCCGCTCAGCCAGCAGCTCGCGAGCAAGGGGGCGATCGCAGGCGTCAACGGCGACTTCTTCGACATCAACGACACCACCGCCCCGCTCGGCGTCGGGATCGACCACGGCCGGCTGGTCAACGCCCCCGCGGCGGGCCACAACGACACCGCGGTGATCGGCAAGGACGGCCTCGGCCGGATCGCCCAGGTCTTCCTCCAGGGCACCGCGACCGACGACGACGCCACCAAGCTGGACCTGACCAACCTCAACTCGCCCGGCGTCAACGCAGGAGGCATCGGCCTCTACACACCCGAGTGGGGCGACGCACCCCGCACCCGAACCGTCGACGGCGTACCGAACGTCCGCGAGGTCCTTCTCCGCGACGGCGTGGTCGTCTCCTCGACCACCACCCCCGGTACTACGCCCCTAGCGGCGAACGAGCTGGCCCTCATCGGCCGAGACGCAGGCGCCACCTCCCTGACCGCCTTCGAACCCGGCGACAAGGTTGAAATCCAATACGGCCCCCGCCCAGACGCCCTCGACGCCGCCGTAGCGATCAGCGGCAACGTCCAGCTGGCCCACGACGGCAAAGTCCCCGACGACGTCCCCGACGCCGACCTCGCCCCGCGAACCGCCGTCGGCTTCACCGAGAACGGCCGCCGCATGGTCCTCCTCACCGTCGACGGCCGAGCCACCGGCTCGCGCGGCCTGTCCCTGAAGGAAATGGGCCAGCTGATGATCGGCCTCGGCGCCGACGACGTCCTCAACCTCGACGGCGGCGGCTCCTCCACGATGCTCGCCCGCTCACCCGGCGAGGCCGCGCCCGAGGTCGTCAACGACCCGTCCGACGGCGGCGAGCGACTGGTCCCCAACGGCCTCGGACTCGTTCCCACCAAGGGATCCGGCAAGCTCGAGGGCTTCCGGATCGAAGCGACCGGCACCGCGGCCGAGGACGCCGACACCGACATCTCCAAGAGTTCCCGCGTCCTCACCGGCCTCTCCCGGGTCCTGACCGCCAAAGGCCATGACGAGACCTACGCACCAGCCACCGGTACGCCGCACTGGTCCACCGGCAGCAATGCCGCAGTGAGCCGTGAGGGCATCGTCACCGGCCGCCGGGCAGGCGACGTCATCGTCACGGCCGCGAAGGGGTCGGCCCGCGGCCGCTTCCCGATGACAGTGCTCGGTACTCCGATCCGCCTGGCCCCCTCGACCCGGCAGGTGTCCTTGCCGGACGCCACCACCAAGGGTTTCTTCACCGTCAACGGCTACGACTCGGACGGCTTCTCCACCTGGGTCGAACCGCGCGACGTCAAGCTCACCGTCGACGACAAGCTCGTCACAGTGGTTGCGCGAGGCAACGGATTCGACGTGAGCGCGATCGGTACCGACGCCGTCTCGACCGTCGTCACCGCGAAGGTCGGCTCGCTCACCACGCAACTCAGTGTCACCGCAGGGCTGACCAGCCAGATCGTCGATGAGGTCGACGATCCGGCCCGCTGGGTGGCGAACGCAGTACCGGTCGGGGCGGCGACGGCAAGCAGGTCCGTTGCCGAGGGCCACGATGGCGGTCAGGCGATTGCTTTGGACTACTCGTTGACGGGGAGCACCGCGACGCGGGCGGCGTACCTGGCGCAGACTCCGCAGCAGACGCTGCCCGGCCAGCCGCAGAAGCTGGGCGCGTGGGTCTACGGCGATGGCAAGGGCGCGTGGTTGCGTGCGAACGCCTACGACGGCGCGGGCGGCTCAGCCCAGACGCTCAACCTTGCGGCGGCGGTCGACTGGACCGGTTGGAAGTACGTCGAGGCGAACATCCCGCCCGGGCTGACGATGCCGTTGCGGTTCTGGCGGATCTACGTCGTCGAGACGGTGCCGACCCGGCAGTACTCCGGCCGGATCGTGATCGACGACCTGACCGTCCGCGGCGCCCCGCCGGTGACGGTCTCGCCGCCGGCCAAGGTGATCGACCCGATGGTGGTCACGGACGGTACGGCGACCGGCGGCGGGCGCTGGAAGTTCGCGGTGATGTCGGACGCGCAGTTCACCGCCGACGACCCGAACTCGGACTACGTGAAGCAGGCCCGCCGGACGATCCGCGAGGCCCTCGCGCAGAACCCGGACTTCCTGGTGATCAACGGCGACTTCGTCGACCGCGGCTTCGCCCAGGACATCGCGCTGGCGAAGAAGATCATCGACGAGGAGGTCGCCGGCCAGGTGCCGGTGCACTACGTGCCGGGCAACCACGAAAGCTACGGACCTGGCGACCTGTCCGAGTGGACCAAGGTGTTCGGCGCGCCGACCAGCACGTTCGACCACAAGGGCACTCGCTTCATCCTGCGCGACTCGTCGCTCGGATCGCTGCGGGCCGGTGGGTTCGCGCAGATCGCCGACCTCAAGCAGCAACTCGAGGACGCCGCCCGGAACAAGGCGATTCGCAACGTCGTGGTGATGGCGCACCACCCGATCGACGACCCGTCGCCGACGCAGAACTCGCAGCTCGGCGATCGCAAGGAGGCCGAACTGCTGGTCCGCTGGCTGGCCGACTTCCGGTCCTCGACAGGTAAGGGCGCCGCGTACATGGCGGCTCACGCCGGGACCTTCGCAGCGACCCGTACTGACGGAGTGCTGCTGCCCTTGACCGGCAACTCGGGTAAGGGCCCAGCAGCTGCTCCGGACGCTGGTGGCTTCACGGGGTGGGCGCTGGTGGGTATCGACCCGTCAGCGAAGGAGGCGGCGGCTGGTGAGCGGCGCTGGTCGGCACCTGAGCGTGACTGGTTCCAGGTCGAGCTCAGGGCGCATGTGGACTCGCTGGAGCTCGCCGCGCCGACCACGCTCAAGATGGGCAAGACAGCATCGGTCGCGGCGACCGTAGTACAGGAGAACCGGCGAGTGCCGGTGTCCTTCCCGGTCTCCGCCGACTGGTTCGGCTCATCCCTGCTGCACATCGGCTCGGTTCGTACTGCGCCCTTCTGGGCAGTGGCCGCCTATGACCCGGCCACTGGCACCCTCACCGGCCTCCGCCCCGGCACTGTCCAGCTAGGGGTGACAGTCAACGGCACCAGCAAGACCACGCCTGTGCAGGTCAACTGGTAGCCCTCACACAACCGGCTCCGCAGCCGTTCGATAGGCATGAAGCGAATCATCGAGCCCAAGGTCCTGTACTTCGGAACGCCAGTGGTCCTCATCAGCTCGCAGAACCCGGACGGCAGCACCAACCTCGCGCCGATGTCCTCGGCCTGGTGGCTGCACCAGACCGCGATGCTGGGGATGGCCGCGGCGTCGCAGACCGTGCAGAACCTGACCGAGCGGCCGGACTGCATCCTCAACCTGGTCGAGCCGGCCATGGTCGCCGGGCTCGACCGGATCGCGCTGCTGACCGGGTCCGAGCAGATCCCCGAAGCCAAGCGGGCTCGCGGTTATCGCTACGTGCCGGACAAGTTCGCGGCGGCCGGCTGGAGCAGGACGCCGGGAACGCTGGTGGACGTGGACGCCGTCGAGGAGAGCCCGATCAACCTCGAGGGGCGGATCGAGGCGATCCACACCGTCGGCGGCCCCGACTCGACGCTGCGGGCGATGGAGATGTCGGTACGGCGCGTTCACGTGCGGGAGGACCTGCTGATGAACGACGACCGCTACATCGACCCGCTGCGCTGGGAGCCGCTGATCATGAAGTTCACCGAGTACTTCGCCGGTGGCGCACCGGCGTACGAGTCGTCGCTGGCTCGTGGCTGGCAGATGCCGGCGCTGCAGGTAGCGTCTGGTGCATGACTGAGGTGAGGCGCCCGCAGCGGCTGCGTAGTGGAGACCGGGTCGCTGTGGTGGCTCCGGCCGGCCCGATGGTCGCTGGGCGGCTGGAGACGGGATCTGCGCACCTACGGGACTGGGGTCTGGAGATCGACGTCATGCCGGCCGTGCTGACCCGGCATGAGCGGTTCCCCTACCTCGCCGGTGACGACGCTGCGCGCGCAGCGGACTTCCGGGCCGCGTGGCTGGACCCGCAGTACGCAGCCGTCTTCTGTGGCCGCGGCGGCTACGGCGTGCAGCGGTTGCTGCAGCATCTGGACCTGGACGAGCTCGCTGGAGTCGACAAGCTGCTGGTCGGCTTCAGCGACATCACCGCGTTGCACGAGGCGTTCAATGCTCAGGGGCTGGTCACAGTTCACGGCCCGATGGCTGCGGCCGTCGAGCAACTGGGTGCACTCGAAGGGCGCGAGCGGCTGCATGACCTGCTGTTCGAGCCCGAGTCCGTCAAGGACCTGCTGGCGCCCAGAGCCGCCCGGACCGTCGTGCCCGGCACTGCGGAGGGTCGGCTGCTGGGTGGCAACCTTGCTCTCCTGGCGTCCAGCCTGGGTACTCCGACCTCCGTACGGCCGGACGGCATCGTTGTGCTCGAAGACGTGAGTGAGGATGGCTATCGGGTCGATCGCCTGCTCACCCAACTGCTGCGAGCCGGCTGGTTCGACCATGTCACCGGTCTGGTGATCGGCGACTTCAGCGAGGCTGACGATCAGGGGCTGGTCACCGACGTGGTTCGTGAGCGACTCGAGCCCCTCGGCGTACCGATGGTCGACGGCGCGGCGATCGGGCACGAAGAGGTCAATCTCGCAGTACCGCTCGGCCTGCCGGTTCGACTCGATGCGACAGCCGGGACTCTCACTCCGCAGATGCCCGCCTTCAGCTAGACAGGTGCTCCCGTAGGAACGCGAACGCCTGCGGGTAGGCGTCGAGGCGGTTGGCGCGCTTGGCCAGGCCGTGGCCTTCGTCCGGGTAGACCAGCAGCTGACACGGAACGTCTCGCTTGCTGAGCGCCTCGACGATCTGCTCCGCCTCGGACAGCGGCACCCGCGGATCGTTCGCGCCATGGATGACGAAGAGCGGCGCCCGGATGTCGTCCACCCGGTTGAGCGGGCTGGCCTCCTCCAGGAACGCACGGTCCACTGCCAGTACGCCGTACTCCCGCTCGCGAGCCACCCGCCGGTACGACGACGTGTTCTCCAGGAACGTCACCAGCGAAGCGATCCCGACGACATCCACCCCGGCCGCCCACCGCTCCGGCTGGAACGCGAGCCCCGCCAGCACCATGTAGCCGCCGTACGACCCGCCCCACAACGCAGTGCGCTGGGGATCGACCTCGATCGACGGCAGCCAGTCGTGGATCGCCGCCAGGTCCTTCACGGAGTCGAGTCGCAACTCCTTGTCGTCCAGCGAGTACCAGCGCTTCCCGTACGCCGCTGAGCCGCGCACGTTGGGCACGATCACCGTGTGGCCCTCCGCCGTCAGCGCTGTGACCACCGGGTTCCAGATGCGCATCGCCATCATCTCGGGGCCACCATGCACCCACACCACGGCCGAGCCGTCGCCGCTGCCATCAACAGGCCGATACACGAACACAGGGATCTGCTCGCCGTCGAAGGAGGTCACCCGATGGCTCTCGGGATGCCTGGGCCCCTGCGGCAACTCAAAGCTCACCGGGGTCTGGACAGCGACGATATCGCCGGTCTCGCGGGTGTAGCGGAACACGGACAGCGGGTCGATCGGCGAACTGTGGTTGAGCAACGCGTAGCTGCCATCGGCTGACCAGAGGGGGTCGGGAGCGATGATGAGCCGGGCTGCGCAGCCGCCGATCGGCAGGTCGAGCTGGGCGACGTACGACGCGTCCGCCAGCTTGTGCAGCGCCATGCTCACGACACCGTCGTCGGTGGTCCCGACCAGGAGGTGCTCGCCGTCCGGGCAGACCCACCCGGCCAGGTCGTGCTTGTCGTCGACCAGGAGGTCGGTCCAACTCGCAGTACCGACGTCGTACCGGCGTAAGGCCAGCCGGTCGCGCCCTGCATCGCTGGCGACGACGAACCCGGACGAGTCGGGCAGCCACGACGCCCCCTCGTGATACGTCGGGTCGTCGTACCCGGTGAGCGCAGTGACCGTCTTGCTGGCCACGTCGACCAGCAGGAGCTGGACCGAGTTGCCAGGGCCGCCGGCGAGCGCGACTACCGCCCAGTGCTCGTCGGGGGACACCTGTGCCGAGCTCAGGTAGCCGCCGCCGTCGTAAAGCGTGGTCTCGTCGCCACTGGCCAGGTCGAGCATCACCAGGTCGAAGTCCACCTCGTTGCGGCGGTTGGTGGTGAAGAAAACCCTGCCTGGCTTGGCATCCACGAGGTGATGGAAGTACGCGAGGTCATGCGTGAGCGGCGAGAGCACCCCACTGCTGTCGTCCAGATCGAGCAAGGACAGCTGACCGCGCTCATCCCCGCCGCTGTCGTGCTCGACGACCACCAGCCGGCTCTCCGGTACGAACCGCGCCGCCCGAGCGGTGTCGTCCAAGGCAGTCAGTGCACGCCAAGCCCCGTCCGCCCCCACCAGATGGATCTGCCGGATCCCGCTCTCGTCGTACCCGACCAGCAGATTGCCCGCCGGATCCACATCGAAGGCCATCACGGTAGGCAGCGAGAGCAGCGTCGTCAGCACCCTCCAATCCTCACACGCGGTCAAACTCCGCGGACTGCAACTTCATGCAAGGTGAGGGGCTGGGAGCCCCTCACCTTGCCGTGCTCAGCGTTCGCCGTGCCAGGAGTGCCAGAGAGCCGCGTAGGGGCCTTGGGCTCCTACCAGTTCGTCGTGGCCGCCCAGCTCGACGATGCGGCCGTCCTCGACCACCGCGATCACGTCCGCGTCGTGCGCGGTGTGCAGGCGGTGGGCGATCGCGACGACCGTCCTGCCTTCCAGTACTCCGGCCAGCGACCTCTCCAGATGACGGGCCGCTCGCGGGTCCATCAGCGAGGTCGCCTCGTCCAGGACCAGCGTGTGCGGGTCGGCCAGGACCAATCGGGCCAACGCGACCTGCTGAGCCTGTGCCGGAGTCAGCGAGACCCCACCCGACCCGACCTCCGTGTCGAGCCCGTGCTCGAACCCGGCCACCCACGCATGCGCATCGACCGCCCGCAAGGCAGTCCACAGCTCTGCATCGGTAGCGCCGGTCCGGGCCAGCCGCAGGTTGTCCCGGACGGTACCGACGAACACGTGGTGCTCCTGGTTCACCAGGGCGACATGGCTCCGCACCTGCTCGGCAGACATCTTGTCCAGCGCCGCCCCGCCCAAGGTGATGTCACCCACCCGTGGCGAGTAGATCCCGGCAAGCAACCGGCCGAGCGTCGATTTCCCTGCTCCTGAAGGGCCTACGAGCGCAACCCGGGCACCGGGCTCGACGGTCAGCGTGACGCCGTGCAGCACGTCGCGGCCTTCCAGGTAGCCGAACCGGACCTCGTCGGCCAGCACGGTCCGACCCTCCGGCTCGCCCTGCGCAGCAGCAGTCTCCTCCTCGATCTCCCGTACTCCGACCAGCCGGGCCAGCGACACCTGGGCCACCTGGAGCTCGTCGTACCAGCGGATCATCATGTTGACCGGCTCGACCAGCATCTGGATGTAGAGCGCACCAGTGGTCAGCGCGCCGACAGTGATCCAGCCCTTGATCGACAGCCCACCACCGATCACCAGCACTGCGGCCAGCGCGACCGTGTGGGTCATGTTGATCACCGGGAACAGGATCATCCGCAGATAGAGCGTGTACCGCTCCCAGGCGACCCACTGGCCGATCCGGGTGTCACCCATCTTCACGCGGCGGTTGCCGAGCCGGTGGGACTCGACGGTCCGCCCGGCATCGACAGTCTCAGCCAGTGCCGAGGCGACGGACGCATAGCCCGCAGCCTCCGACCTGTACGCCGATGGCGCGCGGCGGAAGTACCAGCGGCCACCGATGATCAGGATCGGCGCGGCGATGACGATCGCCACGGCCAGCTCCGGCGCCGTGACGATCAGCGCGCCGATCAGCAGTCCGGCCCAGATCACCGCGATGGTCAGCTGCGGCACCGCGTCCCGCATGGCGTGCGAAAGGCGGTCCACATCAGTGGTGATCCGGGACAGCAGGTCACCCGTGCCGGCCCGCTCCAGCACGCCCGGCGGCAGCGCGACCGCACGGACCAGGAAGTCCTCGCGCAGGTCGGCGAGCATCTCCTCGCCCAGTACCGCGCCGCGGAGCCGGGTGAGCCGGACGAAGACCGTCTGCACGGCAAGGGCGATCAGGAAGCCCAGCACTACGTAGGGAAGGTTGACGTCCTTCTCGCCGAGCGACAGCTTCTCCACTACGTTGCCGAGCAGGTAGGGCCCGACCATGCCGCTCAGCGCCGCCACTGCGTTGACCAGAGTCAGCCAGCCGAAGGCACGCCGGTGCCTGCGGAACAGGGTCTTCAGATAGGCCGACACCGTCGCGGTACCGGCCACCGGCAGGCGAGCCGCCTCCTGCGGGGCTGCCGGGTCGTACTCGGGGCGCTTCACAGCGACTCCTCAAGAGTTGGCTCTTCTTCACGGGTGACCACCGCGCGGTACCGCGGGTTGGTGTGCAGCAGTTCGTGGTGGGTGCCGACGGCGTCGACCCGGCCGTCCGGCACGAACACGACCCGCTCGGCCCGGTCCAGCATCAGCGGGCTCGAGGTGAACACCACGGTGGTCCGGCCTGACCGGAGGAACCGCAGGCTGTCCGCGATCCGCGCCTCGGTGTGGGCGTCCACGGCACTCGTCGGCTCGTCGAGCACGAGCACCGCGGGGTCGACGTACAGCGAGCGGGCCAGTGCGACCCGCTGCCGCTGTCCACCCGACAGGGACCGGCCGCGCTCGGTCAGCACGGCTGCCGTGGCATCGGTACCGCCGTCGGGCAGCGACTGGCGCAGTACGTCGAGGATGTCGGCGCACTGGGCCGCGTCGAGCGCTGCCTCGACCGACACGGCTCCACTGGCCGGCACGTCGAACAGCTCACGGACGGTGCCCGACAGGAGTACGGGGTCCTTGTCCTGCACGAGCACTGCGGTCCTTGCGGAGTACAGCGGGAGGTCGTCCAGCGCGACGCCACCGAGCAGTACAGACGGGTCCTCCGGCTCGGCCTCGGGGCTGTGGCCGCCGAGGCGGTCCGCGAGCAGACCACCGGCATCCGGGTTGCCACAGACCACGGCCGTGAAGCTCCCGGTCGGCACGGTCAGCCCGGACAGCGGGTCGACCAGGTCGCCGTGCGGCACCTCAGCCTCTGCCGTGCCCTTGCTGTCATCCATCCGCTGCAGCGACAGCACCCGAGCCGCCCGCCGCGCGGACACCTTGGAGAAGATGAAGGCGCTCGCCGTCTCCTCGAAGGTGTGCAGCGGAACGAGCATGAAGGTGATGAACCCGTACGTCGTGACCAGCTCGCCAACGCTGATGTGCCCGTCGGTGACCAGCCCGACGCCCATCCACACGATGAGCACCAGGAACAGTCCGAACAGCAGCACCTGGATGGCCGCGATCAGCGACCACATCCGCGCGCTACGGACCGCGGACTGCCGGTACTCCTGTGAGGCGGCGCGATAGCGGTCGAGGAAGAGCTGCTCACCGCCGATGCCACGCAGCACGCGCAGCCCGGCGACGGTGTCCGCGGCCAACTCGGTGGCGCGGCCACCCTTGGCCCGCTGCGCGTCGGCGCGACGCTCGGCCGGACCCATCAGCGGCACGATCGAGAAGGCCAGGATCGGTACGGCGATCAGCACCACCAGGCCGAGTCGCGGCTCGTAGAAGAGCAGCCCGACGACCACCGCGAAGCAGGTCAGCAACGCGGCCGCGAACCGGCCGAGCACCTCGACGAACCAGCCGATCTTCTCGACGTCACCGCTGCTGACCGCGACCACCTCGCCCGCGGCGATCCGGCGGGTCAGCATCGAGCCCAGCTCAGCCGCCTTGCGGGACAGCAGTTGCTGGAGCCGGGAGGCGGTGGCGATCCAGTTGGTGACGACCGCCTTGTGGAAGAACGAGTCGGCGCCCGCCTTGGCAGCACCCATCGCGAGCAGCAACAGGCCGGCCAGGAAGAGCCGCGCCCAGGACTTGTCGATCACGGCCTGGACGGCCAGCCCGACCGCGACGGGCGCGGCGGCGATGCCACCGAAGTAGAGCAGACCCCAACAGAGCGCTACGGCCTGACCACGTAGCTGCTGGTGTTCGAGCCAGAGTATGAGACGGAGGCCGGACCGGGTGTCTGGCACACCCGGATCGGCGAACGGAATGAGGCGCAGCGACATGACGTCCCAAAGGAACTAGAGGGGCTTGTTCGGACCTGATCAGGCGAATGGATCCAGACTAGGTCGGGCCGCCGACACTTCGCCAAGGCTTTTCCGGCTGGATAGTACAGTCTTCAACCGAGGTCGGAGCGAGGGAGACGAGTGCAGGAGCTGAGTCGGCGGCGTCGGTTGCTGGTGCTGGCGATCTGCTGCCTGAGCCTGTTCATCGTCGGCCTCGACACGACCGTGGTGAACCTGGCGCTGCCCTCGATCCGGTCCGAGCTGAACGCCTCGGTCTCCAAGCTGCAGTGGACGATCGACGCCTACACACTGGTGATCGCCAGCCTGCTGATGCTGTCCGGCTCGACCGCCGACCGTCTTGGCCGGCGGCGGGTCTTCCAGGCCGGGCTGGTGCTGTTCGGGCTCGGCTCGCTGGCCTGCGGGTTCGCGCCCACGGTCGACCTGCTGATCGCGTTCCGGATGGTGCAGGCGATCGGCGGCTCGATGCTGAACCCGGTGGCGATGTCGATCATCACCAACACCTTCACGGATCCGCGCGAGCGCGCCCAGGCGATCGGTGTCTGGGGTGGCGTGGTCGGGCTGAGCATGTCGGTCGGCCCGGTGGTCGGTGGCGCGCTGGTCGACTCGGCCGGCTGGCGGTTCATCTTCTTCGTCAACGTGCCGGTTGTCGTCATTGCCTTGGTGCTGACCGCGTTCTTCGTTCCCGAGTCGCGGGCGGCGGTCGCGCGCCGGCTCGATCCGGTCGGGCAGTCGCTGGTGATCCTGTTCCTGGTCGGGCTGACCTACGGGATCATCGAGGGAAGGTCGGCCGGCTGGGGCTCGCCGCTGATCATCTCCTGCTTTGCCGTCGTGGTGCTCTCGCTGCTGGCGCTGGTGTTCTACGAGCAGCGGCGCGAGCAGCCGCTGCTCGATCCGCGCTTCTTCCGCAGCGCACCCTTCTCGGGGGCAACGCTGATCGCGGTGGCCGGGTTCTCCGCGTTGTCGGGCTTCCTGTTCCTGAATTCCCTTTATTTACAGGAAGTTCGGGGCTTCACCGCGCTGCACGCGGGCCTGCTGACGCTGCCGATGGCCGCGATGACGGTGGTCTTCGCGCCGGTCTCGGGCTGGCTGGTCGGCAACCGTGGGCCGCGGCTGCCGCTGGTGGTCGCCGGCACGATGCTCGCCCTGAGTGGGCTGATGCTCGCCCAGTTGACCGCCACTACTGCCGTCCCGTTGCTGTTGCTCGGGTACCTGATCTTCGGTCTCGGCTTCGGCATGCTCAACTCGCCGATCACCAACGCGGCCGTCTCCGGGATGCCGCGCTCGCAGGCCGGTGTCGCCGCCGCGATCGCCTCCACGAGTCGTCAGGTCGGCGCCTCGCTGGGGGTCGCGATCGTCGGTACCGTGCTGACCGCCCGATTGACCGGCCCGCTGGAGACCGGTTTCGTCTCGGCGGCTCGGCTCGGGTGGTACATCATCGCGGGCTGCGGCGTACTGGTCCTCGTCTTCGGACTGATCACGAGCGGCCGCTGGGCGCGCAGTACGGCTGCCCGCGTGGCCGCCGACATGGAGTCCGCAGCTCGAATTGCTTGACAGGCCGTCGCCGCTCGCCTTCGATCTGTAGTCGAGGCCGACTGGGGGCGACATGCTGCGAGTGATCTTCACCGAAGACGACCTCTCTCAGGTTCGGGTCGCCACCACCGCCGACCCGCTGTGGGAGATCGCCAACAGTCTCGACCGGCTCCAGACCAGGCGGGGCCGGTGGGCCTACGCGCCCTGGTACCGGGCTGCCGCCGAAACCCTGACCGAACCGGTACTGCGCAAGCAGGTCACCTCGATGCTCTTGCCGCTGTTCCCCCGGGCCGCCTACTTCCCCGACTTCCTCACCCCGCCCGCCGCTGGGGGCCTCGAGGCCGACATCGACTCCATCCTGTCGACCCCCGCCGAGCGAGTCACCGATGAACTCAAGACGCTGGCACTGGTCCATCAGGCTCCTTCGTGGGGTCCTCGGCTCGCCGCGGGCGACCTGCGCTCCGACCTTGGAGCCGCCCTGCGGACGTACCACCAGAAGGTGATCGAACCCCACGCCGACCTGATCTCCGCAGAGCTCGCAGCCGACCGGGCGACCCGTGCTCGCGCACTGGCTCGAGGCGGCCCCGACAGACTGCTGAGCAGCTTCCAGCCCTTGATGCGCTGGCGCTCACCAGTCCTCGAGGTCCGCTACCCCATCAACCGAACCATCCACCTGGCCGGCCGAGGCCTCCGCCTGATCCCGTCCTATTTCTGCTGGCAGAACGCGATCACCCTGGCGGACACAGACCTGTCACCAGTCCTCGTCTACCCGGTACTACGTGAGCCCCCGAACCCCAAGACCGGAGAGGTGACCGCCGCGGCCCTGCTCGGCAAGACCCGAGCTGCCGTCCTCCGGGCCACCGCCTCAGGGCTGACCGCCAGCGAGATCGGGGTCCAGGTAGGCATCGGCGCCCCCACGACCAGCCACCACCTCACCGTGCTCCGCGACAGCGGCCTGATCGCGACGCACCGCGCCGACAAGACTGTTCTGCATGTCCTCACCCCACTCGGCGCAGCACTACTACGCCAGCGACCGCGCTAGCCCTCGAACAGTCCGGCGCGGGCGAGTGCCTTCAATCGACCGCGGAGGATCTTCTGCCGACGCTCCTCGGCCGGGAAGAGATCCACGTACTCCGAGCCCTTCGCCGCCAGCAGGTCGTCGTCGAGCCGGCGGACCGTACCGGCCGGGAAGCGATGTGTCATCGCGGCTTGGACGGCGTTGCTGTCGATGTCCTGCAGGAGCTCGGTCAACTGGTCCTCGGTGGTGATGCCCAGCTGGGCCAGGATGCCGAGGATCCACGCGTAGTGGTTCGTCTTGGCGTGCGGGGCATCCGGGTAGCGCCTGGTCAGGTACGTGGTCAGATTCGCCGTCGTCAGGTCCATCGGCGCCGCGTCCGGCTCGGCGGCGGCCAACTCGCGGTACAGCTTGTCGATCTCCGCGAACTCGTTGTCCGCCAGCTCCATCAGGGCCGCCGCGAGCAGGAAGCGCCGGTCGAACTCTGGCTTGCGATCCGGCGGGATGTCCAGCTTGTAGCGGATGTCGTGCTCGAATTCGGCCCACGCGTGCTGGACGGCGGTACGGACCTGGATCTCCATCGTCAGGTTCTTCAGCACCGCGTACTCCGGCAGCTCGCGGCGGTGCGCGTTCAGGCGTACCAGGTAGTGCTTGCTCGCGTACCCGAAGGCGCCCTGCGCGCGGGTGTGCGCGCCCATGTCGGTGTGCTCGACGATCTCGAACTCCGACTCGATCACCTCGCAGACCCGGTCGACGGCCTCGACCAGGAAGGTGATGATCCGGGCGGCGACCAGGTCGGTGATCTGGTTCAGCGGATCGTCGTACTTCGGTTTGCCGGGATCGTCCGGATGCGGTTTGGACGCCTTCGCCAGGAACGACTCGGGATCCTTGGCCCGGGCGGTGGCGCTGAGGTAGTTGATGCCCTCTTCCTCGCCGATCAGCTCGTTGATCAGCGCTTCCAGCTTGCGGGCGCCGCCGACGTACTGCTGATGCGTCCGCTCGTACTGCGCAGCCGCCTGCACCGTCCAGTCCTGCAGTTCAGCCCCACCCATGCGCAGACCATAGTGCTCCAGCCGCTCCCTAGGCAGCGCTACGGCTGTCTAGTCTTTTCTAGTGTTTTTGCTAGACAGCGGTGGAAACTGACAGATCAGCGACACGCGATCGGGTTGACTAGCGAAATCTAAGGAAAACGCTAGACAGCCTCATAGAGTGAAATGCATGGATCCGATCCGGAATCCCTATGCGCCCGGCGCCGGCCAGCGCCCGCCCGAGCTGGCCGGACGCGACACCGAGGTGCGGCAGTTCGAGGTGGTGCTCGAACGCGTCGCGGCGGGACGGCCGGAGCGCAGCCTGGTGCTGTCGGGGCTGCGCGGGGTCGGTAAGACGGTCCTGCTCAACACGCTGCGGAGCCAGGCGATCAAGCGCGCCTGGGGTACCGGCAAGATCGAGGCCCGGCCCGACCAGAGCATCCGGCTGCCGATCGCCCAGGCACTCCACACCGCCATGCGGGAGCTCGGGCACCGGCATCGCGACTCGGACCGGGTCGACGAGTTCAGCGCGGTACTGAAGGCCTTTGCGCTGCGTACCGGGATGAACGACCGCAAGGGCATCCGCTGGCAGCCGCCGGTCGACGTGGTCGCAGCCAAGGGCCGGGCCGACTCGGGCGACCTTGAGATGGACCTGATCGAGTTGTTCGCCGACGCGGCCGACCTGGCCGGCGATCTGTCGGTGGGGGTCGGCCTGTTCATCGACGAGATGCAGGACATCAGCGCCGACGACCTGTCCGCGCTGTGCGCCGCCTGCCACGAGATCAGCCAGCAGAGCGCCGCCCTGGTCGTCGTAGGAGCAGGGCTCCCGCATCTGCCCGCCGTACTGTCGGCAAGCAAGTCGTACTCCGAACGCCTCTTCCGCTACGTCCGCGTCGACCGCCTGTCCCGCGAAGCCTGCGACCGGGCGCTGATGATCCCCGCCGAAACCGAGGGCGTCACCTTCGACGAGGAAGCCCTCGACGAGCTCTACGCCCAGACCGACGGCTACCCGTACTTCGTCCAGGCCTTCGCCCACGCCACCTGGGACCACGCACCGACCAGCCCGATCACCATCAAGGACGTCGCGGTCGCCGGCCCCGAAGCCTCCGCCGAACTGACCGTCGGCTTCTTCGGCTCCCGCTACGAACGAGCGACCCCCGCCGAACGCGAATACATGCGCGCCATGGCCGAGCTGGGCATCACCGCCGACGACGGCCCGGTCCCCACCTCCGAGGTCGCTACCACCCTCAACCGCAAACCCCAGTCCCTCTCCCCAGCCCGAGACGGCCTGATCAAAAAAGGCCTGGTCTTCTCCGCCGAACGAGGCACGGTCGCCTTCACCGTCCCCCACTTCGGCAAATTCCTCCGCACCCGCACGGCCTAGCCGGAAGTTGCCCTTTTGTGATGTAACTGGGAGTCGATAGGGTAAGTCGAGATGGCTACCGGGCGAAGTGAGCGGCGTTCGGGGAGTCGTGTGCGCCGAGGGAAGTCAGGACGGCACAGCCGGCGGAAGTCGTACAAGGCGCAGTGGTTCTCGGTGACCGCGCTGGCGGTGCTCGGGGTGGTGATGGTCGTGCATCCCGATGCCGCCCAGGAGCGCAATCTGGCGGCGCAGTTCAGTGGCAGTGTCGTCGCGAAGAGCGAGCCGACGCAGGCACCGGTGGGGAAGCCGACGCATGTGCCGACGCCGACGGCAACGTTCACCACGCCGTTGCGGCCGGCACCGACTTTGACCCGGCGACCCAAGGGGTCCAAGCCGAATGTCACCGTGTCGACCGGGCGGTTGCTGGTGGTGTCCGGGTTCGCGCGGGCCACCGAGCCGCAGAACAAGCTCACTTACCGGGTCGAGATCGAGGACGGGCTGTCCCTCAACGGGGAGAAGGTCGCGGCCGAGATCCACAAGACGCTCACCGATCCGCGCGGCTGGCAGGCGCTCGGGCCGGTGCGGTTCGAGCGGACCGACAAGGTCGACGCCGACCTGCGCGTGATCGTCGCGACGCCGACGCTGACCGACAAGCTGTGCCTGCCGCTCGACACCGGCGGCGAGGTCTCCTGCCGGGTCGAGAACCGGGTGGTGCTCAACGCCAAGCGCTGGATGTATGCGGTACCGGCGTACGCCGGGAAGGTCGACCTCTACCGCAGCTACCTGGTCAACCACGAGGTGGGTCACGCCCTCGGCCACGGCCACTCGACCTGCACCAAGCCGAACACCCCTGCCCCGGTGATGATGCAGCAGACCAAGGGCCTGGCCGGCTGTCTCCCCAACGCTTGGCCGACGATCAAAGCGACCTAGAACGCCCCCACCCGTGAGAACCTGTCCGAAGACGGTCCGAGTGAGCGGGAGGGTGTAGCGAATGTCGTCACAGGACTTCCCCACCTATGGCCGGGGCGACAGCCCCGACGAGTCCCGCGAGGACGACCACTACGCCAAGCCAGTACCGTACGGCCAGCCGCAGTACGGCCAGCCGGGGCAACCACAACCAGGGCCGCCGCAGTACGGCGTACCGAACCAGTACGTCGAGCAGCCACCGCCGGCCGCCTACAACCAGCCACCTGCCTACCGCCCCGGCCACCCCTACGGCCCACCCGCGAACCCGCAGCCGCACGAGATACCCACCTACGGCCGCCCAGCCCCGCGCGACCCACGCGCAGCCCGGGTAGTTCTCCTCGCCGCGGTCATCGCCGGCATCTACGGACTCCTGGTCGTCTCCGTCCAGCGCATCTCGCTCCGGGAGATCTCCCAGCTCCCCGGCTCTCCGCTGAACCACCCGCTCCGCACGGACGCCATCGACACCATCGGCCAGCTCCTGACCCTCATAGTCGGTGTGGCCGCCCTGGGCATGTGGCTGCGCGACGTGCTCAACCGGCGCAAGGCCGACCGCCAGCCGGGCCCGATCGAGCTGACCGGCCTAGGCCTGGTCGCCCTGTCTCTCATCCCAATCCTGATCTGGTTCGTGATGGTCCTGACCACCGGCATGGGCGCCATCGACGACTCCCTGCACCGCCTCCCCACGGCGTACGCCTGGGGCGGTACCGGCCTGCTCATCCTCACCATCGGACTAGCCCTCGGCTACCGCGAACTCAAGCCGGAGATCCGCAACCCCGTGGTCCAGCAAGCCCCCGACCGCCCGCCGTGGGAGTGACCCAGGTCGTACTGGTCCCCGGGCTGGGCCTCGGGCCGGAGTCCTACGCCCCGACGGTCGAGCACCTCACCACGCCGTACGAGATCATCACCCTCCCCGGGTACGGCGATCCCGCTGACCCCGATGACGACCTCCACACCGAAGCCCTGGCCGCCCGCGTGCTTGAGCATGTCAACGGACCAGCAGTCCTGGTCGGCCACTCGGCCAGCTGCCAGATAGTGGTCGCCGCCGCCCTGGCCCAGCCCGACCTGGTGAAGGCCCTCGTTCTGATCGGCCCCACGGGGGACGTCACTGCATCGGACTGGCCGACTCTCGCCGCCAGATGGCTCCGCTCGGCAGTGTGGGAGTCGCCGAGTGTGGTGCCCATCCTGGCTCCGCAGTACGCCCGCACCGGTCTGGTGTCGATGGCACGGGCGATGGAGGTCGCCAGGCGGTACGACCTCGCGGCAGCGATTCGCGGGGTCACCTGCCCGACAGCGGTCGTCCGCAGCGAGCACGACAGCCTGTCACCGGCCGACTGGGCCCAGCGAATCGCCGACCTGGCCGGCGCGCAGGCCTGGACGCTGCCGACCGGCGCCCACATGCCGGTGCTGACGAACGGCGAAGAGGTTGTGACGTTCATCAAGCAGGCGGTCGGTGTATACAACGGGCAATGACGAGCTATCGTTGACGAAGTAACAAACCTCCGCGGGAGCTCGCGCCGATTGGCGGGCTGAGAGGGTGACGAGCTGCACAAGCAGCCGGGTCGCCGACCGCCTGAACCTGACCGGGTAATGCCGGCGTAGGGAGCAGGTCAGCCATGACCACTACCGCTGCACGCACGTCCACCGCCACCGAGGCCCCGCTCGTCCTGACCACGGACGCGCCCCGCACCTTGGGGTTCCTCGACCAGTTCACGCTCTGGGGCAACTTCGGCATCTCGCTGTTCGGCCCGGTGACCGGCGCGCTCGTCGCGGCGTACACGGGCTCGCTGGTGAAGGGCCTGATCGCCGTCGTCGTCGGCTGCGGGATCGGCGCGCTGGTACTGGGCGGTGCCGCTGTCTTCGGCTCGCACACCGGCGCACCCGCGATGGCCAGCCTGCGCGGGCTGTTCGGCCGCCGCGGGTCGATGGCGCCGACGGTGCTCAACATCGCGCAGAACATCGGCTGGGCCACGATGGAGATCATCGTGATCTCGCAGGCGGCCGTCGCCGTCACGAGTGAGCGCTGGCGCTGGCTGTTCGTCCTGATCGCCGGCTTCATCGCGACCGCGATGGCCGTCCGGCCGCTCGGCAGCGTGAAACTGCTCCGCAAGTTCATGGTCTGGCTGGTCCTGCTGGCCTCGGTCTACCTGTTCATCCAGGTGCTCAGCAAGCCGGTCCACGACCTGCCGCAGGACAGCGTCTTCGGCTTCTGGCCCGGCGTCGACCTTGCCGCGGCCGGCGTCGTCTCCTTCGCGCCGCTCGCCGCCGACTACACCAGGCACTCGCGCACCAACAAGGCCGCGTTCGCCG
Source organism: Kribbella sp. NPDC051718 (assembly GCF_040681515.1). Taxonomy (NCBI): domain Bacteria; kingdom Bacillati; phylum Actinomycetota; class Actinomycetes; order Propionibacteriales; family Kribbellaceae; genus Kribbella; species Kribbella sp. NPDC051718. The sequence goes on along the minus strand of NZ_JBFAYZ010000002.1, from coordinate 1,008,310 downwards.
GTTCAGCCCTCGGCTACGGCCTCGCCGCAATCCTGTACTACGCACTCGGTGTGATCGCCGTAGCCACCCTGCAGACCAACAGCACCGACGTCATCACCGCCCTCGTCACCCTGCCGGCCGGTGCGATCGCTTTGTTCGTCCTGCTCGTGGACGAGGTCGACGAGGCGTACGCGAACGTCTACTCGACCACGATGGCCGCGCACAACCTGATCGGGCACCTCGACCGGCGCTGGATCTCCGTTGCCATCGGCATCCTCGCCACCGTGCTTGCGCTGTTCGTTGACCTAGGCAACTACACCCAGTTCCTCTACCTGATCGGCTCGGTCTTCATCCCGTTGTTCGCGGTCGCGATCGCCGACTTCTTCGTGGTCAGCAAGATGAACTGGGACGTCTCCGACACCGCCAGGTTCCGCTGGCAACCGACGCTGGCCTGGGTCTTCGGCTTCGTCGCCTACCAACTCGTCAACCCCGGCACGGTCGAGGGCTGGTCCCCGTTCTGGCTCGACCTCCAGCAGTCCCTCTTCGACAATAACCCGGTACCAGGCTGGCTCGGCGCCACCTACACCTCCATCATCGTCTCGATGCTCGCGGCGATCCTGTTCGGCCGCCTGGGACGTACCCGGCAGGCCGCCTAGCGGTACTCCGGATTCTCGAAGTCGAAGCGGGAGCCGGCGTCCCACTCGGAGCGTTGGTTGCCATAGGCAGGGATGCCGCCGGCGTCCTTGAGCATCCTTGCCAGGTGCAACAGGTTCCAGGTCATGAAGGTCGTGTTCCGGTTGGTGAAGTCGTTGGCCGGCCCGCCGGATCCCTCGTCCAGGTACGACGGACCCGGGCCGGCCTCGCCGATCCAGCCAGCGTCGGCCTGCGGCGGTATCGTGTAGCCGAGGTGCTGCAGGCTGTAGAGCACGTTCATCGCGCAGTGCTTGACGCCGTCCTCGTTGCCGGTGATGACACAGCCGCCGACCCTGCCGTAGTACGCGTACTGCCCAGCAGCGTTGAGAATCGACGAGTTCGCGTACAGCCGCTCGATCACCTTCTTGGTCACCGAGCTGTTGTCGCCCAGCCAGATCGGCCCGGCGATCACCAGGATGTCGGCCGCCATCACCTTCTCCTGCAGGGCCGGCCACTCGTCGGTCGCCCAGCCGTGCTCGGTCATGTCCGGCCAGACGCCGGTGGCGATGTCGTGGTCGATCGCCCGGATCACCTCGACCGCCACCCCCTGCTTCTCCAGGATGTGCTTGCTCACGTCGATGAGCCCCTCGGTGTTGCTGCGCTCGGGCGACCGCTTCAGCGTGCAGTTGATGAACAGCGCGCGCAGATCGTCGTAGCTGGTGGTGGACATGGCTCTCCTTCGGCGAAGTCGTTGCTGTGGCTCAGTGTTGCGGCGGTCAGGGGTGCCGCACGAGAGGGCCGCGGTTACCGTTCGCCGACTTCGGAAGGTCTCGATCCGGTTCCCGATACTGACAGTGACCAGCGTGGCCGGGATACTGGCGCAATGCTGAACTCTGCACTGCGCAGCCGGGCCGAGTACGAAGAACTCGGGGTCGAGGGGCTGGCCAGTCGCACCACGCCGGAAAGTGACGCCGCCATCGTCCAGGCCGTCGAAGAACTCCTGGAGGGCCGGGAGTCCGTACTGGACCTGTGCTGCGGCTATGGCCGGATCAGCCTGCCGTTGCGGCGGGCGGGCAAGACCGTGCGAGCCCTGGACATCTCCCCGAACCTGGTCGAGGCCGGCCAGGCCAAGGCGCGAGAAGAAGAGCTGTCGATCGACTGGGCGATCGGGTCGATGACCGACCTGCCGTACAAGTCGGACTCCTTCGACGCGGTGATCTGCCTGTGGACGGCGTTCCACGAGCTGTTCGCCGAGGACGAGCAGCTGTCGACGATCTGGGAGATCTCCCGAGTACTACGCCCCGGCGGGCTCGCCGTGATCGAGGGGCCGGTCTGGGGCCCGGCGACCGCGTCGGAGATCGCGAACGGACTGCGGCAGGGCCCCGAGCACCGGATTGTCACCACCGAGCACTTCGGCACCAGCAGCGTCCACTACATCCACGACGAGGCCAGCTACGGCCGGCTCTGTGCCGCCGCGGGGATCAAGGACTACAAGGTCTACAAGCGCGAATGGGGCGGTCGCCGCCGGCTCATCCTGGAAATCCACCAACCCGGCAACGAATAAAAAGAACAGCAGGTCCCCACTCCACATTGGGGACCTGCTGCTTTCACCCGAGTATAAAGAAAACGATCGAGCGCCGGAAAAGTTAACTTTTCGATTCAAGATTCAGCAGGAACCGCTTCGCGTCCAGTCCGCCGGCGTACCCGGTGAGCGCCCCGCTCGCGCCGATCACGCGATGGCACGGAATCACGACGCACAAGGGGTTCGCGCCCAGCGCAGTACCGACTGCCCGGGCTGCCTTCGGCCGGTCGATCTCACCGGCAACCTGCCCGTACGTCGTCGTCGTGCCGTAGCTGGTGTGATCCGGCAGGTCGGTCAGTACGAGCCGCTGGAATGGCGTCGCCAGGGTCAGGTCAACATTTAATTCAAACGCCTTTCGTTGACCGGTCAGGTATTCGTCCAATTGTCGCCGGACGTCGTCGAGTGGCCCGGGCTGGCGTAGTACGCGCGGGGAGATCGCCCGGGCCAGCCGCTCGGTCAGCGTCTCCTCGTCGCCGAAGGAGCTGGCCACCACCCGGTCGCCGGCGACCGCGAGCAGCAGGGTGCCGATGGGGGTGTCGTGCAGGGTGTAGGAGACGTCGGCGGTCGGCAGGACCGGCGGGCGGGCGCCTCCGGGGGTGAGCCGGCTCAGCCGGGCCTCAAGATCAGATGCTGTGAGGTCAGTCATGATCCACTCCGAGTTTGGTACGCAAGGTCGCGAGCGCATCGCTGACGAGTCGGCGGGATGCGGCGGGCGTGGTGTCCAGAGCGGCGGCCACGCCATGGTGGTCCAGGTCGCCGACGTATTTGAGCGTGACGGCGACGCGTTGGCGCTCGGGCAGGTCCTTCACGGCCTGCCAGAGCTCCGGATCGGGGAAGTCGGCGGCCTCGGGGCCGTCGACGGCGATCGGTGGCGCGTCGTCGAGGGGGGTTTGTGGTTTGCGGGCTCGATGCACGTCGGTCGCGCAGCGGGCGGTGATGGTCAGCAGCCAGCCGCGCAGATTCCGTGCCGAGGTGAGGTTCGGATAGGCGGCGAAGGCCTTCTCCCAGGCGCGCTGGGCCACGTCGTCGCCGTCGACCGGGCCGGCCAACGCCCGGGCGAGCCTGGCGACGTCGCGCCAGTGGTCGTCGATGAGCGCCTGGAACGGCGGCAGTAGAAGCATCACGTCAGTAGAACGCATACACCAACGAAGGTGTGAGGGGCGTCCGGTGGACAGTCGTATCGAATGACGAGATTGTCTAGTTTTCCAGTGCACTTTGATGAGAAGCTCGTTGACATGACAAGTTGTCTGCTCACCCGGCGCCGTGCCATCGACATGATGCGCACAGCCAGCGCGACCTGTCGATAGTCACACCGTTCCACCGCCTGTCCTGTCGGCGGCGTAGACGAGTTCTGGCCTGAGAGCCAGCTGCAAATCCCACCGCCCGGTCGCGGTTGCCCCTGCCTGTCCGCTGCCGGTCGTCCCTGCCCCGTCCCGAGGGAGAGACATGTCCGTCCATGCGTTCAACCCTGCCCTGCCCAGCCGCCCCGGCCTCACCGTCGTACCGGATCCAGAAGATGTGGAGCGCACCGTCGACGCCGACATCTTCCGCTCGGTGTTCCGCCGGCACGCGGCCGGCGTGGTGGTGATCACCGCGGACGCGGGCAACGGCCCGGTCGGCTTCACCGCGACCTCGCTCGTCTCGGTCAGCCTGCTGCCGCCGCTGGTGTCGTTCTCGATCGCCACCACCGCGTCCAGCTGGCCGACCGTGCACCGGGCCGACAGCCTGGTGATCAACTTCCTCGACGCCGGTCAGCACGAGATCGCCGGCCGGTTCGCCACCAGCGGTGTCGACCGGTTCGCCGAACCGACCCGCTGGTCCCGGCTGCGGACCGGGGAACCCGTATTGGACGAGGCCCCGAGCTACCTGCGGGGACTCGTCGAACACCGCTTCGCAGTGGCCGATCACCACATCGTCGTGGCCCGGCTCGCCACCCACGCCGAACGCCGCGAACACGAGCCGTTGCTGTACCACGACGGCCGCTACGCGACCACCGACCGGCCCTCCTGAACCCCTGTCTGGATGAATCTCATGCCTAAGAAATCCCTTGCTGTAATTGCCGCCGCGGCACTGGCCGCCGTCACCCTGCTCTCCGGTTGCGGCGGTGACGCCCAGGCCGGCGGTACCGGCGCCAAGCTCGCGCTCGACGCCCCGCTGCCCACCGAGGTACCGGACGGCGTCAAGATCGTCGTCGGCGATCCGGCCACCCAGGTGGCGTTCAAGCTGTCGGGTCAGCTCGACAAGGTCTCGAAGTACACCACGTTCGCCAACCTCAGCGGTGGTCCACAGACCACCGAGGCGTTCCGCGCGCATGCGCTGGACCTCGGCTCGGTCGCGGAGATCCCGTCGATCCATGCCACCTGGACCGGGCTGCACGTCAAGATCGTCGCCTCCAAGTTCCGGCAGGACCCGATCAATCACCCGATCTACGAGCTCGGCGTCGCTCCCGGCGTACAGGTGAAGACGCTGGCCGACCTGCGCGGCAAGAAGATCGCGTACAGCCCGGGTCAGGCGCAGGGTGCGCTCGTGCTCAAGGTGCTGAAGAAGGCCGGCCTGACCAAGGAGGACGTCAAGCTCGTCGAGCTGCCGAGCACGGGGGACATCTACCCGAACGCGCTTGCCGCGAAGCAGGTCGATGTCGCGCCGATCGGCGGCGTCTCGATCAAGCGGTACCTGTCGAAGTACGGCAAGGACGGCGGGACCACGATCCTGCACGGGTTCCGCGATGACGCCGGCCACCTCTACGGACCGACCGAGTCGCTGGAGGATGCCGGCAAGGCGGCCGCGATCAGGGCGTACGTCGCAGCCTGGGGAGTCGCCCAGGACTGGATCGACAAGCACCCCAAGGAGTGGATCGAGGGGTACTACGTGAAGGACCAGGGACTCACCGAGGCGGATGGCCAGTGGCTGGTCGACAACGCCGGGCACCCCGACATCAGCGGTGACTGGAGCGACGCGATCAAGCGGCACCAGGAGACGATCGAACTGCTCGCCAAGGAGACCGGCAAGCCGGTGATCCAGGCCAAGGATCTGTACGACCTGCGCTTCCAGACCGTCGCCTCCGATGCGATCAAGGCGGCGTCCAAATGACGCAGCTGGCGATTCCCGGCATCCGGACGGGGGAGCGGGAGCAACGCGCGATCGCTCAACCGCTCCGTCGGCGCCGCCGGCTCGGACCGGGTCAGCAGATCAAGTTCGGCGCAGCGCTCGGCCCGATCCTCTTGCTGGTGCTCTGGTCGATCGGGTCCGCGACCGGCCTACTCGATCCGCGCGTCCTGTCGGCGCCGTGGACCGTCGTCACCACGACCGGCGATCTGATCGCGGACGGCCGGCTCCAGTCGAACCTGCTGACGTCCGCCCAGCGAGCCTTCGCCGGCCTCGGCATCGGCGTGCTGCTCGGTACGGTCCTGGCGTTGCTCTCGGGCCTGAGCCGCCTGGGCGAGGCGATCCTCGACGGGCCGATCCAGATCAAGCGCGCGATCCCGTCGCTCGCCCTGCTGCCGCTGCTGATCCTCTGGCTCGGCATCGGCGAGTCGATGAAGATCACCACCATCACGCTCGGCGTCTTCGTGCCGATCTACATCCACACCCACAACGGCCTGCGCACGATCGACAGCCGGTACGTCGAACTCGCCGAGACGGTAGGACTGTCCCGCTGGGAGTTCATCCGCCGGGTGGTACTGCCCGGCGCGTCGCCCGGCTTCCTGCTCGGCCTGCGCTTCGCGGTGACGGCCGCCTGGCTGTCGCTGGTGGTCGTCGAGCAGATCAACTCGACCAGCGGCATCGGCTACATGATGGAGCTGGCCCGGACGTACGGACAGACCGACATCATCATCGTCGGCCTGGTCCTGTACGGCGCGCTGGGTCTGCTCTCCGATGGCGCGGTCCGACTCGTCCAGAGGAGGACGCTGTCATGGCGACGCACACTGGCGGACTGACGCTGGATCACGCCGTCGAGGTCCGCGGACTGACCCGGCGGTACGACGATCGCGCGGTGCTCGATGATCTCGACCTGAGCATCAAGCCGGGCGAGTTCGTTGCCCTGCTGGGAAAGAGCGGCTCGGGCAAGAGCACCTTGCTGCGGGCGCTGGCCGGGCTGGACTACGACGTCGCGGGTTCCGGTGAACTCGTCGTACCCGGGAATGTCTCGGTCGTCTTCCAGGACTCGCGATTGTTGCCTTGGGCCCGGGTTCTCGACAACGTCGTACTCGGTCTGCGCGGCGCCGACGAGCGGGGACGCGAAAGCCTTGCCGAGGTGGGGTTGGCGGGGCGCGAGAAGGCGTGGCCGAACGAACTGTCCGGTGGCGAGCAGCAGCGGGTCGCGTTGGCGCGGTCGCTGGTGCGCGAGCCTGCCTTGCTGCTGGCCGACGAGCCGTTCGGTGCGCTGGATGCGCTGACCCGGCTGAAGATGCATGTTTTGTTGAGGAAACTCTGCGCGGCGCATCAGCCGGCCGTCCTGCTCGTCACCCATGACGTGGACGAGTCGATCGTGCTCGCCGACCGGGTGATCGTGCTCGACGAGGGCCGGATCGTCGCGGAGGAGTCGATCGAGCTCGCCGAGCCGCGCAGTCCGGCGGATCCCGGGTTCGCTGCCGTTCGTACCAGACTTCTTGACGCGTTGGGAGTATCGCTGTGAGCCGTCATCTGCACTTGAACGCGTTCTTGATGAGCACCGGGCATCATGAGGCCTCGTGGCGGTTGCCCGAGAGCAACCCGGTCGCCAACACGGACGTCGCGCACTACCAGAACCTCGCCCGGATCGCGGAGCGCGGCAAGTTCGACTCGGTCTTCTTCGCCGATTCGCCGCAGCTGATCGGCGACATCGGGCGCCGTCCGGCCGGCGCGTTGGAGCCGACCGTGCTGTTGACCGCGATCGCGGCGGCCACTTCACGGATCGGGCTGATCGCTACGGCCAGTACGACGTACAACGATCCGTACAACCTGGCGCGGCGGTTCGCGAGCGTCGATCACGTGAGCGGCGGGCGCGCGGGCTGGAACGTCGTCACGACGGCCGGCCCCGACGCGGCCAAGAACTTCAACCTGGCCGACCAGCCCGCGCACGCGGAGAGGTACGACCGTGCGGCCGAGTTCCTCGAGGTCGCCTACAAGCTGTGGGACTCCTGGGAGGACGACGCAACCCTTGCTGACAAGGAATCCGGCGTCTGGGGCGACAACGCCAAGGTCCAGCCGATCGAACACGTCGGCCGCCACTTCCAGGTCCACGGCGCCCTCAACCTGCCGCGCTCCCCGCAGGGCCACCCGCTGATCGTCCAGGCCGGCTCCTCCGAGGACGGCAAGGGCCTCGCCGCCCGGTACGCCGAAGCGGTCTTCACCGCCCAGCAAACCCTCGAAGACGCCCAAGCCTTCTACTCCGACCTCAAGGCCCGTACTGCGGCCCTCGGGCGCGACCCGTCCACCCTGAAGATCCTTCCCGGCATCGTCCCCGTCATCGCCGACACCGAAGCCGAGGCCATCCGCCTGGAACGTGAGCTGGACGACCTGATCAAGCCCGAGTACGCCCGCCAGCAACTCGCCAAAACCCTGCGGGTCAAGCCGGAGGACCTCCCGCTCGACCAGCAGCTCCCGGCCGACCTACCGGACGAAGACGAGATCGAAGGCGCCAAGAGCCGCTACACGCTCATCGTGACCCTGGCCCGGCGCGAGAAGCTCACCGTCCGCCAGTTGATCGGCCGTCTCGGCGGAGGCCGAGGCCACCGAACCTTCAGCGGCACCCCCGAACAGGTCGCCGACGCCATCCAGGAATGGTTCGACGCCGGCGCCGCGGACGGCTTCAACATCATGCCCGCCGTCCTCCCCTCCGGCCTGGAGGTCTTCACCGACCAAGTAGTCCCGATCCTCCAGTCCCGCGACCTCTTCCGTACCGACTACACCGGCACAACCCTCCGCGACCACTACGGACTCGCTCGCCCAGCCGGCCGAACCAAATCCCTCCAGGAAGCAGTCGGCTAGCCCAACAAGCTTGCCCACCGCGTCTCCTCCAGAACGCGGTGGGCAACCAGCCTGGATACTGGCTGACATGCCTCAGATCAGGGTTGAGTACTCGGAGTCGTTGGCGGACGCGTTCGATCGGCAGGGGTTCGCGCTGGCGCTGCATCCTGCGGCGGCGGAGGTGATCGGTAGTAGCGTGCCTGCCTTCAAGACCCGGTTTCGGACGACTGGGGAGACCGTCATCGCTGACGGTGACCCCAGTCAGGCGATGATCCATCTTGAGGTGGCGATCCTGCCCGGTCGCGACGAGGAGACCAAGGATCGCCTGGGCGAGCTGATCCTCACGTTGCTGACCGATCACCTCAAGCCCACCCCAGAGCTGACCATCCAGCTCACCGTGGAGATCCGCGACCTCGCCAACTACCACAAACGAGTCTTGGGTTCGGTCAGTTGATTCGGACTACCAGTTTGCCTACTGCTTGGCCGGCCTCCATGATCCGGTGGGCCTCGGCGATCTCTTCGAGGGTGAAGACGCGGTCGATCCGGATCGGGAGGTTGCCTGCAGCAACCAAGTCGACGTAGCGCTGCAGGGCGGCGGCGGGGAGGTCGCTGGATTCGCCGCCGTAGGCGGTCAGCCGGACGCCGTTCGGGAGGTAGCCGATCGGGTAGAAGTCCGGGATCGTCCAGGCGTCGCTCAGCATGCCGGTGAAGCAGACGGTCCCGTGGACGGCGGTGGCTTTGAGGGTGTCGGGCAGGACGTTGGTACCGACCAGTTCGAGCGCCGCGTTGACGCCCTCGGGAAGGATTTCGCGGACCTGCGCCGCGACGTTGCCGTCGTCGACCAGCGGGTGATCCACCCCGAGCTCCCGCAGCATCTCCAGTCGCTGCGGGTTCCGGGTCGTCGAGAAGACCGTCAGCCCCTGCTCCTTGGCCAGCACGGCGGCAGCCACGCCGACTGACGACGTACCGCCGCGGACCAGGATCGACTGCCCCGCCTGGATCGCGAGTCCGGTGTGCAGCGAGCCGTGGGCCGTCTGGAGCATCTCCGGCAAGGCGCCGAGCGTCGCCCAGTCCAGGTCGGTCGTCACGGGAACGACCGAGCCGGCCGGTACGACGGTGTACTCCGCGTACCCGCCGTCGAACTCGCGCCCCATCCCGCCCATCATCGCGACCACCTGCTGCCCGACCGCGAACTCGCCACCGGGCGCCAGATCCACTGTCCCGGTCGCCTCGATCCCCGGGATGATCGGGAACTTCGCGTTCGTCGCCATCCCCGCCCGAAGGTGGTACTCGGACCGGTTCAGCCCGAACGCCTCGACCTTGATCCGCACCCACCCTTCCCGCGGCTCCGGGCGCTCAATGCTGCTGACCTTCAACGACTCCGGCGGCCCCGGCTCAGTCAAGACAACTGCTCGCATCTTCGTCACCCGCCTAGTCTTACTCACCCCACCCGCACATCAGGCACAGCAAACCGCGGGTTGTAGCCCGCGGCCACCACCCGCATCACAAACCCAGCCGCCTCCTCCAACTGCCGGGCGCTACCCAAATCACCGACCACCGCCGCCTCGCCCCCGAGGTCGCCGATGAGCGTCCCGACCACCTCGAGAGCGCCTTCGTCGTCCCCGCAGATCGCCACCGTCGCCCGCCCGCCCCCAGCAGCCGGCGCTGCATGCGCATCCCCCGCATCCCCCGCTGCGCCCGCCGCTGCGCCCGGCGCTCCGCTGTCCCGTCCCGGCCAGGACGTTCCGCCGAAGAGGTGCAGTGCCTTCACCACGTGCGCGCCCGGCGCGAGCGCAGCGACCAGCTCCGCAGCCGACCCGCTCTCGGGCTTCAACCGGCCAGTCGCGTAGTCGACGGCGTTGGTGCAGTCGATCACCGTCTTGCCCGCGAAAGCGCCCTCCGGAGCACCCGCCATCGACAGCATCGGCGCCAACCCTTCCCACGCGACCGCGACCACGATCACGTCGGCGACCGCGGCCAGCCGGGCCGGCTCGACGGGCGTACCGGAGAAGGCCGCCGCGGCCTTTGCCGAATTGTCCGACGATCGCCCCGCGACAAAGATCTCGTGCCCGGCCGCCGCCCACACCTTGCCGAGTGCAACGGCCAGGTTCCCGGTCCCCAGAAAGGCAATCTTCATTTGATCAAATCCTCCACTTGTCCAGTTTTCTGCAATTCACGCTAGGCACCGTTCTCCGACCGATCGGTAGGGAACTTCCTGCGACAATCGAAGGCGTGGACGACGGCGGCTGTGAGACCTTCGTGGCGGACTGCAGACTCCGGCAAGCGACCGAGCTGATCGCCCACACCTGGGATCCGCTCGTCCTGATGGCGCTCAGGCGCGGTACTACGCGCCGCCGCGACCTCCTCAACTCCATCGGCGGGGTCAGTGACAAGGTGCTCAGCCAGGCCCTCACCCGACTCACCAAGCACGGCCTGATCACCCGTACGGCCGTGCCGGCGGACCATCGCGGGGTCGCCTACGAGCTAACCCCCACCGGCTCCTCGCTAGCCGCCGGACCGCTCGCAGCGCTGGCGCAGTGGGCCGCTGACCACGGCGAAGCGATCCTGCCCACCTGAGCACTGAGCCGGTCGGCGTTGGGCGCGCCTGCCGGAGTTGTTGACAAGTGAGCGTGTCAGAGTTGCCTCATGGCGAAACGCCCCAGCGTGGTGGCCCATCGTGGCGCCAGCGAAGTCAGTCCCGAGCACACGCTGGCGGCGTACCGCCGGGCCGTCGAGGCCGGAGCGGACGGGCTGGAGTGTGACGTCCGGCTGACCGCGGACGGGCACCTGGTCTGCGTCCACGACCGGCGGATCGACCGGACCTCCAACGGGCGTGGGGTGCTGTCCACGATGAGCCTGGAGGAGCTGGACGGCTTCGACTGGGGCTCGTGGAAGAACCCCTGGGCCGAGCTCGACGACGAGGCCGAGCTGCCCGACCCCGACCTCACCAAGGTGCTCACCCTCGAGCGGCTCCTGGAGACAGTACGAGACGCCGGCCGCCCGCTGGAGCTGGCGATCGAGACCAAACACCCCACCCGGTACGCCGGGCTGGTGGAGCGCCGCCTGATCGAGATGCTCGACCGCTTCGGCTGGGCCCACCCGAAGATCGGCACCGAGTCGCCCATCCGGGTGATGAGCTTCTCCTGGCTCTCGCTCCGCCGGATGCGCGTCCTGGCGCCCGGCCTCCGCACGGTACTGCTGATGGATCGCGTCCCACTCCGCTTCCGCGACGGCTCCCTACCCACCGGGGTCTCGTACGCCGGCCCGAGCCTGGAGATCGTCACGGCCCACCCGGAGTACGTCGATCGTGCCCACAAGCACGGTCACCAGGTGCACGTCTGGACCGTGAACACCGAGCAGGACGTCCGGCACTGCCAGGACATCGGCGTCGACGCCCTGATCAGCGACCGCCCGGAGCTGGCCATCCAGACCCTCGCGACCCCTCCGCAGACCTCACCGGCCCTCCCGGCCCAGCCCTCCCGGCGCAAGCTCCACCTCCCGCTCCGCCGCTCCCACCGCCCCGACTGACGCGCTTCGGCCCCCGCTCATTCGAGCACCATGGTTGCGGAGGGTTTGTGGAGTGCGTCTCACTTTGTCCTTCTGCGTGACGGGCCGAATGCGAGCTGTTATTTGGACGTTCAATTCCGTCCGAATTGTCTCGGTTTCTCTGCTAAACAGGTGAACTTCGGCGTCGCTATGTAACGGAATACACAAGGGTGTTTTCGGACGCCCGATCGGGGGCAGAAGTGGGAGTGTTGTTCCGACCTGAGGAGACCCTGCTTGTCCTCTGCGACCTTGCCCGCCGACGTGAGTGTTGTGGACGTCGTACTGCCGCACGAAGTGTCTGCGGTAGCAGATGCCCGCCGCCGTCTGGCCGGCTATCTGAAGCGGCACCGGGTGACAGAGCACGCTTGCGACGACGCGCAGCTGGTCCTCTCGGAGCTGCTCTCCAACGCGATCCGGTACGCGCCGCCGCTGCCGGGCGGTGAGGTGCGTGCCGCCTGGTGGATCGACAAGGCCGGAATCCACCTCGAGGTCGTCGACGGCTGTGGCGAGACCGAGCCGCGGCGGATCGCCGACGCCCACCCCGACGCGGTCGGTGGCCGGGGCCTGGCGATCGTGGACGTGCTGACGTCCGAATGGGGCGTCCGGACCGCCCAGGCCCGGCGGACCGTCTACGCCCTCGTACCGCGCTGACCGCGGGTTGGTGGCGGGTAGCCAGGTACTGCAAGACTGCGGGGTATGGGAAAGAAGTCGCGCAACCGCGCCAACAACACCACGACCGTCACGCTGGACCCGGCCGACCTGGTCGACGTCGGCCCGCGCGAACCCTGCCCGTGTGGCTCCGGCAAGCGGTTCAAGCAGTGCCACGGCCGGGAGAAGGCGCAAGCGGCTGACAGCTTCGTGGTCCGCCCGTTCGAGGGCCTGCCGTCCGAATGCGACCTGATCGCCTTCCGCGAGATCGTCCCGGCCGGTACGGCGGAGGTCACGCTGGCCGGCGAGCACAAGGGCAAGACCGTCAACCTGGTCACCCTGCTGCCGATGGCGATGCCCGGGCTGGTCCGCGACGACGAGACGATCTGGATCGGGCTGCAGACGCACGCCTCGTCCGGTGACCCGAGTCGCGACGTCGCGCACGCGATCACGGCGGCGCTGGCGACCGAGCCGGGCAACCCGATCCAGCTCGGCGACCTGCTCAAGGACGGTCCGCGGCTGCAGGACCTGATCGACACCTCCAAGCCGATCACCGTCAAGGTGCACGAGGGCTTCGACTACTGGGTCGGCGAGAACGTCGACGACCCGACCGGTGAGGTCGCGGCGGGGCTCGAGCGCGCCAACGCGGCGGCTGCTCCGACCGTACGGCTGGAGTCGGTCGAAGCGGCGTACTGGACGCAGATCGGCGACCGCCGGTACCTGCGCTGGGTGCTGCCGCACGCGGAGGACACCCTGCTCGACGCGCTGGCCCGGCTGCACGCGGCGGGCTCGTCCGCGCTGACCGAGGGCAGCCGCCTGATCGGTTCCTTCCGCGCGCTCGGCGTGCTCGCGCCGGTGTGGGAGCTGCCGGCCGACGCCGAGGCCGCTGACCTGGAGAAGCCGGCCGGTGGGTTCGCTGTCGCGCTCGACAAGGCACTCGCCACCGACGCCCCGCTGACCACCGAAGAGCGGGCCGCCCGCGCCGGTCTGGCCAGCCGTCAGTTGACGATCCGTTAGGACAGAACAAAAGGGCCCCCGCACTCGATGAGTGCGGGGGCCCTTTCACGTGGACGGCCCAAGTCCTGCTGACGGGGGAGCAACAGGGCCTGGGCCTAGGCATGAAGAGTACTCATAACCGGCCCGGTCGACAACCCCCGATTTCGCTCCGCGTGTCGTCCCTCGTACTTGCGTTGTCAGGTACCTCTCCGGATGCGGCATCGCTGCCACATCCGGAGCTCGGTCGCCCGCGTCAGGCGACGGTCACCGGGTCACGCAGTACCGGGCAGGACATGCAGCGCGGGCCGCCTCGACCCGACCCCAGCTCGGAGCCGGCGATGCGGATGACCTCGACGCCGGACTCCTCCAGCCGCTGGTTCGTCTCGACGGTACGTTCGTACGCGATGCAGACGCGCGGTGCCAGCGCGAGGGTGTTGTTGCCGTCGTCCCATTGCTCGCGCTCGGCGGTGACCGGATCCAGACCGGTATCGATCCGGCGCAGGGTGTCGATGCCGAGCGCCTTGGCCGCGGCGACCAGGAACGGCTCGGACTCCGCGACGTGCAGCTCGTCGCCCTCGGCGGTGACGGCGAGGGCGCGCATCTCCTCGGCCATGTTCGGATACATCAGCACGGCGTCGACGTCGACCATCGTGCAGACGGTGTCGAGGTGCATCGTCGCCCGCTGCTGCGCGATCGGTACGGCGAGCACGGTGTGCGCCAAGCCCTTCGCGAACACCCGGCGAGCGAGTCGCTCGACCCCGGCCGGCGTTGTCCGCTCGCCGACGCCTACGGCCAGTACTCCGGGCCCGAGCGCGAGCACGTCACCGCCCTCGACATGCTCGAGGCTGTGGTCGTACACCTTCTCCGCTCCGGCGAAGCGCGGGTGGTACGTGTAGATCAGCTCGGTCAGCTGCGACTCGCGGACGCGGGCCGGCATCGCCAGCGACGTGACGGCGACGTTGTCACGGATCCAGACGCTCGAGTCGCGGGTGAACAGCAGGTTCGGCAGCGGGTCGATCAGGAAGTCCTCGTGGGCCAGCAACGAGGTCACGAGCCCACCTCCGGCCCGTACCTCGTCGTTGCGCACGCCGGCCATCAGCGCCTCGGCCAGTTGCTCCGGGTCGAGGGCGGTCAGGCTCGCCTGCAGGTAGGTGCGCAGCGTGTCGCCGAGTCGCAGATCTTCGGTTGCGCCGCTGACCGCCACAGCGCGGGCGGCCGGGTCGCTGAGCGACTCGGCGAGCAGCTTGTGGAGGTAGAGCACCTCGACACCGCGGTCGCGGAGCACCTGCGCGAACGCGTCGTGCTCGTCCTGTGCGCGGCCGACCCAGGGGAGGCCGTCGAACAGCAGCTTGTCGTTGTTCCGTGGTGTCAGCCGGCGGAGCTCGTTGCCCGGCCGGTGCAGCATCACGGTCCGCAGCGGCCCGACCTCGCTGTCGACGCCATACGCCTCAGTCATCTGCCTGCCCTCTCGTCCGGATCCCGTCCCCACCAAGCTACGGCAGCGCCGTCCGGAGCGGGCGGGCCGTGGTGATTCTGTCTGATTGTCCGACAATTTCTGCGGATTTCCAACTTGACCGGGAGGGCGCCGGGGATCGGTCGAAAGGACGAGATATCCACAAGGCGCGGGGACGAGGCGGGGGATCGGCTGCGGAACAACTAGGCTGCGGTGCTGTGTCCGGTACTGATCTGCCTCCCGTCGAGCCCACGGTGGGATCCGTCGCGTGCGTGATCCCGGCCAAGGACGAGGTCGAGCGGATCGTCGCGACCATCGACGCGGTCCGCAAGATCACCGGCGTCGACCTGATCGTGGTCGTCGACGACGGCTCCACCGACGGCACGGCCGAGGCCGCCGAGCGGGCCGGCGCGACCGTCGTACGGCACCCGCGAAACCGCGGCAAAGCCGCCGCGATGGAGACCGGCGCCGCCGCCGTCGCCAAGCTAGACGCCGCACCTGCCCCCGGTGCCGCTGCCGGTTCTGGCGGCGCTGCCGGTGCTGGAGCGGCGACGCAACCGCGGCACCTGCTGTTCCTCGACGCGGACCTTGCCGAGTCCGCGACCGGCGCCGAGCCGCTGATCGAGCCCGTACTTTCGGGCCGCGCCGACATGACGATCGGCACCCTGCCCGCGCAGGTCCGTCCCGACGGCAGCAAACCCGGCGGCCACGGCTTCGTCGTACGCCTGGCCCGCGCCGGCATCGAGCAGGCCACCGGCTGGGCGCCCGAGCAGCCCCTCTCCGGCCAGCGCTGCCTGACCCGAGTCGCCCTCGAAGCAGCCCTTCCCCTGGCCCCCGGCTTCGGCGTGGAAGCAGCCCTGAGCATCGACCTCGGCCGCAAGGGCTTCCGCATCCTCGAGATCCCCATCGACGTCCGCCACCGAGCCAGCGGCACAGACCTCCGCGGCCAGCTCCACCGAGCGCGCCAGTACCTCCACCTCCGCCGAGCTCTGAAGGCCCGCAACGCCCTCCCCTCCCGCGGACCCAGCAAATGAGTACTGAAAACTCTGAAGAGGTGGTTGTCGCCTCTCCGACTGCCGATCGTGATGGCAAGCGTGCTGTGGCGCTCTACCTCGCGTCGACGGCGTTGATTGTTGCTGCGGGGTTGCTCGGGCCGTCGGTTGTGGTGCTGACGTTGACGAACCGGCACGCCTGGCTGCCGTCGTACTGGTTCAACACCAAGCCGAACGACTGGCTCGTGACGATGATGATCTACGTCGCGATCCTGCTCGGCGGCTACGGCGTTTTCCTTGCCGCAAAGGCGATCAAGAACGGCTGGGCCCCGCGTGTCAGCCGATTGGTTGCCTTAGGCATCGGTACGACGGCCGCCGTCACGCTGGTACCGCCGATGGCATCCGGCGACGTCCTCATCTACGCGGCGTACGGCCGGATCATGTCCCTCGGCGGCAATCCGTACACGACAGCGCCGGCCGACACCATCCGTCTCGGCTACGACCCGGTCATCGCCGCGACCGAGCGTCCGTGGCAGGGCGCGAAGAGCGTCTACGGTCCGATCGCGACCTGGGTCCAGTGGTTCTCGTCCTGGGTCGGCGGCGACTCGATGCAGCTCACCGTCTGGATGCTGCAACTGTCCGTCGCGGTCAGCCTGATCGTCTCCGGCTTGCTGCTGATGAAGCTCGTCGGCCCCAGCCTCTCCGCCAAGCGTCGGGTCGCGATGCTCGCCCTCGGCAACCCGCTGTTGCTCTGGACCGTCCTCGCCGGCGCCCACAACGACGCGATCGCGGTCATGTTCGCGGTCATCGCCCTTGTGCTCTTCCGGCGGCACATCCTGCTGGCCGGCATCATGCTCGGCATTGCGGGCTGCACCAAGCTGTCGATCGGCCTGGTCGGCGTCGCCATGCTCTGGTCACTGCGCGCGGACCGCCGCAAGGCGATCATGTTCTGCATCGGCGGCGCGATCTCGATGGCCGGCCTGTACGCCGTGGTCGGCCTCGAAGCACTGCAACAAGCCCGCTCGAACAGCTCCTTCATCTCCACCGGTACTCCGCACAAGGTGCTGCTCAGCTTCTTCACCCTGTTCCTGCCGAACGGACTGGTCCGCACGGTGCTCGCGATCGCCGCCTGGGTCGGCCTGATCGTGCTGGCGATCCTGCTCTCCCAGGTCTTCCCGAAGTCGCTCGTCCCGCGCACCCACCCGGACGACCACACCCCCGAGGCGATCCGCTACACCGCCATCTACGGGATCGCCTGGATCGTCACAGCGATGTACTCCTTGCCCTGGTACGACGTGATCGCCTGGGTTGCCCTGGCCGCCGTGGCGGCGTCGAAGGTCGACAAATGGATGGTCATTCGCACCACCATGATCGCGATCGCCTACGTCCCCGGCCGCGACCCGAACGCCCGTCAGGTAGCACCGTTCCTGTCCGACTCCCTCGAATGGTTCAGCACCCGCCTCCGCGACACCGTCTGCCCCGCGATCGAGCTCGCCGTCCTGATCGGCCTGATCGTCTGGGCCCGCCGAGGCGGCGCCCAGTGGTGGCCCTACGACTGGCCGAAGCGCAAGGCAAAACCAGAAGCACAGAAGGTGTCTACGCCCTAGGGTCTGGCCGTCCGCGTGCCCTAGTCTCAGCCGGTGCAGAAGATTTCAGGGGCGGGCGAGTTCCAGCATGCGCTGCCGAGTCATTACGCCGATCAACTGGTGACCGAGTCGCTGTCGGTGGGCACGTACTCGATCCCGGTCGGTGGGGTCGACGACCAGCAGCCGCACCGGGAGGACGAGATCTATGTCGTCACCACCGGGCGGGCCACGCTGGTCACTCCGTCACGGACCGAGCTGATCGGGCCGGGCGATGTGCTCTTCGTCCCAGCCGAAGAACCACACCGCTTCGTCGACATCACCGAAGACCTCGCCCTACTCGTCTTCTTCGCCCCGCCCTACACCGGCCGCCACGCCAACCTCACCCACCCCGACGACGCCTCCTAGCGCCACCGCCCTGGCCTCCACACAAACGACCGCGCCCTCGTGCCCCCAGCGCCCGGCGTCCGCGCCCCCTAGCGTCCGTGCCCCTAGCGTCCGGCGTCCGCGCCGCCCGGCGTCCGGCGTCCGCGCCGCCCGGCGTCCGGCGTCCGCGCCGCCCGGCGTCCGGCGTCCGCGCCGCCCGGCGCCCCGGTGTCCGCGCCGCCCGGCGCCCCGGTGTCCGCGCCGCCCGGCGATGCTCGGTGCTAGCTCCAGAGTTCGTGGCCGGCGGCGATGGCTTTGGCCAGGACGGATTTGATTGGCTTCTTCAGTACGGAGGCCGCCGCGGCGACATCGTCGTACTCGGGTTGCACGTTGACCACCTGGCCGCCGTACCGGGCGATCTTGACGTGGATGCGCTGGCCGTCGACCTCGACGCTGGCGAACTCGCGGTCGGCCGCGTGCTTGCGGACCGACGACTCGCGCAGGCCGATCGCGGACGTCTCGGACAGGATCACCGAGCGGACCTCCTCGGCGTTCGCGCCGCCGACCAGGACCGACAGGGTGTGCGCCGGGCGACCCTTCTTCATCAGGATCGGGGTCAGCCAGGCGTCCGCCGCGCCGGCCTCCATCAGCCGGGCGAGCACCTGCGGCCAGATCCGCGGGTCGAGGTCGTCGACGTTGGTCTCGTAGACGAGTTCGGTGGCCGGCCGCTCGAGCGCGTCGCCGACGATCACCCGGACGATGTTCGGTACTTCGACCGGATCGCGCCCGCCCGCGCCGATGCCGGTCTGCTGGATCCGCATCGGCGGCAACAGCCCGAACTCATCCGCCAGCGAGGCGAGCAGCGCCGCCCCGGTCGGCGTAGTCATCTCGTACGGCGCTGTGCCGCCGACAACCGGCGCATCCGCCTCACTCAACAACGCCAGCACCGCAGGCCCCGGCACCGGAATCCCCCCATGCTGCCCACGAACCTGCCGCCCACCCCCCAACGCGATGGTCGAAACAACTACCCGATCCAACTCGAGCGCAACGGACGCCGCCGCCACCCCGACGATGTCCGCAATAGCATCCAACGCCCCAACTTCATGGAAGTGCACCTCATCCGGCTCCACCCCATGAGCAGCCCCCTCAGCCCGAGCCAACCGAGCAAACACATCCAACGCCCGATCCCGCACAGCGTCGGCCAACCCGGCAGCCTCGATCAACCGCCGAACCTCACCCCAAGTCCGCGTATGCCCCCCGCCCCCGGCATGCCCGTGCCCATGCCCGGCCTCGCCATGCTCATGCCCGGCCGCATCGCCAGCGTGCCCATGCCCCTGGCCGGCACCGCCGTGCCCGGCCTCGGCGTGCCCGTGCCCGTGGCCGTGCCCGGCCTCGGCGTCCGCCGGATCCGAAGCGCCGGCGTTAGCCGGCGCCAGGCCGTCGGGGAAGTTCTCGGGGTGGAGTTCTCCTGAGACGCGGACGGAGGCTTTGGTGGCGGCTATTTGGTGGCGGGTGGTTTGTTCTACCGTCACGGACAACGAGGCGTCGACCGCGGCTACTGCTGCGTTGACTACCTCCAGGTCGGCGCCGGCGGACAAGAAGGCGCCTAGGAGCATGTCGCCGGAGGCGCCGGCTGCGCAGTCGATCCAGGCGATTCTCACTGCGACTTCACCTCAGCGGGCGCAGCGCGACGCGCGACCCGGGCGGCGAAGACTCCAGCGCCGAAGCCGTTGTCGATGTTCACCACGGTCACCCCAGGCGCACACGAGTTCAACATCCCCAGCAACGCGGCGACCCCACCGAACGAAGCGCCATACCCAACAGATGTCGGTACTGCGACCAGCGGCACCCCCACCAGCCCGCCGACGACACTCGGCAGCGCGCCTTCCATCCCGGCGACCACGATGAGGCAGTCGGCCGCATCCAGCCGCTCACGAGCGCTCATGATCCGGTGCAGCCCGGCCACGCCGACATCCGTGATCAGGTCCACGTTGGCCCCGAACACCCCAACAGTCGTGGCTGCCTCGGCCGCCACCGGCGCATCCGAAGTACCGGCTGCTACGACCGCCACCGTCCCCCGCAGTACGGGCGCAGAGCCCAGTACCGCAGTACGGCCCACCGGGTCGACTACTGCCTCCGGAAGGGCGGAGGTGACGGCATCCTGGGCCTCGGCGGTCAGACGGGTCGCCAGGACGGCGTGGCCCGGGTGGGTCTCGTGCAGGGTCCGCAGGAGCTCTACAACCTGCTCAGGCGTCTTCCCGGCGCCGTAGACCACCTCGGCGTCACCCGTGCGATCCAGACGGTCCGTGTCGAGGCGTGCGTACCCGAGGTCGTGCACTCCGGGCAGCGGGCCGCCGCCGGCGCTGGTGCTGTGGCTGCTGGGGTCAGGCGAATGTGTCACCCCGCGAATCTACGTGCCCGACCACGATTAGCCCGATTCGGACCCCGCGGAGCCACTCAGCGCAGCCACTTGACCACGCAGCCATTAGGCTGCGGTGCGTGTCTTCGACGTTAGCCGCTGCCTTCGGGATCGCCGCTCTGTTCGTGGCGGTGCTCGCCCTCGTGTTCGCCATCCAGGCGCTGAGGGCGCAGTCCGGCACGCCCAAGACCGCCGCGAAGCTGCCCGCCACCCCGCAACCGCAGCCTCAAACCCAGTCCCAGCCAGAACCCCAGCCCGAGGCCAAGCCGGGCACGGTCAAGTCCGAGCTCCGCCGGCTGAGCAAGGAGCTGGAGGACGCCCGCAGCGAGCTCCGCGAGACGCTCCAGCACCTCGCGGTCGTCCGGTACGACGCGTACGGCGACATGGGCGGCCGGCTCTCCTGGTCGATGGCGCTGCTCGACGACAAGGGCGACGGCGTCGTCGTCACCTCGATCAACAGCCGCAACGACGCCCGCTCGTACGCCAAAGAGGTCAAATCCTTCGAAAGCGACGCCAAACTCTCGCCCGAAGAAGAAGAAGCCCTGGAAACCCTCCGCAAAGAGGCCGCCCAACCCCGCGACCTCCCAGCCCCCCAATGAGCCACCATCTGAGGGGTTGACCCCTCAGTTGGTGGGTTGCCCAGCGAGAATCCGAGGGGGCAACCCACCAACTCAGGGGTCAACCCCTGAGATGTGCCGTGGGCGGGGCGGGGCGGGGCGGGGCGGGGCGAGGGTTAGCGGCGTTTCGGAACCCGGACGACGAGGGAGCCGGGTTCTACTTCGGCGGTGAGGGTTCGGCCGGGGCCGATGCCGTCGCCGTCCAGTTGGCGTTGGACGTCGACCGCGGCGGTGATTTCCACCTTGCGGCCGGTGAAGCGCTCCAGGTACATCTCCGTGCGCTTGGTCCGCGTCATCACCCGCCAGAAGACCAGCGGCCACTGCGTCACCCGCCGCGGCGCGATCACCACCACGTCGATCAGCCCGTCGTCCGGCCGCGCGTCCGGCAGCAGCGGGATGTTCGCCTGCAGCATCCCCACGTTGCCGACCACGACCGTCCGCACCCGACGCTCCACCGCCTCCTCGTCGTCGAGCACGATCCGGACCTTCACCGACGGATGGTTGATGTTCTTCGCCGCCGAGACCAGGTACGCCGTCCAGCCGATCTGCGCCTTGAGGATCGGCGGCGCCCCCGTGATGATCGCGGCATCCAGTCCAAGCCCCGCCATCACCGCGAAGTGATCCGTATCCAGCCCATCACCAGACACCTTCACCAGATCGATCCGCCGATCCCGCCCGTCCAGAATCCGCTCCAACGCATCATCCAGATCAAGCGGGATATGCAGATTCCGGGCCAGCAGGTTCCCCGTGCCGGCCGGAATCACCCCCACCGGGATCCCGGTACCTGACAACGCCGCGCAAACGACCCGGACCGTACCGTCGCCGCCCGCGACCAGGATGAGATCCGACTCGTTCTCGATCGCCCGCTTGGCCATCGCGTTGCCCGGGTCGTCCTCCCGCGTCTCCAGCCACAGCGGGTCGTCGAACCCCCGGACCGCGAGCGCCCGGGTCACCTTGCGCCGGAACGCCACCCCGTCGCCGACCTTGATCGGGTTGACGATGACGGCGGCCCGCGGCGGTACCGACGAACCGTTCTCGTCCGAAGGAAGCCGGCGCCGGCGTCGCCGCAGCCCCGGCCTCAGCCCGAACCCGATCGACGTCGCCGTCAGGATCGCCAGCCCGAGCGCCCAGCCGCCGAGCACGTCCGAGACCCAGTGCAGGTTCAGCGCGACCCGGTCCACGGACGCGATCCAGACCACCGCGATCGTCGGCAGCGTCACCAGCAGCCGGAAGCGCCGGCGCCAGCCGCGGACCGACGGCAGCACCACCCCGAGCGCACCGGCCATCACGAAGGCGGCGGTGGCGTGCCCGGAGACGTACGACCAGCCGCCGGACTCGACCAGCATCTGAGCCGGCCGCGGCCGCTCGAAGATGTGCTCGGTCGCTTGAACCAGGCCCAGTTCGGCGCCGGCGGACACGATCAGCCACACGGTCAGCAGCCGGGCGCGGCGGTGCCACAGGTAGACGGCGACGACCAGGATCACGGCTCGCGAGGTCCACGGCAGGATCACCGCCCCGATCACCTGCCAGACGTCCACCATGTTCTCGTGCGCCGCCCCGTAGGTCGCTACCCGGGACGCGACGGACTCGTCCCAGCGCCGCAGCGGCGGCCAGTCCTGGAAGACCAGCAGGGTCACCACGATGAACGGCAACGCACCCAGGACAACCGTCAGCGCCCGGCCGACGTGAGTTGGTGGGTGGTGATGCTTCATACCGGCTGTTTTCCCCCTAGGTGACCTGCTGGTCTCAGCTCATCATCCCGAATACACTTCGCCGCCGCTGACACGCCCCGATACCCTGCACCTGTGATCGATGCCAAATTGCTCCGTGAGAACCCCGATGTCGTCCGCGCGTCCCTGACCAAGCGTGGCGAGAGTACCGACCTGGTCGACCAGGTCCTGGCGGCCGACGGTGATCGTCGATCGTCCATCGCGGCGTTCGAGTCGTTGCGCTCGGAGCAGAAGGGCCTCGGCAAGGAGGTCGCCCAGGCCAAGGGCGACGAGCGGACCGCCCTGCTCGAGCGCACCAAGGCGCTCGCCGCCGAGGTGAAGGCCAACGAGGCCGCCGCCGCCGAGGCGGAGGCGCGCTTCGACGAACTGGCCGGCAAGCTCCCGAACCTGGTCTCCGACGAGGCCCCGGTCGGCGGCGAGAAGGACTTCACCGTCGTCGAGGAGATCGGCAAGCCGCGCGACTTCGCCGCCGAGGGCTTCGAGCCGAAGGACCACCTCGAGCTGGGCGAGTTGCTCGGCGCGATCGACATGGAGCGCGGCGCGAAGGTGTCCGGCGCCCGGTTCTACTTCCTCAAGGGGGTCGGCGCGCTGCTCCAGCTCGGCATGCTCCAGCTGGCCATCGCCCAGGCGGTGGAGAACGGCTTCACCCCGATGATCACGCCGAGCCTGGTCAAGCCCGAGATCATGGGCGGCACCGGCTACCTGAACGCCCACGACGACGTCTACCGCCTGGAGGAGCCCGAGCTCTACCTGGTCGGTACGTCGGAGGTCCCGCTGGCCGGGTACCACATGGACGAGATCCTCGACGTCTCCGCCGGCCCGATCCGGTACGCCGGCTGGTCGTCGTGCTACCGCCGGGAGGCGGGTTCTTACGGGAAGGACACCCGCGGGATCATCCGTGTCCACCAGTTCGACAAGGTCGAGATGTTCTCCTACTGCAGCCTGGAAGACGCTGCCGCCGAGCACCAGCGGCTGCTCGGCTGGGAGAAGGAGATGCTCGACAAGATGGAACTGGCCTACCGGGTGATCGACACCGCGACGGGTGATCTGGGCGCATCGGCGTACCGGAAGTTCGACTGCGAGGCCTGGGTGCCGACCCAGGGCGCGTACCGGGAGCTCACCTCCACCTCGAACTGCACCGACTTCCAGGCCCGCCGGCTGAACATCCGGCACCGCGACGCGGACGGCCGGCCGCGTCCGGTCGCGACGCTGAACGGCACGCTGGCCACCACCCGCTGGCTGGTCGCGATCCTCGAGACGCACCAGCTCGCGGACGGCTCGGTCCGGGTTCCGGCAGCCCTCCGCCCGTACGTCGGTGGCCGCGAGGTCCTCGAACCGGTGGGCAAATGACGGACGGCTGGCGGCCGAAGGCCGTTGCCCTCGACATCGACGGCACCCTGATCGACCACGACGAGCGGCTCTCGCCCGCCGTGGTCGACGCGGTCCGCCGGGCCGCTGCCGAGGTGCCGATCATCCTGGCCACCGGACGTTCTTGGCAGACCACCCGGCCGGTGGCCGAGCTGCTCGGCCTGCCGCCAGGATTCGTTGTCTGTAGCAACGGTGCGCGGACCCTGCGGCAGCCGTCCGGCGAGGTGGTGGACGAGCGGACCTTCGATCCGACCACGGTGATCGCCTCGGTCCGCAAGTACGCGCCGAACGCCCGGATGGCGGTCGAGGAGAACGACACCGGCTACCGGGTGACCGCGCCGTTCCCGCCCGGTGACCTGGGCTCGGACGACGTCGCGATCAGGGTCGTCTCCGATGCCGAGCTAGCGCCGGAGCACGTGACCCGGTTGATCATCAGGGATCCGGAGCAGTCCGAGGGCGACTTCATCAAGCTGGCCGAGCGGCTCGGCCTGCACGGGGTCAGCTACGCCGTCGGCTGGACCGCGTGGCTCGACATCGCGCCGGAGGGCGTCGACAAGAGCACCGGACTGAAGGTCGCGCTGGCGCAGTACGGGCTGGAAGCCGACGATCTGCTCGCGCTGGGCGACGGCCGCAACGACATCGAGATGCTCGTCTTCGCCGGTCTCGGGATTGCGATGGGTTCCGCGCCCGACGAGGTGAAAGTGAAAGCCGACGAAGTCACCAAGTCGGTCAGTGACGATGGCGTCGCCGCGGTGCTCAATCGATATTTCTGAGGCTCACTTGAGGAACTGTTCGACCTGAATGAAATAGCCGTCGGAGATAGTTTCACAGGGCAACCAAAAAGGCCGTGGCCCCTGCTGTTGCAGGGGCCACGGCCTTTTGAAATGACTGATAGTCCGCTGGCGGGCCGAGTATCAGATCACGCAACGCGGGTGGTGCCAGGACGCGGTGACTGGCAAGGCCGGTCCACCACGGCGTCGAACGCGTCCAGGACGGCGCTCAGCTCCGGGCGGGCGCGCGGAGCCTTGGTCGCCGGGCTCTGTCCCCGGCGGGCCCTGCGCAGGTGGCGCTTGACGGTCGACAGCGAGCATCCCAGCCGCATGGCCAGCGATTCCAGGCTGTCGTTGGGGTACTGCGTCCGTAGCCGCAGGACCTCTTCGTGGCTGACCGGCCGGCGCGTGCCCCGCGCTCCGGCCAGCTGGTCGAAATCGTCTGCCTGGACCTCGACGTCCAGCAGGTTTCGCATCGAGCGGCGCTGCGCAGCCGTGGTGCCCGCGACGAAGCCGCTGACATCGTGCTGGGCGACGGCACTGAACAGGCAGTCGGTGAACAACGGGCAGGACGCGCAGACGGCCTTGGCCTCACGGACCAACTGGTCATAGCGTTCCCGTGTCCGCCGGGTCGCCGATGCGGGCGGCGGCTCTTCCATCAGGCGGTGCTGGAAGATGTCCGTGCGTGCGGTGCAGCCGGTCATCGTCCCTTCCAGAATGGAAGATGTGTCGACAGCCGCACGAGAGCCGCTGCTCCCTTGCCCCGCTATCTTGGCGCTGTTGACGATCATCGTGGCTCCCCAAGTTCCAGGACCCGGGTGAACGAACGATGAATGACGTTCGAACATCCGAGCCCACTAGCTGATGGACCGATCTGTTGCCGACCCACCCCTGTCGTCCCGGCGCGGGACGCACCGATCCATAACTGTTGACGCTGTGGCTGCGGATTTGGTTGCACCCAATTCCACATCGATATGTCGACGGTCTTTACCAGGGTGGGGCTGCACCGGACGGTGATCCGGAACAGGACTGGGACGCGGTTGAATCGCCCCCGGTTCCCCGCTCGCCACCGCATGAAATCACGCGGAAACCCTGCTGTGCATGGGAACTGGCTGCCTTTGCAGCTTCCTGCCGTAACGGTCTGATGACGTTGTTCAACGGTCAATCAGATTGCACGTTTAGCGCTGTCCAAACGGTTGCGCCCGGCCTGCTCGAAGAGGTATAGGCGACTCGGTCGCAGGAAGATACGGTGGTCCGGTGCCGATCCCCGCAGCAGTCCGCCCACCCCGTCTGGTCGCGACCGATCTTGACGGAACCTTAGTACACAGTGATCGTTCGATCTCTGCACGCACCAAGGCGGCGGTGCTCGCGGTGCAGGAAGCGGGCGCCCAGTTCGTGATGGTCACCGCGCGGCCGCCGCGCTGGCTGCACGACCTGTCCGACCTGGTCGGCGCGCACGGCGTCGCGATCGTTGCCAACGGCGCCATTCTGTACGACGTCGTTGGCCGTAAGGCGATCCGGACCGCGCTGATCGATCCGGCGGTCGCTCTGGAGGTCGCGCTGGCGATCCGGGCCGAGCTGCCGGACGTCGAGTTCGCGATCGAGCGGACCGATCGTTACGGACAGGAACCGCACTATCTCAATCGGTGGCCGAAACCCGACGACACGTTGGTCGCACAGCTCGACGAACTGCTGTCCGAACCGGCCGCGAAGCTGCTGGTTCGCCATCCCAGCAGGCATTCCGACGATCTGCTGGCCATCATCGATCCGCTGGTCGGAACGCGCGTGACGGCCAGCCACAGCGGTGGCACCAGCCTGGTGGAGATCTCGGCGAGCGGGGTCTCGAAGGCGGCGATGCTGGCCGAATTCGCTGCCGGGCTGGGAATCACGGCCGAGGAGTCGATCGCGTTCGGCGACTCGCTGAACGACCTGCCGATGCTCGCCTGGGCCGGCACGTCGTACGGGATGGCCAATGCGCACCCCGACGTACTGGCGATGGTCGACGTCGTCTGCCGCACAAACGACGAGGACGGTGTCGCCACCGTCCTCGAAGAACTCTTCAACCTCTAGTTGGCTAGAGGTACATCCCGCCGCTGCCCGGGCCGTCCGTGGTGCCGGGCTGAGGCGGGCCAGGGAACGGCGAACCGTCTTCGGGGGAAGGCATCTGCTGGCCGCCGGGGAGGGCGCGGCGCATCTGCTCCAACTGCTGGCGGGCCGCCATCTGCTGGGCGAACAGCGCGGTCTGGATTCCGTGGAACAAACCCTCCAGCCATCCCACCAGCTGGGCCTGCGCGATCCGCAGTTCCGCCTCGGTGGGGGTGCTGTCCTCGGTGAAGTCGAGGCTCAGCCGCTCGAGCTCCTCGACCAGCTCCGGCGCCAGGCCACTCTCCAGCTCCTTGATCGACGCCTCGTGGATCGCCCGCAGCTGGTTGCGTGACGCTTCGTCGAGCGGGGCCGCCTTCACCTCGTCGAGCAGCTGCCGGATCATGTTCGCGACCCGCATCACCTTGGCCGGCTGCTCGACCAGCTCGGTCACCGACCGCGGTTCGTCGTTGTGCTCCTCACTGCGGTCACGCGGCGGCCCTTCGACGGCCATGCCGTCCGGACCGACGATCAGGATCTTGCCGTCCTCGGTCTGGGCGCCGGTCATCTGAACTTCCCGCTCGCCCTGGTTCTCGCCGCTGCTCTCGCTCATGAACCCATCCTAGGTGGGCGGGTTCCAAGGCTTCAGGAGGCCTTCGAGCGATGCCTGCGCACCGCGTCACGGTTCGCACACGCAGGGCTGCAATAGCGCTGACGGCCGCCGCGCGACAGGTCGGCGTACACGTTGTCGCAGCCGTTCGCGGCGCACCGGCCGAGCCTGGACACGCCACGGCCGGCTAGGTGCAGGGCGGTACCGGTGCTGATCAGCGTCGCGACCAGTCGTCCGACCGGTACGCCGTCAGGCCGGTAATGCATGTGCCAACCGTCGCCCGCGTGATTGGTCAGCCGGGGATGCTCCGTGTACTTCGCCAGCATCGCGTTCATCAACTGCACCCGGCTGTCCTCGTCGGGGGCATCGACGACCGCGAGCCACTCGTCCAAGGCGACCCGCACTGCGGCCAGGTCGGCAGACGTCACTCGTCTCGCTCGCACGAGCCGGCTCTCGACGCCGCTCTCCTCGCAGCGTTCGGCCAGCTCGGCCGCGGTGTGTGCCGGATTGGTCACCAGATTCACGGCCAGCAGAACCGCGTCGGCGCCGTAAGGGTTGAGATGCACAATGCCATTACAGCACGATGGACCCATGACCACCACAGATGAAATCCACCGGCACCGTTGGCAGGTCGAGTCGTCGCATCCCGTCAGCGAGGGATTGCTCAGCTATCAACGCTGCTCATGCGGCCAGTGGCGGGTCACGAGTACGCCGCTGCACCCGGTCGCCCATCCCGAGCTGGCCAGGTTCGCCAGATAGGGGCTCAGGGCAACGAGGTGCGGCAGCGTACGGCGTACTAGTCGACCCGGCTGACCATCGGCAGCCGGGACCTGGTCAGCAACCAGGCCAGCAACCCCGCGAACAACGGCACCACGATCACGATGCCCCCGATCTCCCGCCAGGGGATGATGAAGTGCGGTGACCCGAAGGCCGCATGAGCCGTGTAGCCGTACAGAGCGCCGACACCCACGCCCAGCAGACATCCCAGCTCACCCAGCAGCCACGCCTGCGCGGCGGCCAGACTGCGCCGACGCCGTGGCGGTGCACCGATCGCGGCCAGTGTCGCGAGGTCTGCGCGCCCCTCCGCCGCAGACAACGAGACCGAGATGGCCACCCCGAGCAGCGTGACGATGGTCGCCGCGCCCATCAATCCGAGGAACCACAGCCGCGCCGGACTCTCATAGCCCTTCTCCACGTGCAGGTAGTCGTCGTGCCCGAGCAGCCTCGCCACGGCATCGAGCTCGGCGCCGGTGGGCTCGCGCTTGAGCTGGTACATCACCAGGTACGGATCGACGGTGCCGAGCTTCTTGGCGGCCTCCTTGCTGATCAACGCCGAGGTCGACAGCTGGCCGGCCTTCGGGGCGGACGAAATCGAGGTCGCCGGCATGGTGACGGCGGACTTGCTCTCCGGGTCGCCATCCGAACTCAACGGGACAGTTCCGTCCTTGATCCCCGCCGGCGAGGGAAGCACGATCTTGCCGGCGCGCAGGGCCGCTACCGCCCGCGGGCCGTAGCCCGGGAACCGTGCGATGTACTCCGGATCGACGGCCATCAAGGTGTAGCCGGACTGCGCCGCCGTCGGCGGGGTGACGACGGCGAGCGTCGGGGTGAAGGGACCGTTGCGTTGCTCGCCCGACTGGATGATCTGACCGATCTCATAGGACTTCTCGACCGGCAGCACGTCGGCCACTCGCTGCACGGTCACCGGCGAGTAGGTGACACCACCTGGCGAGAAGCGCACGATGGCATCACCGGGCAGGCTTTCCGGGATGTAGTCCTCGGCGTCGGCCGCGATCGAGTTGGAGATCGCGAAGGCGATCGCGGCGGTCGCCCCGACCGACATCATGATGGCGGCCGCGGCAGGCCCGGTGCGGTGCCGGTGGCGGGCCGCGTCGCGCAGTGCGAGCCGTCCACTCAATGGCAGGAATCGGGCGAACCCGGCCAGCTTGGCCACCAGGTTCGGCAGCATCCAGACCAGGCCGACGATCGTGGCGGTGATGCCCAGCAACACCAGCGAGATCGGCCCGGTCGGGGTGGTGGTCGCCCGGTAGTGCTCGCCCTGAGCAGCGATCTGGCGCTGCGCCTCGACAAGCGCCCTCGACATCCAGATGCTGCCGAGGATCGTGCTGACCACACCGAGGACGACCAGCCCGATCGCCGGCCTGCGCAGTCTGACCACGCCGCCGGCCGCGGCGAACCGCCCGCTGAGTGCGGCCAGTGGCGTCTGCCGCCCAGCGCTGATCGCAGGCACGATCGCCGCGGCGAGGCCGGCCAGCAATCCCAGAGCAGCGATCGGTACCAGGCTGAGCCACGGAATCTCGTTGCTGACGATCAGCGTCGACAGCATCTGCTCCCACAGCGGCCGTCCCGCGAAAGCTGCCAGGATCGCGAGCAGCAGTCCGCCACCGGCGCCGATCGCCCCCATGAAAAGGCCTTGCGCCAACACGATCCGGCGGATGTCGCGGGGTGTCCCGCCGGCCGCGGTGACCAGGCCGAGGTCGCGGGTCTGCCGACGGGCGATGACGGCGAACGCAGTACCGGCGAGCAGGACGATCTCCAGGATGCCGAAGCCGATCACCAGTGCCATCACCGCGACCGAGCCGGCGTCGGTCGAGCCGCCGTACGGATCGGGTGGCGGGTCGACGATGTTTGCCCTCGGCAACAAGGCTAGGCCGTTGCCCAGCAGCCGGTCGCTGAGGGCGTCCGCGTCGGTGCCGTCCGGGAGATCGGCGAGGTAGACGATCGGAGCGTTCGGATCCCGGGTCGCGAGCGGCGTGTCCGGAGTACCGAGGATCGTGCGCAGCTTGGGGTTGGTGAAGGTGCGGGCCAGTCCGACGACCTGGTACTGCTGGCCGCTCGCCGCAGTCAGCGTGGCACCGGCCTTCAGCTTGCCGCCGTCCAGGAGCCCGAGGTACTTCGCCAGTGAGGGAGAGACCGCGACCTCGGTGGACTTGCCGGGCGGTCGTCCGCTGTCGAGCCTGAAGGTGCCCGCGGTCAGCTTGCTCAGCCCGTCGCCGGTGATCAGGCCGACCGAGGTGTCGGCTCCCGGTCCACGGACGTCGACCTGCCCGATCTCCTGCAGGGCGCGGGCGGTCGTACTCCCCGCCGGCAGGAGTGGCAGCGGATCGACCTTGCTCGTGTCACGTGGCTGCTGATCGGTGCCCGCCAGCATCCCCGGGTCGCTTGTCATCAGGCTCGGTCGCTGGGGCCACGGATTCAGCTTCGCGTACGCCGTGACCGTGAGCTGGGCGTCCGCCGGGCCGATCGTGGTCCGGGCGAGCGTCTCGCCGGTCGGTGTCTGCGCCTTGTCCATCAACCCGATCCAGGACGCCGCGAACACCGGTACGCCGATCAGCGCGGCGACGAGCAGAGTCCTCCCCAGCGAACGCCGGGCGGTCCGCCGGGCGATCCGGAGTGGTGGTCCCCAGCCGGCCATCAGTGCGTTTCCAGCAGGACGTCGACCTCGGGGAGCGGACCCGCCTGGCCTACCAGGACACCATCACGCAGGTAGACGACGCGATCGGCCCAGGCGGCGTGCCTGGCGTCGTGGGTGACGAGGATGCCGGCGATGCCGTGCTGATCGCAGCGGTCACGGAGGAGCTGGAGGACGGCCTCGCCGGTCTCGGAGTCGAGGGCGCCGGTGGGTTCGTCGGCGAGCAGGATGCGCCGGTCACCGACGATGGCGCGGGCGATCGCGACGCGCTGCCGCTGTCCGCCGGACATGGCATCGGGAAATCGGTCGGCCAGCTCCGCGATGCCCACCTCCGCCAGCGCGGCATCGGCGTACTTGCGGGCAGTACGGGCGCGGGTGCCGTCCAGCTCGAGCGGCAGCATCACGTTCTCGGCGGCGGTCAGGGCCGGGATCAGGTTGAAGTCCTGGAAGACGTACCCGATCCGGCGTCGGCGCAGGGCGGCGACCGCCTTGTTGCTCAAGGTGGCCAGGTCGTTGCCGTCGACCAGGATCTCGCCGCTGGTCGGCCGGTCGAGTCCGCCGGCGCAGGTCAGCAGCGTGGACTTGCCCGAGCCGGACGGACCCATCACCGCGACGAGCTCACCGGAGGCCACCGCCAGGTCGACGCCGCGCAGCGCGTGCACGGCCTGCTCACCGGTGCCGTGCACCCGGGAGAGATTGCGAATGTCGAGGATCGTGCTCATGAGTGGGCCCCCGCCTCTTGGTCTTCCTCGGAATGAATCACCGGCGTGCTGGACCTTCGATGGCGCGACAGCATCGCCTCGCAGTGATCCAGCCAGCGGATCTCCGCCTCGGCGCCGAAGATCATCGACTCCAGCACCAGCAGCCAGGAGATCTCGCCGTCGCGGCTGCCCCGCTTGAGCCGGGTCAGCTCCTGCATCGACTGCATGGTCGCCGCGCGCTGCCGCTGCAGCACCGCCGTCACGTCGATCCCCGGTACGGCGAGCGCCAGCGCGAGCTTGATCGCCAACTCGTCCCGCGGCCGCGACTCCCGGGTCACCGGCGTCTCGAACCACTTCGCCAGCTCGTCCCGGCCGGCCTGGGTGATCTCGTACAGCGACCGGCCGTCGGCGTCCTTGCCGGTCTGGCTGGCCTGCACCAGGCCGTCGCGCTCGAGCCGGGTGAGGGTCGTGTAGACCTGCCCGATGTTCAGCGGCCAGGTCGAGTTGGTTGCCGCCTCGAACTCCCCGCGCAGCTGGTAGCCGTACTTCGGTTCCGTCCGGAGCAACGCCAGCAGACCGTGTTTGATCGACATAGATACTGAGTATGCATACTCAGTATCCTGCGGTCAACGCCTTTGCCGGCGGGGTGGTCCGTCGCCGGTACTACCGTTCAGCCGGTAATCGACGGACATCGATGAGGAGACAGATGCAGCCCGCAGCATTCGGCGCGACGGTGGTCACCGCGCGCCCGGCCGAGGTCGCCGCGTTCTACGAGCGGCACTTCGACCTGAAGATCGCCCTCGACATCGGCTGGTTCATCACCCTGCGACGCGGGGATGCCGACTGGGAGCTGGCCATCACCGAACGCGGCCACGAGTCGGTCCCGGCCGCGGTGTCGGCGCTGACCGAGAGCAGCAACGTCTTCGGCTTCATCGTCGACGACGCCGACGCGTTGGCGGCGTCGCTGGTCGAGGGCGGCGTCTCGCTGGAGACCGAGGTGGTCACCGAGGTCTGGGGTCAACGGCACTTCTTCGTCCGCGACCCCGAGGGCACCTGGATCGATGTGATCCAGCTAGTCGCCCCGGACCCTGAATGGCTGGCCGCCAACTTCCCGGCTTCAGACAGTTAGCAGGATCTTGCCGATGTGGTTGGACTGCTCGAGCGCCTGGTGCGCCTGCGCGACCGCCTCCAGGGGATAAGTGCGCTGGATCACTGGGCGCACCTTCTTGGCCGCGACGAGCGGCCAGACGTGCCCGACCACCTCGGCGAGGATCTGCCCCTTCTCGACCACCGAGCGGACCCGCAGGCCGGTACCGGTGACGGAGCCGCGCCTCGACATCAGCCGCCCGAGGTCCAGCTCGCCCTTGGTGCCGCCCTGCATCCCGATCACGACCAGCCGGCCGTCGTACGCGAGGGTCTTCACGTTGTCCTGCAGGTACTTCGCGCCCATGATGTCGAGGATCACGTCGGCGCCTTGTCTGCCGGTGGCCTCGTTGACCACCGACGCCCACTCGGCTTCTTTGTAGTTGATCGCGACCTCGGCACCGAGCCGGTGGCAGAAGTCCATCTTGTCCTTGCTGCCGACCGTGCAGAGCACCCGCGCGCCGTGGGCGACCCCGAGCTGGATCGCCATCGTGCCGATCCCGGACGAGCCGCCGTGCACGAGCAGGGTCTCGCCCTCCTTGAGGTGCGCGGTCATGAACACGTTCGACCAGACCGTCGCGACCACCTCGGGCAGCGCGGCCGCGCTCACCAGATCGACGCCCTCGGGTACGGGCATCACCTGCGGAGCCGGTACGACGACCTTTTCGGCGTACCCACCTCCGGCGAGCAGCGCGCAGCACTCGTCGCCGACCGACCAGCCCTCGACCTCGGCGCCCACCGCGGCGATCGTGCCGGACACCTCGAGCCCGATCGTGCCGGGTGCGCCCGGAGGCGGCGGGTAGTGACCCTGCCGCTGGAGCAGGTCCGCCCGGTTCACCCCGGCGGCGGCCACGTTGATGACGACCTCGTCGACGGCAGGGGTCGGATCCTCGATCTCACCGATCGTCAGGACCTCGACGCCACCAGCACCCTCACAAACGACAGCTCGCATGCCTGCCACCGTACTGCGTCTTTCGGCGGCTCGCCGTCGTCGGCTAGTTCACGACCTTGGCCATGTCGCCGGCGATGCTGTCGAGTGGATCGACGGTGCCTATCGACTTGAACCAGTCCCAGAGTTCCAGCGAATGGTAGAGGCGGTAGAGCGTCATCCGCGGGCGCCAGTCGGCGGGGAGTTCGCCGTACCCCTCGAGGAGGCCGGCGAGCTTGTCGGCGTTGCCCCAGATCGAGTAGCACTCGGTCTTGGCGAGATCCATCAACGGGTCGGCGGCGATCGCGTTCTCGACGTCGATGAACCCCTGCACCTGCCAGGTCTCCGGGTCGACGAGCACGTTGCCCTCGTGGAAGTCGTTGTGGCAGAGGACCGGCGAGGTGTTGTTGCTGAAGAGTTGCCCGTGCCGCCCGACGTACCGGCCGATCTGTTCGCTCAGCTGCGGATCGCCTCCGAGCTCGTCGAACTCCTTGAGCTTCTTGGTGAACTGGCGGCGCAGGTAGGCGTCGTTGGTGTCGAGCGGTTCGAGCACCTCGTCGGTGAGATACCCGTACGCCGGTTGCGGAATCCGATGGACCTTGGCCAGCAACTCGCCGAGCTGGACGTAGACGCTCTTCCAGTCCGGCGGCTCCGCCTCCGACAGCGGTACGCCGTCGATCTTCGTCAGTACCGTGAAGGCCGGCTCGCCCGGCTCGGCGTGCAGAACCGTTGGTACCGAGTCGCCCAGGTGATCCCGCAGCAGCCCGTAGACATGGACTTCCTTGGCCTGCTTCCAGGCCCACTCCGGCTCGTAGATCTTCACGATCACGGGTTCGGCGGCGGTTCGGCGTACCTCGAAGACCTTACTCAGCTGGCCACCGGACCTCTCGACCACCTCTTCGATGGAACTACCCGGGCAGGCCTTCTCAACCATCGCGGCGATATCCATTGCCGCCAAGCTAGGGCGTGCGTTTACCGGGTGTCGAAGGAATTACGCCGCGCCATCCGCCGCACGCGAGACCAGGCGCTCTGCCGTCCCTGCCGACAGGAGGTACTGACCCTCCGACACCCGCCTCCCCGCTCAACGTCCCCGTCACTCGCCAGTGAATCGGCAGCACCTCCTGTCCACCGGCGCGGCCGCCCTCGCAACGCGCCCGACCCGAGCTTGATCGGTGGACAAATGGTGGGTTCGGACACCCAACGGCGACCGTGAACAAGTTATTACTTGTCCTAGCCCACCGGATGATGTTCAAGGTCGCCGCAACTGTCCGCGGCGCGGGACAGTTGTGCAGTGGGTGAGGCGGTTCAGTCGTCGAGGTCGGCCCAGGAGTCGACGTCGTCGCCGGCCCTGGTGGGTGCCGACCAGGCGAGGTCCAACCCGAGGAAGAGCCGCCTGACCGACTTGTTCTGCGGATCGCCGACCCGCTTCAACGCCTCGACCAACGCCGTACGCCGGTACGCCGCCGCCAGCCATTGCTCCCGACCATCCGTATCCAGCAACCCGAACCCGTCACGCTCCCCAACCCCGTCGACCAACAGCTCGACCTCATCTCCAGTGATCCACGGCAGATCACACGACAACAGGACAACTGTTGGCGCTCGTCCGATCTCGAGCCCAGCCGCGATCCCCGCCACCGGCCCACCCCCCACCGGCTCCTCCCGGGCCCACTCCACCGCCCGACACACCCCACGCTCCGGCCCCACGACAACCGTCGACACCGCCCCAGTCGTTGCCGTCAGCACCCGATCCAGCAACGAAACCCCATCCAGCACCAGCAACGCCTTATCCACCCCACCAAACCGAGTAGACCCACCGCCGGCCAGCACCACCACATCAAACGCCACCCCACCAGTCTGCCCCGAACCCCCCCACCCCCACCCCCACCCCGCCACGCCTCGCGCCTCACGCTCCTCACGCTCCGCGCGCTCCGCCCCCCGCGCTCCGCCCCCCGCGCTCCGCGCTCCGACCCCCGCGCCCCGCGCTCCGCGCTCCGACCCCCGCGCTCCGCGCTCCGCGCCCCGCGCTCCGCGCTCCGCGCCCCGACCCCGCGCGCAGCGCGCTCTTGTTACTTCGGCATCATCGCCTGGCGGCGGGCCGTTGCTTCGGCTAGCTCCTGCTCCGACAGGCTGGCTCGCCAGCGATCGCGGGCTTGCTGTAGCTCGGCGAGCTCCTCCTCGGACATCGCCGCCAGCGCCTCACGCCGGCGCTCGGTCAGTTCCTCGATCTCTTCTGCTGTGAAGACCTTCGTCATCGCCGTCATCCCTTCCATCAACTCGATCAACTTCTCCGCCGACGGTTCCTGCTCGCGCTCGAGCCCACCCAGCACCTCCCGCAGCTCGGTGCGCAGCCGTTCGGCCGCCACGAACTGCTGCTCCACCTGCTCCAGCTGCCGCCGGACCAGCTCGCGAGGGTCGTCGAGTTCCCCGTCGAGCACCTGACCGACCTCACCCAGCGACAGCCCGAATCCGCGCAGCGCGAGGATCCGGTGCAACCGGCTGACGTCGGCTTCGTCGTACAGGCGATGGCCGGCAGCAGTACGGCGTACCGACTGGAGGAGCCCGATCTCGTCGTAGTGGTGCAGCGCCCGGACGCTCAGCTCGGTCGCCGTCGCGAGCTCGCCGACCCGCCAGGTCCTGCTTTCGGTGTTCATGGAAACGACGGTAGGACCTCACGTCGGGTGAGGATCAAGCCGACTCCTGGCACCATGGAGAGGTGAAGATCGCCGTGGTGCAGACCGCCAGCTCGCACGACAAGGCCGCCAACCGCGACCTGGTGACGCGACTCGTCGCCGACGCGGCGACAGGCCGGCCTGATCTCGTCGTGCTGCCCGAGGCGATGATGGCGGACTTCGCGAGCGAGGGCGGTTCGGTCGGCGATCTGGCCGAGGCGCTCGACGGCGAGTTCGTCGGTACGCTGCGCAAGGCCGCCGCCGAGCATGGTGTCGCGATCGTGGCCGGCATGTTCGAGCGGAGCTGCGACGAGGCCCGGCCGTACAACACACTGCTCGCGGTCGGCGCGGACGGTGACCTGCTCGGCGCTTACCGCAAGATCCACCTGTACGACGCGTTCGGCTATCGCGAGTCCGACCAGCTGACCCCGGGCGACGTCGCGCCTGTCGTCGTCCAGGTCGCCGGGCAGAAGCTTGGGCTGATGACCTGCTACGACCTGCGCTTCCCCGAGTTGTCGCGGGCACTGGTCGACGCGGGGGCGGAGGTGTTCGTAGTACCGGCGGCTTGGGTGCGCGGCCCGCTCAAGGAGCACCACTGGACCACGCTGCTGACGGCCCGCGCGATCGAGAACACCTGTTATGTCGCCGCGGCCGCGCAGAACGGGAAGAAGTACTGCGGGCTGAGCCAGATCATCGACCCGCAGGGCGTGGCTGTCGCCGCCGTCGGCGAGGCGGACGGGATCGGGGTGGCGGAGATCTCCGCGGACCGGCTGGCCGAGACCCGACGACGTAATCCGTCGCTGCAGAACCGACGCTTCACGGTGTCTTCGCGTTAGGTTTCCTGAGATCGACCGCCCAAAGTCCGGACAAGCGAGTTAGCCTCCTGCTGTGATGCTGCGGCCCGATGATTTCGACCTCGACCACCATGGCGATCTCGAGGTCGGGCATGGCCTGGTCGATCTCGCGGTCAACGTCCGGGCCGGTACGCCGCCGGGCTGGCTGCTCGACGAGGTCGGCGCGAGCCTGACCGACCTCGCCGCGTACCCACGCCAGGACGCTGCGCTCGCGGCGGTGGCGGCGCGGCATCGTCGTGACCCGTCACAGATCCTGCTCACTGCGGGTGCAGCCGAGGCGTTCGTACTGATCGCTCGTGCCTTCCGGCCACGGCACCCGGTCGTCGTTCATCCACAATTCACCGAGCCCGAGGCTGCTTTGAGGTCGGCCGGTCATCTGGTCGACCGGGTGATCCTGGGGCCGGAGACGGGGTTCGCCCTGGATCCCCGCGCGGTGCCGTCCGACGCGGACCTGGTCGTCATCGGCAACCCGACCAACCCGACGTCGATCCTGCACGGTGCCGATGAGCTGCGCGAACTCGCCCGGCCCGACCGCATCCTGGTCGTCGACGAGGCCTTCATGGACGCGGTTCCGGGTGAGCCGGAGTCGCTGGTGGGGGCGTCGATTCCCGGCCTCGTGGTGGTGCGGAGTCTGACCAAGACCTGGGGGCTGGCCGGGCTTCGGGTCGGGTACGTCGTGGCGGCGCCCGGGCTGATCGAGCAGCTGGCGTCGGTACAGTCGCAATGGCCGGTGTCCACTCCTGCGCTGGCTGCTGCGATTGCTTGCAGCAACGAGCGCGCCTTGGCCGAGTCGGCGCAGGCGGCCGCTGATCTGGATCGGCAGCGGGCTCATCTGCTGGCCGGGCTGAGGTGTACGGCTGCTGTTTCGACGTACGGGGTTGCGCGGGGGCCGTTCGTGCTGGTGCATGTGGCCGGGGCTGCGGTAGTACGGGAGCAGTTGCGGGATCGTGGTTTCGCCGTAAGGCGGGGCGACACGTTCCCTGGGTTGGGTCCGGACTGGCTGCGGATCGCGGTGCGGCCGGAGGCGGTCACGGATGCTTTTCTGAAGGTCTGGCAGGACGTGCTCGGTTGATCAGCTGATCGCTGTGGAACCGAGTGCTCGTTGTAACGCGCTCAAGGGTTTAGTCCCGGTCTACTTTGCGCACAAGATGGGCGACAGGACACTCCGGGTACTTCGAAGGGAGCAGCATCATGGGTTTGAGCGACGACGACATGACGACCTCGTCGGCCGACAGCGAGGGGCCGGCCGACGGTGGTGCGTCCAGTGGCGCAACCGATGGCGGCGCTGACGGTGGCGGCAACACCTCATCGAGCGGCTCCGGGCTGCCCGGAAACGCCGAAGGCGAAGGCTTCGCCGACGGCGGCGCAACCCTCGGCGGCCAAGACGGTGGTGCTGACGGCGGCGCCGATGTTGGTGCTGGCGAAGGCCCTGCGGACGGTGGAGCTGTAGGCGGCGGTACGGACGGTGGCGCCGATGGCGGTGCCGAGGGACCTGCCGATGGTGGCGCGTCGTCCGGGGTTAGCGACGGCGGCGCTGACGGTGGTGCCGACAGCGGCGCTGAGGGACCTGCTGACGGTGGTGCTTCGCCGGGTGCGACGGACGGCGGCGCAGACGGTGGTGCCGAGGGGCCTGCAGATGGTGGCGCTTCCTCGGGCGTTAGTGATGGCGGCGCTGACGGTGGTGCCGACAGCGGCGCTGAAGGCCCGGCTGACGGCGGCGCTTCGCCGGGCGCGACCGATGGTGGCGCAGACGGCGGTGCCGACGGGAACTTCTCCAGTTGATGAGCCCAGTGCCGGAGAGCGGGTGGCGTCCGGAAGGGCAACCGGCTCTCCGGCGCTGTGTGGGCGGCGAACTCGACCTTGACGAGTTCGGCCGCTCGTACTGGGGTGCCCGCGCACTGCTCTCGCACGGCGGCGACTACAGCGACCTGTTCAGCCTGCAAGCCGCCGACGAACTCCTCTCCCGCCGCGGCCTCCGCACCCCCTTCCTGCGCATAGCCAAGAACGGCGCCGTCGTCGGCGACAGCCAGTTCACCGGGCCCGGAGGTGTCGGCGCGGAGATCGGCGACCAGATCCGAGACGACAAGGTGGCGGCGCTCTTCGCGAGCGGCCACACCGTAGTACTGCAGGCTCTGCACCGCACCTGGCCGGCCCTGGTCGACTTCGCAACCCAGCTGTCGTCAGACGCCAAGCACCCAGTGCAGATCAACGCCTACATCACCCCGGCGGAGTCGCAGGGCTTCTCCGCCCACTACGACGTCCACGACGTCTTCGTACTGCAGGTAGCAGGCGAAAAGCACTGGACCGTACACGAGCCAGTCCACATCGACCCGCTCCGCAACCAGCCCTGGACCGACCACTCCCAAGCAGTCGCAGCAGCAGCCCGCGACCGCGCCCCGGTCATCGACGACGTACTGCGCCCCGGCGACGCCCTGTACGTCCCCCGCGGCTTCCTCCACTCGGCCAAAGCACTAGGCGGCGTCAGCGCCCACCTAACCGTCGGCCTACACACCATGACGCGCTACCTACTAGTCCAGGAACTAGCAGCCCTAGCAGCCGACGAACCCGCCCTACGCGCCGCCCTCCCGCTCGGCTTCGACCCCGGCGACCCGTCACAACTAGCCGGAGTCCTCGAAGAGGTCACCGCCCTCCTCACCAAGCGGATCGAGCAAACCACCCCCGACGACCTGGCCCCCCGCCTACGCCGCCGCACCTGGTCCGGCAACCGCCCAGCCCCACTACCCCCGCTGGCCCACGCCGCCGCTATAGCCGCCCTGGACCCTAGTACGACGGTCCGCCTACGCCCCGGCCTGCGCTTCCACCTAGTCGAAGCCGACCCAGTCCGCCTCC
This sequence comes from Kribbella sp. NPDC051718, assembly GCF_040681515.1. Taxonomy (NCBI): domain Bacteria; kingdom Bacillati; phylum Actinomycetota; class Actinomycetes; order Propionibacteriales; family Kribbellaceae; genus Kribbella; species Kribbella sp. NPDC051718. The sequence continues at coordinate 968,409 of NZ_JBFAYZ010000002.1, read as the reverse complement.
ACCTGGCCGACCGCACCATCTCCTTGCCCAAGGCAACATATCCCGCGCTGGTGACGTTGTGCTCAGGCGCCGACGTCAAAGTAGCCGACCTCCCGATGGACGCCTCAGACCAACTGGTCCTGGTCCGCCGCCTCCTCACCGAAGCAGTCCTCGTAGTACAGAACCCCCATGAAGACAGCTGAGGACCTAGCCGAAGCCCTAGGCCTCAGATGCGCCGCCACCGCCGAACACCGCGGCGACACCCTCACAGCCACAGCCCCACCCGCCTCCCGGTGGCTCCTCATAGAACACAGAGCAGCCTGGCCACGCAAAGCCCTAACCGCCCTAGCCCCCACGCCAACCCACCAGCCCTCTGAGGACCCACGTGTGGCTGATCTGGCTGCCGAGGTTGCGCGATTGTGTGCGGCAGCAGGAATCCGACCGGTACTAATCCGCCGCCACGGCCGCCAGGACCGCAGCATCGCCCGGCGCTGGGCCTTGGTAGACAGCCGCCCCGGCCAAGAATCCGTCCGCTGGGGCGACCTCCCCACAGACGACCACCTCCTGAACGTCCTGTCCGGCCGCGACCCAGGCACTCCCAGCACAGACCCGATCTACCTGATCTGCACCCACGGCCGCCACGACGCCTGCTGCGCCATCCGCGGCCGCCCAGCCGCCGCCGCCCTCTCCACTGCCTTCCCCGACCGCACCTGGGAATGCAGCCACGTAGGCGGCGACCGCTTCGCCGCCAACCTGGTCTTCCTCCCCCACAGCCTCTTCTACGGCCACGTCCCCAGCACCGAAGCCGTCGAACTAGCCACCCAGTACAACGAGGGCTTACTCGTACCGAAGTACCTCCGAGGCTCAGGCGCCCACCCACCCCCAGTCCAAGCAGCCCAGCACTTCGCCCGAGCCGCCGGCGCCCCCCTCTCGATCAACGCCCTACACCCAACCCACCAAACCACCCCAACCTCCACCACCTGGCAAATCCACCTATCCACCACCCCCAACCCAACCAACACCGCCGCCCCCACCATCCCCACGCTCAACCCCAACGCCGCCGCGACAAATGCCATCCCCAGCACCACGACACACGCCAGCACAGACGCCACCGACACCACCCAGGCAAACGCCGGCGCCAGCACCAACCCCAACCCCAACACAAGCACCAGCAACGGCGCCAGCCCGAGTGCCAGCGTCAGCGACACGGCCAATACCAACGCCAGCGCGAGCACCAACGCCAACGCCGCCCCGAGCGCCAGTGTCAGCGACGCGGCCGGTACCAACGCCATCGCGAACACCAACGCCAGCGCCAGTCCGAGCACCAGCGGACTCGCCGGTACCAACGCCAGCGCGAGCACCACCGCCAACGAAAGCGATCGCGACAACTCAAGCGCCAACGAGAGCATGAACGTCGGCGGAAACAGCCGCAACAACTCGAGCGCCACTGACAGCGCGAGCGACCGCGACAGCGTCATCGACAACGCCGATGCCAGCGAGAACGGGCGCGACAGTGCGAGCATCGATGACGGCGCGAGCGTCAGCGACAACGCCCACGCCGGCAGCTACGTGGTGACGTTGACGGTCGGGAGGACCACCATCGACGCCGCCATGACCTGCGCCTCACAGCCTCCGGGACACGTCACGACGTACACCCTCACCTCGATCGAGCAGACGTACCAATAGCCACTCCGACTAAGGCGAACTGCTCGCGCGTCACTAGCCGCGCTCCAGTTCCGCCGAGGGTGCGCGCCCACCGAGGCGCACCAGCGCCGAGCGGCGCAGGCCGGACGGGCGCGACCCCACGCAGTTGCTGCTCCCTGCTTGACCTGCCCAGCAGCGACCTCCTGCCCGTCCGGCAGCGACGGCCTCGTACTCCGTGCGGGAGCAGCAGACTCGTACTCCGTGCGGGAGCGGCGGACCCGTACTCCGTGCGGGAGCGGCGGACCCGTACTCCGTGCGGGAGCGGCGGACCCGTACTCCGTGCAGGAGTAGCAGACTCGTACTCCGTGCGGCAGCGGCAGCTCCGTGTGGCAGTGGCGGCTCGGGTGGGGTTAGTTGGGGTTGGGGAGTTGGCGGTCGTCGTGGTGGGTGCCGTAGTAGGCGGATTGGCCGGCCATGATGTCGCGCATCGTGGTGTTGCGGTCTGCGCCGTAGACGGTGCCGGGGAAGTTGAGGGTTTGCTGGATCGCCCAGATGTCGTCGTGGCGGTCGGGGGAGAAGAGCTGAGCGGGGTCACCGACCGCGACCCAGCCGATCGGCAGGACGGTTCCGGCGGCCAGGCGGGAGTTGACCTGGAGCACGCTGTTGATCCGCAGTTCGGCGCCGGCACCGGCGTACGAGCCTGGGAACAAGGAGGCGCCCGTGGCGATGAAGACTTCAGCTTCGACCGTGGCGCCGTTCACGTGGGCGTGCGGTCCGACCATGACCGCAGCGCCCATCATCGCGGGATGACTCGCCCGGCCGCGAACCAGGGCGTTCTCCATCACCACGCTGTTCTCTCCGAGGTGGACCTCACCGTCCTCCGCCGTCAGTACTGCGCCATGCAGCACCCGGCTGCCCTCACCCAGCACGACGGCTCCACACAGCACGGCTGATGGCGCCACGTACGCGGACTCAGGGACGACCGGTCTCCGGCCATGGTGTTCCAGCAACATGGGTGGATCCTCTCGTCGTGCATCACCTCGGTCTTCCGATAGCAGTTGTACTTGGCAGCGGGCGGCTCTCCACAGCCCGGGCCCTCACTGCCCGGGCGGCCAGCGCTCGGTCCCGGCTGTCCACATCGGAGGTGGGAGGCTCAGCCGTCGCGAGCGAAGGTTTGGGGTGGGAGTGAAATCCGCGAGCTACGAGAAGGACATTAGAACACCTGTTCGAAGAGTGCAAGAATGCCTGACCCGTCAATCGCAGAGCCGCGAGTCGAGCCCGGCCGAAGCTCAACTACGCCGCGTCGCCTCATCCGGCAGCACCCGCTCAAGCACCACGATCGTGGCCGCCGCGACCAGCGCCAGCACCGACAGCGTCACCCAGGGCAGCTCCTCCCGCACCTCGAAGAGCTGCGCGAAAAACGCCGGCACCAGCACACTCGCGAAGGTGAACGAGTACTGCCAGTACGAAAGGTACTTGCCACGTCCGACAGTCGGCGCAACCGCAGCAGCCAGCGCGTTTCCAGTGGCCGCATGCAGCACATCAGCCCCGGCAAACACCACAGTCGCCAGCACCAACCCCGGCACCACCAGCCCAGCCGGCACATGCAGCAGCCCTGCCATCAGTACGCCCCACACCGCCCACAGCACCCCAGCGAGTACCAGTACGGAAGTACGCCGCCGCCGCTCGGTATGCCGCACCACTAGCGTCTGCCCGGTCGCCAGCACGACCGATGTCGCCGCTAGCAGCACCCCCACGATCCACTTGGGCGCCTCGGGCAGGGCCTCGGTCACATACACCGGCAGCGCCACCCCGATCATCAGCGTGCACAGCGCCAGGATGGTGTTCGCAGCGATCAGTACCAGGAACGCCTTGTCCTTCCGCAGCTGCGGAGCAGGCCCACTGTCCTGAGCGGCCTGCGCCTCATGCCGGGCTCGCAACCCGAGCAGCAGCACGCCGGCGATGAAGAACGTCACCGCATTCACTGCCATGCCGACCAGGAATGGCATATCCCCGCCGATGCTCAGCAGTACGCCGGCAGCCAGCGCCCCGAGCCCGAACCCGGCCGCCTGCATCATCCCACCCAACCCGAACCAGCGGTCCCGATCACCCGGATCCGCGATGTCTGCCAACAGACTGAAGATCGCCGACCAGAAGACCCGCTGCCCGGTCGTCGTCACCAATGCACACAGGAATAACAGCCACAACGACCGCCCGAAGAAGAACCCGGTGAACGCCAGCCCCTGCGCGAACTGCGCCCCGATCACCAGGTTCCGCGGCCCGACCCGATCGATCGCCACCCCGACGACGGCCGGCGCGGCGATCGAGAACATGGTCGCCACGGTCAGCATCAATCCCGCAGTACCGAGCGGGATGTCCGCGACGCGAACGAAGTACAGCAACAACAGTGGCCCAGCGCAACCACCGCCGAACGAGTCAATCGCCAACCCAGCCAGCAACGGCGCACGCCCCCGCATATTGGGCAGTCCGAGGGACACTGCGGTAGGCATGACATTCCCCTGGCTCCAGTCGGACTCTCAACCTCGGAGAGTAACAACGTCCGCCGAAGAGACTCCAACTCTTTACGCCCCCGTGCGGGCGCAGCGTCCCCTCCGCCCGCCACCCACCAACCCGTACCGGTATCCTCAACCTTCGGCGCCACCTCCGGGTGACCGCCTGGAGGGCTCGCATAGTGGCCGAGTGCGCTGGTCTTGAAAACCGGTATGGCGGGTGACCGTCATCGTGGGTTCGAATCCCACGCCCTCCGCCTTGTGATGTCTCAAGACATCCCGGACAGGTGAACCCACGAAACGTGGGTTCACCTGTTTCTTTTGGGGACGGGTCCGGGTGGTCTGCCGGTGGGTTAGTAGTCCTTGGTGGGGTCGAGGACCAGGTCCCGCAGAAGCTCGCCGGTTGCGGCGTCGACGACGCGGATGTGCAAGTCCTGGGCGAGGATGAGGACGTGGGTTCGGGCGTGGGTTCGCCCGATGCCGATGTGATGGAGCCGTCCGTTGACCCTGAGCGTGACCACGCCGGTGTGGTCGACCTTGTCGGTGCGGACCCGGTGGTGGATCTGGCCGGTCCGGTCGGTGCTGGGGGTGGCTTTGGGGCGGGCGGTGTAGGCGGTGGCTGGGGTGGCTCTGTGCGGCAGCGAGCGGTGCGGCCGACGGTGGTTGTACTCGTCGACGAAGGTGTCGAGCAGCGTCTGTAGCTCGGCGAGAGTGGTGGGCTGGACGGGTTGGGCGCGCAGCCACTTCTTCATCGTCTGCTGGAACCGCTCGACCTTTCCGCAGGTGGTCGGATGGTTCGGTCGGGAGTTCTTCTGGATGATGTTCAGGCGCCGTAGTTCGGTTTCGAGGCCGTTGCGGCCGCCTTTCCCGCCGGACAGGCGGGTGGTGCAGACCATCCCGTTGTCGGTGAGGGTGGAGGCCGGGATCCCGTGCTGCGCAACGGTTTCGCGGAAGGTCGCGACCACGATCGGTCCGGTGATCCGCGGGTGTGCGGTGACCTGAGGGCGTAGCGGGAGTGGTCGTCCAGCCAGCTGATGATCTCCACATCAGCCCCGGGGCGCCCGGCGCGGGTGGTGAGGCGGTAGTGGGTGAAGTCGGACTGCCAGCACTCGTTGGGTTGCTCGGCGGCGAACCGCAGGTACGACGACCTGGGCCGCTTGCCCGGCTCCGCGACGACCGCGGAGTGCCGGGTCAGGATCCGGTGGATCGTCGCCCGCGACAACTTGGTCTGGTGGTGGCGCTGCAGGTGCCAGCCGATCGTGTCCGCGCCCGCGTCCAGGCCCTGCTCAGTCAACTGTTTGCGCAGCGCCAGCACCAACTCGACCGTGAGCGCCGGCGTGGCACGCGGTGAGGTCTTCAGCCGCCGGCTGCGTGGTTCGAACGCCGCCTCACCCTCGGACCGGTAGCGCGCCAGCAGCTCGTACAACCACGACCGCGCCACGCCGTACTCGGCAACCACCTCAGCAACAGACCGCTTCTCCACCGTGATCGCAGTGATCACCAACCGCGCCTTCGACATGCCCGAGCATCAACAACCCGTCCGCCATGACCTGCGACATCAGTCCGGTATGTCGTGAGACACCTGTCCGGGATGTGTTGAACCACAACACCACGCCCTCCGCTCAGAATTTGAGGTTCGAACCCCGTCGGGTTCGGGACCGTCACCGCCTATTTCCGTCCGTATGCGAGGTAGAGGACGGCTGCGATCAGGGCGACTACAGCACCGATGATCGTCACCGAAATGGACTCGGTTGCGAGATACAGCGACCCGACGCCACTGAGAACTGTGGCGAGCAAGGCGCCCATCCCGTTCCCACCGTTCCGGCCGCCACCAGAGGGGTCGGATGTGTTGTTGGCGTCGCTCGATACCTCAACGTCCCTGCTCATTGCTGGCTCCATCCAAGGGCGGTATGGTCTGCTGCTCGCCGCTGTCGCGGCCCGGTCGATCCGGCCCTTTCATCGTGCGCGGCAGGAGCTCCAGTCGTCACTGACACGAAACTGACAGGCGGTTCCATGGCGGATGACCCCACGCGAGACGTCCTGGTCGACGCCCTCCGGCGGTTTCGCCGAGCCTCGGGAGACCTCGGCCGGGAACGTGTCGCCGCAGATGACACGCTGCAGGAGTGGGTTGGTGAAGGCGATCTCGACCAGACGTGGAACATCATCATGCGACTGGTCGAGCAGAGCGCGAGCGATCCGGCCGGCGACGTGTTCGCGTTCTTCGCCTCATCTGGCTGGCAGACCTCAGGGGACACGCTCGACACGCGACTGAAGAAATATGCCGCCAAGTTCCATGTCGACGAGAGAACGGCGCTGCGGAGATCCGACCGGGGAGCGAAGAAGCTCGCGAAGATGCTTCGCGACGCCCTCACGTACGACCGGCCGCTGGCTCAGTTCTTCGTTTTCCAAGATGGCCCGGTCTTGATCCCCTGGTTGACGATCCATGTGCAGGAAGACAGCGCTTGGCGACGGCCCCGGGTCTACGTCAACGACCAGCGTGTTGAGAACCTTGCCTTCGACGTGAAAGGTCCCGGGAGCTTCGCCGGCTACCTGGAGGCCCAGGAGCGCATCGCCGACGTCCCGCTGGATCCAACGGTCGGAGGCTACGAACCGATGGCGTCGGTCCGCGTCCAGTGGGCTATGCCGATCTGGCCTTCGTGGGACCTTTCCACCCATCTGGCCGACAATCGACTCGTCGCCCGGCTGACCGTAGAAAAGGACGGCGTGGCAGAGGTGAGAGTCAGTTGGTTCGGCGATGACGCGGCCGCAACCCGGGACACACCCTTCGCACCTGCTCCGGTGTATACCAAACCGGTATGAGTCCCCTGTGACTTCGTGCGGGTCAGATGATGGTGGTCCAGATTTTGGTGCTGGCTTCTGCGCCTACGAAGGGGTTGTTGGCGGCCCACAGGAGACCCTCGTCGTTTTCCGGTACGTCGAAGTCGCACATGACCCAGCCGCCGTCGGCGCCGCGGCGGTTGAAGCACTCGCGGTGCCAGCTGACGTCGGACTCGGTGTCCGAGATCGTGCCGGCGGCGGGCTCGCCGTTGGCCTTGGTGTCCTTCACCCAGACCTTGTCGCCGTACTCGCCGAAGCACGCCTTCGCGCCGGTGACCGACACGCACCAGACCCCGATTCTTCCCTCGGGCGGAGCGCCACTCGGGCTGCCGTCCGTCGCCGACGCCGGGATGGTCGTCCCGGCCAGGATGACGACCGTAACAGCGGAAACCGCAGCCAACCCACGGACAAACCTCTTCACGCGAACTCCTCAGGTTCGAACGTTTGAACCACGGAATTCAATCACGCCCAGAAACCTGTCGGTGCGACCGCCTAAGGTCCGTCAGCATGGTGACGGACAGCTTCCTGGTGAGCACGCGGGACTCGTATGACGCACTGGCGGCCGAGCATGCGGATGTCGTGCTGTCGGGTCTGGAGGACAGGCCGCTCGACCGGGCGCTGTTCGCGACCTTCGCCGAGCTCGTGCAATCGGGTGGCGGCGGCCCGGTCGCCGACGTGGGGTGTGGGCCGGGGCGAGTGACCGACTTGCTGGCCAGGCTGGGGCTGGATGCGTTCGGCATCGACCTGTCGCCGGGGATGTTGAAGTTGGCTCGGCAGACCTACCCGGAGTTGAGGTTCGACGAAGGGTCGATGCTGGCGCTCGACCTGCCGGACGGGTCGCTGGGCGGAGTGCTCGCCTACTACTCGATCATCCACATCCCCTGGGAGCAACGGGCGCAGTTGTTCGCGGAGTTCCACCGGGTGCTCGCGCCCGGCGGAGTACTGATGCTCGTCTTCCAGGTTGGTGATGAGCGGGCGCGGCGGACCGACTACGACGGTACGGCGATCGAGCTCGACTTCTATCGGCAGCGGCCGGACGAGGTTGCCGAGCTGCTGGTGGAAGGCGGGTTCGAGGTGTGGGCGACTGCCGTGCGCGGGCGTGCGGAATGGGAGAAGACCGACCAGGGGTATCTCCTGGTCCGCAAGCCCGCGGCGGTGGCTGGGGGCTAGGAGCGGAGGAATTCGAGGAGGTCGGCGTTGATGACGTCGGCGTGGGTGGTGGGCATGCCGTGGGGGTAGTCCTTGTACGTCTTGAGGACGCCGTTCTTGAGGAGTTCTGCTGAGCGGGGGCCGGAGACGACGTACGGGACGATCTGGTCGTCTTCGCTGTGCATGACGAGGACCGGGATGGTGATCTGCTGCAGGTCCTCGGTGAAGTCGGTCTGGGAGAAGGCGACGATGCCGTCGTAGTGCGCCTTCGCGCCGCCCATCATGCCCTGGCGCCACCAGTTGGCGATGACCGCTTCGGACGACTCGGCGCCCGGCCGGTTGAAGCCGTAGAACGGTCCCGACGGGAGCGCGCGGTAGAACTCCGAGCGGTTCGCGAACAGCTGCGCCTGGAGACCGTCGAAGACCTCCTTGGGCAGGCCGTCCGGGTTCGCGTCGGTCTTCAGCATCAGCGGCGGTACTGCGCACAGCAGCGCCGCCTTCGCCGCCCGCCCCTCACCATGCCGGGCCAGGTAGTGCGCGACCTCGCCACCGCCGGTCGAGTGGCCGACGTGGATGGCATCGTGCAGATCGAGATGCTCGACGACGGCTGCCAGGTCGTCGGCGTAGTGGTCCATGTCGTGGCCGTCGCTGGTCTGGCTGGACCGGCCGTGGCCGCGACGGTCGTGGGCGACGACCCGGTACCCCTGCTGCAGGAAGAACAGCATCTGGGCGTCCCAGTCGTCGGCCGACAACGGCCAGCCGTGGCTGAAGACGATCGGCTGACCGCTGCCCCAGTCCTTGTAGAAGATCTCGGTGCCGTCGCTGGTGGTGATGGTTCCCACGGTGATGCCTCCCTCAAGAACAACAAACTTCAGATAGGAGAATCCCTTTGTCAGCAAGGGATTCTGTGTCCTCGTCACCCCCACGACACCCTAGCCTGGCAACAAGTTCCTGAGGAGTCCACGGATAACACTTTGCGCGCCACAACAGGCACTACGTAGCGTGCGCGTATGACTATGGATCCGTACGGGGACGAGCGTCTGGTCGAACTGTACGACGAGGACAACGAGCCGGGGGCGGATCACGAGTACTTCCTGAAGCTCGCGGACGGAGCCACCAAGGTCGTCGACTTCGGCTGCGGTACCGGCCTGTTGACGCGCGCCTTCGTGCAGCCCGGACGCGTGGTGATCGGGGTCGATCCGAGCGCGACGATGCTCGGCTACGCGCGTCGCCAACCGGGCGCTGAGGCCGTCACCTGGATCGACGGTGACGCGGCAGCGGTCGAGCCCGCCGGTGACGCGGACCTGGTCGTCAGCAGCGGCAACACGATGATGCACATCAGTACGGACGACCTTCCGTGGGTGCTCGAGACGCTGGCGGCCGCGCTGAAGCCTGGCGGGGTGCTGAGCTTCGAGAGCCGCAACCCGGCGGCGCGGGCCTGGGAGCAGTGGGGGCCGGACGCCACCTACGGCGAACGCGATACGCCGATCGGTCACCTGAAGGAGTGGATGGAGGTCACCGAGGTCGACAACGGCCGCGTGGTCTTCGACGCCCACAACGTGTTCGAGGACGGCGTCGACACGGTCCTCACCACCACCCTGTACTTCCGTACCGCCGATGAGCTCCGCGTCGGGCTGGAGAAGGCCGGCTTCGGCAAGGTCGAGGTGTACGCCGGCTGGCACGAGCAGCCGCTCGCCGACGACTCCCGGCTGTTCGTAGTACGGGCGACCAAGTAGTACGAGCAAGAAGCTTCGCTGACTCCTTGTCGAGAGTGGGTACGTGGTTCCGACGTACTCCGAAACGACGGAGGAGGCCCGGCCATGCGGGGTCTGGTGGTGACCGAGAACATCACGCTCGACGGGGTGATCGACGCGAGCGAGGGGTGGTTCAACCCCGGCGACGCGGACCTGTCGGACGTACTGGGTGCGCTGGAGGTGCAGCGGGAGGCTGCTGATGCGTTCCTGGTCGGGCGGCAGACCTTCGAGGACATGCGCGGCTACTGGCCGCACCAGACCGATGACCCGACCGGTATCTCCGATTACCTCAACGCAGTGTCCAAGTACGTGGTCTCCACGACTCTGCAGGACCCGCAGTGGGAGCACAGCACGGTACTGCGCGGGCTGGACGAGGTGGAGGCCCTGAAGGCCACCGCGGGCAAAGACATCGTCGCCACCGGCAGTATCAGCCTCGTGCACTCGCTAGCGACCGCCGGTCTGGTCGACGAGACCCAGCCTTTCCGCTCCGGCGTCACCCTGCTCCGCTACCGCACGTAGTCTCCACGGATGGCTTTCGAAGGCTCGTACACCTGGCAGCTCCGCCAAGTAGTCGGCGACCGTCTCCTGCTGATGCCTGGGGCGCAGGTAGTGGTCGTGGACGACCAGGACCGGGTGCTCTTCCAGCAGCGCACCGACTCCGGCCTCTGGGACCTCCCCGGCGGCGCCGCCGAACCAGGGATGAGTTTCCGCGAGACAGCGGCGCAAGAGCTACTAGAGGAGTCCGGCCTGCAGGTAGACCCCGATGACCTGATCCCGTTCGGCTCCCTGTCGGAGGGCGCGCTGCACACCATCACCTACCCCAACGGCGACCGCCTCCAGTGCTTCGCTCTGCTCTTCGAGGCGAGGCAGTGGACGGGTCACCTCAACCCTGGTGCGGATGAGGTGATCCAGGCGCGGTTCTTCGAGGCCGGCGAGACACCGCAGACGTTGCAGCCGCAGACGCAGGTGGTGTGGGACATGTACGCCGCCTACCGCGCCACCGGCCTCTTCCAAGCGCGCTAGTTGGACGGGAACGACAGGTGCTGGTGGATCAGTCAAGAAGCTGATCGACTCGAATGCCTCGAGGCCCTCGGCGCACATCGCCCGTACTGCGTCCTTGGCAGCAGTCAACTCCGACCACTCAGCCTGCAGATCCCGTACTTCGGACGTAGCTCGCCCTGCAACGGCCCGACCAGCTCAGCGAACGCGACCTCGTCCCCTGCCTGAGCAAGCTCTATCCGGCGATCCATCGGCCCAGTGTTGCAGCCGCCCGACCGCTGTCGACCGCTTCCGCACAGTGCTCCAACGCGACCGCCAACTGCTCCACCAGCGGCTCATCCGTCAGCCGCACCACGGCCACAGCTGCTGCCGCGTTCAGGAGTACTACGTCCCGCGCGGGGCCGGGGTCGCCGGCCAGGACCGAGCGGAGCACCTCAGCGTTGGCCGCCGAAGTACCGCCTCGCAGCGCAGCGAGTGGCGACCGGGCAAGGCCTAGCGCGCCTGGATCCAAGGAAGAAGGCGTTACCCGACCATTGCGGACCACCCAGACGCGGGACGTCGTAGTGGTCGTCAGCTTGTCGAGTCCGTCATCGCCTCGGACGACTAGGGCAGTGCTGCCGCGACTAGCGAGCGCTGCGGCTAGTACCGGCTGCATGCGTGCGTCGGCCACCCCCACCAATTGGTAAACCGGGTCAGCGGGGTTGAGGAGTGGCCCGAGCACGTTGAATGCGGTCGGGACGCCCAGCTCCCGGCGTACCGCCGCTACGTGCCGCAGAGCGGGGTTGAACCGGGGTGCGAACAGGTAGGTGATCCCAGCCGTCTTGGCGACTCGGACGGCATCAGCGGGGGACAGGTCGAGCGGAATGCCCAAGTGCTCGACCAGGTCGGCCGAACCGCCGGCCTGCGAAGAGGCGGCCCGGCCACCGTGCTTGACCACCGTCACACCAGTGGATGCGGCCACGATCGCCGCCATGGTCGAGACGTTGATCGCACCCGTCCCGTCGCCACCTGTCCCGACGATGTCGACAAAGCTCCCCGGGATGGTGACAGAGGTAGCGTGCTGCCGGAGCGCCGAAGCCATCGCGGTGATCTCGTCGGGCGTCTCGCCCTTCGCCCGCAAGGCGACCAGAAATCCCGAAGCCTGCGCCGACGTCACGGAGCCGCTGACTACGCCGTCCATCGCCCACCAGACGTCCTCCGGCGTGAGCTCACGGCCGGCAAGCAGGTCGGAGATCAGCTCGGACCAGGTGCGATTCACAGTGGGCATGGTCAGTCCTCGGGGTCAGGCCGCCCGACGAGGAGACATCACAACGGCCGCCTCATCGAGGCGGCCGGTTGGGTTCGCGCAAAGGTAGGTGGGCCGCCTAGTCGGCGGGCCACCAGCTACTCAGACGCGTGATCACGGTGTGGACGATAGCAAATCACTTGTAGCCGCGGATGTAGTCGACGACGAACTCAGGCACCGCTTCGGCAGATTCGTCGGGGAAGTCGAAGACGGCGAGCATCAGTTGCATCGGGTACGCCGGCGGGCTCGGGCAAGTGCGAATCAGAGCACCGTCGACGTAGAAGTCGGCGCGGTCGGGTGTCCAGTCGATGGCGTACAGGTGGAAGTCGGTGAGGTCCAGATCCAGCCGGACTGCCTCGAAGTCCTCGGGGACGGATGGGTCGCGGAAGGTGTGCAGGCCCATGCCTACCTCGACGGAGCCGGGTAGCACCGACTTGCCGAACATCTCGGTGATGCAGATCTCGGCGCAGCGTTCGGGGCTGTCTTCCAGGCCGACCATCCACAGGGCGACCATCGAGCGCGGGGAGACGACGGCGCGGGCGCGTAGCTCGATGTAGCCGCCACTAGGTGTCCAGCCCCAGAACGCCGGCTGCTCCTCGCGGACGACCAGCCCGTCGCGATACGGCTGCTGGCCGACCGTACTGCCGACCGGCCCTGAGAAGTTGCCCGACTGGATGCCCGAGACGCGCATCGGTGGGGTGTGGTCGTCCTCACACCACAGCCCCTGATCCGGCGGGATGAACAGCCGCAGACAGGAGTCCGCCAGCTCGTACTGCGCCGCCGTCGCGGCCCGGGAACTCCACTGGGGAAGGTAATTCGGCAGCCAGACGGCGGGATCCAGGGTCGGTCCGTCGAAGTGGTCCTCGAAGACGAGTTCACGGTCGGCCATGGCGGTAATGATCAGCGCTGCAACCCCGAGCTGTCACATGATGTCCTCGGCGATCGTCAAAGCAACGACGACGGGAGACTGTGACCTGTGGATGATTTCAACCAACTGGCCGGCCGGTTCGAGCAGCACCGTGCCCAGCTGCGCTCGGTGGCGTACCGGATGCTCGGTTCGGTGAGCGAGGCGGAGGACGCGGTCCAGGAGGCCTGGCTGCGGCTGAGCCGGTCCGACGCGAGCGAGATCCAGAACCTCGGCGGCTGGCTGACCACCGTGGTGTCGCGGGTCTGCCTCGACCAGTTGCGCAGCCGCAAGACGCGCCGCGAGGACTCGCTCGACGTGTTCGTGCCCGACCCGATCCTCAGCCCGCTCGACCCGGCGGAAGAGGCTGTCCAGGCGGACGCGGTCGGGCTGGCGATGATGGTCGTACTCGAGAAGCTGTCGCCCGCCGAGCGGCTCGCCTTCGTGCTGCACGACATGTTCGGACTCAGCTTCGACGAGGTCGCCGAGATCGTCGGCAAGACTCCGGCCGCCGCCCGGCAGCTCGCCTCCCGCGCCCGCCGCCGGGTCCAGGGCGCCCCGGCCACCGACAGCGACCTGAGCCGGCAGCGCGAGGTCGTCGAGGCCTTCCTCGCCGCATCCCGCAGCGGCGACTTCGAGGCGCTGCTATCCCTCCTCGACCCAGACGTCGTACTCCGCGCCGACGCCGGTACTGCGGTAGGCGGCCCCGCCGTCTCCAAGCTGATGCGAGGCGCCCTCGCCGTCGTCGAGCAAGCGGTCATGTTCGGCAGGCTGGCCCCGCACGGCCGCCTGGCCCTCGTCAACGGCTATCCCGGCGCCATCACCGTCGTCGGGGACACCCTGCTGGGCGTCATGGACATGACTCTCCACAACGGCAAGATCACCGAGATCAACATCCTCGCCGACCTCCCGCGCCTCGAATCCCTCTCGATCCCCGCCTGACCCGAAATAGTTCGACCGGCCGTGTCTATCTGGGCCCAGCCGCTTCGACGTGTGTGTAAGAGCCAGGCACACGCGAGGGAGCAGCAGGATGAGCACGCAGGCGATCTATTCGGTAGAGACGACTGGTAGTGACGTTGTCGCGGCACTGCTCGGTTCCGGCTTCAACGGGTCGATCCACCGGCCAGGAGACGAGCAGTACGACGCACTGCGCCAGTCGATCGTCCCCACCTTCGACTCCCGCCCGCTGGTGGTCGCAGAGGCCAGCAGCCGCACAGACGTGCAGGCAGCGGTACGCACCGCCCGGCAACTCGGGCTGCCGATCGCAGTGCAGGCCACTGGGCACGGCACTCGGGTACCGGCCGACGGGGGCATCCTGCTCAAGACCTCGGCCATGACGTCAGTACTGGTCGACCCGCAGCGCATGGTCGCCAAGGTCGGCCCGGGAACCCGCTGGGGCGCAGTGATCGACGCCGCCGGGCAGTTCGGGCTGGCACCGCTGGCTGGATCGTCACGCGACGTCGGAGTCACCGGCTACACGCTCGGCGGCGGTGTCGGCTGGCTCGCCCGGAAGTACGGGTTCGCAGCCGACAGCGTGATCCGTGCCGAGGTGGTAACCGCAGACGGCCGTTTCGTCACCGCGAGCGCCGACGAGCACCCGGACCTGTTCTGGGCGATCCGCGGCGGCAGCGGCAACTTCGGGATCGTCACCTCACTCGAGTTCCGCCTGTACTCCGTGCCGCAGGTCCACTCCGGCATCGTGTACTTCACGATCGACAACGCGGCTGAGACGCTCAAGTTCTACCGTGACTGGTCCGCCACCATCCCCAACGAGCTCAGCACGGCCGTCCTCCTGACCCGCACCCCCGACGGCACCCGCGCCCTCGCGATCAAGGCCTCGTACTCCGGTGAGCCCGAGCTGGCCGAACACCTCCTCAAGCCCCTCTTCGAGGTCGCGGGCCGACGACTGGCCGGTGAACTCAAGACCACCCCGTACGCCGAATCGTCGATGGGTGGCACCCCGGCCCGCTACCTCGACCTGCTCGACACCCTCGACGACGAACTGCTCGACCAACTTGCCGAGCTGCCCAGTGCGACCGTCGAGATCCGCCACTGGGGTGGCGCGATGGCGCACCCCGGTCCCGGCGCCGGCCCGGTCGGCCACCGCGAAGCGGCGTACTCGCTGATCATCGACCAGGAGATGCCTGAGCTACCCAGCACCGGCCGGACGTTCCTGAACTTCCTGGCCGACCCGGCTCGCGCGACCTCGGCGTACTGCGAAGCCGATCTGGCCCGTCTCCGCGCGGTCAAGCGCGCCTACGACCCGGACAACTTCTTCCACCTCAACCACAACCTCAAGCCCTGACATGGAACGGCCCGGCTCCCCACGAGAGGGGAGCCGGGCCGGTCTGTGCGGAACCTCAGGCGGTGCCGGAGTTGCCGTAGACGGTGACGTGCACGTGGTCGTAGTGGTTGGCCGTGGCGCCGCCACGGTCCTCCATCGCGCGCCAGCCTTCGCTGCTGCGCTGGACCGTCCAGATGTGCTGCTGCCAGATCAGCTGGCTGACGCCCATCGCCTTGCGGTTGGCCTTGAGCCAGTCGGCGATCTCCTGGCCGGTCTCGCCGCTGACCATGATGTCGAGCGCGTGACCGCTGGAGTGCTCGCTGCCGCTGTCGCCACTGCGGAGACCGCCGTACGACGTGACGGAGGGGAACAGGTGGCAGATCGCGCGGTGCACCCGGATGGCGTCCGCGGTCAGGCCTTCCTCGACGCTGGAGCCGGACTTGCAGGCTGCCTGCGACGCGGTGCCCTCGACGGACTCCTCGACCGGCTTGGTCGCGGCCAGGTACTGCGCCTTGACCCAGCGGGAGACGCCGTCGCGGACGATCTCGGCCCAGACGCCCTGGACCTTGCCGGTGACGGAGACCTTGCTGCCCTTTTCCAGGACGGTCAGCAGGTTGCCGGTGACCGGGGCCGACCAGACGTTGAGGTCGGTGGTGGTGAACTTGCTGCCGATGATCTTCGGCGGAGCCACGGTCTTCACGCTCTCCGCTGCCCGGGTCTTGACCGAGCCGGGCTTCGGGATCGGAGCCTGCTTCTTCAGGTGCTTTGCGACCGGCGCCTTCGAGGGCGCCTGCGTCGGAGTGAGGTCCAACGACGGACGATTGGCATCCCGGCTGGTCGGTGCCTCACGCTTCAGCTGCAGGGGCGAGCTGGCGGTAGTCACGTCGTGCTTCGGGGCTTCGTCGGGGAATGCGACTGCGGAGCCGGTGGCCAGTAGAGCCACCGCGGCGCCTGGAATCGCAACCTTCACGATGCCGGGGCCGATCACCTTGGGGCGCGGTTGACGGTGCCGCGCCTGTCTATGCCGTCCTTCAGCCACTGCGTTCACCCAATCTGCCGAGATCAAAACGTTATCGACCGGAGGAGTCAAGCACACTTCCTGACGTGACCACCAACTGGCGCGGCGTTTTAACGAATTACGTACATGCCGCACGCTCAGCGGTTGTGATTTACCGCGCGGCGGCGGGGTGTGGTGTCTGGTTGACTGCCGGTCATGGCTGATCTCGGGTTCAGGGTCGAACCGGGCGCGGTGGCCCGGATCGTGATCGACCGGGTACCCAAACGGAACGCGCTCACGCGGGCCATGTGGGAGGCATTGCCGGGACTGCTGGCCGGGTTGGCCGCGGATCCCGAGGTGAAGGTCTTGCTGGTTACCGGCGCGGGTCCGAGCTTCTCGGCCGGCGCTGACATCGGCGAGTTGGTCTCCGGAGCTGATCCGGCCGATCCGATGGCTGAACTCCGGGCTCACAACTTGAGGGCGCAGGCGGCGCTGCGTGAGTTCCCGAAGCCGACGGTCGCCGTGATCCGGGGTCACTGCATCGGCGGTGGGCTGGAGATCGCGGTCAACTGCGACTTCCGGTTCGCGGCGAGCGGGTCGACGTACGGCGTGACGCCCGCACGGATCGGCGTGGTGTATCCGCCGGCGGCGATCAAGGTTCTGCTCGATCTGGTGGGGCCTGCGACTGCGAAGTACCTGCTGTTCAGCGGTGAGCTGCTGACGGCGGAGGAGGCGTATGCGAAGGGTCTGGTCGATCGGATCTTCGCCGAGGATGCGCTCGATGCGGGGGCGGCCGAGTTCGCGGAGACGCTGATCTCGCGGTCGCAGCTGACCATTCGCTCGGCGAAGGAGACGGTCAATGCGCTGCTGGCCGGGAGGGACGCGGATTCGCTTGCGTTCCGGCGGTACCAGGAGACGATCGGCGATAGTGAGCTGGTCGAAGGCATCACTGCCTTTCAGGAGAAGCGAGCGCCGAAGTTCCCTTGGCGAGGGTGACTCGGGGTGATCGCACCGGTACATCGCGTTGACCGATTAGCGGGGATTACGGATGGGCACTTGAGTTGGGTGCCGCCAACCCCCGCACTGGTGGCCAGAGGAGATAAGGGAGGCTTCATGCTCATCCTCGGACTGATCCTGTTGATTCTGGGATTCGTGTTGAGTATTCCGGTCCTGTGGACGATCGGAATCGTGCTGCTCGTGATCGGAGCTGTGCTGTTCCTGCTGGGATCGACCGGTCGTGCTGTCGGGGGACGCCGCCACTGGTTCTGATCTGCGGAGGTGGACGAACCCCGCGAGCCGTCGGCTCGCGGGGTTTTGTCTGTGCGGGTCGTACGATCCGACGGTATGAAGTACCTCGTACTGATCTACGGCGGCGACAGGCCGAGCGGCTCTCCGGCCGATCTCGCGGCTGTGCGTGCGCTGACGAAGTTCAAGGGCGAGCTGGCCGTGAGTGGTGAGCTGGTCAGCTCCGAGGGGCTGTCGTTGCCGAGCGACGGCCGGGTCGTCCAGGTCCGCGACGGCGCCAAGGTGGTCACCGACGGGCCGTACGGTGAGGCCAAGGAGCAACTCGCGGGCTACTTCCTGGTCGATGTCGCGGACGACGACCGCGCTCAACAGGTAGCGGGCCATGTCTCCACCATCATCGGCGACCGCGTCGAGCTCCGCCCGACAGTGCTCAGCACCTAGCCCGTCCGCTGGGCCTTAAGCGGCGACAGTTGCTGCTTCGCGGTCAGCTGCGCGCTTCTTGCCGACCAGCAGGCCTGTACCGACCAAGCCGACCGCGATGAATGCCCAGCACGCCGCGAACGCGACCCGGTAGCCCGACACGAGGGCGGTCGGCGTGGACCCATGCGTGTTGCCGACCGCGACCGCGGACAGGACCGCGATCCCCACCGCTCCACCGATCTGGAACGTCGCGTTCTGCAGCCCCGACGCCATCCCGGAGTCCTTCTCGGCCACCTCGCTCAGTGCTGCGATCGCCCCGGCCACAGACCCCGCGCCGAGTCCCGCCCCGAAGATGGTCAGCCCCCAGAACGCGACCTCGAAGTACCCGGACGACACGGACAGCAGGCTCATCACGGTACTTCCGATGCCGGCCACGATGAGCGATGCGGCAGCGATCGGACGCGGCCCGATCCGGGTGACCAGGTTCTGCCCGACAATCGATCCGCCGACCGCCGCGGCCGCCAGCACCGAGGACATCAACCCGTAGCGGATAGCCGACGTGCCGAGGGCGAGCTGGGCGTACTGCGTGTAGACGAAGTTCAACCCGAAGGCGGTCAGCCCCCAAGTCATCCCGATCAGGTTGCCGCCGACCACCGCGCGCGACCGGAAGATCCGGAGCGGGACGAGCGGTGCTGCCGACCGCTGCTCCACCAGGACGAACAACGCGAACAGGGCGGCTGACACCAGGGCCAGCAACGTGGGCCGGCCGGCTGATGAGGTGGGTGCTTCGATTACGGCGTACACGAGGACGATCAACGCAGCCGTCACTGTGACGGCACCGGCGACGTCGAAGCCGCGGCGGCCGGGTCCACGGCTGTCCTTGAGTAGTACCGGAGCCAGGGCGACCACGAGCAGGCATACGGGCACGTTGATGAAGAAGATCCACTGCCAGCCGAGCCCGTCCGTCACTGGTCCGCCGATGAGCGATCCGGCCGTACCGCCGACGCCACTGGTCGCTCCCCAGATACCCAGCGCCTTGTTCCGCTCAGCACCGTCCGGGAACGTCGTCATCACGATAGAGAGCGCACTAGGAGCCAGTACTGCGGCAGCGATCCCCTGCAGACCGCGTGCGAAGACCAGTGCATCTCCTGACCACGCGAAGCCGCACAGGAGTGAGGAGGCCGCGAACAGCAGCAGCCCGGCGATCAGTACGCGCCGACGGCCCAACAGGTCCGACACCCGCCCACCGAGGAGCAGTAGGCCGCCGAACATCAATGCATAGCCACTGGGCACCCACTGCACGCCACCAGTGGAGAAGGTCAGCTCACGCTCGATCGACGGCACCGCGACCAGCACGATCGACGCGTCCAGAATGATCATGAACCCAGCCAGGCACAGCAGGGCCAGCGCGAACCAGCGCTTCGGATCGGGACTGTTCTCCATGATGCGGTGCCTCCAGTACTCCGGACACCCGGGCTGGGCGCCTCTTGCCCGGTACGTCGGACCCCTGGTCGACGGCTCGACATTTTGGCTCGCCATGTCGAGATCAGCCGGTGCGGCTACGACGTACCGGGTGAGAGGGGGTCACCGGGACCTCCGCAACCGTCAGGATGGTGCCTGTGAAGTACATGCTGCTGATCTACAGCAACGAGGAGAGCTGGGCCGGACTGACGGCCGAGCAGCGCGACGGCCTGGCCCGGTCGCACGCGGAGCTGATGCACGAGCTGACCGAACAGGGCATGCTGGTCAGTGCCGCCGGACTGGCCGATCCGATCACCACCCGGACCGTCTCCGTCCGCGGCGACACCCTGACCACGACCGACGGACCGTACGCCGAAGCCAAGGAGCACCTGGCGGGCTTCTACCTGGTGGAGTGCGACGACATCGACCAGGCGATCGACTACGCCGCCCGGATGCCGGACGCGAAGTACCTCGCCGTGGAGGTGCGACCTGTGATGGACAGCTCCGGGCTGGAGATGTGAGCGACTTCGAGCTCCTGCTACGGGAGGAGACGCCGCAGGTACTCAGTGCGCTCGTCCGGCACTACGGGCACTTCGACCTGGCCGAGGAGGCTGTGCAGGAGGCCCTGCTCGCTGCTGCCCAGCAGTGGCCGGAGGAGGGCGTGCCGGACAATCCGCGCGGCTGGCTGATCAGGGTCGGCTCGCGGCGGTTGACCGACCTGCTCCGGAGCGAGTCGGCCCGGCGCCGGCGGGAGGAGAACGCGGCCAACCTCGCCGCTCCCGAGGAGTTCGTTGCCTCGGCTCCGGATGTCGACGACATGGCCGGGCGGGACGACACGTTGACCTTGCTGTTCCTGTGTTGCCATCCGGCGGTATCGGCTGCGTCGCAGATCGCCTTGACCCTAAGGGCTGTCGGCGGTTTGACCACCGCGCAGATCGCCGCCGCGTTTTTGGTGCCTGAGGCAACTATGGCGCAGCGCATCAGCAGGGCCAAGCGCAGTATCAAGCAGGCGGGCAGTACTTTCGAGATGCCGCCCGAGGCTGAGCGGGATGCCCGGATGGGTGCTGTGCTGCATGTTCTGTACTTGATCTTCAACGAGGGTTACACCGCGTCGTCGGGGACGTCGTTGCACAGCGCGGAGCTGACGACGGAGGCGATCCGGTTGGTACGCGGGGTGCGCCGGTTGCTGCCGGATGACGGTGAAGTGCAAGGGCTGCTGGCGTTGATGTTGCTCACCGATGCGCGGCGGCCGGCCCGGACCGATGCCGACGGCGGGCTGGTTCCGCTGGCCGATCAGGATCGGTCGAAGTGGAACAAGGCGGCGATCGTCGAGGGCGAGGCGCTCGTCACCGACGCGTTGTCGCGGACCCAGCTCGGTCCGTACCAGGTGCAGGCTGCGATTGCTGCCGTGCATGGGACTGCGGAGCGGTCGGAGGACACTGACTGGCCGCAGATCGTCGCGCTTTATCAGGTACTGGAGCAGATCTCGGACAATCCGATGGTGACGCTGAACCATGCGGTGGCGGTGGCGATGGCGACTGGACCTAAGGAAGGGCTGGCTGTTTTGGAACCGCTCGATTCCGACAACCGGATCACCGAGCACCATCGGCTGGAGGCTGTTCGCGCGCATCTGCTGGAGATGTCGGGTGATCTCGACGGAGCTCGTGCCAGCTACCTGCAGGCGGCCCGGCGTACGACGTCGATCCCCGAACGCAACTACCTGCAATCCAAGGCAGACCGGCTGAGCTAGCCGCTCGAGAACGGCCAGCTCAGCCACGGCCGTCAGTGCTTGAAGGCGTCCTTGGCCTTCTCGCCGGCCTGCTTGAGGTCGCTGACGCCCTGGTCCGTCTTGCCTTCGGTCTCCAGGCTGTCGTCACCCGTGACCTTGCCGACGACCTCCTTGGCCTTGCCCGCCAGGTCCTCTGCCGCGTTCTTGGCCTTGTCTGCGAAGCTCATCTGATTTTCCTTCCCTAGTGGGTGAACCGGCCCACCGACTGCCCCCTGCAGCAACCGGTGGCCCGGCCGCGGCGCCCCCCGTCCGAAGCGCCGACAGTGGGTGAGTCGGACCCAGCCGGTACTTCGTCACGCCCTCGTGACCCAAGTCACCCCCGACCGTGAAGCCGCAACACCGGAGGCCGAGTCGCGCCGCCGCCGGTGGTGTGTCAGTTTGGGAGGGTGGATCTCACCAAGGCATCGCTCCTGCGCGAGATGCTGACCGGGACGGAGCTCGGCAGCCGTACGACCGAGTTCGCCCACTCGCTGCGCAGGTTCACCACCCGGACGGGCGGCCTGATGCTGTTCGGCCCGGCCGAGGACGAGCCCTGGCACCTCACCGCCCACCTGGACGACGAGCTGCACCGCGCCGGCATCGAGGACATCCGCCCGTCGCTGGTCCGCTGGGCCCCACCGCCGGACGCGCCCCCGCACCTGTCGATCGGCCTCGACCGTCTCCGCGAATCGGGCCGTGGCGAGTCGCTCCTCGTCGTCACCGAGCAGACTCCGGCCGACACACTGCTGGAGCGCATCGACGACGTACGCCGGCGCGGTACGACGATCTTCAGTATCGACAACGGCAACAAGGATCTGGCGTCCCTCTCGCACGAGTCACTCGTCCCCGAACTCCTGGTCCCGAGCAGCTTCGGCGCAGGCTGGATCAGCCACCCGGTAGGCCAGGACCACGACGAGCCCGACCACGGCCGCCACGCGATCCCCGACGAAACCCTGACCGCCCTCCGCGAGGCAGTGGCCGGCTTCGAAATGACCCAGCACCTGGTCAGCCTCGCGGTAGCCGACGAAGACACCAGCCAACCCGCCGGCTGGCGCCGCTCCCTCCGCACCTTCATAGAACGCCTCAGCGGCGAACCCGCCTAACACCCCACCGGCGGCGCCCATGTACCGACGAACAGGACGTCCTGCGGGAATACCGACGGAGCCGGCCGCTCGTGAGCGTGGGTGGCCGGCGCGGACGGGACTACTGCCTGTTATTCGGTACCGAAACCGAAGTCAGCTGTCCTGGAGACCAGCGAGCAGGGGGTAGCGCGATTCCATCTCGGAGTCGTCGTCGAAGTCGAAGTTCTCGCCCGCCGGGATGTCCGGACTGTCGATACCGGCCGCCTCGACGACCTCCCAGTACTCCGCGCTGGAGCCGCCCGCCGCCTCGTAGGCATGCTGAGCCACGCTCAGCATGCCTTCGCCGTTGAACCCCTCGAACCCCTCGCCGAGATCCTCGTCGACCACATCGGCCAGCGAGTCCGGATCGGCCAGCGCGGCCTCCCAGGTCTCCCGGCCCTGCGCGACCAGCCAGCCGCGGAAGTAGTCGAACCCGTCGTCGGAGGCACCGCCGTTGATCAGGTACGCCGCACCCCACAGATCCTGCCGGTACGACTCCGCCTGCAACCGCTCCCACTCGACGCCGAACCCGGCGATCTCCTCCAGCGCCAACTCACCCAGCGCCTTGGTCAACGCGTCAGCGACTCCATCCGGATCCGCGACGGTGTCATCCACCTCAACCCGAGCCGCCTCGACAAGCTCCCAGAACCCATCCCTGTCCACCCCGAAATCGTGTCACGAAACCCGGTCCACAAGCACGCGGTCAGCTGAAGTTTTGATTCGGACGGGTGGTTACCAGGGCTGATCGAGGAGGGATCGGAGGTCGGTGGGGAGGGTTAGGTGGGCGCCGGCGAGGGCGGTGGTGAGGTAGGTGGGGGTGGAGATGCCGATGATGGGGGTGATGGCGGGGGTGCCGCCGGTGAGCCAGGCGATGACTGCTTCGCTGAGGGTGACGCCCAGTTCGGTGGCGACCTTGGTGAGGGCCTCCAGGCGGCGGGTGGTGCCGGGGTGGTCGAAGGCCTCGTGGAAGGGACGGTCGTCGCGCTCGTAGCCGCCGGACATCAGGGGGCTGTAGGCGAAGAGTTGCTGGTCCGGGTTGAGCTCGGCGTAGTCGAGGACCTCGTCGGTGATCCAGCCGAAGCGGTGGTCGTGGGCGTGGTCGCGGACGAACGGCCTCGGCTGTACATACGAGTA
This sequence comes from Kribbella sp. NPDC051718, assembly GCF_040681515.1. Lineage (NCBI taxonomy): Bacteria > Bacillati > Actinomycetota > Actinomycetes > Propionibacteriales > Kribbellaceae > Kribbella > Kribbella sp. NPDC051718. The sequence continues at coordinate 944,917 of NZ_JBFAYZ010000002.1, read as the reverse complement.
GCGCAGTTGCAGCGCAGTCGGTGCCTCCACGCCCTGCTGCTCGGCCAGCCCGCGCATCCGCTCCACGCGCCAGAGTGCGTAGTTCGAGAGTCCGATCCGGCCGACCTTGCCGGCGGCGACGTGCTTGCCGAACGCGCCGACGGTCTCCTCCAAGGGCGTCTCGCGGTCGTCGCGATGCGCGAAGTACAGGTCGATGTGGTCGATGCCGAGGCGGCGCAGTGATGTCTCCAGGGCCGCGTCGATCGCCTTGGTGCTCAGTCCCTCGGACTTCTCCGGATAGCTCCCCGGCCACAGCGGCTCGCAGCCGACCTTGGTGGCGAGCTTGACCCGGTCGCGGACCCCTGGCCGACTGGCGAACCAGCGGCCGAGCAGCTCCTCGCTCTGTCCGCCATGGCCGCTCTCGTGCTGCCAGAAGGCGTAGCAGTTGGCCGTGTCGATCCAGACGCCACCGGCATCGACGTACGCGTCCAGCAGAGCGAAGGAGGTCTTCTCGTCGATCCGGGTGCCGTACTCCATGGCCCCGAGGGCGATGTTCAGCTCAGTCATACCCAGAACCCTCGATGCTGGAGTTCTCTCTAGGTCAACAGTATCGACCAGTAGATGAGACGATTGATGTCGAATGTCGGACATTCATGCAAAACTACAGCCATGAGCGAGTACCTGGCCGAGGACGATGTGATCGATCATTCGCATCCCGCGATCACCTCTCTGGCCGCCCGGCTCCGCGCCGAAAACCCCGGTACTACGGACTTCGCCCGCGCCGCCTTCGACATCACCCGCGACGAGGTGAAGCACTCGATGGACGTCGCCGATCCGGTGGTCACGGTGACGGCGTCCGAGGTACTCGAGCAAGGCACCGGCCTCTGCTTCGCCAAGTCGCACCTGCTCACCGCGCTGCTCCGGGCCGAGGGCGTGCCGGCCGGACTCTGCTACCAGAAGCTCTCCAACGGCCGTGGCGGCCACTTCCTGCACGGCATGGTCGCGGTCTACCTCGACGGTGAGTGGCACCGCCAGGACCCGCGCGGCGACAAGCCGGGCGTGACCACCGAGTTCTCCCTGACCGACGAGCGCCTCGCCTATCACCCGCGCGACGAGCTGGGCGAAGCCGACCTCGAGCCCATCCTGGCCAGCCCTGATCCAGGCCTGGTCGCAGCGCTTCGGAACGCCGACAACACCATCGAGCTGGTCCTGCAGGACGGCCTTCCCGCCGATCTCGCAACCCGCGACGACCTCCCGCGTACTGCACCACCCGGGTAGGGTTTGTTTTCTTCGGCCCCGGGCCGGCTGAACTTACCGGCGTCCGCAGGGGTACGGCGGTCAGACAACCGGCCCGGGACCGAGGCAAACAACCGTCAAGACCAGCGCGCGAACACCTCAGCTGCGACCTCGTCCGTACTCCGGCCGCCCGTCGCCACCGAGAAATCACTGGGGTCGTCAGCGGTCAATTGCGCCGACAACTCGGCGGCACGCGCCGCCAGCCTGGCAAGGTCGTCACCCTCCTCGCGCCCGCGCCGCTCGATCCGGAGAGCCAACTCGCCGTCGGACGCGTCCAGCCGGCAGATCAGCACCGGCCCGCCCGTCGCCTCCTCCAGCAGCCGCCGTTCTTCCACGCTCTCGACGACCCCCGCCACGATGAGCCGCTGACTCCCGGCCTTCTGGTAGTTCGCCCACACGGCAGACAGATTGGTCGCCTTCAACCGCGCGTTGTACGGATCGTCGGCCGGAGCCGGCCAAACCGCCCCCAGCAAATCGAGGTCGGCGAAGGCAGGAGCCTGCCCCAGATCGATGCACCGATCCCAGACCCGCCACCCCACGGTCGTCTTCCCGACGCCCGGCGCCCCGGACAGTACGAGCGCAGCCGTACTACGCATTGCCCCGCGTCGACGTCCTGACCACGAGCTCCGGCGTGAAGGTCACCCGTTGATGCTCGTGATCCGGGTTCGAAGACTCGTCCAGCAGCAACTCCGCCGCCGTCCGACCGAGCAGCTGACGCGGTTGTCGCACCGAGGTCAGCGGTACTGCGGCAGCCGCCGCGAACTCGATGTCGTCATACCCCACGATGGCGAGATCCTCCGGTACTCGAAGCCCGAGGCTCACGCATTGCTGCAGCAACCCCAACGCCAGCAGGTCGTTTGCGCAGAACGCCGCCGTCGGTCGCCGATCCGCGGGCAGCCCGGCAAGTCGTTGCCCAGCGCCCCTACCTTCGGCGACCGTCAGCGCACCGGTCAGCACGTCGACCAGGCTCTCCGGCGGCAGGCCCGCCTTCCGCAACGCCTCGTGCGCGCCCTCGCGCCGATCACGGACCTGGCCGATCGTGTTCGGCCCGCCGACGAAGGCGACCCGCCGATGCCCGAGCTCGATCAGGTGCGTCAGCGCGACCTCGCCGCCCAGCACGTCGTCGACCGCCACCGAGCAGTGTTCGCCGTCGTCGATCGCGCGGTCGACCACGACGACCGGCGTACCGCGGTTGGGCAGTGTGCTGAGGCGGGACGAGTCGGGGTCGAGCGGCGTGATCAGCACGCCTTGAACGCGTTGCTGCTCGAGCAGGTCGAGGTAGTCCGCCTCGCGCCCCGCGTCCTCGTTGCTGTTGCAGAGAAAGACCGACAGGCCGGCCTTCTCCGCCGCCTCCTCGACGCCGCGCGCGACGTCGGTGAAGAACGGGTTGCCCGCGTCGAGCATCAGGTAGGCGATGATCCGGCTCGAGCCGGCCCGCAGTTGTCGTGCCGATTCGTTGCGGACGAAGCCGAGCGACTCCATCGCGGATTCGACCTTGGCGCGGGTCGTCGGGCTGACCATTTCCGGCCGGTTCAGGACGTTCGAGACGGTACCGAGTGAGACGCCGGCCGCGGCCGCGACGTCCTTCACGCCGGCCGCGGATCGGGTCGCGCCACCAGGCCGCAAGCGACGGGCCTGCCGTCGAGCGCCGGCCTTCGCCAGCCGCGCCTGATCCCGGGCTGCGTTCGGGGTGCGGGGCGGGCTCGGCGTACGGGGTGGATTCGGCGTGGCGGCCGGGTCCGGCGTACGGCGTGCGCGGTCCGCAGCGCCACTCGGTGCCACGCGGCCTCCCCGGGGTTGAAACGTGATAGCGGACGAAGCGTACCTGTTTTCCGGTGGAAAACCTCAGTGTTTCCCAGCGGTTGTCCACAGACTCCGCCCAGCCCCTTGACGGCCCGAGCGACCCGCCATTACCTTCGTGCAATCTTCTTGAAACCTTTCAGCAACGACCTTTCAACGACCACCAGAACCCGCCGGAGGTGAGCATGCCGACCGAAGCCCCAGTACTGCGGGTGCGTGAGGTGTCGAAGTCGTTCGGCGCCGTCGCCGCCGTCCAGGGCGTCTCCTTCGACCTGTACGGAGGAGAGGCGCACGCGTTGGTCGGTGAGAACGGTGCGGGCAAGTCCACCATCGTGAAAATGCTGGCGGGCGTGCATCGCCCGGACGCCGGCACCCTCGAGCTGGACGGCGCGCCGATCGAGCTGACCAGCCCGGCCGACGCCAAAGCAGCCGGGATCGCGGTGATCTACCAGGAGCCGACGCTGTTCCCCGATCTGTCCGTCGCGGAGAACATCGCGATGGGCCGGCAGCCACTGGGTCGTTTCAAAACCATCGACCGCGCGGCGATGATCAAGCAGGCCGAGCAGCTCTTCAGCAGGCTCGGTGTGGCGATCGAGCCGAGCCGTCCGGCGCGCGGTCTGTCGATCGCCGACCAGCAACTGGTCGAGATCGCGAAGGCCTTGTCCGCCGACGCCCGGGTCGTGGTGATGGACGAGCCGACCGCGGCGCTGACCGGTGTCGAGGTCGAGCGGTTGTTCGCGGTGGCGCGATCGCTGCGCGACGACGGCGCCGCGCTGGTCTTCATCTCGCACCGGTTCGAGGAGATCACCGCCCTGTGCGAGCGGGTGACGATCATGCGCGACGGCAAGCACGTCTCGACCGACCTGGTCAGCGAGGTCAGCGTCGACGAGATGGTCCGCCGGATGGTCGGCCGCGAGCTGGGCGCGCTGTTCCCCAAGCAGGACGTGACGCCGGGCGCGGTGGTGCTGAGCGTGGCCGGATTGACCCGCGATCCCGTCTTCGCCGACGTCTCCTTCGAGGTCCGGGCCGGCGAGATCGTCGCGCTGGCCGGGCTGGTCGGTTCGGGCCGGTCCGAGGTGGTCCAGTCGATCTTCGGCGTCGACCCGCGCGACGCCGGCACGGTCAAGGTCGGCGGCAAGACTTTGAAGGCGGCGTCGCCCCGCGCCGCGATGGCTGCCGGGGTCGCGCTGGTGCCGGAGGACCGTCGCCAGCAAGGCCTGGTGATGGAGCTGTCGATCGAGCGCAACGTGACGCTGCCCAGGTCGCGGGCGCTCTCCCAGCTGGGTTTTCTCACCGGCAGCAGTGAGCGTCGCTCGGCCAAGGAGTGGACCCAGCGGCTGAAGACGAAGTACGGCCGGCTGTCGGACGAGGTCGGCACCTTGTCGGGTGGCAACCAGCAGAAGGTCGTGCTGGCCAAGTGGCTGGCGACGGCGCCGAAGCTGCTGATCGTCGACGAGCCGACCCGCGGCATCGACGTCGGTACGAAGGCGGAGGTGCACCGGTTGATGTCCAGCCTCGCCGCGGAAGGAGTCGCCGTCCTGATGGTGTCGTCGGAGCTGCCCGAGGTGCTCGGGATGGCCGATCGGGTGCTCGTGATGCGCGAGGGCCGGTTGGTCGCCGAGCTCGACCGCGAGCGGGCCACCGAGGAGTCGGTCATGTTCGCCGCAATGGGACAGGAGGCCTCGGTATGACCCCCGCACCGACCCGAGCCAATTCCGGTTCGAGCCCAGCGCCGGGGGCCGAGAGCACCGCCGCCGGCGCCGGTCCGGACCCCAGGTCCAGCGCGGCGTCGAGCCGAGCGGGTGCCGCTGACGGTCCGGCAGCCACCGCTCCGCGGTTCTCGCTCGATCTGGTGTTGCGGGCTCGCGAGCTGGGCATCGTGCTGGCGCTCGCCGTGCTGGTCGCGGTGACCACGATCTCCAACCCGCGGTTCCTGTCCGGCCAGAGCATCCGCGACATCCTGCTCGGCACCGCGATCCTGGCCGTTCTGGCGGTCGGCCAGGCCGTGGTGGTGATCACCCGCAACATCGACCTCTCGGTGGGATCCGTGCTCGGCCTGAGCGCGTTCACCGTCGGCACGCTGCTGCGGGATCACCCAGGACTACCTGTCGTGCTGGCTCTGCTGATCGGCGCCGCGGTCGGCGGTGTCTGCGGCGCGGTCAACGGCGTACTCGTCCGCTACGGCAACGTCCCCGCTCTGGTCGTCACGCTCGGCACCTTGTATGTCGTCCGCGGCATCACCTACTTCTGGGCCGGCGGCCAGCAGATCAACGCGGACGAGCTGCCGTCGGGCTTCCTCGACTTCGGCAACGCGACCTTGCTGGGCGTTCCCTACCTCGTTCTGATCGCGCTGCTGGTCCTCGTCGTCACCGGCGTCGTCCTGCGGAACTACCGCGTCGGTCGCGAGCTGTACGCGATGGGCTCGAGCCCGCAGGCCGCGAGACTGGCCGGCATCTCGGTCGGGCGACGCACGATCGGCGCCTTCGGAGTCAGTGGGGCACTGGCCGGCCTGGCCGGGGTTCTCTTTGCGGCCCGGTTCGGAACCATCGACGCCGCAGCCGGCACCGGATATGAGCTGAATGTCGTCGCCGCGGTCGTGGTCGGCGGGGTCGCCGTCTTCGGCGGCAGCGGTTCGGTGTGGGGCGCAGCGCTCGGCGCTCTGCTGCTGACCACGATCGGCAGCTCGCTCGCGGTGCTGGAGATCAACCAGTTCTGGCAGCAGGCGATCGTGGGCGGCCTGATCCTGCTAGCTATCGGCGCCGACCGCCTGGTCGCCGCCCGAATGGCCGCGTCTCTGAAGAAGCGAGGCTCCCATGTCAGCTGACACCAGCATCGCTCCCGACCGCACGCCGGCCTCCGGCGGCGGTGGCGGCCGCGCTGCCACGGCCGGCCTGGCCGGGCGGCTCGCGAACTGGAACGTGGCGATCATCGCAGTCACCATCGTCGTGCTGATCGTCGCCTCGGCGACCGTGGAAAACTTCGGCACCTCGCAGAACTTCGGCTTCCTCGTCCTCGATCTGCTGCCGATCGCACTCGTCGCTTTGCCGATGACGCTGGTGATCGTGACCGGCGAGATCGATCTGTCGGTGGCGAGCACGCTCGGTCTCTGCAGCGCGGTGATGGGCTCCCTGTGGAACTCGAACCAGCCGATCGAGACGATCATCCCGCTCTGCCTCCTCCTCGGCGCGGTCCTGGGAGCGGTGAACGGCTTCTTCGTCACCGTGCTCGGTCTGCCGTCCCTGGCCGTCACCATCGGCACCCTCGCCCTGTACCGCGGCCTGGCATTCGTAGTACTGGGCGACAGCGCCGTGGCCGACTTCCCGGTTCAATACACCGACTGGGTGACCGGCAACATCGGCGGTACGTCGATCCCGAACGTGCTGCTCATCATCGTCGTCTTGGCCGTCGTGTTCGGCATCTTGCTCCACGCGACGCCGATCGGCCGGGCTGTCTTCGCGGTCGGCGCGAGTGAGCAGGCTGCCCGCTTCGCCGGCGTCCGCCCCGGCCGCCTCAAGTTCTGGCTGTATGTCGTCAGCGGCCTGGTGTCCGGTCTCGCCGGAGTGCTCTGGACCCTGCGGTACTCCAGCGCGCGGGCGGACAACGGCGCCGGACTCGAGCTGGCGGTCGTCGCGGCCGTCCTGCTCGGCGGTGTCTCCATCTTCGGCGGCAAGGGCGCACTGCCCGGCGTGATCGCCGGTGTCGTCCTCCTCGCCTCACTGCAGAACGCCTTGCGACTGTCCGACGTCTCGAACGAAGCGCTCAACGTCGTCACTGGTGTCCTGCTGATCGTCTCCGTGCTCGCCCCGAATCTTGCCAACGCCGTCCGCAGTTCTGTCCAGCGCCGCCGGCACCGGACCACCAATCCCCTGTAAGGCCACTTGTCCAGAAAGGACAGCTCATGTCTTTCCGCATCTCTCGCCGCCTCGCGGTGCCGCTGTCGACGGTGGCCGTCGCCTCCCTCGCGCTCACCGCGTGCGGCGGCGGCACCACCAAGTCGAACACCGCGAACGACGCCGGCAGCGCCCCCAGCAGCACCACCTCGGCAGCGGCCGACCCGAACGCGCCGCTGAAGGAAGGCCTCAAGATCGCCTACCTGCCCAAACAGCTCAACAACCCGTACACCGACGTCGAGGTGGGCGGCGGCAAGGTCGCGGTCGGTGAGCTCAAGGGTGAGTACAAGCTGGTCGGTCCGAACGACGCCAGCGCGTCCTCGCAGGTCAGCTACATCAACACGCTGATCCAGCAGACCCAGGACGTGATCGTGGTCGCGGCCAACGACCCGAACGCGGTCTGCCCGTCGCTGAACCAGGCCCGCAAGGCCGGCATCAAGGTCGTCTCGTTCGACTCCGACGCCTCGAAGAACTGCCGGGACGCGTTCATCAACCAGGCCACCACCCAGGGCATCGGCGAGAGCCTGGTGAAGATGGCCAGTGAGCTGGCCGGCGGCTCTGGTGAGATCGCCGTCCTGTCCGCCACCCCGAACGCGACCAACCAGAACTCCTGGATCGAGGTGATGAAGACCGAGCTGGCCAAGCCGGAGAACGCCAAGCTCAAGCTGGTCAAGGTTGCCTACGGCAACGATGACGACCAGAAGTCGTTCACCGAGGCGCAGGGTCTGCTGCAGTCGTTCCCGAACCTCAAGGTGATCGTGTCGCCGACCACGGTCGGCATCGCCGCCGCCTCGCGCTACGTCAGCGCCTCCAACTACAAGGGCAAGGTCGCGATCACCGGCCTCGGCCTGCCGAACCAGATGCGCAAGTTCGTCAAGGACGGCACGGTCAAGAAGTTCGCGCTCTGGAACCCGGCCGACATCGGCTACCTCGCCGCGTACGCCGGCGCCGCGCTCAAGTCCGGCCAGATCACCGGCGCCGAGGGCGAGAAGTTCAAGGCGGGCAAGCTCGGCGACTACACCGTCGGCGCGGACGGTGAGATCGTGCTCGGCCCCCCGACCGAGTTCACCGCCGCCAACATCGACAAGTTCGACTTCTGAGCACGTTGTCGTCATGAACCGCTACTGCTTCTGCCTCCAGGTCCGGCCGGACCGGCTGGACGAGTACGTCGAGCGCCACCGGCACGTGTGGCCCGACATGCAAGCCGCGCTGTGCGACTCCGGCTGGCACAACTACTCGCTCTTCCTCCGCGACGACGGCCTGCTGGTCGGGTACGTCGAGGCCGAGGACCTGGAGGCGGCGCAGAAGGCGATGGCCGCGACCGAGGTGAACACCCGCTGGCAAGCGGAGATGAGCGCGTTCTTCACAGGCATCGACGGGCGGCCGCCGGACGAGTCGTTCGTGTTGCTGCCCGAGATCTTCCATCTGACTCCGAGTACCGAGGACTGATATGACCACCGTGAGCGATGCACTGAGCCGTCAGGAGATCGAGCTGCCCTCGTGGGCGTTCGGCAACTCGGGGACCAGGTTCAAGGTGTTCAGCCAGCCCGGGGTGCCGAGGTCGCCGGAGGAGAAGATCGCGGACGCGGCCGTCGTCCACAAGTACACCGGGGTGGCGCCGAGTGTCGCGCTGCACATCCCGTGGGACAAGGTCGACGACTACGCGGCGCTCGGGGCATACGCCAAGGAGCAGGGCGTCCGGCTCGGCGCCATCAACAGCAATGTCTTCCAGGACGACGACTACAAGCTGGGCAGTGTCACCAACCCGGATCCACGGATCCGGCGCAAGGCGACCGACCACCTGCTCGAGTGCATCGACATCATGGACGCCACCGGTTCGCGGGACCTGAAGCTGTGGTTCTCCGACGGCACGAACTACCCGGGCCAGGACGACCTCTGGGATCGGCAGGACCGGCTGGCCAAGGCGCTCAAGGAGGTCTACGACCGGCTCGGCGACGACCAGCGGATGCTCCTGGAGTACAAGCTGTTCGAGCCGGCCTTCTATGCGACCGACGTGCCCGACTGGGGTACGTCGTATGCGCACTGTCTCGAGCTCGGACCGAAGGCCGTGGTGTGCATCGACACCGGGCACCACGCGCCGGGGACGAACATCGAGTTCATCGTGGCGTTCCTGCTGCGGGCGAAGAAGCTCGGCGCGTTCGACTTCAACAGCCGGTTCTACGCCGACGACGACCTGATGGTCGGTGCGGCCGACCCGTTCCAGTTGTTCCGGATCATGAACGAGATCGTCCGCGGCGACGCCCTCGACCCGGATCGCGGGATCGCCTTCATGCTCGACCAGTGCCACAACATCGAGGCCAAGATCCCGGCCATCATCCGCTCGGTGATGAACGTCCAGGAGGCGACCGCCAAGGCGCTGCTGGTCGACCGCGACGCGTTGCGCAAGGCCCAACAGGACGGTGACGTACTGGCTGCGAACGCCGCGATCATGGACGCCTTCAACACCGACGTCCGTCCGCTGCTCGCCGACCTACGGATCGCCCAGGGCCTCGACCCGGACCCGGTCGCTGCCTATCACCGCAGCGGCTACTTCGAACAGATCACCAAAGACCGAGCCGACGGCCAGCAGGCCGGATGGGGAGCATGAACGTGTCTGAACCAGCCGCCGCCGAACTTGTTGCGCGAAGCAACAGATTGGGCGCCGACCCGCGCAACACGAACTACGCGGGCGGCAACACGTCTGCGAAGGGCACTGCGACGGACCCCGTGACACAGCAACCTGTCGACCTCGTCTGGGTGAAGGGTTCCGGCGGCGATCTCGGCACGCTGACCGCCGCCGGACTTGCGGTACTGCGGCAAGACCGGCTGAACGCCCTCGTCGAGGTCTACCCCGGCGTGGACCGCGAAGACGAGATGGTCGCTGCCTTCGACTACTGCCTCCACGGCAAGGGTGGAGCCGCACCGTCGATCGACACCGCCATGCACGGGCTCGTGGACGCGCCGCACGTCGACCACCTGCACCCTGACTCGGGGATCGCGTTGGCGACAGCGGCCGACGGCGAGAAGCTGACCGCGGAGTGCTTCGGCGACCGCGTCGTGTGGGTGCCGTGGCGGCGACCCGGGTTCCAGCTCGGACTCGACATCGCGCAGGTCAAGAAGGACAACCCGCAGGCGATCGGAGTGATTCTGGGCGGCCACGGCATCACCGCCTGGGGCAATACCTCTGCCGAGTGCGAGGCAAACTCACTCGACATCATCCGGACGGCGGAGCGCTTCCTCACGGAGCGGGGCAAGGCTGAGCCGTTCGGGAGCGTCGTACCGGGGTATGAGGCTCTGCCTGAGGCCGAGCGGCGGCAGCGGGCGGCGGCGTTGGCGCCGGTGATCCGTGGGCTGGCTTCGACCGACAATCCGCAGGTGGGGCACTACAACGACTCCGAGGGCGTGCTGGAGTTCACTGCTCGGGAACGGTTGGGCGAGCTGGCCGCGCTGGGGACGTCGTGCCCTGACCACTTCCTGCGTACGAAGGTCCGGCCGCTCGTTCTCGATCTACCTCCGACAGCTTCGGTCGAGGAGGCGACGCTCCGGCTCAGGGAGCTGCATCTGCGGTATCGCGAGGACTACGCGGCGTACTACGACCGCCATGCGACGCCGGACAGCCCGCCGATGCGCGGTGCCGACCCGGCGATCGTGTTGGTGCCCGGTGTCGGGATGTTCAGCTTCGGCAAGGACAAGCAGACCGCTCGGGTGGCCGGCGAGTTCTACCTGAACGCGATCAACGTGATGCGTGGCGCGGAGGCAGTCTCGACCTACTCGCCGATCGACGAGAGCGAGAAGTTCCGGATCGAGTACTGGGCGCTCGAGGAGGCGAAGCTGCAGCGGATGCCCAAGCCGAAGCCGCTCGCCACCCGGGTCGCCTTCGTGACCGGTGGCGGTTCCGGCATCGGCAAGGCGATCGCCCAGCGACTGGCCGACGAGGGTGCCTGCGTCGTCGTCGCGGATCTCGACCTGGCCGCTGCCGAGGCAGTCGCGAAGGAGATCGGTACTACCGACCGCGCGGTCGCCGTCGGTGCGGATGTGTCGGATGGCGCGGCCGTCGAGCGGGCGATGCAAGACGCCGTGCTCGCTTTTGGTGGCGTCGACCTGGTCGTCAACAATGCCGGTCTCTCGATCTCGAAGCCGCTGCTGGAGACCACCGAGAAGGACTGGGATCTGCAGCACGACGTAATGGCCAAGGGATCCTTCCTGGTCTCTCGCGCCGCTGCGAAGGTGCTGATCGACCAAGGCATCGGCGGCGACATCGTCTACATCTCCAGCAAGAACGCTGTCTTCGCAGGCCCCAACAACGTCGCGTATGGCGCAGCCAAGGCCGACCAAGCACACCAGGTCCGGCTGCTGGCGGCCGAGCTGGGTGAGTACGGCATCCGCGTCAACGGCGTGAACCCTGATGGGGTCGTTCGTGGCTCCGGGATCTTTGCCAAGGGGTGGGGTGCGCAACGCGCCGCGGTCTACGGCGTACCGGAATCTGAGTTGGGGGCGTTCTACGCGCAGCGCACGCTGCTCAAGCGCGAGGTGCTGCCGGAGCACGTGGCCGCAGCCGTCTTCGCTCTCGCCGCTGGGGATCTGTCCCAGACGACTGGCCTGCATGTACCCGTCGACGCCGGCGTTGCTGCCGCCTTCCTACGCTGAGGAGTTTCGCCATGTGGAGCAGTGATCCGAGCCGCTCGGTGGACGGGCATGGCGTGCTGCCATGGGTCGAACCGCGGAAGACGCGGATCGGGCTGGTGGCGGGTGGGCTGGGCGCGTACTGGCCGCAGTTCCCCGAGTTGCTGCCGCAACTGCAGGTGTCGGCGCGACGCGTGTCGGAGAGGTTCTCCGCGCTTGACTGCGAGGTGATCGATGTCGGCTTCATCTCCGATGCCACGGAAGGCGCGGCGGCGGCCGAGAAGCTGAGGCTCGCGGATTGCGATCTGATCGTCGGGTTTCTCACGACTTACATGACCGCGTCGATGCTGGTGCCGATCGCGCAGCGCAGTGGGGCGCCGGTGCTGCTGCTCAACCTGCAGCCGACGGAGTCGATGGATCACGCTTCGTTCGATACCGGTGCCTGGCTCGCGTACTGCGGTGCTTGTCCGTTGCCCGAGATGGCGAACGCCTTCGAGCGCTGCGGGATCGACTTCCGGTCGGTCTCGGGGTACGTGGAGGACGAGCGTGCGTGGGCCCGGATCGAGCGGTGGCTGAAGGCGGCTGGGGTCCGGGCGGCGTTCCGGCACGGGCGGCATGGCCTGCTGGGGCATCTCTACCCCGGGATGATGGATGTGATCACCGATCCGACGCTGGTCTCGGCGCAGCTCGGCGGGCATGTCGAGATTCTGGAGATCGACGATCTGCGGGTCCGGGTCGAGAAGGTGACCGAGGCGGAGACGGCGCTGCGGATGAAGGTCGCCCGGGAGATCTTCACGCTGGACGATTCGGTCAACGAGGACGACTTCCGGTGGGGTGCGACGGTGTCGGTCGCGCTGGATCGGCTGGTCGAGGACTTCCAGCTGGATACGCTGGCGTACTACCACCGGGGGCTCGACGGCGAGACGCACGAACGTGTCGCTGCGGGGATGATCCTCGGCGCATCGTTGCTCACGGCAAGGGGTGTGCCTGCGGCGGGCGAGTACGAGCTGCGGACGTCGCTGGCGATGCTGGTGATGGACAAGCTGGGCGCGGGCGGTTCGTTCACCGAGCTACAGGCGCTGAACTTCCACGACAACGTGGTGGAGATGGGTCATGACGGTCCAGCCCACCTGGCGATCAGCGCTGCCAAGCCGTTGCTCCGTGGGCTTGGCGTCTACCACGGTAAGCGCGGTTGGGGCGTCTCCGTCGAGTTCGACGTCAAGCACGGCCCGGTTACTGCGCTCGGCCTCGGCCAACTCCGCGACGGCTCCTTCCGCCTGATCGCCTCCGAGGGCGAGGTCGTCCCTGGTCCTCTCCTCCAGATCGGCAACACCACCTCCCGCGTCGACTTCGGCTGCGACCCCGGCGAATGGACCGACGCCTGGTCAGCATCCGGCATAGCCCACCACTGGGCCCTGGGCACCGGCCACCGCGTAGCCGAGCTGAAAGCAGTAGCCGACCTCCTCCACCTAGACCTCCGCGTCGTCAAGGTCTGAGGCCCGCCCATGCCCGTCAACCTCGCAGCCGTAGACCTAGGCGCCTCCAGTGGCCGAGTCATGCTGGCCCACGTCGACGGTGGTGCCAGTCAACTGAATCTGGACGAGGTGCACCGGTTCTGGAACGGCCCGGTGCGACTGGGGGACACGCTCCACTGGGACGTTCTTGCTCTGTACCGCGAGATGCTCGTCGGGTTGAGGCAGGCGCGCTCGGTGGACGGGGTGGGTATCGACTCCTGGGCTGTCGACTACGGGCTACTTGATGCTGATGGCAGGTTGCTCGGGAATCCTGTGCATTACCGGGATGGGCGGACCGATGGGGCGATGGAGCGGGTTCTGCGGAGCATCTCGGCGGATGAGTTGTATGCGGTGACCGGGTTGCAGCAGTTGCCGTTCAACACGATCTATCAATTGGCGGCTGAGCGGGGGCTTGAGCGGGCTGCGACGTTGCTGATGATTCCGGATCTGCTGGGGTATTGGCTGACCGGCGAGGTGGGGGCCGAGGCGACGAACGCTTCGACTACGCAGTTGTACGACGTGCGGGCTCGGGGGTGGAGCGCGGAGCTGGCGGGGCGGATCGGAGTACCGGAAGGGTTGTTGCCGGGGATTCGGGAAGCTGGGCAGGTGATCGGGGGGTTGCTGCCGGCGGTTGCTGAGGAGACGGGGCTTGATCCGGCTACTCCGGTGATCGCGGTGGGGTCGCATGACACCGCGTCGTCGGTGGTTGCGGTGCCGGCCGCGGAGGAGGAGCGGTTCGCCTACATCTCGTCGGGGACGTGGTCGCTGGTCGGGCTGGAGCTCGACGAGCCGGTACTGACCGCCGAGGCGCAAGCGGCGAACTTCACCAACGAAGGGGGTGTCGACGGCCGGATCAGGTTCCTGCGGAACGTGATGGGGCTGTGGATTCTGCAGGAGTGCCTGCGGGTGTGGGGGGATGACGATCTGCCGGGACTGCTGCGCGCGGCCGCCGAGGCGCCGGCGTTCGCAGTACTGATAGATCCTGACGATCCGAGTTTCCTTGCCCCCGGCAACATGCCGGGGAGGATCGAGGAGTTCTGCGCACGCTCGGGGCAGGAAGCGCCTAGGTCGCGAGCAGCTGTCGTGCGGTGTGTGTTGGAGAGTCTCGCGCTCGCCTACCGCCGGACGCTTCGGCTGGCGCAGGAAGTCGCCGGGCGGGAGATCGACGTAGTCCACGTGATCGGTGGCGGTTCTCAAAACGAGTTGCTCTGCCAGCTCACCGCGGATGCCTGCGGTCTACCCGTCCTGGCAGGCCCAGTCGAGGCATCCGCCGTCGGCAACGTACTGGTCCAGGCGCGAGCCCTAGGAGAACCACTCCCCGATCTGACCGCGATGCGCGCGCTGGTCCGCGCAACCCACAAGCTGCGGCCCTACCGGCCGCAGGGCAAACCGGCCGACTGGGACGCCGCCGAGTCCCGGGTGTTCGGAACAAGGTGACCCCCCATGACCACCCTCCAGAACGACCCCCTGGCCCCAGAGAACCGAACCCACCACCAACCCCACCTCCGAGCTGTAACCCACGACCCACCCCACCACGACCCCGAGCCGCGGGACACGCTGACTCGGGAGGCGTTTGCCCGGGAGGCCTACGCACGGGAAGCGCGGATGCGTGATCCGCTCGCCCGGGACCTGGTGGCCCGGGACGGGACGGGGCACGAGCCGCTTGGACGGGATGTGCGGGCTCGGGAAGCATTCGCCCGGGTCGGCACGGGAGCGCATCGCGAGATCAGCCACGACGACCTGCAACTGCTCCGACTACTTGCGACCGGTCTGCCGATGGACTCCGTCGCCCGCCGCCTAGATCTGTCCGAACGCACCGTACGCCGGCGCACCCGCGCCGCCTGTGACCGTCTCGGCTTCGGTACCGCCGTAGAAGCCATCGTCTGGGCCGCCCGCCGCGGCCTCCTCTAACTCCACCCCGACCGTCTCTCCGCCGGTCGACCACAACTCAGAAGCTTCCCGCCTATCGGCTGCACAGCCGACGGGTCTGTTTTCGCTGTCCAGTTACGGCCTCGCCTCTACCGAGGTCGTGCTCCGTCCTGAAGATCCCGCCCGAATCTCTCGAGGAGTCCGTCCAGATGTCTCTCCGTTTACGTCTCGGCAGCCTGGTGGCTGCCGCCGTCCTGATCAGCCCGCTCCTGCCCGCGACAGCCGCCCCGCCGCCAACCGCCGCCCAAGCAGCCGCAGCGCCCACCAGCGTGGGCAGTCTGCGGACCAACAGCCTCACCAACCCACTCGGTATCGCCCCGGGTGCACCTCGGCTGAGCTGGCAGCTCGACTCCAGCCGCCGTGGAGCCGCGCAGACGAAGTACGAGGTCCGCGTCGCCTCCAGTGCGGCCAAGACAGCAGATCCGGACATCTGGAGTAGCGGCGTCGTCAGCTCCGACCGCTCGGTCGACGTCGCGTACGCCGGCCCGGCCCTGACCCCGTACACCCAGTACTTCTGGCAGGTACGGGTCTGGGACGACACCGGCACTCCAACCGCGTGGTCCTCGGTCGCCACCTTCGAGACGGCGAACCTGAAGCCCGCGGACTGGCAAGGGGACTGGATCGGCGCGGACAGCCAGCCGGGCGCGGAGTGGACCGACTACACGATCGACGCCGACGTCACCCTCACCAAGGACGCGCTCGGCTTCTTCTTCCGTGGCCGTGGTGGCAACGGCTACATGTGGCAGCTCAACCAGGAGAACGACGCCCGCCCCCTCCTGCGCCCCCACGTGAAGCTCGCCACCGGCTACAGCCTGCTCGGTGAGATCCCGCTCGACGGCGTCAACCTCAAGCAGCGCAACCACCTCAAGATCACCGTCGCCGGCCACACGATCACCACCTGGATCAACAACACCCAGGTCGACCAGCGTGACCGCTCCGACCACGACGCACCCGGCCTCGTCGGCTTCCGCACCAACGGCGTCGAAGCCGGCATCGTCCACACCCTCAAGGTCACCAACGCCGCCGGCAAGACCCTCGTCGACACGGCATTCCCCAGCGGCGACCAGACTTTCCCGGACGGTACCGTGCGCACCACCGGCGGCCTCGAGGTCAAGGGCAACACCGACCTCTGGCTCCCCGGCAAGGCCGTCCCCGTCTTCCGCAAGAACATCACCCTGCCCAAGAAGATCGCCAAGGCCCGGATGTACGCCGCCGCGCAAGGCATCTACGAGCTGAGCCTCAACGGCCAGAAGGTCGGCGACCAGCACCTCGCCCCCGGCTGGACCGACTACGCGCACCGGATCCAGTCCCAGAGCTACGACGTCACCAAGCTGATCACCAAGGGCAGCAACACGATCGGTGCCGAGCTGGCCAACGGCTGGTTCGCCGGCAACGTGGCGATGTTCGGCTCCAACAAGTACGGCAGCCAGACCGCACTCTCCGCCCAGCTCCGGGTGACCTACACCGACGGCACGACCGACGTCTTCGCCACCGACCCGACTTGGGAGACGGCGCCAGGCGCAGTACAGGCTGCTGATCTGCTCAACGGTGAGACCTACGACGCCCGCAAGACCCCCACCGACTGGACTCCGGTACAGGTCAGGGCGAGCGCAACGTCCAAGCTGGCCCAGCAAACCGACCAGCCCGTCCGGGTCACGGGAGAGCTCGCAGCAAAGGCGATCGCGTCGCCGACCCCCAGCGTGTACCTCTACGACCTCGGCCAGAACATGGTCGGCGTCGGCAACTTCAAGCTGACCGGTACGCCCGGCCAGACCGTCAAGATCCGGTACGGCGAGGTGCTCAACCCCGACGGCACCCTCTACACCGACAACCTGCGCAGCGCGAAGGCCACCGACCGCTACACGTTCGCCACCAGCGGCCCGGAGACCTACCAGCCACGCTTCACCTTCCACGGCTTCCGGTACGTCGAGATCAGCGGCCTCCCGACCGCCCCACCGGCCAGCGCCATCACCGGCGTCGTGATGGGCACCGATGGAGCCAGGACGAGCAGCTTCATCACCAACTCCGCCCTGGTGAACAAGCTGCACAGCAACATCGTCTGGGGACAGCGCGGCAACTTCCTCTCGATCCCGACCGACACCCCGGCCCGCGACGAGCGGATGGGGTGGACGGGTGACATCAACGTGTTCGCCCGTACCGCCGTCTACAACCTGGATTCGCAGGCGTTCCTCACCAAGTGGCTGCAGGATCTCCGCGACAGCCAGGCAGCGAACGGCGCCTACGCCAGCGTCGCGCCGACCGTGCCCAACTCTTTCGACGGCGGTCTGGGCAATGCCGGCTGGGCCGACGCGGGCGTCAACGTCCCGTGGACTCTCTGGCAGGCGTACGGCGACACCTCCGTCATCAGCCAGCACTACGACTCGATGCGCCGGTACGTCGACTACCTCGTCGCCAGCTCCAACGGGCTGATCCGCGGCGGCGGTGACTACGGTGACTGGCTGAACCTCGACGACCCGACGCCGGGCGACCTGATCGGTACGTCGTTCATCGCCAAGGGGTCTCGCCAGTTGAGCCAGATGGCGGCCGCGATCGGCAACCAGGCCGACGCAGCGAAGTACCAGAAGGTCTACGAAGACACCAAGGCCGCCTTCCAGTCGAGGTTCGTCGCGGCTGACGGCACGGTCGGCACGGACAGCCAGACCGGGTACATCCTCGCCTTCACCAACGACCTGGTCTCGACCGACAAGATCGCCGCTGCTGGGGAGCACTTCGCCACCACGATCCTCCGCCGCGACACCCACCTGTCGACCGGTTTCCTCGGTGTCGACGGGCTATTGCCGGTGCTCACCAAGATCGGCCGCTCCGACCTGGCGTACAAGCTGTTGCAGAACACCTCCTACCCGTCCTGGGGTTATGAGATCGGCAAGGGCGCGACCACGGTCTGGGAGCGCTGGAACTCGATCAACCCGGACGGCACCTTCAACGACGTCGGGATGAACTCCTTCAACCACTACGCGTACGGCGCCGTCGGCGAGTGGATGTATCGCACGCTGGCCGGCGTCTCGGCCGCCGAGCCGGGATACCGCAAGGCGCTGATCGCCCCGACGCCGGGCAACGGCGTCGACTCGTCCGACTACAAGTACCAGACCCCGTACGGCGAGATCGCCAGCCGCTGGAAGGGCACGGCCGAATACGGTCTGACGCTGGATGTGACCGTGCCGGCCAATACAACGGCGACCGTACGGATCCCCGCGCCGAACGCCCAAGCGATCACCGAGAGCGGGACTCAGCTGGCCGGAGCGGACCACGTGAGCAACGTGGTCGACGAGGGATCGACCGTCGCGATGACGGTTGCCTCTGGCACCTATCAGTTCGTGGTCGAGCCGGCGCCGGTCCGGCTCAGCGTGACCGGTTCGCCGAGTGCCGGGGAGCCCGGTACGACCGCCACCCTGGCGGCCGTCGTGAAGAACCGTTCGACGGCTCCGGTCACCGGCAAGCTCGAGGTGACCGTGCCCGAGGGGTGGACGGCGCCGACGACGGAGCCCGTGACCTTGGCGCCGGGCACGCAGACCACTGTGACGGCGCGGATCGCAGTACCGGTCGCTGTGAATGCTGGTCCAGTGGCATTCGGGGTGAAGTTCCTCGATGCGGTGGCGCCACCGGTCGGCTTCACGGTGAACGAGTCGCTGGAGCCGGCGAACGCCATCGATTACGTGGATCTCGGCGTGATGGCGTCGGAGTCGGCGCACTCGTTGACGGCCGCGCCGTCGTCGGGGACGACCGTTGAGGCCGGGCGGACGCGACGGTACGCGGGGATGTTCGTGCCGGGTGCCTGGTTCGAGTTCAACCTCGGCATCAAGACCGGCCAGCCGTTCGTGATGCGGCTGGTGGAGACCTACGACAAGGCGCAGACGAAGGACTACGAGGTGCTGGTCAACGGCAAGGTCGTCAAGCATCGGGTGATCAACAGTCCGGGCGCCGGGCTGCAGACCTACCAGTTCGTGGTCGACGACCCGACGCTGCTCACCAATCCGACCGTCCGGGTACGGATCCAGCACAACGCGACCGCCTCGGGCTATGACCCGTCGATCGCCGATGTCTGGTCCCTGCCCACGACCTAGATGAGATAGCGGAATTCGGCGGAATCGGGCTTGATGCGTTCGATGTCGAGAGGGGCCGCCTCCATCCGGTCGAGCAGACCGGTGAGGTCAGTGGGGCGGCCGATCTCGATGCCGACGAGGGCGACACCGGTCTCCCGGTTGTTGCGCTTCACGTACTCGAACAGAGTGATGTCGTCATCAGGCCCGAGGACGCCGTCCAGGAACTGCCGCAAAGCGCCCGGCTCCTGGGGAAAGGTCACCAGGAAGTAGTGCTTGAGTCCCTTGTGGACAAGGGATCGCTCGAGGATCTCGCCGTATCGGCTGACATCGTTGTTCCCGCCGGACAGCAGGCACACGACAGTCTGTCCCGGCTTGACCTCGACCCCGTTGCCCAGAGCGGCCGCAGACAAGGCGCCGGCGGGCTCAGCGATGAGCCCGTCGGTCTGGTACAGCTCGAGCATCTCCGAGCAGACCAACCCCTCGGGCACAGACACCATCTCCACCCCAGCGGCCGAAACCAACGGGAGCGTCACGTCACCGACCCGGCGCACCGCAGCGCCATCCACGAAGCTGTCCAAGTGCGGCAGCGTCACAGGCGAGCCAGCAGCCAACGCCGCAGCCATACTCGCCGCCCCACCAGGCTCCACCCCGACAACCCGTACGCCGGGATGCCGCTGCGCGAGCCAGGTCGCCACCCCCGCGATCAGCCCGCCACCTCCCACCGGGACAACCAATACGTCCGGCGCCTGGCCGAGCTGCTCAAGGATCTCGATGGCGACCGTGCCCTGCCCTGCAACGGTTCTGGGGTCGTCGAAGGCTGGCACCAGCGTCGCGCCGGTGGTCTCTGCCTCGGCCAGCGCTGCAGCGGCCGCGTCGTCATAGGTGTCGCCTGTCACGATCACCTCGACCTGGTCGCCGCCGAGTGCCGCGATCCTGTCCCGCTTCTGGCGTGGCGTAGTACGGGGAACGTAGACGCGGCCGTGGACGTCAAGGGTGTGGCAGGAGTACGCCAGGCCCTGGCCGTGGTTGCCGGCGCTCGCGCAGATGACTCCGGCCTTCTTCGCGGTCTCGTCGAGCTGGGCGATCAGGTTGTATGCCCCGCGCAGCTTGTAGGAGCGGCCGATCTGCAGGTCCTCGCGCTTCAGCCAGACGCCAGCGCCGGTGCGTGCGGAGAGTCGCGGGTTGCGCTGCAGCGGAGTACGGACCGCGATCCCGTCGAGCCGCTCGGCCGCAGCCTCGATCTGGGCCGCGTCGACCATGCTTGAAGCAACTGAATGACTCCCCTGCATGACGTTCCTTCCCGTGCATTTGCACGATCTTCTCCGATTTGCTCGCTCCACAAGACACCCTAGGTCCAGAGTTCGGACCGTCGGACACTGTTGCGCAACAGGTCCTTGTTTCAGGAGTGAAATGGGTCTGGCCTGGGCAGTCTAGTTCTCATACGCTCACTCGGTGTAACGGCCAGGGGTCTGGACGGGATGAGCCGAGTAAACCGGTCAACGGGGACTGGAGGGCAGAGATGGAATCGATTCCGTTCAGTCTGTGGGGAGATGCGTTGTGGTGTGGGCAGGAAGTCGTGCGGGAGGCTCCGCACGAGCAGGCGATCCGTCGCCTGTTTCCTGATCCGATCCCGGCGCGCGGCGCAGATTTGGACACCACCGCGGACTTGGTCCCAGAACCGCGGAACCGCTTCGACCCTCGCTCGATCGCTGTTCGGGTGCAGGGAAGTGTGGTCGGCTACTTGCCGAGGGACGATGCGCACCGGTACCACCCGGTGTTGTCGGAACTGGTGGCGCAGGGCCTGCAACCGCAGGTGCCGTGCCACCTGTGGGTCAGTGAATGGGAGCCCGCCGATTGGGAGGGCAAGGGGGACAACGGCACCGAGTTCCACGCCAGCGTCGCCGTCGCCCTGGGCCAGCCGCACATGCTGGTCCCGGTCAACCTGCCACCGCCCGGGAGCTACCACCTGCTGCCACCGGGCAGCGGGATCGTGGTGCCGGGCAGTGAAGTCCATCCGGATGTCCTCACGCCGTTCTTCCGGCCGGAAGGCGAGTGCTGGGCGTACGGGACGATGATCGCCGTCGAGGAGGTGGACGGGTTCCAGGAGCGGCACCAGCTGGTGGTGGAGATCAGGCTGGACGACGAACCCGTCGGCCGGCTGAGTCCCCGGCTGAGTGCCGAGTTCCTGCCCGCCATCCACTACCTGGCGGACATGCGTGCCGAGACAGCCGCGAGAGTCGCCGTCCGCGGCGACCGGACCGCATCGGAGGTGATTTTGTACGCAGCTCGGAGTCATGATCTGCCGGCGACCTGGCCGGACGGTCTGACCCGGTCTCCAGTGGCTTCTCCACCCTGGCACTACTGGGTCGGTAAAGAAGCGAACTGACGCCAAGGCGGCCGCGCAGTACTCACCTAAAAGGTGGAGGCGGGTACTGCGGGGCTACCGAGGGCTTCAGAGCTTCTGACTCAGCAGCTGGAAGATCTCGTCGTGGGCGCCCGGAAGGTCGTCGTGACCGAGGTCAGGGTAGGTGCGGTGCTGCTTCGGGCCGCTCAGCTTGTTGTAGACCGCGTACTGCGTCGACGGTGGGCAGGTCTGGTCCTCCAGGCCGGAGTAGAGCGTAACTTCGGCCTGGATCCGGGCTGCCAGATGCTGTAGGTCGATGTAGCCGAGCGTCGTGAACACCTCCTGCTCGCGCAGGTGCCTGGGGTCGCGCTTCTTGAACCAGGTGGTGATCTCGTTGTACGGACCCTTGTCGAGGTTGAGTTCCCACGCGCGCTGGTAGTCGGCCAGGAACGGGAACACGCACGCCGTGTACTTGATGGTCGGCGTCAGGGCCGCGGTGACCAGGCTGAGCCCGCCGCCCTGGCTCCAGCCGGTCGTGCCGATCCGGGCCGGATCGACCCCGGGCAGGGCGCCGATGATGTCGGCGAGGCGACGGGTGTCCAGGAAGACGTGCCGGTACAGCAGCGCCTCGGGGCCGCCGTCCAGGCCCTCGACGAGGTGGTTGCGGAGCGAGAAGCTGTTCGGCTGCTGGGTGTCGCTGCGGTAGCCGACCTGCTCGCGTACGTCCAGAGCGGCGACGGTGAACCCGCGCGCGGCGTACGGGAGGAGGTCGACCCAGTTCGGCTGCTCACCGCCGTACCCGTGGAACATCAGGACGGCCGGGCCCTCGGGGTTGGCCGGGCGGATCACCTTGGCGTGTACGCGGTAGCCGCCGGTGCCGGTGAAGTACAGGTGCTCGGCCTGCGCGAACGGCAGCGGGAAGTCGGTCGCCGGGGCGAACTCGGTCTCCGGGTCGGTACCGGCCAGCTCGGCCAGGCCCTTCTCCCAGAACTCGTCGAAATCGGCCGGCCGGGGATTCGTCCCCTGGTAGGCGAGCAGTTCCTCGGACGACATCTCGAACGACAGCACGGTCTCCGGACTCCCTTTGTCAGGTCAAACGATCGACCCTCATTCTGCGGGTTCGGCCGGTTCGGCGGCAGTACCGTCCCAGATCTTGTAGCCGTTGGCTGTGTTGAGCCGTTCCCGCAGCTCGGTCTCGAGCTGGTCCACCCGCGCCGGCGCGAGCCAGTGCACGGGGATCAGGACCGAATGCTCCTGCTGCTTGGTTCGCAGGACGATCGCCTGGCCTTGCGTAGTACCGGTCCGGCCGACCTCGGTGATGTCCTTCCAGGCAGTCCGCAGCCCACGTACCTGGACGTCGTCGGAGGCGAGCCTGAGCAGCACCGGCGGCCGGGCGAGGATCCACAGCCCGGCGAGCACCACGAGCCCGCCCAGTACGCCGAACACGGCGACCGCGGCCGCTGGCACCCCGATACCCCAGAGCACCGCCGCCACACCCAGCAGGATCAACCCAGCAGCCGGCACCCCGAGAAACCGCCCCGGCCGCATCCGGTACGTCGTACGCATCCGTCAAGGATCTCAACCACCACGCCTGACTCAGCAGGCGGGGCCGGTCGAGTGCGTCAGTTGCCGGTCTGGGTCGGGTCGTAGGCGCAGGCGTCGGCCAGGTTCTGGGGCTGGCCGGCCGGGGGCTTCACGGTGGTGGGCTTCTTGCCCGGCTTCTTCGTGGTCGAGGTCGACGGCTTGGTCGACGGGGTCGAGGCGACCGGCTTGGTCTTCGGCTGGATCGCCTTCTGGACCAGCTCGCGCATCGCCTCGTAGTTCGGGTTCTGGCCGGTCGGGAAGTTCTTCGACTTGTCCAGGTCGACGTTGGTGACGTTCGCGTTCTTCACCTTGAGGCCGAGCTCGATGAAGTCGCCCAGGATGTCGCCCGGGATGTCGGTGCGCAGCAGCTGCTTGCCGGCGGCGGCGATCTGGTTGTAGCTCGTCACCAGGGCGGCCGGGCTCGCGCTGTTCACCAGGGCGTGGATCGTGCAGCGCTGCCGCTCCTGCCGGGACGGGTCGCTCAGGCCGTACCGGCCGCGGGCGAACCAGAGGGCGTCGTGCCCGTTGAGCTTCTGGTTCGGGCCGGGCTCCAGGTAGCCGGACGGCTTGCGGGCCGTGTTCGAGCCCGGGCCGGCGCCGTAGTCGCCACCGATCGGCACCCGGTAGTTGATGTTGACGGTGATCCCGCCGAGGGCATCGATGATCTGCTCGAAGCCCTTGAGGTTGACCTGCATGTAGTAGTCGATGTCGAGGCCGAGGGCCGCGCCGGCCGACAGCTTGAGCACGTCCGCGCCCATGTTGTCGGTCGCGCCCAGGAGGCCCGGGTACTTCTTCGGGATGTTGTCGTACATCGAGTCGAGGTAGTACTCCGGCTGCTCGGCCGGGCCGCTCGGGTCGTAGTACCCGTCGGGGTACTTCTCGTGCAGCGGGGAGTCCTCGGGGAACGGCATCCGCATCCAGTTCCGGCTGAGCGAGATCAGCGCGGTGTCACCGGTCTTGGTGTCGATACTCGCGACGATCACCGTGTCGGTCCGGGTGCCCTCGCGGCCGACGCCGTCGTCGGCGCCGAGCAGGACGATGTTGAGCCGGGGCTTCTTGGCCCACGGGTCCTTCTTGTCGACGTTCGGCCGGGTGGCGCTCTTGGAGTCCTTCTCGGACTTGAAGACGCTGCCGACCAGGTCGCGCTGGGCCATCACGGTCTGCGCGGCGAAGGTGGTCGGGACCGCGATACCGAAGCAGAGCAACCCGACGAAGGCCGAGCCGGTGAACCGGCCGACCGAGGTCAGGCTGATCGGGCGGAGCAGCTTGTGCGACGAGACGACGATGCAGATCCAGATGAAGCCCATCACCAGGACGCCGCCGGTGGCCAGCAGCAGCCGGCTCGGGTTCACGGCCAGGTCGACGATGGCGCCACGCTGGGTGAGGGCGACGTACGCGGCGATCAGCAGCAGGCCGGCGTACAGGGTGATCACGAACGCGCCGAGCTTCTTCCGGCCGCCGAGGACGAAGCCGAGGCCGGGGATCAGGGCACTGACCAGCGTCAGGCCGAGCGCCTTCGAGACGGTCCGCGTGCGGAAGGCCCGCTGGGCAGGTTGCCGGGAACGGTTGGCGCGAGGCGCGGACCTGCGTCCAGCTGCGCGAGTACTCCGCGTCATGGCTCCGTTCCCTGATCGACGACGTGGCGGCGTGCGGGACCGTCAGAGTAGGTCCCTTTGTACATCAGACGCCGACACGGCCTCCTTGGTTGACGTCACGTTACGACCCCCGTCGATTCCGCCAGGTTACAGGGGAACGGAACCCGCCCCCAAGACGGCCATCCGGCCCCACTTTGCTGCCGGGGCGGTTGTCCGGATAGTCTTGGCCGTCGTCGCATCGCAGTGGGATGCGCGGAGGAGGCGTCGCCTAGTCCGGTCGATGGCGCCCGCCTGCTAAGCGGGTTGAGGGTAATCCCCTCTCGAGGGTTCAAATCCCTCCGCCTCCGCACGTTTACGAGAGCCGCCCAGCCGCAAGGCGAGGCGGCTCTCTGCTTTTCCTCTACTCCGCCGCGCCGGCCCTACGTCGTGCCGCCCGACCTCGTGCCGCCCGACCTCGTGCCGCCAGCTACCTCGCGGCGCCACACGCCCCTGGCGCACCAGCCAACCAGCTCCCCCAGCCGCCCGTCCCGCCCTCGTGGCCCTTGGCCCCCTCGGCCTCACCTGATGCTGACGCCGTGCGGTGTTGGTCAGGTTCTTGTACCTACGGACAGGAGGTAGCCGGTCGTAGAAGACAGCCGCACGCTTGGTCAGACGTCGGCCGACCCCATGACGAGCACCACTTCCTGTCCATAGGTACAGATGAATCACCGCCCATGGGGTGATCGGCATCGAAGGAGTCGACGCCGTCAGCATCCAGGCAAAGGCGAGGTGGCGCCCAGCGCCACGAGCCGGTATCGGGCGGAGGAGGGTGGTGAGCTGGTCGCGTTGAGGGCTGTGGGCATGACGTGATTGTTCGGCTAGCGGTAGTGCCGTGGAGTCGGCTGTTGGCTCGGGACGAGCGCTATGTCCTGTCCGCAGGCGCAAAGGTCGCTCGGAGCGGGTCGCAGTCCGTAGGGTTGATCGGCATCGAAGGGCTCGGTGTCGTCAGCATCCAGGGATGGCGAGGTGGCGCGCAGCGCCACGAGCCGGGCGGCGTGGCCCGACTCCCGCACGAGCTGTACGTCCCGACTGCAGGCGGCACCGGCGGGTCGTCGCCCGCGCTGCCCCGATCGACACTTCTGGTCCCGAGTGTGCCCAGGGTGAGCCCGCCCACCTGCAGGGTTGATAGCCATCGAAGGGGTCGATGTCGTCAGCATCCCGGCGGAGGCGAGGTGGCGCCCAGCGCCACGAGCCCGGTGCGGCGGCTGGTTAGGGGAAGGCTAGGTGTTTGGCTTCGGCTAGGCGGGTTGCTGAGCGGGGGGTGAGGGGTTCGGTGGCGGCTATCAGGTGGGTTACGCCGAGGGACTCGTATTCTTTGAAGGCTTCGGCTAGGTCCTTGAGGGTGCCGTTGATGGTGTTGGCCTCCGGCTCGGCGACGGGGGGCTGGTCTGGGTCTGTGACGGTGATGCCGACTGTTAGTTCGACGGCGTCGGCTGGGCGGTCGGTGGTGGTGGCGGCGGCTTTCATGTCAGCTAGGCGGGACCTGACGGTGTCGTCGACCTGGCCGAACCAGGCGGTGTTCCATTGGTCGGCCCATTGGCGGTCAGGTCGAGCATGCGGGGGCGGCGGGCTGCGACGAGGATCGGGATCTGGCGGGCGGGCGGTGGTTGAAGGGCCAGGTCCTGAACGCGGTGGTAGGTACCGTCGAACGTCACCGTCTCGTGCCGTAGTAGTCGGGCGACGATTTCCAGCCATTCCTCGAAGCGGGCGACCCGGTGGTCGGTCGGCAGGCCGAAGCCTTCGTACTCCGGGTCGTGCCAGCCCGCGCCCACCCCGAGGATCAGCCGCCCGTCCGAGACCAGGTCGAGCGTCGCCGCCATCTTCGCCGTCAGCCCCGGATCCCGGAACGACGAGCAGAGCACCATGTTGCCCAGCTCCACCCGCGAGGTCACCGCCGCGACCGCGCTCAGCAGCGTCCACGACTCGTGCATCCCGTAGATCGTCTCGTCGGGCGCCTTGTAGAAGTAGTGATCGGCCAGCCACACCGAGTCGAGCCCGGCCTCGTCGGCCGCGACCGCGATCGCCTTGGTGTCCGCCCAGGTCGGCATCTCTCCGGTCGGTCCGTCGTTCCCACCGACCGGCAGCATCACTCCGATTTTCATCTCGCCAACCTAATCCGCCCGCCGCCGATCCGCGCCCCCAATCTGCGGCGGGCAGACCGGTCAGCTGAAGACGAGTTCCAGCAGCCCGCCGGAGAAGGTCGGCCGCAGTACCGCCTCAACCCGGAGCACCTGAGCCCGTACCGGCGTAAAGCCGACCGAGTTGGCCCGATCCCTCTCCACCCCGTACGCCGATGCCCCCACCACCTCCCTCCAGGTAGAACCGTCAAGCCACAACACCCGCCACGCGGCCGGCACCCTGCACTGCCCGAACCCGGTGTCGTCGAACCAGTACGCCGACGCCGTCGAGACGAGCCGAGCCGCCCGCAGGTCGTACTGGATCCACTCGGTCGTCCCGCGCCGGTCCCACCAGGTGAAGCGCGGAATGGAGGTGTCCGCTGACGATGACGGGCTACGGCCGTCGTCCACAGCCTCTAGCGAGTCGCCGTCAAACACATGCGAGGCGGTGACCCGAGTGCGGTAGCGCCACGCAGTACCGCTCGCAGCAACTGACGGGAACGAGGTGACGCGCAGTCGCGCCGCCCCCATCGGCAGCAGCGTCACCTGCTCCACCGGCTGCGTCGACCGCGCCGGGCTGGCCTGCAGCAGCCCGACCACGTCTTCAGAGTCCGCCTCCCACTGGGGGATGCGGCGAGCCGAGCCCTTCAAGAGCACCGGCGTACCGGCGTGGGTGAACGGATTGGCGTCGCGCGGGACGGTACGGCGTACCAGGTCGAACCCGCTGCCGGCGACCAGTCCGTAGTTCCAGGCCGACGATGGATAGACGGCTAGCTCCGGCCACTCCGCAGTACCGCCGATGACCTCGGTGCGCTCGTCGATAGCCAGTGAATACGTCAGTGGGCCACGCGAGACCGACACAGCTCCCTGGTTGTCCGGCCAGACGCGTGTAGTCGTCCGCATCGGCAGGACAAGCTTCACGCGATCCCCGGAGCGCCAGGCGCGATCGAGCTTGACCCAGCCACCTTCGGCTCGCACAGGCGTCCGGCTTGAGTTGACGGTGATAATGAAGTCGCTCGCCCAACCAGGAACCCTTAGATACAAGGGGAATCGGGCACTCCCAGCAACAGTGAAGTTGATCGTGTCCCCGAACGGGTATTCCGTGTCCGCGACGATGCTGACCGGAGTACCGGCCGCTCCTACCTTCGCAGTGACCTTGCTAGCCGCATACATAGAAGCGGCGAGCCCGTTGTCGGTGGTAGCCAGCCACAGCTCCTGCGCGTAGTACGGCCAGCCCATGCCGTAGTTGTGCGGGCAGCAGCGGTACTGATGCACCCCGTACTTGTAAGCCTGCATGGCAAAGCCGTTCTGGAACTGCCCATGCTTCACCCTGTCGTCCAGCTGAATGCTGTTGGCAGAGCTGATGTAGTGCAGTACCCGCTGCTGCTCGTCATACGACGCAGGCAGCAGGTTGAAGGCGAGCTCCTCGCACCGATCGGTCCAGTCGGTATCACCGGTAAAGCGAGTCAGCATCTCGAACGTATGCATCAGCTCGACGATCCCGCACGTCTCGAACCCCTGCCGCGGATCACCGAAACCAGGTCGCGAGTTCTCATCCCCAGCGAAACCTCCACCAGGGAACTGCCCATAGAGCCCCATGATCGTCTCGTAGTTCCGGTACGTCGCTGCGCGGTGACTCGGATCGCCGCTGAGCAACCCGTACTGCAGCGGCTCCCGGATGCCCTGCGCCAGGTTGACGTTATGCCAGGTGGGGATGCCATTGACGTAGTCGGCCGAGCCCGAGTGCATCTTGGCGACCAGGTCGAGCAACCACTCGTCGCCCGTGCGGTTGTAGAGCCAGTAGGCGCTGTCGATGTTGTCACCCCACCGGTACGCGCCCCACGACCGGTTGAAGACCTCAGCCGGCTGCGCGTCCTGGAACTGCAGATAGCGCGTCATGAACGGGATGACCCGCTCATCCCCGCTGTACTCGTACCAAGACCGGAAAGCGGCCAGTAGCGGCATACCCGGCCAGAAGTCAGGCCCACCCTCCAGCGAGGTCCGCAACCGCGTAGGCCCGAACCAGCCGTCAGGCGCCTGGGTAGCAATGATCCCGTTGAGCCAGCGCTCGGCCCTGGTCAGTACGCCGGCGTTGCCGGTGACGTAGCCGAGGTCGCCGAACCCCCTGAGCCAGTAGGGCAGCTCCTCCCAGGCACTCTGCGACGGATCGACCCAGCCGTTGCCCTCGTAGGGGAGGAAGTCGGAGATCTCGTCGTACCGGCCGCAGAGGCCCTTCACCTGCAGGTCGAGCTGTTGCGCCAGCCAGCCGCGGGGCTCGATAGCGCCAGGTGGAAGCTTCTGGAACGGCACTGGTTGCAGGGGAGCCCGGTTGGGGACGTAGTGGCCGCCGGTGGAAGCAGGTGGTCCAGCGGCCTGGGCAGCGGTTGAGTTGATGGTCATGCCGACAGCCAGGCCGCCGGTTGCGAGCAGGAAGTCACGACGGTGGATCCCTTCGACCATGGTGAAGCCTTTCGCGTGATGGTTCGGGGCGGGTTGCATCACACTGATTGCGGAAAAACGGCACACGTTTTCCGCAATCGATACTAAGCTGTCTTCAGGCGTTGTGGCAGGGCTCGGGAGGAAAAAGATGAGGCAGCAGGCGCGGATCGTGGACGTGGCCGCGCTCGCGGGGGTGTCCGCGGGGACCGCGTCGAAGGCGCTCAACAACACCGGCCAACTGAGCCCGGCGACGCGGGAGCGGGTTCGGCGGGCGGCCGAGCAGCTGGGGTTCACGCCGGATACGCGCGGGCGGGCGCTGTCGTCGGGGCGGACGTACACGGTCGCGCTGCTGACTACGGACAGCTCGGGGCGGTTCAGTATCCCGATCATGCGAGGGGTCGAGGATGTGCTGAGCGCCGGTGAGCTGGCGACGATTCTGTGCGACACCAGGGACGATCCGCTGCGGGAGCAGCACTACTTGCGGTCGCTGATCGCGAGGCGGGTCGACGGGATCGTGGTGACCGGCCGGCGTACTGAGCCGCGCGGGCCTATCGACGTACCGCTGCCGGTTGTCTACGCACTTGCTGCGTCCACTGATCCGGACGACGCGTCGGTGATCGTCGACGACGCCGGCGGCGCGGCTTCCGTCGTCACGCACCTGAAAGGGCTCGGGCGCGAGCGGATCGCCCACGTCACCGGCCCGGCCAACCATCGATCAGCCACCGAGCGAGCCCAGGCGGTGGCTGAGGCTGCGGGCAGCGCTTTTGTCGGCGAGCCTCTCTACGGTGAGTGGAGCGAGCGCTGGGGCCGCCAGTCGGTCGACCAGCTGCTGCGCGCTGCCCCCGACGCCATCACCTGCGGCAGCGACCAGCTCGCCCGTGGCGTCTGCGACCGGCTCCGCGAGCTGGGAAAGTCGATCCCGGTCGACGTGGCGGTGACCGGCTACGACAACTGGTCGGTCATGGCCGAGGCGAGCCGCCCGCCGCTCACGACGGTCGACCTCCAGTTGGAGGAGCTCGGCCGCCGTACTGCGACATTGCTGCTCGACGCCATCGCTGGGGATCCGCATCACGGCGTACTGGAACTGCCGACTCATCTGATTCCCAGAGAATCCACGCTGGGAATGTCCTATTAGTAGTCGCTTGCCGGACGAGTGATTGGGTACTGTCGACACTTCCGGTTCGTGAGGCGATTTGGGACGCGCGGTCAGCGCCCCTCACGAAAGGCTGTGATGCTGATGACGGATTTCGCGGTACGCCCGACGGCGTACGACCTGAGAATCATTCTCGCTCTCGCCCTTCCCGCGCATGTCGTCGCGCTGATCGACGACACCTGGCGACCCGCCTGGCTGATCGGCCGGCTGCATCACGCCGACGGCTGGACGGCCCTGGTCCAGTACACGGCGGCCGACGGTCGCGAACTCACCTGCCGGATCCCCGTCGACCGGCTAGGCCCACGGGCCGACACCTGAGATCTTGTCGACGGTGATGTGCGTGACGTACCCACCTGGCAGGTCGTCACCGGGCAGGAAGCCGGCATCCGGCCCCTGGTAGACCTTCGCCAGTCTTCGGAGCAATTCGACGGCACCACCTTCGGTGATCCGCGCGGTCCCCTTTACCACCAGATACTCCGTCAGGCCCATCTCGTTCTGCCGATTCGTCTCGATCGACAGCGCGACCCGGCCGTCCCGCCGGATGTTCTGCACCTTGCGGTTGTTGGGCACGTGCGCGGCGACGATCTCGTCGCCGTCCACCCCGACCCAGACGACCGAGACCTGCGGACTCCCGTCCGGATTGATCGTGACCAGATGCGCCAGCGCGTCCGACTCCAGCAACTCCCGAACACTCCCCGGAATCTCCATGCCGCTCAACCTAACCGCTGCCGGGTCCGTGGCCGAGGGGCAAAGCGAAGCGCCCCGGCCGGTGGGTCGGGGCGCTTCGCTTTGCAGTCCGACGGCGCTGGCTTCCGGTCAGCTGGTCGGAGTACGGGGTACTACAGCCTCAACGTCAGCCGAGGCGGGCCTTGAGGTTGTCGAGCTCGAGCTTGAGGGTCGCCGGGACCTTGTCGCCGAGCTTGGTGAACCATTCCTCGATCAGCGGGAGCTCGGCCTTCCACTCCTCGTCGTCGACGTTCAGGGCGACCTGCAGGGCCTCGAGGCTGAGGTCCAGGCCGGTGACGTCGAGCGCGTCCGGGGTCGGGACGAGACCGATCGGGGTCTCGACCGCGTCAGCCGTGCCGTCCAGGCGCTCGATGATCCACTCGAGCACCCGGCCGTTCTCGCTGAAGCCCGGCCAGACGAACTTGCCGGCCTCGTCCTTGCGGAACCAGTTGACGTAGAAGATCTTCGGCAGCTTGTCGGCAGCGTGCTCCTTGCCGACGGTCAGCCAGTGGTTCAGGTAGTCACCGGCGTTGTAGCCGAGGAACGGCAGCATCGCCATCGGGTCACGCCGGACGACGCCGACCTGGCCGACCGCGGCGGCGGTGGTCTCGGACGACAGGGTCGCGCCCATGAAGACACCGTGGTCCCAGTCGCGGGACTGGGTCACTAGCGGCACGGTGGTCGCGCGGCGGCCGCCGAAGATGATCGCGGAGATCGGTACGCCGTTGGGGTCCTCGTACTCGTCGGCGATGATCGGGCACTGCTTGATCGGCGTACAGAACCGGCTGTTCGGGTGGCTGCTGAGCTCGCCGGACTCCGGCGTCCACTCGCGACCCTTCCAGTCGGTCAGGTGGTTCGGCGGGGTCTGCGAGTAGCCCTCCCACCAGACGTCACCGTCGTCGGTCAGCGCGACGTTGGTGAAGAGCGAGTTGCCCTTCTCGATCGTGCGCATCGCGTTCGGGTTGGTCTTCCAGCCGGTACCGGGGGCGACGCCGAACAGACCGAACTCGGGGTTGACGGCGTACAGCCGACCGTCCTCACCGAAGCGCATCCAGGCGATGTCGTCGCCCAGCGTCTC
This sequence comes from Kribbella sp. NPDC051718, assembly GCF_040681515.1. Lineage (NCBI taxonomy): Bacteria > Bacillati > Actinomycetota > Actinomycetes > Propionibacteriales > Kribbellaceae > Kribbella > Kribbella sp. NPDC051718. The sequence goes on along the minus strand of NZ_JBFAYZ010000002.1, from coordinate 912,750 downwards.
GACCTCCCAGCCCTCCAGCGTCGGGTCGAGCATCGCCAGGTTCGTCTTGCCACACGCACTCGGGAACGCGGCCGCGATGTAGTGGACCTTCTTCTCCGGCGAGATCAGCTTGAGGATCAGCATGTGCTCGGCCAGCCAGCCCTCGTCGCGGGCCATCGCGGAGGCGATCCGGAGCGAGTAGCACTTCTTGCCGAGCAGCGAGTTGCCGCCGTAGCCGGAGCCGTACGACCAGATCGTCCGCTCCTCGGGGAACTGGACGATGTACTTCTCGTCGTTGCACGGCCAGCTGACGTCCTTCTGGCCTTTCTCGAGCGGCGCACCGACCGAGTGCAGGCAGGGCACGTACTTCGCGTCGGTGCCCATCTTCGCCAGTACTTCGGAACCGGTGCGGGCCATGATCCGCATCGATGCGACGACGTACGCCGAGTCGGTGATCTCGACGCCGAACATCGGCACCTCGGCCGTCAGCGGGCCCATGCAGAACGGCACGACGTACAGGGTGCGACCGCGCATGCTGCCGCGGTACAGCTCCGTCATCAGCGCCTTCATCTCGGCCGGCGCCATCCAGTTGTTGGTCGGGCCGGCGTCGGCCTCGTCGACCGAACAGATGAACGTGCGCTGCTCGACCCGGGCGACGTCGGAGGGGTCGGTGCGGGCCCAGAACGAGTTCGGCTTCTTCTCGTCGTTGAGCCGGACCAGGGTTCCCCCGGCGATCAGCTCGTCGGTGAGCTTGGTGTACTCCGCGTCCGAGCCGTCGACCCAGTGGATCCGGTCGGGCTGGGTGAGTTCGGCAACCTCGGCAACCCAGGCCAGCAGGCCCTGGTGCTCAGTCGGGGCGTTGCTCAGGTCGTAGGCGCTGGTCGGCGGGCTCTCGACTCTGAGGGCAGTCTCGGTATGGGCAGGGCTGGCGGTTGTCGTCATCGGCGGCTCATTCCCTCTCGCTCGCGATCGTCCCGGCGGGTACTCCTGGCCCTCGACGCTGAGGTTCGGGTACGACGTCGGCCGCCGGGGTCTCCGGCGGTTCGATTCAGCTGGCTTGGTGGTGTGATCTGTCGCATACCAGTACGTCTAGTGGGCGTATACCAGTGTGCAAGTGGTACTAACGGTACGCGACCGGACCGCGTGTTGAGAACCGGCTGGACGTGAGGACGGTCACAAAATTCCGCCGACAAGGGCTTTCCCAGCAAAAAAGACCGGCCGCGGGGTGGTCGCGCGGCCGGTTTGCGGCTTCGGTGGTCTGGGGCGGCGGAGTTACTTGGGCTCTTGTTACTTGGGCTCTGTTACTTGGGCTTGCCGGGGAGTAGCGCGGGCGATGGCAGGGGGTTGGGGCTGACCAGGGGCGCTGTCGCCGGCCCTGGCGGTTGGTCCTTGGCTCCGATACTGCTGCCCACCGAGTAGAGAACGCAGAACACGGCCAGCACGGCCAGCACTGCGATCAGCTTCGGCCACCAGCCTCGCCCGCGGGGCCTCCAGCTGGCCTTGCCCCCGGTGCTCTCGGCTACCCAGGTCTCCAGCGCCTGAGCCAGCTCGCCGGGCTGGCTCTTCGCTACGGGCTGGTTCTTCGTGATGGGCTCGGCTTGGAGCGGCTGCGTCAGTTGGCTGCGGACTGCGTCCAGTGACTCATCGTCATTGCCCAGTAGACCGTCCAATGGATCCAGGAGTCGCTCGGCGCCTGACTGGCCTGGCACTAGCTGGGTCACCGCGTACGGGCGGTCCGCGGTGAGGTTGGCGGCCCATAGCGGTGTCTGCTGGGTTCTTGGCTCAAGTGCGGCAGTGGGGCTCGCTCCGGTCAGCCTGTCGCGGACCTGTGCGTCTGCTGCGCCCTGGTCGCTGAGGATGAGGGCGATGATCTCCATGCCGGTGGACGAGCGTCCGCGCCAGATCTCGGCCAGGGGATGCTGCAGTAGTCGCTGGTCGAGCTCGTAGCCGTTCAGCTCGGGCGTGGGGTTCACTGACTCTCCCAGATGGCTCGGTCGGCCAGTACCTGGGCAGCCTGCTGTGCCGTCGCCGGGTCGATCGGGTGGGCGGCGTAGTCCACCTGGACGGTCAGGTCGGCTCGGTAGACGAGTACGGCGACGCGCGGGTCCTGGCCGGCGTGTCTGTCCACCTTGGTGGGGTACGGGCGGTCGCCGACGGTTGGCCATGGCTTGCGGGTGAAGGCCTGTTTGGCGACCTCTGCTGGGGTGGAGGGTGGCTGTCCTGGGCCCGCTTCGCGGCCGGCGTACGGGGTGATTCTGATCTTGATCGACGCGGCCGAGAAGGTCGGCTGGGTCTGCTCGGGGACGTCGACCGTGCAGGTGACATCGGTGATACCGGTCTGGATGAATGCTTTCGTGCTGGTGGCCTTGGGCAACAAAGGTGAGATGTCGCCGAGTCTCGCGCAGAGATCCTTGGGTAGCAGTCGTGCCTGCTCGACATCTGCGGACCGCACGGGTTTGCCGACGGCGACCCCGATCCCTAGGCCGGCGACGGCAGCGACGCCACAGGCGATCGCAGTACCGCGAACTAGTGGACTGGCCACGCAGCGTTTCTCCTCTTCTGTCCCCCGGATCTCGCCTTTGACGCTCGGGGGATGGTCCTGGTTCCTGCTTATGCTGCGACGGTGACTTCCTTCCCGGACATCGTCGTCGGTACTGCTGGTGAAGTACTCGAGTTGCCGTTCGGCGTCTTCACCGTGCGGATCTCCGGCTCGCAGACCGGTGGCGCCTTGTCTGTGGTCGACTCGGTGCTTCCCGCCGGTGCGCTGGGGGCTGCGCCGCACATTCATCACGGTCATGAGGAGTATTTCCTGGTGGTCGCCGGCGAGGTCACGTTCGACACGGCGGACGGCGTACTGACTGTTGGCGCGGGTGGTTCCGTGTCGGTGCCGCGGGGGCAGGCGCATGGGTACCGGAACGCGAGCTCTGAGCCGGCTCGGTTGACCACCTTGTTCACGCCGGCGGGTTATGAGAACTACTTCCGGGCGGTTGCGTCGGCTGCCGCATCCGGCGTGGAGATCACGCCCGCGTTGCTGAATGCTTTGCGGGCCGAACAGCAGACGACACCTGCGGAGTTCTGACCCCGCACGCGTGCTTTGGGGAATACCATCCGGGCATGGATCTTGGGGATTTGCTGGGTGGACGTGACCTCGGCGATGTGAAAAAGGCCGTCGGATTCGTGCTGGACAACTCCGACGACTTCGACAAACTCCTGAAGCTGGTCAAGGACCTGCCCGACGACGCGCTCGGCTTCATCGGCCGCCTCCCGGACCTGATGAAAACGATCGGTACCGGCCTGGCCGAAGCCGGCGAGCAGGCAGCCAAAGCCGCCGGCGCCCTGGTCGGCGACGACGGCGAAGGCGGGGCCCGCAAAGCCCTGAGCGGCAGCGCCAGCACGATGAACTCCGCCAAGGACAGACTCCACGACGCCGCCGGCATGCTGGCCGGCCTGGCCGGCGAACTCGACAAGATCCCCGGCATCGGCAACGCCGCCGCCAAGCGCCTCAACGACGGCAGCGGCAACATCGGCGACGTAGCCACCGAAATCGAAAGCCTGGCCGGCAACCTCACCGACCTCTCCGGCATCCTCGCCTCGGTCGGCGAAGCCCTGGCCGGCCTGGGCACCAAGCTGACCGAGTCCGGCGGCTCCGTAAAAACCCTCCTCAACTAGCCCCACTGAGCGCTCCCGGGAGCCGATTGGCACCCACCCCCATCCCGCGTGTATCGTTACCCTTCGTTGTCCGGCGCTCGTAGCTCAACGGATAGAGCATCTGACTACGGATCAGAAGGTTGGGGGTTCGAATCCCTCCGAGCGCGCCAGCAAAACCCCAGGTCACCAGGTGGATGACCTGGGGTTTTGTCATTCCGTGGTGCTGTTGCTCCCCCACGCAGCCCGGCTACGCGGGCTCCTCCGTCGCCCGCTCCGCGGACCGCTCCCACCCACCCTGCGACGCGTGCTTCGCCCGCTGATTTGAGAGCACCCTGGCTCCGTCATCTCGCAGTCGGTGAGCGATTCTCCCGGCCGAGTACTCCCGCTGGCACAGCTGGCGACCCCGACCCGGGCCCAGACCACGCCGCCGTCCGTCGGAACATCACATGACCAGCGGAACAAGTGCCGACCCCGCACGCAGCTGTCCTGCCGAACCTCCACGGAAGGGCCGGCTAGGTCACGGGCAGCGCCGCGACCTGGTCAGTGCGCTTCCAGCTCGAAGAAGAGGAAGCAGATGAATGAGCGGCCCTCCGCGTTGGAGAGCAGTTCTGCTGGGGTGTTGGCCGCGGGTGGCGGCTCAGTGACCGCCTTGATGGCGAATCCCGCGTCGATGAACGTGTTGATGACGTCCTGCAGGGGGCGGTGCCAATACGTCATCCACACGGTTCCTTCGCCGAAGTCGTAGTCCTCGGAGTACTGAGTGAGGGCGAAGTAGTCGGCGTCGGGGTACACGATCGCGTAGACCGTGGGATGGATGATCGAGACGATGAGTCGGCCGCCTGGTCTGAGCACACGCCGCAGCTCGGCCAGTGCCGAGGCCCAGTCTTTGATGTAGTGCAAGGACAGTGATGCGACGACGCGGTCGAACGCGTCGTCGGGATAGGGAAGGGGTGCACCGAGGTCGGCGACCTTCAGGTCCGCGTCCTCGCCCAGCCTTTCGCGCGCGAGTTCGACCATGGCGGGGCTCAGGTCGAAGCCGGACACGGACGCATCCTTGTCTCGCAGAGCTTCCATCAAGGGGCCTGAACCGCAGCCGGCGTCGAGAATCTCCAGGCCCGCGACGTCGCCGGCGAGACGGATCATCTCCGGACGCGCGTAGTAGGCGTTGAAGAGGCTGGTTTCGTTGCTGGCCGAGTACGCGACCGCGAAACTGTCGTAGTCAGCGACAGGGGCAGCGGACTTGCTCACCGAATCGGGCATGACAGGTTTCTACCCCGGGGGCGCATGCGCGCGCCAACCAGGCGGACGAGGGTCGCGCATCAGTCGACGGAGAACACGGCTTCTGTCCGGGGTGCTGCCGAGCCGAGAGAGTAGAGCCGTGCGCCTGGGCTGGCGCGCCCCCCGCGATCAGGACCTGTGGTCGTGCGACCTCCGGCGTACGGTGCTCGGTTAGTGGTTTGCGTCAGTGTGGTGTAGGCGGAGGTGGCCTAGGAGGAGGGTGAGGGTGGACCAGGTGAGCAGGACGATTGCGGAGGAGGTGTGGGTGAAGCCTCGGTCGGTTGGTTCGCCGTTGAGGAGGTAGACGGCGCGGGAGCCGGGGAGTAGGTCGGCGATGGTGGTCAGCCAGTGGTAGCCGAACTGGGGGAGGACGAGGGGGAGTAGGAGGATCAGAAGGAAGATCGCTACTAGGCCGCCTGCGGTGTTGCGGAGTGTGAAGCCTAGGCCGGCTGCTAGGGCGGTTGTTGTGGCGAAGACGAAGGCGATGGTTGTGAGGGTGTTGATGCCTTCGGGGAGCGGGAGGTCGAGGGCTGGGTGGGCGCCGGTGAAGGCGGCTAGGGCGGAGGCTAGGGCTAGCGCTGTGCCTAGGGCGGTTGCGGTTGTGACCGCGACGATTGTGCGGGCGAGGAAGAGGATCGTTCTGCGGGGTGTCCACTGGAGGGTTGGGATGATGCCGCCGGTGGCGTAGTCGGAGGTCACCGCGGTGAGGACTAGGGCAAGGAAGAGAAACAAGGCCGGTAGTACGGTGAAGTGCGCTGCGGTCCAGGCCGTTGCGTCCGGGGGAGGGGGCGAATCGCCGCCTGCGTCAAAGCCGGCGACCGCGCCGAGGCCGATCATGATCGAGGCGGCTACGGCGACGAACCACCAGGTGGCCTTGACGGTCCAGAGTCGAAGCCACTCGGCGCCGCAGGTCCGTGCGAAGACCTGCAGGGCGGTCACCCGGACTGGGACGGCTTGGGTTGTCACGGTGCTACCTCCGTTGGCGCGTCGAGGCGGCCGTGGTAGTCGACGCTGTCGTCGGTTAGCTCTATGAATGCTTGCTCTAGGGACTGCTGGACGTCGGAGAGGTGATGGAGCGGGATGCCGACGTGGTGGGCCAGTTCGCCTACCTCCTCGGCCGTTCGGTCCTCGACCTGGAGGTCCTGGCCATCGAGTTGCGAAGCGGTGAAACCGCGCTCCTGTAGATGTCTGAGCAGTTCGATCGGCTGTGGGGTGCGCACGCGTACCTGCCGGCGCCCCAGGCCGCTGAGGATTTCCGCTGTGGTCGCGTCGGCGATCAGTCGGCCGCGGCCGATGACGACCAGGCGGTCGGCTGTCTGCTCCATCTCGCTCATCAAGTGGCTGGAGACCAGGACGGTACGGCCGTCGTCGGCGAGCCGGCGCAGTAGGTCGCGGATCCAACGGACGCCGTCGAGGTCCAGCCCGTTGATCGGCTCGTCGAAGAGGAGTACCCACGGATCTCCCAGCAGTGCCGCCGCGATCCCGAGTCGCTGGCGCATGCCGAGCGAGTAGCCCTTGATCCGGCGTCGTGCCGCGCCGTCGAGTCCGACCTGCTCGATCACCTCCTCGACCCGGCGGAGCGGGAGGCCGTTCGTCCGGGCCGCCACTCGGAGGTGACTACGCCCCGTACGGCCGGAGTGGACCGAGCCGGGATCCAGCAGTGCCCCGACCTCGCGCAGCGGTTCGGAGTACGCCGCGAACGGTTGCCCGTTCACCAGTACCTCCCCGGAGCTGGGCCGATCGAGCCCGAGGATGATCCGCATCGTCGTCGATTTGCCCGCGCCGTTCGGGCCGAGGAATCCGGTCACCTTGCCCGGCTCGACGTCGAAACTCAGATCGTCGACGGCCAGCACATCGCCGTACCGCTTGGTCAGCCCACGGAGCTGGATCATGACGCGACCCTAGAAGCTCCTCTGGGCAGGATGTGCGGACGAGTTGCGAAGATTCTGTGCAGATCGAGCCGGTCGACACGGCGAAGCTGTGCGATGTGAAGCGAACTTAAATCGTGTGCGGGTGGGGTGAAGGGGGCTTTAGCCTGCGGGGATGGAGCTTCGCGAGGAACTTCCGGGTGATGGGCGGGCTGTGCGGGACGTTCATCTGCAGGCGTTCGGTGAGCATGGTGTTGTGGTCGCCGATCTGGCGGACGCGCTGCGGGAGGGTGGTACGGCCGCGAGTCGTCTATCGGTGGTTGCCGAGGTGGACGGTCGAGTTGTTGGGCATGTCTTGTTCAGCGGCAGTCTGCTGGATGCTCCTCGGCGGCTGGTTGAGGTGCAGGTACTGAGTCCGTTGGGCGTGCTGCCTGAGTTTCAGCGGCGGGGTGTCGGTTCGGCTCTGGTCCGTCACGGGCTGGGGATCCTTGCCGAGCGAGAGGTTCCGCTTGTCTGGTTGGAGGGCGATCCGCGGTACTACGTGCGGTTCGGGTTCGCGCCCGGCGGCGGTCGCAGCTTTCGGAGGCCGTCGCTGCGCATTCCCGAGGACGCTTTCCAGGTCTTTACGCTCCCGAAGTACGAGCCGTGGATGACGGGGACGCTGGTCTATCCGGAGCCGTTCTGGCGGCATGATGCAGTCGGTCTGCGTGACCCGGATGCGTCCTTGTCTTGATGACCCGGCTGATGGTGATCAGTTGCAGCAGGTCGACTGGTTCGTGGTCGGGGCGTCGTCGATGATGGTCAGCAGGCCGCCGCTGATGCCGGTGGCCAGCCCGCGTCCGGCAGGTGTGGAGATCTCGACGGCTTGCGGTGTGGGGCCGCAGCATCCGCCGGTGGTTTCTCCGCTGGAGTCTCCGTACGCGAGGTTCGAGGAGCAGACGCCGGTTTCGGGGAGATCGAGTTGGACGTCCCGCGCGGCTTCCCAGTCACCGGCCAGTGCAGCGACGACCGAGCGGGCCTGTTCGTACCCGGTGGCAAGGAGGAAGGTCGGCGCTCGGCCGTATGACTTCGCGCCGATCGCGTAGTAGCCGGGTTCAGGGTGAGTCAGTTCGTCGACTCCGTGGGGTGGGACCGTGCCGCAGGAGTGCTGGTTGGGGTCGATGAGTGGGGCCAGAGCTCGGGTGGAGCCCAGGATGGGGTCCAGGTCTAGTCGTAGTTCGCTGACCATGTCGTGGTCGGGGCGGAAGCCGGTGGAGTTGACCACTGTGTCGGCGATGACGCGTTGGTCGCCGGCGGTTAGTTCGATGCGGCCGTTGGGGGTGCGGGAGGCGGCTTCGGTGCGGAAGTTGCTGATGAGCTCGACTCGTCCGGAGTGCACGAGCTTCTTCAGGCGGCTGCCTAGGGCGCCGCGGGCGGGGAGTTCGTCGGCGGCGCCGCCTCCGTAGGTACGGGCCTGGTCGGAGCCGCGTACTACCCAGACGATCTCGGTGCCGGGTACTTGCTCGGCCAGCTCGCCTAGGTCGAGGAGCGTTGTGGAGGCGGAGTGGCCGGCGCCTACTACCGCGGTACGGCGTCCTGCGAAGCGGTCACGGTCGCGGCCGAGTACGTCGGGTAGGGCGTGGGCGATGCCGTCGGCAACCGAGGCTTCGCCACGGGCGGGGATGCCGGAGCCGCCGAGGACGTTCGGGCGGCGCCAGGTGCCCGCGGCGTCGATCACTGCAGAGGCGAGGATCTCTGTACCGTCGGCCAGGCGGATCAGGAACGGTGCTTGCTCGCGGCCCGCAGTACGGACCCGGTCGAAGCCGACCCGAGTGACCGCAACGACGGGCGCGTTGTAGCGGATGCGGTCGTTGAGATGCGGCGTCTTGGCCAGTGGCGCGAGGTAGGAGTCGATCAGGTCGCCGCCGGTTGGGAGCTTGCTGAGGTCCGGTTCGATCCAGCCGGACTGCTCGAGCAGGCGGCGGGCGACGCTGTCGATGTCGTAGCGCCAGGGGCTGAACAGCTTCACGTGCCGCCATTCCTCGATCGCTGCGGCAACGCCGGGGCCGGACTCCAGTACCAGGAAGTCCAGGCCGCGCTCGGCCAGGTGGGCAGCTGCAGCCAAGCCGACCGGGCCTGCCCCGATGACCACAACCGGCCCCGCCGGTGCCGCAACAGCGGCAGTGTTCTGCTCGCTCATGATGAGCTTCCTATCTCGATGTCTGTCGAATCAGTGGTCACCACCTTGCCTCTTGATTCGATAGGAATCAAGATAGATGTATGTCGAAACAGAAGGCCTGCTGTACGCCGATTTCCGAGGCTGCCCTCGATTCGGCGGGCGCGGTGGAGGGGGCGGCGGTCTTCAAGGCGCTCGCTGATCCGATCCGGCTCCGGCTGATGTCGATGATCGCGTCCGCGGACGGCGAGATCTGTGTCTGCGACCTGACCGGGTCGTTCGAGGTGAGCGGGCCGACCATTTCGCATCATCTGCGCGTACTGCGTGAGGCCGGCCTCGTCGACTGCGAGCGCCGTGGCACCTGGGTCTACTACTGGCCCGTACGTGAGCGGCTGCAATGGATCTCCGCTCTGCTTGCCGCGCCTGCGAAAGCGCTCGCCTGATCCCTGGCGCCGGGTGTGGGTTGACTTCCTGTTTATAGCTCAGTGATCATTGAGTCAATGAATACTGAGCAATCGTCGTTGACTGAACGAGCCCGGATCCATGCGGCGCTCGGTGATCCGGCACGTCTGGCGATCGTCGACGCCCTGGTTGCCGGTGACGCCGCTCCGGGCGAGCTGAGCGGCGTACTGCAGATGCCGACGAACCTCATCGCTCATCACCTCAAGGTGCTGGAGGAGGCCGGCCTGGTCGTGCGGGCCCGATCCGAGGGGGACCGCCGCCGTACCTATGTGCGGCTGGTGACCGAGGTTCTGGAGTCGGTGGTGACGCCGACGCTGACGGCGGTTCCGCGTGTGCTGTTCGTGTGTACGCAGAACTCGGCCCGTTCGCAGTTGGCCGCCTCCATCTGGTCGCGGCGCAGCCACATCCCAGCGGTGTCGGCCGGCACTCAGCCCGCAGCCAAGCCGCATCCGCGAGCCGTGCGGATTGCCCGCAGGCACGGATTGACCCCCGATGCCTGGCGCACCGCCCACGTGAGTGACGTGGTCGAGTCCGACGATCTGGTCATCGCCGTGTGTGACATCGCCTACGAGCACCTTCCCGCCGACGCTCGGCCGCGACTGCATTGGGCTGTCCCGGATCCCGCAGCCGTCGACACCGACGCGGCGTTCGAGGCCGCGTACACCGAGATCGCAGACCGCATCGACCGGTTGGCGTCCGTTCTCTCGCCCACCGAGGTACGGCCGTGAGCAGCGCTGCGCCGTTGTGGCGACGGGCGGTCGCCGAGGCAGTTGGTACCGGGCTATTGGTGACCGTGGTGGTCGGGTCGGGCATCGCGGCATCTGCCTTGTCTCCTGGCGACATCGGGTTGCAGTTGCTGGAGAACTCGTTCGCGACGGCGCTCGGTCTCGCGGTACTGATCCTGATGCTCGGGCCCGTGTCGGGAGCGCACTTCAACCCCGTCGTTTCGGGTGTTGACTGGTGGCTCGGGCGCCGGACCGGTACCGGCCTGACTCCGCGCGAGCTGGCCGCTTATGTTCCCGCTCAGGTCGTCGGTGCTGTCGCCGGAGCAGTGCTGGCGAACCTGATGTACGCCAAGGCAGCCGTTTCGTGGTCGACCACCGACCGTAGTACCGGTCATCTGTGGTTGGGCGAGATCGTCGCCACCGCCGGACTCGTTGTGCTCATCTTCGCGCTCGGCTGGTCCGGACGCGCGGCAGTCGCACCGGCTGCTGTTGGCGCCTACATCGGAGCGGCGTACTGGTTCACGTCGTCAACCTCGTTCGCCAACCCCGCCGTGAGTATTGGCCGCGCCTTCAGCGACACCTTCGCTGGGATCGCTCCCAGATCCCTGCCGGGGTTCATCGTTGCGCAACTCTTCGGCGCTGTGGTTGGAGTCGGCTTGCTGGCCATCCTCTACCCAGACGCCGGTCAGGCCGCAGACGAGATCGTCACCCCGCACACCGACACCTCAACCACTGGAGTGACCACGTGAGCAAGCCCGTTGTTCTGTTCGTTTGCGTCCACAACGCCGGGCGATCCCAGATGGCGGCTGGGTGGCTTCGGTATCTGGCGGGGGATCGTGTCGAGGTGCGGTCGGCGGGGTCCGAGCCGCGCGATCAGATCAACCCCGTTGCTGTCGAGGCGATGCGCGAGGTCGGTATCGACATCACTGGGGCTGTGCCGCAACTGCTCGAAACCGAAGCAGTGCGCGGGAGCGATGTGGTCATCACCATGGGCTGCGGCGACGCCTGCCCGATCTTCCCCCGCAAGCGGTACGAGGACTGGGATCTCACCGACCCGGCCGGACAGCCGATCGAGGTCGTACGTCAGGTCCGCGACGACATCCGCAGCCGAGTCGAAAAGCTGATCGGCGAACTTCCGCTCAGCTGACGCGTTCGTAGTATCGGAGGGTCACTCATGTCGGAGGCCTGTGAGTGCGTCCAGTATGTCGGTGTGCGCCGGTGGGACGGTCACCTGGAGCCGGAATGTCTGGTCCGACTCCGGTAGGAAGGTGAACTCGAAGAAGGAGCAGCAGTTCGTTTCGCGGGCGGTCAGGGCGCGTGCGGTTGCTTCTGTGGCGGCGTCGAGGGTGAGTACCAGCTCGGTTGGCGAGCGGCGCTCGACGGTAAACCTGTACCTGGGTATCGAAGGCAAATCTGGGTCAGATCGGCCATTCGTTGGAGGGTAGGAGGTCGCGGAGAGGGGTGGTTCGGTCCGGGCCGAGGACTACGTCGGTGTCCAGGTTTGCGGGGTCTATTTGGCGGATGAATTCTCGGCAACGGCCGCACGGGGGTACGGCAACGACGCCTTCGTGCCCTTGGGAGACGGCGACTATTTTGGTGATTTTGTATTCGCGGGCGGTGACCATGGTGGTGATGGCGGCGGTTTCGGCGCAGTAGCCCGTGCCGCACGGAGTGTCGACGCAGACGCCGACGTACAGGTTGCCTGCCTCGGTGATCAGGGCGGATGCGACGTCGCCGAAGGTTCGGCCGTCGACATGGTGCGGGTGCAGGACCGCGGCGGCTGCGCCGATCAGGTCGTCGTTGCTCTTGACGGTCATGGTCGGGAACTTGGCAACCTTGCCCGGCTGGGGGGAGTAGGTTCCGGGTATGGGAACTGATGTTTGGGAGTTTTATGAGCAGTACGCGGAAGAGGACCGGTCTTCGCTGAATGAGCGGGATCGGCAGGTGCTGGCGATCTGCGATTTTCGTCAGGAAGTGAACTCGGGCGGGTTCGATTCGTATTTCCGGTACTGGGGTGGGGATACCGCGTTGACCGCCGCGGCCGGGCTTTCGCGGCTGCTCGGGGTTGCGTGGGCTGATCTTCTCGGCGAGGCGGTCGGGCTGTTCGGCGTGCCTTATTCGCTGGATGCTGACGAGCGGGCCGAGAAGATCGACAGCCAGTCGCTGAACGCGACGCTGGGCGAACTCGATCTACGTTTCCGCAAGCTGGAGGCCTCTACCGGCGCGGATGCACGACTCGCGGAAGCCATCGGCGCAAACCGGGCCTGAGGCAACGACCTGGCCGCTACCAGTCCGAATCGACCTCGCGGCAACTGACCCCGCGGCGGCGGCCTTCCAGACGGCGTACGGGATTGCCTCAACGGGCAGTGATCCGGTTCCGTCGCTTGTCCTGTTGTGGGCCTCGACGGGCGAGGTTACTGGTGTTTTGGCGGCCGAGTTGCCTTCGAAAGGCTTGTTATTCAAGCGTTTCATCCTTTGGTTGGGTCTTGCCAGGGCGGTGCTGAGCAAGCAAAATCGTGCACGGTGAGCGATCTGAAGCTCACGGGGGTTGTATCCAACGAGGGGGGAAATTGGCATGCGCATTTTTCGATCACGTCGGATTGTCGGAGCTGTCGCGGCGGCTGGATTGTCGCTGGGTCTGGTAGCTGCGGGTAGTGGGCAGGCCTGGGCGGCGTACTCCGGGTTCGGCTGGGAGAGCGGTGGCGTCCAGGGGTGGGCGGTCGACTGGGACGGTACGTCGATCTCGTCGTCGACCACGTACAAGTTCGCCGGTACCCGTTCGCTGAAGCTTCCGCAGACCGGCGAGCAGTACGCGGGCTACCGTTCGGGTTCCGACCTGACCGGGATCGGGGTCGGCTCGGTGGTGACCTTCAAGATGTACCTCCCGGCCAGCGCGAACCACCCGATCGAGGCCAAGGGCTACGTCACCGACGGCAACAACGGCTCGTTCATCGAGCGTTTCGGCCAGCACATCGTGCTCACTCCGGGCGCCTGGAACACGTTCACGCTGACCATTCCGGCCGTCACCAGCATCGAGGGCATCGGCGTGGAGGTGGACAACCCGGGCTGGACCGGCGCCGTCTACCTGGACGCCGTCAGCTGGACCGCACCCTGATCTAACAGCAGTTGCTCCAGCCGCCCCCGGTCGCGCGCACCAGTCGCCGCAACCGGGGGCGGTTCAGCGTCAGCCCGGTGTTCTGCCCAAGGGGTGCATTCCGGCGAGCTCCGGGCCTCGGGAGTAACACCCCCTGCGAGTTCCGGGCCTCTGGAGTTCAGTGCTGCGGCAGCGGAGTTACCCGGGGCGGGGGCTGCTCAGCGATCGCCGGTTGGGGGCGTCGAGGGTGCTGTCAGACAAACGGGCGCAGCACGCGCTTCTGGGGTGGGTGGGAGCGCCTGGCGTAGCTCGCGACGGAGGAGGGGGCGGAGCGGGGCGCGTGGGGAGTCGTAGTTAGGCGTCTAGAGGGTTGGTGGTCATTCGGGTGGTGAGGTTGGAGTTCATGGCGCGGGCGGGGGTGCTGGTGGGCTTTCTGGTGGCTTGGGATTTGAAGCAGGTTAGGAATTCGTCGACGAGGTCCAGGCGGGGGTGTTGGGCCAGGACTTCGGCGCGGAAGGCAGGGGTCAAGTCGTCGGTGTTTTTGCCGGCTATGTCGAGGGCGGCGGCTCGGGAGATGAGGTGGCCTTCGGGGTCGGTGGCGACGTCGACCTCGGGCCACATGTGGCGGACGATGACCTCGGCGAGGCGGTTGCGGCGGGCAACCGGCCAGCCGGCGCCGGTGGCGAAGGCGCGGGCGATGTGGGCGGCGGCTTCCTCGAAGGAGAGGGTGTGGTTGTCGAACTCCGGTACCAGGCCGATGTCGTGGAGCATCGCGGCGACGAACAGCAGCTCCGCGTCGTACGCGATGTCGTGTTCCCGGGCGTAGGCCGCCGCCCAGACGAAGACTCGGCGCGAGTGGCTCTGCAAGGAGGGCGACTGGTACGCCGATGCCAGCTCCAGAGCCGCCGCCGAGGCGGTCGTGGAGGGGATCACGAGGTCATCCAAAACGATCATGCTTCGACGGTACGACCGCGAGGGCCTGCCCGACTGGTCCATTCCGTCGCTGGCTCGATGGGCCATTCGCCGCGAGAATTGGCCCAGCGCAGCAGTCGGCAAGTGGACCACCGACGGTGGGCCATCAGTGAGTACCGTCGAAGGCAGAAGCGGAAAACGACTACTGCGAGGACCATCATGCGTCCCATCACTGTCCGGGATCGCGAGGCCGGTGTCGCCGGGCTGTCCCTGACCGAGCTGCCCTATCCGCACACCGCTGAGAACGACGTCATCGTGCAAGTCCACGCCGCCGCCTTCACCCGAGGCGAGCTCGACTGGCCGGGTACGTGGACCGACCGCGCCGGCCGCGACCGCACCCCGAGCGTCCCCGGCCACGAACTCTCAGGCGTGGTGGCCGAGGTCCCAGTCGGTACCACCGGTCTTACCGTGGGGCAGCGGGTCTTCGGGCTGGCCGACTGGACCCGCAACGGTTCGCTCGCGGAGTACACGGCGGTCGAGGCCCGAAACCTGGCCCCGCTCCCAGCCGGCGTCGAGCACGTCGACGCTGCCGCGCTGGTGATCTCCGGGCTGACGGCCTGGCAGGCGTTGTACGACCACGCTCAGCTGAAGACCGGCCAGACCGTTCTTATCAACGGGGTCGGCGGCGCTGTCGGCTCCCTCGCCGTACAGCTGGCCCGCGAGATCGGCGCCGAGATCATCGGTACCGGCCGCGCTGCTGACGAGGACCGTGCCAAGCAGTTGGGCGTCCACCGGTTCGTCACCGTCGAGGAACTGGAGAAGGCCGGGCAGGTCGACGTCGTACTGGACGTGATCGGCGGCGAGATCCTCACCCGTTCCACCGCGCTGGTACGACCCGGTGGCACCCTCGTCACGATCGCCGAACCGCCAACCGTCCAACCGACCGGCGGCCGTGCCCTGTACTTCGTCGTCGAGCCGAACCGCGATCAGCTGACCCAACTGGCCAACCGGCTTCGCGACGGCCGCGTGACACCGCTCGTCAACAACGTCCGTCCCCTCGAGGAAACCCCCGACGCGTTCACCGCTCGCGGCCGGACGATCATCCAGGTCGTCGAAGGCTGAGACACTTGCCGGACGATCCGGTGAGTGGTGGAGGCGATGGGATGACGCGTGCGGTACTTGCCTTGGGCTCCAATCTGGGCGACCAGGAAGCCAACCTGCGCAAGGCGCTCGACGGGCTGGGCGACCATTTGGTGAAGGTCTCCGGTAGCTACTGGACTCCGCCGTGGGGCGATCCGGATCAGCCCGAGTACCTGAACGCGGTGGCTCTGGTCGACGGCGATGTGAGCGCTGACGGCTGGCTCGAGCTGGCACACGAACTCGAGCAAGCCGGCGGCCGGGTCCGCGATCCCGCACGCCGCTTCGGCCCGCGGACCCTGGACGTCGACGTCATCGCGGTGTGGGACGGCGATGAGCAACTAACCCAGGACGATCCGGTACTAACCCTCCCGCACCCTCGCGCCCACCTACGCGCCTTCGTCCTGGTGCCGCTAGCCGAGATCGCCCCCGACGTCACCCTGGCCGGCCACGGCCCGATCACCGACCTGCTGAAAACCACCGAGGTCGCTGCAGACGTACCAACCGTACGACCAGGCCCGCCGCTCCGATAACCGCTTCCATCACCTGGCCAAGGTGAGGATTTCGGCTCCGTCGGGGGTGATGGCGATGGTGTGTTCGCTGTGGGCTGTGCGGGAGCCGGTTGCGCTGCGGAGGGTCCAGCCGTCGTCGTCGGTCACCAGCTCGTCGGTGTCGACCATGACCCACGGCTCTAGGGCGAGGAGCAGGCCGGGGCGGAGTTTGTAGCCGCGGCCCGGGCGGCCGGTGTTGGAGATGTGTGGGTCCTGATGCATCGTCGAGCCGATGCCATGGCCGCCGAACTCGGTGTTGATCGGGTATCCGGCTGCGCTGAGGACCGTACCAATGGCGTGGGAGAGGTCGCCAATGCGTGCGCCGGGCTTGGCCGCGGCGATGCCGGCGGCCAACGCCCGCTCGGTCGCGTCGATCAGTGCGACGCTCTCGGCAGGCTTCGACTCGCCGACGATGAAGCTGATGGCGGAGTCCGCGGCGACGCCGCCGAGCAGGACGGCGAGGTCGAGGGTGACCAGGTCGCCGTCGGCGACGGAGTAGTCGAACGGCAGTCCGTGGAGGACGGCGTCGTTGACGGAAGTACAGATGTAGTGGCCGAACGGTCCGCGGCCGAACGACGGCTCATAATCGACGTAGCAGGACTGTGCGCCGGCGTCGGCGATCATGGTCTTGGTCCACTGGTCGATGTCCAGCAGGTTGGTCCCGACCGTTGTCCGGCTCTTCGCCGTCTGCAGGATGGTGGCGACCAGGGCGCCGGTGTCCTTGGCTCGGGTCAGTTCGCTGGGGGTCAGGATCTCGATCATGTGGCGCCCTTCATCACGCAACCAATAACTATCCCGGTAATAGTATCCCGGTACTATCATTGGATCATGGTCAGACTGCCGCTCACCCCCGGAGAGGTCGAACGCGGACAACGCCTCGGCGCTCTGCTGCGTCGCGCCCGGGGTGCGCGCTCGATCCTAGAGACTGCCCTCGACGCCCACGTCTCCCCCGAAACCCTCCGCAAAATCGAGACCGGCCGGGTGGCCACCCCCGCCTTCCCGACGATCGCCGCGATCGCCGACGTCCTGGGCCTCTCCCTCGACGCCGTCTGGGCCGAAATCAACCCACCCAAGCCCCACGCCGACCCAACCCCCACCCGCGAACGCATCGCCTCCTAGCCTGGCGCTTTTCGTCGGTACTGGAGTGGCCTGGGTAGAGCACCTGCGGCGGACGCTACTGCGCGAGCACCCCTGGGACGGCGCCCCCGAACGTTCGGCCTGATCGACCTGGCTGCGCGGCATGCGCTGGACAGCGGTTATCACGTGGTACCAGCCGGACGACTTTCTCGGCGTAGCGGACGAGAAAACCATTGGCGCCGCGAGCACCCTCGAAGAGACAGTGGACCGCATCGTCGCCGACCTCGACTGGCGTGCCGGCGGAAAGGTCGCCAAGCCGATCGAAGACTGAGGGGGACCTAGCCGTGGTGCAGCTCGAGTTGAGGGTGCGGGATCTTGTTGACGCGGATCTCGTGGACTGCGGCTTTGCCGGTAGTGCGCTGCATCTGGAGCAGGTTGCCAAGGAGCTCGAGCGGGCTCGGCGGGGTGAGGTCGACTACCTCGCGGTCTGCGCGAAGGCGGACCTGCCGCTCGCCATCGGAGGGGTCGACTACGTGCCCCATCCCGACGCGGGATCGCTCTGGCAGTTTGGCGTTCACCCGGCGCTGCAGTCTTGCGGGATCGGCACCGTTCTCATCGGCGCGGCCGAGCAGCGGATCAAGGACCGAGGGCTGGATCGGGCCGAGATCGGTGTCGAGCTGAGCAATCCGCGGGCCCGGAAACTGTACGAGCGCCTCGGCTATGTCGCGTACGACGAGCGGCTCGAGGCGTGGGATCAGCAGGCGCCGGACGGTTCGATCGTCCGGTACGAAACCCTCTGCACCCAACTGCGGAAGCAGCTGCGCTAAGGGCGAGGCAGGACGTATCGGAGCATCTTGCCGGACTCGCCGTACTCCGATGGGTCGGCCACGGCTTCGAAGTGGAAGCCGGCGCGTTCGGCGGTGGAGCGGGAGGCCGTGTTGAGTTCGTCGATGACGGCGACGGCCCGGGTGATCGGCCAAGTGGCGAAGGCCCAAGTGGTTACCAGCAGGATCGCCTCGGCGGCTACGCCCTGCCGGCGAGCGGCTGGGAAGACTACGTAAGACAGGTAGGCACTACCTTGGCCGCGATCCGCAATGTCGATGCCGCCGGCAAGTACATCGCCCATCCAGATTGCCCAATGCCGCTTGGGTCCTGAGGTCGCCCAGGCATTGCGCGACTCCTCGACGAGACGCACGACGTTCTCGCGCGGCGCCGGGCCGGGAGCCTCGAACCACCGCTGCTGTTCCTCGTCGTCCCCGGAGAGCCACGCGTCGACGTCGTCCATGGTGAGCACTCGCAGAGTCACCCGCTGGCCGGTCAGTACGGGCCACTTCACAGGAAGTCCCTCAAGGCAGCAGTGAAAGCAGTGCGGTCGTCCAGCCAGGGAAAGTGGCCGGCGGCTGGGTGTTCGATGAAGGTGGCGTCGGCAAACAGGGCGGCGAATGAGGCAACAGTTGCGGGCGGCGCCCCTAGGTCGTATTGGCCGGCGGTCAGAAGTACAGGCGCTGGGAAGGTTGCGAGAGCGGCGCGGGTGGAGTGCGGTGTGTACGCACCCTCGATCCCGTAGATGGCAGCCGCCGAATCGTTGCGCTGGGCATCTTCAGCAGCATGATGCGCCTGAGCAGCCGCATCCCAACGTCCGTAGGAGAAAGGCGCCAGCGCCGCCCAGTTCTCCGCCGCATGATCCCCAGCGCTGATCGCCTCCAACGCCCGGTACGCCGTATCGAACCACGCCTCACCCTCCCGCAATCGAGCCTGTGCAAGCCGCGTCTCGCTGCTGATCGTGAGGCCGACCGCATACACGCTGGGCGTGATCAGCACGAGCTTGCCGACCCGCGACGGATAGCGGGTCGCATACAGCACGGCCAAGTTCGCCCCGGCCGAGTGCGCCAGCAAATCCAGCTGCTCCAGCCCAAGCTCCCGACGCAACGCCTCGACGTCCTCAACCTGCCGATCACACCGGTACGTCGTCGTATCCGCCGGTACTTCGGAAGCCCCCGACCCCCGCAAATCCAGCATCACCAAAGTCCGGTGCTCCCCAAGCCCACCAAGCTCGCCGAGATACTCCGACGACTGCATAGGCCCACCCGGCAAGCAAACGACCGGCGCCCCGTCGCCGCTCACGTGATAGGCCAGCTTGGTCCCGTCAGGTGCAGCAAACGTAGGCATGCCACCGACCCTGTCAGCCGCCTCCGCGGCGGGCAACCGGATTACGCCGTACCCGATCAGGCAGCACCCCGTCCCTCATAGGTGTCCGCCGGGAAGGCGGCAGACACCACCCCGAAAGGTTCACTGGAACAGTGGTGGAACTCTCGGTAGACGAAGACCCGGCAGAGTCGCCCGTCTCGGTTGTCGTCGCGGACGGACACCCGGTGATCCGCGGCGGCCTGCGTGCGATGCTCAGCGCCCAGACGCGCTACCGGGTCCTGGGCGACGCCGACAACGCCCGCGACACCGTCCGGGCCGTGACAGTGCATCGCCCCGACGTCGTGGTCATCGACCTCGACCTGGGTGGCGTGGCCGCGATCGCCGAGATCCGTCGTTGCGGCGCGCGCGTCCTGGTCTTCACGATGGCCGACGAGGATGCCGCGATCATCTCCGCCCTGCAGGCCGGCGCCGGCGGCTACATCCGCAAGGACGCGTCCCCCGAGCAGATCGCCCGCGCGATCTGCGGAGTCGCGGCAGGCGACTTAGTACTCGGCCCGCCCTTCGCCGCCCGCCTCGCTGAGCTACTGCTACCCGTACCGACGGTACGAACCGAGCTCCCCGACCTGACCGCCCGCGAGCGGCAAACTCCAGGTCACCACCCGCGCCGAAGCCATCACCCTCGCCCGCGAAGCGGGCATCCGCAGAGTCGCGGCCGGCTGACCCGTCGTCAAAAGGTCAACGCGGTAAAGGGCTGAAGCGGAGCACCGAGGCGACGAATCCAAGGAAGCCTCGGTGCTCCGCGTGTTTCCCACGATGCCCCCATCCGCCTCACAACGCAAAACGCCTCCCGGGTGAGTCGTCGGCTGTCCGGGGTGGAACATCTCAGGGGTGGGCTGGGTTGGTGGGAGAGTGGGGGTAGGTATGGGTGACGAGACGGGAGCAATGGTGAGTATTCGGGTCGGGTACAAGGCGTCTGCCGAGCAGTTCGGGCCGCGGGATCTGGTGGAGTACGCGGTGCGGGCCGAGGAACTCGGGCTCGACAGTGTGACGGTTTCTGATCATTTCCTGCCGTGGCGGCATGAAGGCGGGCACGCTCCGTTCGCGCTGGCGTGGATGGCGGCGGTCGGTGAGCGGACGAATCGGGTGCTGATCGGCACCTCGGTGCTGACGCCGACCTTCCGGTACAACCCGGCCGTGATCGCGCAGGCGTTCGCGACGATGGGGCTGCTCTACCCGGGCCGGATCATGCTCGGCGTCGGTACCGGTGAGGCGCTGAACGAGATCGCCGTCTCCGGCCGCGAGTGGCCGGAGTTCAAGGAGCGGTTCGCGCGGCTGCGGGAGGCGGTCGAGCTGATCCGCAACCTGTGGACGCAGGACGAGGGCGTCAGCTCGGACGGACCGTTCTACAAGCTCGTCGACGCCGTGATCTACGACCGCCCGGAGACCCCGGTCAAGGTGTACGTCGCGGCCGGCGGCCCCGTCGTCGCCCGGTACGCCGGTCGTACCGCCGACGGCTTCATCGCCACCTCGGGCAAGGGTATGGACCTCTACACCGAGAAGCTCATCCCGGCCGTCATTGAGGGCGCGGAGAAGGGCGAGCGCTCCTTCGACGACGTGGACCGGATGCTCGAGGTGAAGATCTCGTACGACCGCGACCCCGCGCTCGCGCTGGAGAACACCCGGTTCTGGGCGCCGCTGTCGCTCACCCCGGAGCAGAAGCACAGCGTCCAGAGCGCGACCGAGATGGAACGCCTCGCCGACGAGCTGCCGATCGAGCAGGTCGCCCAGCGCTGGATCGTCGCTTCGGACCCCGAAGAGGTCGTCCGCCAACTCCAGCCGTACCTCGACGCCGGCTTCAACCACCTGGTGATGCACGGTCCCGGCCACGACCAGGAGCGCTTCCTCACCCAGTTCACGTCGGACGTCCTGCCCCTGCTCCGCAAGCTCTGACAACAGATGGATCGCTGGGCGGATACGCCGTACCGGGTAGGTATCTCCGGTTGGCGCTATCCGCCTTGGCGCAAGGTCTTCTACCCGGACGGCCTGCCGCAGCGGGCCGAGCTGGAGTACGCCTCCCGCCGACTCAACTCGATCGAACTCAACGGTTCCTTCTACTCGCTGCAACGGCCGACGTCGTACCAACGCTGGTACGACGAAACGCCGCCCGGGTTCGTCTTCTCGGTCAAGGGCCCGCGCTTCGTCACGCACCTGAAGAAGCTGGCCGACGTCGAGGCGCCGCTGGCCAACTTCTTCGCCTCGGGTGTGCTCGCGCTCGCCGACAAGCTCGGTCCGGTGCTGTGGCAGCTACCCCCGACGCTCGGCTACGAACGCGACCGGCTGGCGGCATTCTTCGAGTTGTTGCCTAGATCAACGAAAGCTGCCGCGAAAGTTGCCAAGGGCCACGATGAGCGGATGGAAGGCCGGAGCCTGTTGACGAGCGCGGTCGATCAGCCCCTCCGGCACGCGCTGGAGATCCGGCATCCGTCGTACGAGAACGAAGAGTTCCTCGAGTTGTTGCGCGAGTACGACATCGCCGTCGTCTGTGCGGACAGCGCGGGCAAGTGGCCGATGCTGGCCTCCACCACCGCCGACTTCGGTTATGTCCGGTTGCATGGCGCCGAGGAGCTCTATGTGAGCGGCTACGACGATAAAGCGCTCGACGCCTGGGCCGCGAAGATCCAGGCTTGGGAGCGAGACACCTACGTGTACTTCGACAACGACGTGAAGGTGCGGGCGCCGTTCGATGCCGAGGCGCTGGCTGGACGATTGGGGATCGGTTGACGGTCGAGGTTGTACGGGACGACGACCCGCGCTGCGCGGAGCTGGAGGCGGCGGGGTATCGGGTCGTCGGCGAGTCCTGGGCGGCTCGGCTGCGTGACCCCGACCCGGCGATCCTTCAGCAGGTCGTACTCCGAGCAGCCGACGTGACCGTCCGTGAGCTGGACCGGTCGTACGCCTCCGCGTGGCACGAGCTGGAGTCGGCGAACGAGAAGGACTACCCGTACACGCCGGCGACCCATCGGGTGGTTCAGCCGGTCGACGAGCTGGCTGAGCTGTGGTCGACCGGGCGAGTGTTCGGGGCCTTCGACGGGGAGCGGCTGGTCGGGGCTACCTACATCAGCCTCCAATGCGATCCGCCGAGGGGCGAGACCGGGTTCACCTCGGTGCTCGACGGGTATCGCGGGCGAGGGATCGGGCAGGCCGTGAAGGCGGCGTCGATTCTCGCGCTGTGGGCGGACGGCGTACGGGTGTTCGGGACCGGTGGTGCGGCGCTCAACGAGGCCAGCCTCGGCGCGAACCTCGCCCTCGGCTATGTCATCGAAGAACGCTGGCGAAGCTACGCCCCAGCACCTGCCACCGAGGCCGGGCTGGTCTAGGTCGGGATGCTTTTCGGCCACCACGGCGGGACGTTCGCGGGGCAGATGCCGGGGAGTGTGGCCGGCGTACCGGCCCAGGAGAAGAGGGCGAGGTCGGCGATCGCGATGGCGATCAGGGCGGCCAGTAGCGGCATCGTCCACTTGCCGCCTTTGCCGCGGCGCATGAAGCGGAAGACGATATTGAACAGCCCGATGTTGACCACGAGGGAGACCGGTATGCCGACGAAGAACAGCGTCGGCCCGTTGCCGACCGGGCCGGTCAGGTCGACATGGCAGACGTCCCAGGCCCGCCGGGTCAGCACGAGCAGCCCGAATCCGGCCGCCCCACCGATCACCACCGACAGGAACGTCTCGCCCTTACTACTTTTCGCCACGTCGTCACCCTAGAGCGTCTGCCGCGACAGTTCTCGCGAAACCCGGACCGGGGTGTCGCGTACGCTCCCGTCATGACGGCTAGGTCGACGGCCCGTACGCCGCAGTCCTACGCGCGCGGCGAGCTCGTCATCGTGCTCGATGCGGCTGACCTCGAGCGGGCGGCGGACTTCTGGAGTCAGGTGCTCGGGTACCGGAGAACGGGCTCGTCCGGGAAGTACCTGAGCCTGATCCCGGCCGACGGGGTCGGCTGTGAACTGCTGCTGCAGCGGGTCGACGACGTCAAGCGCGAGAAGAACCGGCTGCACCTCGATCTGCGGACAGCCGATCTCGAGGCGGAGGTCGCTCGCGTGGTCGCGCTCGGGGCGACGGTTCTGACTGGTGAGCCGATCGTCGAGGACGGCTGGCGATGGCACGTGCTCGGGGACCTCGATGGGAACGAGTTCTGCGTGTTGCAGGTGCCTACATCGTGATGGTGACGGGGCGGTTGGGGGGATTTAGGGGGTCGGCGGCCAGACGGGCGTGGCGTTCTACGTCGTAGCGGGTGCCGTCGTAGGTGAGGCGTTGGCGTTCCAGGCCTTCGTAGAGGAAGCCTGCGCTGGCAGCTACTCCGCAGGAGGCCGGGTTGTTGGTGCGGTGGCCGAGCTCCAGGCGGTACAGGCCGGCCTCGTGGTGGGCCCAGTCGACGAGGGCGCGGAGGGCGTCCCGGGCGATTCCCTGGCCGCGGACCTCGGCGATCGTCCAGTACCAGGTCCAGCCGACCTGATGACGGTCGATGTTGGTCACCGCGACGCAGCCCACGGGGTGGTCGTCCGCATCCGCAACGGCGTACACGTGCCCGTTGTCGAGGTCGGCCACCCGGCCGATCCAGTCGACGGCACTCGCGGTGTCGCGGATGCCTCCCTGGTTGGCCATGTCCGGCTCCCGATGGGCGTCGGTCAACCGCAACGCATCAGCCACCCGCCACCGTCGCAGATCCAGCTTCGACACTTCATAGCCCATCCATCGAGGCTACCGCCGCCGTCGGCCCCGCAAACGTTCGTACGGCGCGTACTCACAACCCTCTAACCGGTCACAGCCAGCCCGATCCCCGCCGCGTCGACCAGCGCGCATGAGGCTCACCCTAGGGTTGGGGTATGGGTTTTCTTGATTTCAGGGATCAGGTCGTGCTCGTCACCGGCGCCAGCAGCGGGATCGGGGCTGCCGCCGCGGTCGGGTTCGCGGAGGCCGGGGCGACGGTCGCGTTGCACTACCACTCGAACGAGGAGGGGGCGCGGCACACGGCCGCTGCGGTCAGTACCGCGGGCGGTGCTGCGACAGTGCACCAGGCGGACCTGGCTGCCACCGACTCGGCCGCCGCGCTGGTCGATGAGGTGCTGGCGAAGCACGGGCGGATCGACGTACTGGTCAACAACGCCGGGGACCTGGTCAAGCGGGCGCCGGTGGTGGACGTACCGGACGACGAGTTCCACCGGATCATGGACGTCAACCTGACCTCGGTCTTCGCGATGAGCCGCCGCGTCATCCCGGTACTCCGTGCGCAGGGCGGCGGCTCGATCGTCAACGTCACCTCCATCGCCGGCCGGCACGGCGGAGGCGGCGGCTCGGTCGTCTACGCGACCAGCAAGGGCGCCGTCAGCACCTTCACCCGCGGCCTCGCCAAGGAACTCGGGCCGGACGGCATCCGGGTCAACGCGATCTCACCCGGCGTCATCCGCACGCCGTTCCACGATCGCCACACCGGCGAAGAGCAGATGAAAGCCATGCTCACCACCATCCCGATGGGCCGCACCGGCACCCCGCACGAATGCGTCGGCACCATCCTCTACCTGGCCTCCGACCGCATGTCCGGCTACGTCACCGGCCAGATCATCGAGGTCAACGGCGGCCAGCTGATGCCGTAGTCAGCGCACGGAGTGGCGGCGGAGGACTTCGGTGTCTCGCCGGTCGGGCCGGAAGAGGGTGTTGTGGTCGAAGGTGACGCCCGTCGAGCGGTAGCCGAGTTCGTCCAGGGCCCTGTGCAGGCGGCGTCTGAGATCAGGGTTCTTGTCTTCGACCAGTACTGCGCGCGGCTGGAACCGTACGAGCGTCCTGGTCGCCCCGGCCAGCGCAGCAGCCTCGGAGCCCTCGACGTCCAGCTTGACCACGTCCACCCGGTCCAGCGCCTGCTCGCGGGCCCAGTCGTCCAGCCGGATCACCGGTACGTCCTGCACAACCTCGCCATCCGCCTGCAGCGACCGCACGCCGGAGTCGGCCGGGTCATACCGGGAGTCCGCGTGCAGTGCCGCCTTGTACTTCCGTTCGCCGAGCGCCACGGGCACCAGCGTGATGAGATCGGCCAGCCCGTTGAGCTCCGCCGCCGCCCGTAGCTTGTCCATGGAGTCCGCGGCGGGCTCGAAGGCGATCACCTTGCCGCCGCCGAGCTCACGCAGTTGCCTGGCCGCACCGAGACTGTGCAGCCCGATGTTCGCCCCGATGTCGAGTACGACGTCGTCCGGCTTCAGTTCGGCTCGCAGGAAGCGCGTCACGGCGGGCTCGTAGCGGCCGGCGTAGTACAGGACCGCCTGCAGGTTGTCCCGCAGGTCGAGTCGCCAGCGCAGACCTTGCCGGCGTACTGCGATGTCCGTCGCCGCCCACTCGGGCGCGATCTTCACGAGCCGCGGATTCTGGTCGGCGACCCGCGGCGAGATGCGATTGGCGATCCGGGTGACGCCCGCCTCGGTCAGGCCTTCGGCGGACCCCATCACCCGAGCGAGCCGCCGTGCCGCATCGACGCCGAGCGACCGCCCGGCGGCGTGGGGAACCTCCCACGCCACCCGGCGGACCACGCCATCGCGATACTCCATCCCTCATCGTTACCCGTTAGCGGGCAAAAATACGCACTTATCCGGGTAAGGATCAGTTCAAGATCCGTAGCGTGGCCTGAGGTTGCTCAGCGCGACAATCGACGGAACCGGATTGCTGACAGCGGCAAGAAGATCGCCGTCAGCAACAACGGACCGATGATCGCCGCCTCCAGAGCGTGATCCCCGATCCAGGACGCCGCCGACGGATCGGGATTGCCGAACAGCGATCTGGCCGCGGTCGCCGTCGCCGAGAGCGGGTTCCACTGGGCGATCGTGCCGAGCCAGCCGGGCATCGTCGAGGTGGCGACGAACGCGCTGGACAGGAATCCGATCGGCCAGACGATGATCTGTACCGCCATGATGCTCTGCGCGTTCTTCACCATCAGCCCGATGAAGATCCCGATCCAGAGCAACGCGAACCGCAGCAGAAGCAGCAGCCCGAATGCCGCCACCGCCTCGACCACGCTGCCGTGCCACCGCCAGCCGAGCGCGAGTCCGGCGCCGCTCAGGACGACCAACGTGACGGCCGAGTCGAGCAGATCCGCGATGCACCGGCCGAGGACGACCGCGGCCGAACTCATCGGCAGGGAGCGGAACCGATCGGTGATCCCCTTGTCGACGTCGGTAGTGACCGCCGTCATCGTCGACTCGAGCCCGAACAACATCGCCAGCGCGAAGATGCCGGGCACCAGCAACTCGTAGTACGAATCTCCGGACGGCATCTCGATCGCGCCGCCGAGCAGCGCGCCGAACATCAGCATCATCAGCACCGGGAAGAGCCAGCCGAAGATCACCGGCACCGGCTGCATCCGCCAATGCAGCAAGGCGCGGCGCGCGATCGTCCAGCCGTCCGCCAGGGCCCAGCCCAATCGCGCCGTCATGCCGGCACCCCCGCTCCGGTCAGGTGCAGGAAGACCTCGTCGAGAGTCGGTCTGCGCAAGGTGATGTCCGCTGGTTCGATCTTTGCCTCCTGCAACATTGTGGCGACCTCGACGAGGGCCCTCGTCCGGTCCTTGACCGGGATACTCACCTTCAGATCGTCGACCTGGATGTCGCCGTCGGCCAGCCGCTCGGTCAGCTGCAGGATCAGCGGTACCTGATCTGTTGCTGTGAGCACCAAGTCGAGCCAGTCCGCGCCCAGTTGCGCCTTCAGCGCATCCGGCGTCCCCTCGGCGACGACCTTGCCCGCCTTGAGCATCGAGATCCGGTCGGCCAGTTGATCGGCCTCGTCCAGGTACTGCGTGGTCAGCAGCACTGTCGTTCCTTGCCTGACCAGCTCCCGCACCGCCGACCACACCTCGGCCCGCCCGGCCGGGTCGAGCCCGGTCGTCGGCTCGTCGACGAACAACACCTTCGGCGCGACGATGAGGCTCGCGGCCAGGTCGAGCCGCCGGCGCATCCCGCCTGAGTACTTCGAAGCCGGCAAGTCGGCCGACTCGGCCAGCCCGAACCGCTCGAGCAATTCGTCGGCCCGGCTACTTGCTTTGGTGCGGCCGAGATGGTTGAGCCGGCCGAACATCACCAGGTTCTGCTTCCCGGTGAGGACTTCGTCGACAGCGGCGTACTGGCCGACCAGGCCGATCGTCCGCCTGACCTCCGCGCCTTGCCGGCTCACGTCGTACCCGGCGATCCGCGCCTCACCGGAATCCATCCTGAGCAACGTGGCCAGGATCCGCACCGCCGTCGTCTTGCCCGCTCCGTTCGGCCCCAGCAAGCCGGTCACCGTGCCGGCGCTCACCTCCAGGTCGAACCCGTTCAGCCCCGCCCCCTCCGTGCCTCCGGCGTAGTTCTTGCGTACGTCGAACGCCTCGATCATGCGCTCAGTCGTCACGTGCCACCTCTCGTCCGGTCTGCGAACCGTAGACTGTACCGTACAGCGTACGGCTCAGGTACGATCGGGTCAACGACGACCGGCTGGAGTTTGTTCCTCGTGACTGGAAAAAAGATCGCGCCCCCCGACCCCGCGCGCAGTTTGGCGCTGCTCTGGGGCAGTCACACGAAGCCGGGCCGATCCGGGCTGACCGTGCGCGCGATCATCGACGCGGCGATCGAACTGGCCGACGCCCGCGGCCTGGACGCCGTGTCGATGCGGCTCGTCGCCGAGCAGTTGAAGGTCGGCACGATGTCGCTCTACACGCACGTACCGGGCAAGGGCGAGCTGACCGACCTGATGTTCGACACCGTCTACGCCGACCTGTACTTGGATGTCGACGAGCCGAGTCGGCAGCCGGGCGGGTGGCGGGGCGCGCTCGAGTTCATCGCCCGCCGCAACTGGGACGTACTGACTAGCCATCCCTGGCTCCACGACATCCCCGCCGGCCGGATGGCCCTCGGGCCGAACATCACCCTCAAATACGAAGCCGAACTCCGCCCCCTGGACAACCTCGGCCTAACAGACGTCGAGATGGACTCGACCCTCGCCCTCGTCCTCACCCACGTACTGGGCACTGCACGGGCCGGCGCCGAGCAAATCCGCACCCAACAAGAATCCGGCCTCTCCGACCAGGAGTGGTGGCTCAACACCGCCCCAGTCCTAGAGCGCTACATGGCCTCCCTAGCCGACCGCTTCCCAACCGCTGGCCGGGTAGGCACCTCAGCCGGCGAGCAATACCAAGCCACCGTCGACCCAGCCCACGCCCTAACCTTCGGCCTAACCAGAATCCTCGACGGCACAGCCCTCCTAATCGCCGAACGCCAGTAACTCCCACGCTGCCTCCGACGCGCGCCCCTACGTCGCCCGCACGTTCGGCCGCTCCCACCCGTGTTTTTTACGCTCCTGCGTCGCGCGATGCGACCACGATGGTGGCTAGCCGAGTTTGGTAGGCAGGATGTGGATGGGCCGGGTGATGACCTGGCCGGCCCGATCTAGTTGCCTAAGGCATCTTGGTGGTCCTCACACGGTTGCTCAATCTCCGCGTAGTCCGATCGCCGTCCGGGCGTCCTTCCCGTTTAGCCGGTCTGGCCGTCGATCGACTGTCTGATCAAGTCGGCGTGGCCGTTGTGGCGGGCGTACTCCTCGATCATGTGGACCAGGATCCACCGCAAGGTGAAGGTCTCGCCGGTTTTCGGGCTCTTGAGTGCCGACTCCACGTCGAGGCCACCGCGACTGAGCGCTTCGTCGACGACTGCGTCCGAACGGCAGACGGCCTCGTCGAACAGGGTCCGCAACTCCTCCGGGGTATCGTCGCGAGCCGATTCGAATTCCCAGTCGTCCTCGGTAACAGCCCAGTCGATACCGTCAAATGGCGGCGCGAACCCCGCGTTGCGGAACCAGTGATCGAACCATTGGGACTCAACGAGCGCCAGATGCTTCATCAAGCCGCCCAGCGTCATGTCGGTCGGCGGGCATTGCTGCGCCAACTGCTCCTGGGTCAGGCCGGAGCACTTCCACCGGAGCGTGTCGCGCTGGTACGCCAGCACCCCACGCAATACCGCGACTTCGCTGCCGTGCAGTGGTGCTTCGGTTCGCGCGTCGACGTCAAATTCCTGTGCTCCGCTCACAGCTGCGCATCGTACGGGCGACTACAGCTCATCGGCAGATCCGTGCCTTCGCTCGCGGTGCTGTTGGCCGGCAAACTCGTCCCGTCGTACGGCGTGATGCATCGGGGCGTCTCGCCAGTAGTTGTGCTGCACGACCTGGTCTGGGTCGTCGATCATCTCGGTGCCCATGAATATGTCGTTGTCGCCGAAGTTCATCCGGAGCAGGATTTTTGAGTCGAATAGCCAATAGTCAGGGTCGGGTAGGCCGGCATCATCGGCGAGGGTGCGGGGCAAGTATCGGATGTCTTCACCGGCCTCGTTGTTGAACTGCGCGCAGTACACGCCGAGACGGCTGTAGTCGGTCAGCGGTACGGTCACGACTCGGACCCTGGAGATGCGTCGGCCTTTGGTCGTTGCCCCGCTGACCAGGTCGAACCAGTTCTCCAGCCAGGCGAGGTCGACCGGCTCGCCCGCGAGATACTGCCTCAGGGGTTCGGCTTCGGCCGGCTCGGCATACCGATCACGTACTTCTAGCCGAAACGCCGTGTGCTCGAAGGAGTTGAGCATCTCCCAGAGCGTCGGGCCGGCCTGCGCGGTCAGCTGTTCTCCTTCAGATCCAGATAGCGGGGCGCGTACATCTTCAGCACGTCCTCCGGAATCTCGATGAGGGTCGGTCGCGAACAGCGTAGGTGAGGGCGTGGGTCGTAGGTACTACGACCAAGGTCCGATGGCTGTTGCCCGTGGTGGCGGGTGAGCATCGGAGTATGAAAACTGATGAGCAGAACGAAGGCATGGGACAGCAGCCGATTGTGGTTCGGCGGAAGTCGCGGCGGTACTTCGCTTGGGCCGGCAGCGGTGCGATTGCCGTGGTTGCCGTGACGGGTGTGGTGGCCGGCGGGACGCTTGCCTGGTCGGCTGTGACGACCGGTGATGACAAGGGTGGCGACCACCGCACTCCTAGCACGCAGACCACGCAGGTCGGGGATGACAAGGGTGGGCTCCGTACGCCGAGCACTCGCGCAACTGTCGAGCCGGGCGACGACAAGGGCGGCCTGCGCCCGACGACTGCTCGCACCACGGCTGAGCCCGGGGATGACAAGGGCGGTTTGCGCACCCCGACCACCCGCAGGACAGCGGAGGCCGGCGACGACAAGGGCGGCTTGCGTCGGCACGTCGAGCCAGGGGATGACAAGGGTGGTCTACGCCGTCACGTCGAGCCGGGTGATGACAAAGGCGGGCTGCGTCGGCACGCGGAACCCGGTGATGGCAGGGGCGGCGACAGCGGCTCTGGGTCGTCGGGCTCCGGCAAGTCGGGTTCAGGGCATTCAGGCTCGGGGTCGTCTGGCTCAGGTTCGTCCGGTTCGGGCTCCGGCCACTCGGGTTCCGGCTCGGGTAAGTCGTCGGACGATGGGTCCGGCCACCACTAGTGGGGGTGGGATGTGCGGAAGGACAGGAAGTAGTCCTCCACGGGGGCTCGGCCCCGGCCGTGTCAGGCTCAGATGGTCGGGTTGAGCAGGACTACTTCCTGTCCGTCCGTACATGCCTACCGCTCGCCGGACGCCTGAGCGCCGACGCAAGGAGAGGCCCGCCGCAAGTCGCAGTGGCCCGCCACCCGACCCGCCCCACCACGCCTGCCCCACCGATTCGGGTAAGCCGCATGGGATCAACTCCACCACCTCCGCCCCCACCGATTCCGGCCGGCCACCCCAAGTGGTCGCACCGCGCGACGGAGGGGCGCAAACACCGGGTGCGTGGGAGCGGCCGAACGTGCCAGCGACGCAGGAGCGGGCGTCGGAAGTCGCGTGGGGAGTTGGGTGGGTTAGCTGTTGAGGAGGTCTTCGAAGGAGGTGGGGTTGGCGTATGGGTCTACCGCGGCCACGCGTTCGTTGCTCATGGCGTCGACTAGTTCGGCGGCTGCTCGTTCGATTCGGGCGTGGAGTTTGGTGGCTCCGGTGCCCCAGTCTGAGGAAGCGGCGTAGACGCCAGTCGGCATGACGATCGCCTTCAGGTAGGAGAAGAGCGGGCGCAATGCGAAGTCCAGGACCAACGAGTGGCGTTCGGTGCCGCCGGTAGCGGCGATGAGGACTGGCTTGCCGGCCAGGGCCTGGTCGTCGAGGACGTCGAAGAACATTTTGAAGAGGCCGTTGTACGACGCGCTGAAGGTCGGTGTCACCGCGATCAAACCATCCGCGGCAACAACCGTCTCGAGCACCTTGCCGAGCGAGGCGGACGGGAAGCCGGTCAGGAGGTTGTTGGTGAGGTCGTGCGCCAGGTCGCGCAGTTCGATCACCTCGATCTTGTACTCCGTACCGCGCCCGTCCAGCTGGTCTCGGACGGCCGCGGAGAGGCGGTCGGCGAGGAGCCGGGTCGACGAAGGCGTCGTCAACCCAGCCGTCACCACAGCAATAGAGATCATCGCGTTCCCTCCAGCCCGACAACCTCCGGGCTCACGGACTCAAAAGAAGCGGCCCGCTCAGCAGCAGCCTTCAGTGACTCGTGCGTCGGCGCCTCCGGCACGTGCGCCGGCCGCAAAGCGTCAAACTCCTTGCGCAGCACCGGAACAACCTCAGAGCCAAGGATGTCCATCTGCTCCAGCACAGTCTTCAAAGGCAGACCAGCGTGGTCCGCGATGAACAACTGCCGCTGGTAGTCGCCGAACTTCTCCCGGAACGTCATCGTCCGGTCGATGATCTCCTGCGGACTCCCGACCGCGAGCGGCGTCTGCTCCATCGTCTCCTCCATCGACGGCCCGCCACCGTAGATCGGCGAGTGGTCGAAGTACGGCCGGTACTCCGAACGCGCGTCCTGCGAGTTCTTGCGCATGAACACCTGGCCGCCCAGTCCGACGATGGCCTGGTCAGCAGCCCCGTGGCCGTAGTGCTCGAATCGCGAGCGGTAGTGCTGGATGAGCCGGGCGGTGTGGTCGGCCGGCCAGAAGATGTTGTTGTGGAAGAAGCCGTCGCCGTAGTACGCGGCCTGCTCGGCGATCTCCGGGCTGCGGATCGAACCGTGCCAGACGAACGGCGGTACGCCGTCCAGCGGACGCGGCGTCGAGGTGAAGCCCTCCAGTGGGGTGCGGAACTTGCCTTCCCAGCTGACCACGTCCTCGCGCCACAACCGGCGCAGCAGGGCGTAGTTCTCGATCGCCAGGTGGATGCCGTTGCGGATGTCCTGGCCGAACCACGGGTAGACCGGGCCGGTGTTGCCGCGGCCCATCATCAGGTCGACCCGGCCCTCGGCCAGGTGCTGCAGCATCGCGTAGTCCTCGGCGATCTTCACCGGGTCGTTGGTGGTGATCAGCGTCGTCGAGGTCGACAGCAGGATCTTCGACGTCTTGGCGGCGATGAAACCGAGCAGCGTGGTCGGCGACGACGGCACGAACGGCGGGTTGTGGTGCTCGCCGGTCGCGAACACGTCCAGACCGATCTCCTCGGCCTTCAGGGCGACCGTCACCATCTGCTGGATCCGCTCGCCCTCGGTCAGCGTCTTGCCGCTGACCGGGTCCTTCGTCACGTCTCCGACGGTGAACACACCGAACTGCATCTGCACTCCTCGGTCTCAGGGTAGTTCACAATTTAACTACCTTGCCACCAAGAACGCCAACCGGCGGCTAGTCATTCCATCATCGGTGACCGCGCGGCAGGGGGTGATCGAAGTCCAATCCGTAGAAGATCCGCGCCGCGCCGTCCAGCCGCACCGTCACCTTCCCAGCGGATCGGGGCAGCGTCGACTCCTGCCCGATGCAGTCGACCTGCTTGACCGTGGCCGTCCGGGCGCAGACGGTCAGATCGGTCTTGGTCGCCCAGGTGTCGACCCACACCTCGGGCTCCGGGAACCGCCAGTCATCCCGCGGCCCAGCCGTGTTGAGGATGTACCCATCGGCTCTGTTCCACAGCACCGCGGCCTGCCCGCGCGGCGTATTGAACAGCAGTCCCTTCGAAGCGCCAGGCAGCTGCAACCACCGTACGAAGGTCGCGCCGTCCAGCGCCCGAGCAGCCGTCGCATAAGCCAGCAGCGACGGCTTGGCGCTCGTGTCCCGATTCATCAGCCCGTAGTGGTACTCGCCGTTCGCTTCGTTGGCCAGCTGCTCGTTCCCGAGCACGCTGTCGTGGAACTGGTACCAGTTCACGCACCGAACCCCCTCGGCCTTGGCCAGTGCGAGCGTCAGCAGCACGTTCTCCGCCGCATGCCGGTACGAGTCGTGCCACCAGGCGTTCGGCTGGGTGCACGCATAGGCCTCGGTCATCCAGATCTCCTTCGGCCCGAACCGCGTGATCAGCGCCTTGAGCTGCCGGAGCCCACCGAGGAAGTTCCAGTACGTACCGGCGGCGCCCGGATCCCAGTCCTCGGCCGGGCCTGGCGGGATGTAGTCCGGCGCGAAGTTGCCCCTGCCCGGGTGGAATGCGACCCCGTCGATCAGATCCCAACCGCCGGCTGCGTGGAACTCCTCGAGCCAGGGCTTGTCCATCCCAGCTATGCCGTTCGTCAGCAGCTTCAGTGTCGCGCCCCGCAGCTGCACGTGCTCGTAGACCGGCCGGAGCGCCTTCTCGATGTAGACCGCCGCGGTCCCACCCGGCTTGTTCCATGGCCGATTCAGCTCGTTGCCGACCTCGAAGTACCGGGCGCCCGCGCTGATCGCGACATCGGTGTTCGCCGCGGCCCACGCCAAGGCCTGCTCAGGGGTGGCGGTCAGTGACGGCTGCAGCTCGATGTTGTGCGCCATCCCGCGCTGGTCGTAGTCCGCGGGCGGCAGACCCGGCCCGCCGTCGTACGCGATCCGCACCCACTTGATCCCGACCTTCTGCCACAGATCCAGCAGCGCGGTCGCCGACGGCACCTGAAGCCACGGGTAGTTGGCGATCCCGAAGATGCTCGAATCGTCTGCCTGGTAAGCGAAATCAGGCAGCACGGTCAGATTGGTCCGGGCGAAGGCCGAATCGGTACCCGCCTGCACGCTGACCTCGGTAACGATCGACCCGTACGCCGGTGAGCTCAAACCGAATGTATGGTCCACCGTCCCAAGAGCGGGAACCGTCACCGTAGCCGTACTGGACCCGAGGATCGTGCCGTTGAAGTCCCGGGCCCAAAAGGTGAGCAAAGCAGACCTGCTCTGCGGCAAAGCGTTGGCTACCTGCACCTTGACCGGCATCTGCACTCCCGGCCCGCTCCACAGGTTGAACGGCTGATCGGTCCACAGCTCGATCGCGAGGTCACGCCCCTGGCCGGCCGCGGCAGCAGCGTTCGGCCGCTGCTCGCTGAAGATGAAGTCGGCGCCCGTGACCGCACTGTCGGGGCCGGTCGCGGTCCCGGGCGCGTGCACCCACGTCGTGTTGGTCCACGCCTTCTTGGACTTCTTGAGGATGAGCAGTCCGTGCAGGCCCGCCCAGGTCGACGCGTAGGCAACTCCGGCCGCGGACTCGAACGGGATGCCGCCGTCGGGCGCCCGGTTCCACTGGTTGATCGGAAGCCATACGTCGGAACCGACGCCACCGATAATCGCGCGGCTGAACATGAATCCGTCGAGCGTCAAGGTCGTCGACCCCGCAACGGTCCACTCGTAGTGGACAGCGTTGGTCGTCACCGTCACCAGGCCGGTGACAGTGATCGACCCGGCGGCGGCCGGCGTTACGTAGACCATCTTGAGCGCTTGGGTGCCGTCCGCCAGGGGGACGATGCTCGGCGTACCGCCGGTGGAGACCAAGGTCCCGGCGACCGTGTCCTTGAGCTGGAACTTCGAGCCCTGCAGGCGGATCGCGCCGCTCGCGTCCCGGACCGTGATCATCCCGCCCGGCGCTCCGGTGACGGTGACGCCCTCGGCGGTGAGAGTCGGATCGCCGGCGGCGTTGGTGCCGGCGTGGACCTCAGTGGGCTTCAACCAGGTCAGCACACCGGCGGCGAAGCCCGCGGCCAGGACCTGGCGGCGGGACGGGGAGAATGGCGACTCGGATCTCGGTGCTTCCCTCACGATGACCGTCCTCACGGGTTGATAGCGGTGATGATAATTCGGATTATCAACATCGGTCACCAACTTTCATCGGCGCGAGCCCGACTGTCAAGAGGCCGTTGCGGTTCGCCGGAACCGCGTGTTAGCGTCCTGATAATTCGCATCATCAAACCGAAACAGGTGCGTGCATGGAGAAGCCACCCAAGGTCACGCAGCGGGAGATCGCCCGGATCGCGGGCGTCAGCCAGGCCACCGTGTCGATGGTCCTGAACGACCGGGAGTACTCGAACGTCCGGATCCCCGCCGCCACCCGCGAGCGGGTTCGCCGCGCGATCGAGCAGACCACCTACGTGCCCGATCCCGCGGCCCGCCGGCTCGCCGGTCTGGACAACAAGATCCTCGGGGTCTTCACGTACGAGGCCGCGCTGTCCCGCGAGAGCCTCGACTTCTACGGCCCGCTGCTGCACGGGATCGAGCAGGAGGCCGAGCGTCTCGGCTGCGACCTGCTGTTCTTCACCTCGTCGCCCGTCGAGGACGGCACCCGCAAGCTGTTCCACAAGCAGACCCGGCTGCGCCTCACCGACGGCTGCATCCTGCTCGGGCAGCAGATGGACAGCGCGGAACTGACCAGACTGGTCGAAGAGGGCTTCCCCTTCGTCGCCGTCGGCCGCCGCGACGAGCCCGACGTCCCGTACGTCGGAATCGACTACCTCACGCTGACCGGTGACATCGTCGAGCAAGCAGTTGCCCTCGGCCACCGCCGGATCACGTACGTGCACTACGGCCGCAGTACGCCGGCCGCGGCCGACCGTCTTGCCGGGCTGGCGCTCGCCGCCGAGACCATGCAGGTCGAGACGACGTTGCTGAGCACCGCCGATGTCGACTTGTCCGAAGCGGCCGCGGTGATCGCGAACGGGACCGACACCGTCGTCATCACCGAGGACGTGTTCATGGCCGAGGCGCTCGCGGTCGAGCTGGCCGAGCACGGCAAGGCGATCCCGGAGGACTTGTCGCTGGCGGTCCTCGGTGATGTCGAAGGCCACTCGCTGGGCGGACGGGTGATGACCGGCTTCCAGTTGCCGCGCGAACAGCTAGCCGCCGAGGCGCTCGCCTTGCTGCAGGAGCTGATCGTCCGCGACGACAAGGCCCGGGCCAAGCTCGAGCTGCGCACCATGATCGAGGGATCGGTCGTGGCCGGCGCGACGCTGGCCCAGCTGAAAGAGTCACGGTGACACCGGGTGCCGAACGAGGGCCTCGGATGATGCGCGCGGATGTCGCCGTGATCGGCGGTGGCGTCGGCGGGGTGGCCGGCGCCCTGGGCGCGCTGCGCCGCGGGTTGCGGGTTCTCCTGACCGACCCCAACCCGTGGCTCGGTGGCCAGTTGACGTCGCAGGCTGTCCCACCCGACGAGCACGTGTGGGTCGAGCAGTTCGGCGTCACCGCGTCGTACCGGGAACTGCGTGAAGGGATCAGGCAGTACTACCGGGATCACTACCCGTTGACCGACAGCGCGCGGAAGGATCCGCAGCTCAATCCGGGCCTCGGTCGAGTGAGCCGGCTGTGCCACGAGCCCCGGGTGGCCGTTGCGGTGATCGAGCAACTGCTCGCGCCGTACCGATCGAGCGGGCAACTGGTGGTCCTGCAACCGTACGAGCCGATCGCCGTCGAAGCCGACGGCGATGTGGTCCGCAACGTGACGCTGCTAGGCGAGGGCCGGGAGGTTGTCGTCGAGGCGGCGTTCGTGCTCGACGCGACCGAGACCGGTGACCTGTTGCCGCTGGTCGGCACGGAGTACCGGGTGGGCGCGGAGTCGCGGGCCGAGACGGGTGAGCCGAGCGCGCCGGACGAGGCGGATCCGCAGAACGTCCAGGCGATCTCGTGGTGCTTCGCGTTCGATCACGTCGAGGGTGACCACACCATCGAGATGCCGGCCGGCTACGGGAAGTGGCGGCTGTACGAGCCGGACTTCTGGGGTGCGCCGCTGCTCTCGTTCATCGCGCCGAATCCACGGACGCTCGCCCCCGAGGAGCGCACGCTGCGGGTGAACCCCGCCGAGGACCAGCAGGCCGATCCCCGGGTCGATCCCGGTGACATGGACCTGTGGCAGTTCCGGCGGATCATCGCCCGGAAGAACTTCGTACCAGGGACGTACGAGAGCGACGTCGTGCTGGCCAACTGGCCGATGCTCGACTACCTGGGCGGATCCATCATCGACACCCCGGACGCCGATTGGCACCTGGCGGCGGCCAAGGAGCTGTCGCTGTCGTACTTCTACTGGCTGCAGACCGAGGCACCGCGCCCCGACGGCGGCCATGGCTGGCCCGGACTGCGACTGCGCGGCGACATCACCGGTACGCCGGATGGCTTCGCGCAGGCGCCCTACATCCGGGAGTCCCGGCGCATCGTCGCTTGCCGGACCGTCGTCGAGCAGGACCTGTCGGTGGCGTTGCGGGGGGACGCACGGCCGGTCCGGTTCGAGGACTCGGTCGGCGTCGGGATGTACCGGATCGACCTGCATCCGTCGACCGGTGGCGACAACTACATCGACGTCGAGTCGGTGCCGTTCGAGATCC
Organism: Kribbella sp. NPDC051718; assembly: GCF_040681515.1. NCBI lineage: Bacteria > Bacillati > Actinomycetota > Actinomycetes > Propionibacteriales > Kribbellaceae > Kribbella > Kribbella sp. NPDC051718. The sequence continues at coordinate 875,124 of NZ_JBFAYZ010000002.1, read as the reverse complement.
CGCTCGGGGCGCTGGTCCCGATCCGGACCGAGAACCTGTTGCCAGCGGCAAAGAACATCGGCACCACCCATATCTCCAACGGGGCCTACCGGCTCCATCCGGTCGAGTGGAACATCGGTGAGGCGTCGGGGGAGCTCGCCGCGTTCTGTCTCGAGGAATCGGTCCGGCCGCAAGAGGTGCTGGCCGACCCCGATGCCGTCCGGCGCTTCCAGACCCGCCTCGTCGAGGCCGGCGTCGAGCTCCATTGGCCCGAGGTGCTCGGGTACTAGCTTTTAGGGGACCGATGATGAAGATCACGAGGAGAGTGTTCGGGACGGCTGCCGTCGGCAGCATGGTGCTCGCGCTGGTGGCGTGCGGTGGGGGAACGTCGCCGGCGGCCGAGTCGCCGGACGGCGTCGATCTGCGGATGACGGTGTGGACGTCCAACAAGGACCAGTTGGCGTTGTTCAACACGATCGCGGACGGGTATCGGGCCGAGCATCCCGGCGTACGCCGGATCACCTTCGGCAGCTTGCCGTTCGCCGACTACAACAGCACGCTGACGACGCAGATCGCCGGCGGCAACACCCCTGATCTCGCCTGGATGGGCGACATCTCGCACGACCTGATCGCCGCCAAGGCGCTGGTGCCGTTGACCGGCAAGCTCAAGGGCACGGCCGGCTGGGACTACGGCGATCTGGTGGACAGCGTGACCGCCGAGTTCAGCCGGGACGGTGAGCTCTATGCGTACCCGTTCTCCAACTCGCCTTTCGCGCTCTACGTCAACAACGATCTGCTGGCCAAGGCCGGTCAGACGGTCGGCAAGGGCGAGCTCAGCTGGGAGCAGGTCAGCAAGATCGGTGGCGCGGTCAACGCCAAGACCGGCAAGGCGGGCTTCGTCATCCGCGACTTCGACTACTCGGGCTGGAACATGCTCGGAACCGTCTGGCCGGGCTGGGGCGCATCCGCGTGGAACGAGGACGGTACGCAGTGCGGGATGAACAGCGACCAGATGGTTTCGGCGTTCCAGTTCCTGCACGACGCGATCTACGTCGACAAGTCGATGCCTGGTCCCGGGGTGAAGGCTGACTTCTTCGCGGGCGACTCGGCGTTCACGATTGCTCAGGTGTCGCGGGCCACGTTGCTCGACGGGGCGTTCAAGTACTCGATCTACCCGTTGCCGACTGGGCCGTCCGGGAAGTACTCAGTGATCGGGCAAGCCGGCGTCGGCGTACTGAAGTCCAGCAAGCATGTGCCGCAGGCAACGGATTTCCTTGCCTACCTCACGAATCCGGCCAACGCGGCCAAGCTCGCCCAGTACTTCCCGCCGCCGCGCAAGTCGCTGCTGACCGGCCCCAAGCTGGCCGCGGTCAACAAGAAGCTGTCGGCCGCGCAGCTGCAGACTGCCGTGATCGACCAGCTGAACGGCGCGGTGACGTTGCCGAACCACACCAAGCCGGCCGAGATCTCGCAGAAGGGGAAGGCTGCGCTGGACGCGATCTGGGCAAAGGATGCGGACATCAAGTCCGTGCTGGGTAAGACCTGCGACGCATTGCAGCCGCTGCTGAAATGAGTGGCTACTGGACCGGCAGGCGACGGGACAGTTTGGCGGGGTATCTGTTCGTCGCGCCGCAGGTGCTGGGGGTTCTGCTGTTCGTCCTGCTGCCGGTCGGGCTCGCGGTGTTCTACAGCTTCAACACGTGGAACGTCTTCACCGGTGAGATGACCTTCAACGGCGGGTCGAACTACTCGGACCTGGTGAACGACCCGCAGTTGCCGAAGGTGTTGCTGGCCACGCTGTTCTTCTCGGGTGGCGTCGTCGTCCTGAATCTCACGGTCGGGCTGCTCCTGGCGGTTCTGCTCAACCGGCGGTTCCCGGGCGTCACCGCCTTCCGGGCGATCTTCTTCTCGCCCGTGGTGGTGTCAGTGGTCGCTTGGACGCTGGTCTGGGGTTTCTTGCTGCAGGACAACGGGGGAATCAATGGAGTGTTGTCCGTGGTCGGGATCGACGGACCGAACTGGCTTCAGCAGGGGCCGACGGCCATGGTCAGCGTCATCTTCGCCCAGGTCGTACGGAGTGTCGGGGTCAACGTCGTGCTCTTCCTGGCCGCTCTGCAAGGGGTTCCGCGCGAGCTCTACGAGGCGGCCCGGGTGGACGGAGCCAGCAGCCGCAAGGTCTTCTTCGGGATCACGCTGCCGATGATCTCGCCGACGTTGCTGCTGACCGGGATCATCACGGTGGTCGGGGCGTTGCAGGCGTTCGCGCAGATCGCAGTACTGACTCAAGGCGGGCCGGGTGTTTCGACGACTGTCCTCGTGTACTACGTGTTCCAGCAGGCGTTCGAGTTCAACAACATCGGGTATGGGTCGGCGCTGGCTTTGATGCTGCTGTCTTTCGTTCTGGTGTTGACGATTCTGCAATGGCAGCTGCGTCGGAAGTGGGTCTTCCATGAGGAGTGATTGGCTGGTCCGGCGGGCCGTTTGGTACGTGGCGCTGGTTGTGTTGTGTCTACCGTTCGTGGTGCCGACGCTGTGGATGGTGACGTCCTCGTTCAAACCGTTGCGGGAGATCTTCGCGACGCCACCGACGTTGTTCGCCAGGAACCCGGTCGTCGGGGCGTACTCGGAAGCCTTTGATTTCCAGCCGTTCGGGCGGCAGTACTTCAACAGCGTCTACATCGCGGTCGTCGTCACGGTGATCGTGTTGCTGGTGTCGAGCCTGGCCGGGTATGCCTTCGCGCGGATCAGGTTCCCGGGGCGGAACGTCTTGTTCGTCGTCGTCCTGACCGGGCTGCTGGTGCCGAGCGAGACGACGATCGTGCCGCTGTTCCAGATGTTCAAGCGGGCCGGGATGATCAACACGCACTGGCCGCTGATCCTGGTCACCTCGTTCGCCGGACCGTGCGTGCTGGCGACGTTCATCATGCGACAGTTCTTCATCGCGCTGCCGCTGGAACTGGAGGAGGCGGCCCGGCTGGACGGGCTCGGGCGGGTGGCGACCTGGTGGCGGATCGGCGTACCGCTGTCGAAGCCGGCCGCGTCGGCGGTCGCGATCCTCACCTTCATGTCGTCGTGGAACCTGTACCTCGAGCCGACCGTGTACATCACCACGCCGGAGCTCTTCACCCTGCCGCAGGCGCTCACCCGGTTCACCGACGCGTACGGCGGCAACATGTGGAACGTCCAGCTGGCCGGCGCCTCGCTGACCGTCGTACCGGTGCTGCTCGTCTTCGTGCTGGCCCAGCGGCAGTTCGTGGAGGGGATCGCGCACTCGGGGCTCAAGGGCTAGTCGTCGGATAAGGCTTTCCCAGGCCTTGTCAGATCGATCCCGTCCAGTGAAACTAGGTCCCGCCATGCGAAACCTCACCGCCCGAGGAGCGCCATCATGCGACCGGACCGTCCCCTGTTCTCCCGCCGTTTGTTACTAGGCACTGCCGCCGCCCTGCCGGCCGCTGCCGCGCTGCCCGCGGCCGCAGTTCCATCGAGTGGAACTGCGGCCCGCAGCCCGAAGGATGTCTCGGCTGAGCTGCTCGATCAGTGGGCGGACGCGCCTGGTACGCATCCGCTCATCCCGGACATCTCGCACGCCGGTTACGGCGGCGGCGAGCGCCCGCGCCGGCCCCGGGTCGTCGCCCGTGTCACCGACTTCGGCGCCAGACCTGGGTCGGGAGTCGACGACGCTGCCGCCTTCACGGCGGCAGTCCGGTACGCCGGTGAGCACGGCGGCGGCACTGTCGTCGTACCGCGAGGGACGTACCGCCTCGACTCGCCGCTCTGGATCCAGTGGTCGAACGTGGTCCTGAAGGGCTCCGGCCCCGACGACACGGTCCTGCACTTCACCCGGCCGCTCGAGGAGTCGTACCGGCCCAACCTGCAGCCGAGCTTGCAGAGTCGCTGGTCGTGGACGGGCGGCCAGATCTGGGTGATCGCGCCCGAGCGGAAGGCCAAGTCCGAGGCTGAGGACTTCGCGACGTCCGAGGGGTGGTTGCTCGGCGACACGCTGGCTTCGGTGGGGTCGGCGTCGCGAGGGCAGCGCACGCTGCTCGTGTCGGACACGAGCCGGATTGCGGCGGGCGATCTCGTCGTACTGGAAACCGACAATCCTGGCGACGCAGGCGTGCTGCGTCATGTGGCTGGGGATGTCGCCGGAGTCAGTGCTTATGACTGGCCGGTGAAGGCGCCGCAGCTGACGACTGGGTCTGGTGGGCAGTACATCCAGTACGCGACGCTGCAGTGGCCGGTGCGGGTCGAGGCTGTGCTGGGGGACCGCCTGGTGAGGTTGGCCCAGCCGTTGCGCTACGACCTGCGACCGAGTTGGCCGTCGCGGTTCCGGGAGATCGGGCCGACGCTGCATGACGTCGGGGTCGAGTCGCTGACGATCCGCAACGAGCTGCGGCCGATGACGATCCACAACCGGCATCCAGGGTCGAACGGCCTTTGTTTTCAGGCGGTTCATGATTGCTGGGCTGACGACGTACGGGTGGAGAACTGCGATCTGGGGTTTGGGTTCACCACCACGAAGGCGGTCACGTTGACCGATGTCGTGGTCGGTGGGCGGTCGGCGCATCACAGTTTTGCTTGCCGGATGCAGTCGCACGACAACCTGGTCGATGGGTTCGAGATCGAGCAGTTCACGGTTCCGCTGCCGAGTGGCTCGTTGCATCACGGGCTCAACCTGGAGGGGCTGTCCGCTGGGAACGTCTGGCGTCGCGGCACGATGGCCGAAGGCACTTTCGACACCCACCGGGCGATGCCGTTCGAGAACGCTCGAACGGACATCACCCTGACCAACAACGGCCGGGTCGGCGGCTCGGCTGCGTCGGGGCCGCTCTTCGGCGCTCGGATCGCGCATTGGAACGTCCGCATCACCAGCGGGGTTCCTTATGCGATTGACCTGGCGGACGTGGCTCCCCGCAGTATCACCGTCGGCCTGCAGGGGTTGGCCGCCGCAGGCAGCGGCCTTCCGCGAGACTTCGCCGGAGACCTCGAAAACGGCACCTATCAACTGGCGTCGCGTCCCTCGGTCGCCGACTTGTACGCCGCCCAGCGCGCCCGCAGCTAGTTCTTGGTGCTGTAGCTCTGCGAGGCCAGGAGCGAATCGTCGCCGGTGAGGGCGGCGGCGATTCGGCGGTGCTTGATGGCTTCGTCGCCACGGCTGAGGCGTTCGAGCGTACGGGCCATCAGTAGATGGGCGTACGCCTCGGTCGGATCGCGGTCGAGGATCACCAGCAGGTGCTCCTCGGCCGGCTTCAGCGAGGCACTGTGGAAGTAGGCACGCGCCAGCAACAGACGAGTGCCCACGTCTTCCGGGGTCTCCTCGACGACCGGGAGCAGTGCACGGATCGCGCCGCGATAGTCCCGCTCGTCGAAGTACTGCTGGCCAAGGCCGTAACTCAACGCGCGCATGTCCTCCATGCGCCCCTCAACGCCGCCTGACCCCAGCGGTATTCCGAGGGATGTGTGCCGCTCGACAGGAGATAGTCGGGTTTACGGGCACGCGCCATGCTCAGGTGAGCGGCGGCTGCGCGCCGTACGTGCACTACCTCCTGTCGAGCGGAACAGATCAGGACGCGTCGAGGGCGGCGACCTGGTCGGGGGTGAGGGTGAGGTCGATGGCTGAGTAGGAGTCGCGGATGGTCTCCGGCCGGCTGGAGCCGGGGATCGGGATGACGACCGGGGACTTGGCGAGCATCCAGGCGAGGGTGAGTTTCTGCGGGCTGACGTTCAGCTCGGCGGCCAGTTGGTGGAACGCGGGGTGCTTGTCGCCGAGGTCGGAGGCGTTGGAGATGCCGCCGAGCGGGGACCAGGGCAGGAAGGCGATACCGAGTTCGTCGCAGAGCTCGAGCTCGGGTTCGCTGGAGCGGAAGGCCGGCGAGAACTGGTTCTGGACCGAGACGAGCCGGCCGCCGAGGATCTCGTTCGCCTGCCGGATCTGGGCCGGGTTGGCGTTGGAGATGCCGGCCATCCGGATCTTGCCCGCGTCGAGCAGGTCGCGGATCGCGCCGACGGAGTCCTCGTACGGCGTCTTCGGGTCCGGCCGGTGGAACTGGTAGAGCCCGATCGCGTCGACACCGAGCCGCTTGAGCGAGTCTTCGGCCGCCTGCTTCAGGTGCTCGGGCGAACCGTCCTGCGTCCACGCGCCGCCGCCCGGGCGAAGGTGGCCGCCCTTGGTCGCGACGAGTACGCCGGAGGTGTCACCACCGTACGAGTTGAGTGCCTTGGCGATCAGCGTCTCGTTGTGGCCGATGTCGGAGGAGTCGAGGTGGTAGGCGTCGGCGGTGTCGATCAGCGTGATGCCCGCGTCGAGCGCGGCGTGGATGGTCGCGATCGACCGGCTCTCGTCGTCGGGCCGTCCTTCGATCGACATCGGCATACCGCCCAGCCCGATCGCACTGACCTGGACATCGCCGATCCTGCGGGTGGAGGAAGTCATACCCCCAACCTCCCGCAGGCCGACTCAGCTTTCAAACATCAATAACCACTGAGAGTCAGCAGCTGAGCTACTGAATCGCTCAGTTCAGGAGGCGTGCACGTGCGGATTGTGGTCCTCGACGACGTAGCTGGCCCGGGTGCTGATCGGGGCGTCCGGGGTGCTGACGTAGGGGAGGACGCGGAAGTCGGAGCGCCAGCGGTGCTGGTCGGCGGTGACGCGGACGTAGCCGCGCTGGGAGTTGAAGAATTTGAGATGCGGGTTGGCGGCCAGGAACTGATCGCCCTGGGGAGTGGTGTCCGCGCCGTCGCCGCCGCTGGTGATCGACGTGCCGACGAACTCGGTGCCGACCGTGCGGGAGTCCGGGTCGGCGAAGTCGCGCTTGAGTTCGAGGGCGTAGTTCTGGTGCCGGTCGCCGGTGATGACGACCAGGTTCCGTACGCCGCTGTCCTGCGCCGCCGCCAGCACCTTGTTGCGCTCGGCAACATATCCGTCCCAGGGGTCGAGCCAGACGTGCGTCTCCGGGCCGGGCGTCCAGTCGGTCTGGCCCATCGGGGTCTGGTTGCCGATCACCTGCCAGCGGGCGTTGGACTGGCGGAAGCCGTCGAGCAGCCACTTGCGCTGCTTCCCGCCGAGCATCGTGTTGTCCGGGTTGAAGCGGTCGTCGCAGGTGGACGAGTCGCCGTCGCCGCACGGCTGGTCCGAGCGGTACTGGCGGGTGTCCAGGATGGTGAAGTCGGCGAGCCGGCCGTACGGGAGGCGGCGGTGGTACCGGATGTCCGGACCTTGCGGCATCTGCTGGTGGCGGAGCGGGAGGTTCTCGTACATCGCCTGGAACGCCTGCGCCCGGCGCTGCCGGAAGATGACCGGGTCCTGGTCCGGCTCGGTGTCGGCCTGGGAGAGGTCACCCGCCCAGTTGTTCTCCACCTCGTGGTCGTCGAAGGTGTGGATCCACGGGTGCGCCGCGTGGGCTGCCTGCAGCGGCGCCTCGGCCTTGTAGAGCGAGTACTGCAGCCGGTACCGCGCCAGGTCGAACGTCTCGGTGTGGAAGCGGGGATCCGTCACCACGCCACGCTTATTGGTCTTCACGCCGGACTCGTAGAGGTAGTCGCCCAGATGGACGACCAGGTCGAGATCCTCGTCCGCCATGTGCTGGTACGCGGTGAAGTACCCGTCCTGCCAGGCGTTGCACGAGGCGAAAGCGAATCGGACCTCCCGCGGCGAGCTGAGTGGATGCGGGGTGGTCCGGGTGCGGCCGACCGTCGAGATCTCCCCGCCGGTACGGAAGCGGTAGTAGTACTCGTGATCCGGCAGCAGCCCGTTGACCTCGGGGTGAACGGAGTGGCCGAGCTCAGGAGTCGCGACGACGCTGGACCGGCGTACCAGGTGCCGGAAGCGGTCGTCGCGGGCGACCTCGTACTCCACCCGGACCGGCTTGGCCGGCATACCGCCCTTGCCGTCGACGGCGAACGGGTCGAGCGCGAGGCGCGTCCAGAGCACGACGCTGCTGTACTGCGGGTCGCCGGACGCCACGCCAAGGGTGAAGGGGTTGCCTGCGCCGGCCGGAGCGGCGTACGTGGTCGAGGCGTCCCAGGCGCCGGCACCGAGCAGCACGGCGCCGGCAGCACCCGTCCCTCCGAGTCCGATGAAGCGACGACGTGAAACAGCCATGGGGGTTCCTCCGGTGAGCGGTCGGTGGTTGCCCTCAGCCTTCTGTCGTGAGGTGACGGCTAGGTAAACAGTTGCCCACATCTGCCGCAATCTCGGTGAATCGATAACCGGGCAGGATGGGTCCATGCAGATTGACGACCGAATCCGCCGCGCCCAGCCTTCCGACGTACCGGCGATCGTCGAGCTGGTCTACGCGCTCGCGGAGTACGAGAAGGCACCTGACGAGTGCCACCTGACCGCCGCGCAGCTCTCGACCGCACTCTTCGGCCCGACCCCCGCAGCCTTCTGCCACGTCGCCCTGGCCGACGGCGAGGTGGTCGGCTGCGCCATCTGGTTCCTCAGCTTCTCCACCTGGCGAGGAGTCCACGGCATCTACCTGGAAGACCTCTTCGTCAGCCCCCTCCACCGCGGCTCCGGCCTAGGCAAGGCCCTCCTCACCGCCCTGGCCCAAGAATGCGTAGCCAACAACTACGAACGCCTCGAATGGTCCGTCCTCAACTGGAACACACCCGCCATCGACTTCTACAAGTCCGTAGGCGCCACCCCCCAAGACGAATGGACCGTCTACCGCCTAACCGACGAGGCGCTCACCAAGCTGGGATCGGTCGAGTAACCCGAGGCCTGTGCGGACTGAGCGAGAATGGCCAGGTGGAACTGAAACCCCTGCTGATCACCCGTATCTCCAGCGCGCTCATCTGGCCGGTTCTGGCGGGTGTGCTGGTCGTTGCTCTGTACGGCGACGTGCATCTGGGCGTGGTGATCGGCGTCGGGTTGGTGAGCCTGGCGGTCGCCGCCTACATCGGACTGTTCGGCTGGCGTCTTGGGGTGGTCGCTGACGACGACGGGATCGAGGTCCACGGCCTGTTCCGCAATCGCCGGATCGCGCGGGATGCGGTGACGTCGATCACCGACTTCCCCGCCGTCCGCTGGAAGTCGTCCGACGGCAAGTCCCATTGGACCCCGATCTTCGCCTTCACCAACATCCATCGGGTCATGCCCTTGGTCGACCGCCACAACGAGGCGGCAATAGCCCTCCTCCAGCACTGGCACACCGAACCCCAGGAACCCGCCAAAGCAGACCGCCGCCAACAACGCCGCCGCAGACAACGGCCTGCTCAGTAGTTCCTCCGCGCTCAACAGACCCCACGCGTCCGCCGCCTTCGCTCCTGCGTCGCTGCGGCTGTGGTCGCTCCCGCCCGCCCGTGTGTCGGCGCTCCTGCGTCGCGCGATGCGAAGGCGTCGCGCCGGCGCTCGTGTTGAGTGGTGGCCGTCGTCAGCCCCACGCGTCCGCCGCTCCGCTCCTGCGTCGCTGCGGCTCTGGTCGCTCCCGCCCGCCCGTGTCGGCGCTCCTCCGTCGCGCGATGCGAAGGCGTTGCGCCGGTGCTCGTGTTGAGGGCTGATCGCCGGGCTGGCCTGCTGTCGCTTGCACGACCTCGCACTTGTATTCGCGTCGCATCGGCGGCCCGTTGGAGCCCGCCCCGGGCCGGCGCTGTCGGTGAACTGGCCGCACTAGGTCCCATCCGCATCGACGCCGGGTGCGGTCCGGCGGGTCGGCCGGCGAAGAGAGTTGCGTCCCCTGGCGTCGGGGGATGCAGGCCCTTCAACGCTCCACCTCAGGCGGTTCGGGTGGGCTCAAGACGTTGGCGGGCTAGTCGGGTACGGGTGGGTCCGATGCGTCTGCCCGGGTGCGTCGCGCGGGTCGTCTTCGCGTGGTGGCTGGGCCGGGGCTGGTTCGGGTGGGCTCAAGACGTCGGCCCGCAAGTTGAGTACGGGTGGGCCCGATGTGCGAGCGCGGGCAGCTAGTTGTTGAGGCCCGCTCGATAGCTCCGTTTGGCTTCGTACATGGCGTCGTCGGCGGTGCGGAGGAGTTCGTCGAGGTCGGCGGCGTACGGGCTGACGATGGCGGTACCGATGCTCGCCGTCACCGGTACGTCGATGCCGTCCAGCGGTCGGCTGATGGATTCGTCGATTCGGCGCATCAGGACGTCTAGGTCGTCGCCGTCGATGTCTTCGGCGAGGATGGCGAATTCGTCGCCGCCGAGGCGGGCCACGGTGTCGCCGTGGCGGACCTCGGTCAGCAAGCGGTCGGCGATTTCGCGGAGGGCTTTGTCGCCGGCCTCGTGGCCGTATTTGTCGTTGACCTGTTTGAAGTGGTTGAGGTCGCAGAACAGCAGCACCCCACGACGGCCGCTCTGCCGCGACCGTTGCAGAGCAGCGTTGAACCGGTGCTGGAGCAGGCGACGGTTCGGCAGGCCAGTCAGTGGGTCGTGGGCCGCGTGGTGGCGGAGTTCGCGTTCCTCGTCCTTGCGTGCGGTGACGTCGTCGATCTGGATGAGGATGATCCGCGGTTGGTCGACACCTTGGTCGACGATGGCGGCGGTACCGCCCAGCCAGATGTCGTTGCCGTCGGTACGCCGGAACGTGCGCTCGAATCGGTACGGACCGCGCCCGGTGGCAAGCTGCTCGATCTCCCGCTTCGTCTGGCCGGTCTGCTCGTCGCGCAGGTAGTCGACGAAGGTCGTGCCGATCAGCTGGGCCGGCGTGTACCCGGTGATGTGGCAGAAGGCATCGTTGACGCGCAGGATCCGCCCGGCCTCCGGACCGTCGAAAGCGATCGTCGCCATCCCGTTGCCGGCGCCCTCGAAGACCAAGCGGAAGGTCGTCTCGCTCGCCTCCAGCCGGGCCTTCTCGGCGAGCAGTTGATCGGTCAGCCGGGCCTTGTCGATCGCGATCCCGGCCTGCGTCGCGAAGATCTCCAGCAGTTCGCGATGGATCTGCCCCGGCCGCCGCTGATCCTCGGGCAGGTCGACCGAGAGCATCCCGACCAGCTCGCCATCGGACGAGTGCAGCGGCGCGAACAACGCGTCCAGCGGATGCCAGGCGTCCGCTGCGGTCGGTACAGGGATCTCGGGCACCCAGCCGACGATCTCGCCGCCCTCGGGCAGGCGCTCGTGCGGTACGAACCGCAGCCCACCCCACTTGTCCGCGATCGCGAACTCCGCGTCGAAGATGTCCGCCGCGCTGATCGTGCCGAGCAGCGCCTCGCGGGCCTCCGGCGAGCCGGCCACGGCGATCACCTCGAACTTGCCGTCGGCCTGCCGCAGGTTGAGCACGGCGATCCCGAAACCGAGGCCGTTCACGACTCCGTCGACGACCGCCTGCAGCGTCTCGGCCAGGCTCCGCCCGGCGCCCATCCGGGCGCTCACCTCGTACAGACGGCGCACTGCCGTCATCCGTACGGTGGGCTCGTTCTGCACGTGCGATCTCTCCGGCGTCACGGCGTCGGCGGCCTCACGGGGCCCCGCCGTGGTGAGGGCCCTCTTACAGGGTGACAGACCGATCACACCGGAAGACGCTCTCCAGCGCGGCACGGCCAACTCAGTTACGCCGGACGGGAGCCAGCCGTGTGCTGTCGGTGACGACAATACGCTTACCGGTACGTACCGTCACGAACCCATCAGTAGCGAATCGAAGCGAGCGCCTGGTACGACGTACGCGCCGAGTCCCACTCGTCGGTCGGGGCATCGTGCTCCACCAGCCACTGCCGGACGCCGCCCGACTCCGCGAAGGCGAAGATCGCGGCGAAGTCGAGCGTGCCGGTACCGACGTCCGCGAACGAACCATCCGTCGCCATGTCCTTGACGTGCAACGCGGGAAACCGGCCGGGGTGGTTGCGGAAGTAGTCGATCGGGTCCTTGCCGCCGTTGACCACCCAGTACAGGTCGAGCTCGAAGCCGAGCAGGTCGGCATCGACCTCGTCGACCAGGATGTCGAACAGCACCTGGCCGTCGACCTCGTCGAAGTCGTGGCCGTGGTTGTGGAAGAGCAGCTTCAGCCCCTCCTTCTTCGCCAGCTGTCCCGCGGTGTTGAAGGCGCGAGCAGCCTCCCGGAAACCTTCCAGCGTGCGCAGTTCCTCCGGGAGCGACGGTATGACGATCCACTGGCCGCCGAGCGTCTGGACATCCGCCAGGGCGCCCTCCCAGTTGTCGGTCAGCCGGGGATAGCCGACGTGCTCGAGCACGATCTCGAGGCCGGCCGCATCGGCGTACGAGCGGATCTCCTCGGCCGAGTGGCCGAACCGGCCGCTCACGCCGACTGTCTTGTAGCCGATCTCGGCGAGGCGCTGGAGAGTGCCGGGGTAGTCGGCGGCGAGTGCTTCGCGCATCGTGTAGAGGTGCATGCCGATGCCGTCGGCAGGAATGGTCCGGTCGCTCATGGGAGGTAGCTCCTTCGAGGTTCTGGATTAGGCGACGTGCTCGAGATAGCGCGCCAGGGCGAGGTCGAAGACCTCCTTGCCGGGTGCGTCCCACAGTTGCTGGTTGAAGATCTCGACCTCGACCGGGCCGTCGTACCCGGCCGCGTCGCAGGCCTCGCGGAGCCGGCGCAACTCGATCGAGCCGTCGCCCATCATGCCGCGGCCGAGCAGGTTGTCGGCGGGCAGCGGGGTGGTCCAGTCGCTCACTTGGTACGAGCAGATCCGGTCGCCGGCGCGTTCGATCTGGCGGTACACGTCGGCATCCCACCAGAGATGGTAGGCGTCGACGATCACGCCGACCTGTTCGACGGGGAACTGCTCGGCCAGGTCGAGGGCACCGCTGAGCGAGGAGACGACGCAGCGGTCGGAGCAGAACATCGGGTGGAGGGGCTCGACGGCAAGACGGACACCGCGCTCACCGGCGTACGGTGCTAGCTCGGCGAGGCCGTCGCGGATCATGCCGCGGGCGCCGTCGAGGTCGCGGGAGCCGGGCGGGAGGCCGCCGCTGACGAGTACCAGTACGTCGGTACCGAGGGTGGCCGCTTCGTCGATCGCGCGGCGGTTGTCGTCGATCTTCGCCTGGCGTTCGGCGGCGTCGGTGGCGGTGAAGAAACCGCTTCTGCACAAGGAGGAAACGCGCAGGCCGGCGTCGGCGACGAGCTTGGCCGAGCGCTCGACGCCGTACTCCTGGATCGGCTCGCGCCACAGGCCGATCCAGCTCAGCTCCGCTTTGGCGCTGGCGGCGACTACTTCCTCCAGTGGCCAGTACTTCGTGGTCGCCTGGTTGAGGCTGTAGCGGTTCATGCGTCGATCCCGCCGACTCTCAGCAGCTGCTTGAAACGGTCGGTCGCCAACTCGGGGGAGGTCAGTACGCCGGCCGCGTCGGCCAGCCGGAAGGTGTCTGCCAGGTGTGGCAGCGAGCGGCCGGTCTGCAGTCCGCCGACCATGCCGAAGCCCGGCTGATGCCCGTTGAGCCAAGCCAGGAAGGCGATTCCGGTCTTGTAGTAGTACGTCGGAGCCGAGAAGATCTGCCGCGCCAGCGGGACGGTCGGCGCGAAAATCTCCTCGTACTTCGCCGGCTCACCGTCGTCGAGCGCCTTCAACGCGGCCGCGGCGGCCGGCGCGATCGCCGCGAAGATCCCGAGCAACGCGTCGCTGTAGCGCTCGCCGTCCCCACGAATCAGCTCGGGATAGTTGAAGTCGTCGCCCGTGTAGAGCCGAACCCCCTCCGGCAACCGCTTGCGCAAGGCAATCTCTTTACTTGCGTCCAGCAACGAGACCTTGATCCCGTCCACCTTGGTGGAGTTCTCGTTGATCAGGTCGACGACGACGTCGGCGGCGGTGTCGAGCGAACCGCTGCCCCAGTAGCCGTCCAGGGCGGGGTCGAACATCGAGCCGAGCCAGTGCAGGATCACGGGCCGAGACGACTGGCCGAGCAGCCGGTCGTAGACCTTGCGGTAGTCGTCGGGTGAGGTGGCGGCGGCGCAGAGCGCCCGGCTGGCCATCAGGATCGGCTGGGCACCGACCTCCTCGGCCAACGCCAGTTGCTCCTCGTAGGCCCCGATCACCGCATCCAACGGATGCACCCCCGCAGGAAGCTGGTCGGTCCCCACACCAACGGCGATCCGTTTCTCCGAGCCCCCCGCACTCTCGACCGCGCCGCGCGAAGCGCCCGCGCGGTGCGCGCCATCTGCCTCGCTACGCGCAGAGTCAGCGCCTTCGGCGCCTGCAGAACCGGCGCTGGCGCCGCCCCGCGCATCACCCGCGCCGCGCGCCGCGTTAGCGGCGCGGCGCGGTGCTTCGGCGGCTGAGCGGCGGATTAGTTCTTGGGTGGCTGGCCAGTCGAGGCCCATGCCGCGTTGGGCTGTGTCCATTGCTTCGGCTACTGACAAGCCCAGCGACCACAGGTGTCGGCGGAAGCCCAGCGTGTGGTCCCAGTCGATCACCGCTGGGGCGCCCGGGGAGTTGTCTGCCAGTGGGTCTGAGACGACGTGGGCTGCGGCGAAGGCCAGGCGGGTGTGGGAGGGCTCGTAGTTGCTGGCGGCAACTGGGGTGCCGGTGAGGCGGTACGGCTCCAGGCGGCCGTTGAGGGGTAGGCGCAGAGACAGGGTCATGGGCGGGACTCGATGTCGAGGGCGGGGACCTCCAGCTTGCGGCCTTCGCGCCAGGACTGGAGGCCGAGCTCGGCCAGCTGGACGCCCTTGGCGCCTTCGACGAAGTCCCAGGTGAAGGGGGCATCGTCGACGATGTGGCGGAGGAACATCTCCCACTGGACCTTGAAGCCGTTGTCGAAGACCTCGTTGTCGGGAACCTCCGACCACTGGTCGCGGAACGAGTACGCGGCCGGGAGGTCCGGGTTCCAGACGGGCTTGGGAGTGGCGGAGCGGTGCTGGGCGCGGCAGTTGCGAAGGCCGGCGACCGCGCTGCCCTCAGTGCCGTCGACCTGGAACTCGACCAGCTCGTCACGGAAGACTCGCGTCGTCCAGGACGAGTTGAGCTGGGCGATGATGCCGCCTTCCAGTTCGAAGACTCCGTACGCCGCGTCCTCGGCGGTGGCCTGGTACGCCTGTCCCTGCTCGTCGTACCGGGTAGGGATGTGGGTCGCGCCCTGGCAGTAGACCGACTTGACCGGGGCGAAGATCTGGTCGAGCACGTACCGCCAGTGGCAGAACATGTCGACGACGATGCCGCCGCCTTCCTCGGTCTTGTAGTTCCAGGCAGGGCGCTGTGCCTCTTGCCAGTCACCCTCGAAGACCCAGTAGCCGAACTCGCCGCGTACCGACAGGATCTCGCCGAAGAAGCCGCCGTCGACGAGTCGCTTGAGCTTGCGCAGGCCGGGCAGGCTGAGCTTGTCCTGGACGACGCCGTTCTTCAGGCCGGAGTCGCGGACCAGGCGGGCCAGGTCGACGGCTGCTTCCAGTCCTTCGGCGATCGGCTTCTCGCAGTAGATCGCCTTGCCGGCTTCGACGGCGGCGCGGACGCCCTTCTCGCGGAGCTGGGTGAGCTGGGAGTCGAAGTAGATCTCGACGTCGGGCTCGGCCAGCGCCTCGGACAGGTCGGTGGTCCAGCGGCTCAGGCCGTACTGGTCGGCGATGTTCTTCAGCTTGAGCTCGTTGCGGCCGACCAGGATCGGCTCGGGGATGATCATCGTCTCGTCGGCGGCCGGGATCCCGCCCTGCTCGCGGATCGCCACGATGGAACGCTCCAGGTGCTGGCGCAGGCCCATTCGGCCGGTGACGCCGTTCATCACGATGCCGACGCGTCGATCGTTCACGGTGCTACCTCTCTTCGGCGCAGCAGTTGCGCGGGGTGTGGGGCAAGGGAAGGAAGGAAAGAGGGAAGAAGGAGGGGGAGGGCCGCGTTCTGCGCGGGGTGTGGGGCGGTTTCACGGGTTCTGGTTCAGGTCGTAGACGTCGAGGCGGCCGCACATGCCGTGGCGGGCGTACTCGGTGGGGGTCGGGAGTTCGTGGAGTTCGGCTGTTTGGAGGTGGGGGGCCTTGCCGGACTCGAGGGCTTCGAGTGCGGCGCCCGTTTCGTCGGCCAGGCGGCGGGCGCCGGCTTCCCAGCGTTTGCGCCAGTCGGCTAGTTGGGGCTGGACGATGCGGATGGCCGATTCGTAGAAGGCGTCGAGGGCGGTTGGGCCGTCGGCGGCGTACGCGTCTCGTAGTACGGCGAAGCCTTCGAGGGCGAGGTTGCGGCGGGCCATCGCGGACGGGGTACGGGCCTCGCCTTCGCCGGTGAGGGTGGTGGCCTCGAGGTACGTCTCGCGGTCGGTGAGGTGCTCGGGTGGGAGTGTGAGGACGGCGTCGCCGGCCTCGGGGAGGCCGGAGTTCGACATCAGGGTGAGGATCTGGAGGCCGCCGCCGTTGATCAGCCGGTGGATCGTGCCGGGGTCGAACCAGACGACCGTGCCGGCCTGCAGCGGGGTCTCGGTGAAGCTCTTCGGGTTGAGGGTCTGGACCGCGCCGGAGCCGGCGATCACGTAGTACCCCTCGGAGCAGGCGAGGTGGACGTGCGGGGTGCCGCCGACGAGACCGTCGGGCGCCTCGATGTCGTACACCGTCAGCCGCGAGATACCGATGCCGCCGGGCAGCGCCGCGGCCGGGCCGAACTCGCACATGCTCGTCTCCTCGCGTTGGGCTGCTGAAGCTTTGGAAAGGGCTTTCCAAGGCTCGTGACCGCAACCTTAGGTGGGCGGTCACGGCGAGTCAACCTGTCGGGAAAGTCGGTGGAAAGCGATTGCAGGCCGATTCCGGACAGCCGGGTGCCGATCAGCGGATGGGGTACGGCGAGGCGTTGGGCGTTAGCGTCGTTTCAGGAGACGAAAGGAGCACGGTGGCCAAGCGCGGCGAATCGGCAGCCGACGGGGGCGAGACGGGCCCGCCGTCGCTGGACGTCACCCTGACGGAGGACCTACGGCTGGGCGACACCCGCCGCGCCAACCCGATCTGGAAGAAGCGCCGCCCCACGGATGAGGCTGAGCGTCGGCAAGGGGAGCGGCGGCGGGGTGAGCGGCGGGAGGGGGATCGGCGGGAGTCTGAGCCGACGACCGGTGAGTTGTCGGTGGATGAGTTGTCGGCTGAGCTGCAGGCGGCGGACGAGCGGGCGCGGGATGAGCAGCGTGAGCTTTATCGCACTCTCGATCTCGCTCTGCGGATCGGCGAGGTCGTGCTCTCCAGCGGCGCCGGTACCGCGGACGCCACCGCC
This sequence comes from Kribbella sp. NPDC051718, assembly GCF_040681515.1. NCBI lineage: Bacteria > Bacillati > Actinomycetota > Actinomycetes > Propionibacteriales > Kribbellaceae > Kribbella > Kribbella sp. NPDC051718. The sequence continues at coordinate 858,082 of NZ_JBFAYZ010000002.1, read as the reverse complement.
ACCATCCTCAGCGTGACAGCGGCCGCCGGACTGCGTGGCTGCGAGGTCGACATCACCTTCACCTCGATCGCGATCTCCTACCAGGCCGCGCCCGACGTCGCCCCCGAGACGCACATGCGCATCGTCCGGTACCGCGGCCAGGACTTCTCCCGCCTGACAGACGTCGATCAGCTCGTACGCCGCTTCGTCCGCGCCGAACTCACCCGCGAGGAAGCCAGCCGCGAGCTGGCCCGGATGGTCTCGGCCGGCCCACCGTTCCCGCGCTGGAGCTCGGTAGTCGCCTGGGGTGTGATGGCCGGCGGCGCGACCCTGTTGCTCGGTGGCGGCTGGCTGATCACCCTCGTCGCCGTCGTCACCGCCTGCTTCATCGAGCTCAGCAACCGCTGGTTCAACCGGCAGCGCCTCCCCGCCTTCTACCAGCAGGTCGCCGGCGCCTTCGTCGCCACGGCCGTGGCCCTGATCCTGTACGCCGTCCACGCACCAGTGAAACCATCCCTGGTAGTTGCCGCCGGCATCATCATGTTGCTCGCCGGAATCGCCCTCACAGGTGCCGTCCAGGACGCGATCACCGGGTACTACGTAACAGCCGCCGCCCGAAGCCTCGAAGCGATGTTGCTGACCGGCGGCATCATCGCCGGCGTATCGCTAGGCATCAGCCTCGGCATCAAGCTGGGTCTCCCGGTAGCCATCGAGGCCCAGACGGTCCAACTCAGCAACCTCCCCGTCATGGTCGGATCCGGAGCCCTGATGGCTGTCGCGTTCGCCTACGCGTCGTACTCGCCGCTGCGTTCCCTGCTTCCGATCGCGGTCGTCGGCGGACTCGGTTCGCTCGTCTTCACCCTGATGTCGCGCGCCGAATTCGGCCCGGCCTGGTCGACCGCGGCAGCCGCCTTCATCGTCGGCCTCACCGGCTACTCGCTGGGCCGCCGCTCCGGCGTCCCTCCCCTGGTGGTTGTTGTGTCCGGCACAGTCCCGCTGCTGCCAGGACTCACCATCTACAAGGGTTTGCTCGAGTTGATGAGCCTCGGCAACCTCATCGGCATCGTCTCCCTGGCGACCGCGGTCGCCATCGGCGTGGCCCTTGCCTCGGGCGTGATCCTCGGCGAGTACGTCGCTCAACCGATTCGGCGCGAGGCTCGTCGTCTGGAGGACCGGCTGGCCGGTCCTCGCCTGGTGGGTCCGCGGCGGCCGGTACGGCGGCGTACCGAGCGCTCGCGTTCTCATCGCTCGCGGCGCACTCGGCGCAGCAGCTAGGGAATGACGACGAGCTTGCCGGTGGCCTGGTCGTTCTCCATGTGGTGATGGGCCTTGGCGATCTCGTCGAGGGTGAAGACGCGGTCGAGGTTCGGGCGGTAGACGCCGGCCTCGACCTCGTCGACGATGCGCTGCAAGGTGGTCGTACCCGCGGCGTCCTTGCTGTGAAACGTCGTCAGCCGGGTGCCGGACGGGATCATCGCGATCGGCTCGAAGTCAGGGATCGACCAGCCGCTGAGCGAACCGGAGACGCAGACCGTGCCGCCGCGGCGTACCAAGCTCAGTGAATCGACGGCTGTCCTCGCCCCGACGAGGTCGAGGACGTAGTCGGGACCTTCAGGCCAGATCGCCCGCACCGCCGCGGCCAGGGACTCACCGTCGTCGATGAGGACATGGTCGACATCGAGCGCCTTGGCCTTGTCGGTACTCCGGGTAGTCGCGGCAACCGTGATGCCGTGGCCGGTGGCAATCGACGCAGCTGCCATCCCTACCGACGACGTCCCGCCGCGAATGAGCAACCGGCCCGAGCTGCCGACCCCCAATGCGTCCAACGAGCCCTGCGCGGTCAAGTACGTCTCGGGAAGCGCCGCCAGGACCTCCCAGGGCAGCTTGCTGGTGATCGGCATCAGCAACGAGTTCGGCAACAGCGCGTACTCCGCATAGCCGCCGTCGAACGCCCGGCCCATCTCGCCCATCACCGCCGCCACGGTCGCGCCCTCCGGCAGCCGCGCATCCGTCGACGCAACCACGATCCCCACGCACTCGATCCCGAGCACGCGCGGGAAGCTCACACTGGGCGAATGCCCCTGACGGGTCCGCAGCTCAGACCGGTTGAGCCCAGCGCCCTTCACCTGCACGAGACTCCAGCCTTCCCGGACCTCAGGCATCGGCACCTCGCGGAGCTCCAGTACTTCGGGATCGCCCGCCCTGACACAGACCGCCGCACGCATCGTCGTTCGCATGCCTCAACTCTTGCCGCGAACTAGCGTGGCGGGCCACCGGTAAACTGCCAATCGATGCCCGTTGGCCGCCAATCTCCGCAGACGTTGCACCTCTGGCCATCCGGCGGGGTGCACCACTGGCCTTCGGGCGGAATCAGTACGGCGCACTCCCATCCGCGGGGCCATCTGGTGTACGCGGCTCGCGGCGTCCTGTCGGTCCATACCGAACAAGGCACCTCGGTAGTTCCGGCGAATCGAGTGGCCTGGACGCCCGGCGGGTTCACGCATTACCACCGGGCTCACGGCGATACGGACATGCGAATCCTGTTCCTGACAACAGCCCAGACCCGGCTCATGCCAGCTGGTCCGTCCGTCTTCACCGTCTCCAACCTCGCCCGCGAAGTGCTGCTCACCCTCACCGGCCCCCGCAGCTACGACCCGGCCGCGCACGACAGCGCCGCCGCCCAGTCTCGCCTCGTGCGCGTCTTGGTCGACGAACTGGACCAAGCTCAAGAGCAACCCCTGCAACTCCCCGAGCCCCACGATGACCGACTACGTGCCCTCGCCCAGCTCCTGTACGACGAACCCGCCGACAACACCCCATTGACCGAACTCGGCCGCACGATCGGCGCCGGCGCCCGCACCCTCAGCCGCCTGCTCCGCGACGAGCTGGGCATGACCTTCTACGAATGGCGCACCCAACTCCGCATCTGCCACGCCCTGGTCCTACTCGCCGAAGGCCACGACACAACCCACACCGCCCACGCCTGCGGCTGGTCCAACCCCAGCAGCTTCATCACCGCCTTCAGCGCCCTGGTAGGCACCACCCCCGGCCGCTACCGAACCTCCTCGAGTACCACGATCGCTTGACACCTTTTATCCAGCTGGGTAATTTTTACACATGCGGATAAACGGGAGAGCGGGGAGTACGGCGGCCCGGCGCGAGCAGATCGTCGGCGCGACCATCGGCGTACTCGCCGAGCGCGGCTACGCGGGAACGTCCTTCGACGCGATCTGCGAGGCGGCCGGTCTGAGCAGCAAGCGGCTGATCTCGTACCACTTCCAGACCAAGGAAGAGCTGCTCGCCGAGGTGCTCCGGCAGGTGACCGAGGACGCGGCCAGGTTCATGCGCCCGGCACTCGACGCGGCGACCGGCCCGGCCGAGCTGCTCGCGGCGTACATCACCTCGAACATCGCCTTCATCGCCGAGCAGCCGGATCACGTCCGCGCCGTTCAGCAGATCGTCTTCGGCGCGGCGCCGATGCCGTCGGAGGAAGCCGACGGCGCCGTCGTGCGGCTGGTCGCGCTGTTCGACGAGGGCCAGCGCGCAGGCGCCTTCCGGACCTTCGACTCGCTGCTGATGGCGGTGACGCTGCGCGGGGCGATCGACGTCGCTGCCGGCCGGCTCGTCGCCGGTGCGGATCCCAAGGCCTACGCCCGTGAACTGACCGAGATCTTCGACCGTGCGACCCGAGCGGAGTTGTCGTGACTGTGATGACGGAAACCAAACCGAAGGCCCGCTGGGGCGCGGTCCTCGCGCCGGTGCTGATCGACCTGGTCGCGCCGCTGCTCATCTTCTACGTACTGCGCCAGTCGGGCGTCGGCATCGTCGGCGCAACCCTGGCCGGTTCCGTCATCCCCGTACTCCGAACGGCCTACGCGTTCGTCCATGACCGCAAGGTCGACTGGATGGCCGTCTTCATGATCAGCGCGCTGGCGGTCGGCACGATCGCCTCGCTGGCCCTGCACAGCCCACGGATGCTGCTCGCCAAGGACGGCGTCATCACCGCGCTCTGTGGGCTCTGGATGCTCGGCACTCTCTTCGCCGGCAAGCCGTTGCTGCTGTCGATCGGTCGCGGAATCGCCGAGGCCAAGCGCGGCAAGGGTGGTGGCGAGGTGTGGGCGAGCCGCTGGGAGACGGAGCCGCGCTTCCGGCATGGGTTGCGCCTGATCACGGCGGTGTGGGGCGTCGGCCTGGTTTTCGACGCTGTCGTCCGGGTGGTGATCGCGTACGCGCTCCCGCTCGACGCGGTGCCCGGCGTGACGACCGCGCAATGGATCGTCCTGTTCGTCCTTCTCTACGGGTTCATGATGCTCTACTCCCGCAAGAACGACCTGCTCGCATGAGCGTACTGATCGTCGGCGCCGGGCCGACCGGACTGCTGCTTGCGGCAGAGCTGGAACTCGCGGGGATCCCGGTGATGCTTGTCGATCAGGCGACCGAGCGCTCCGGCCAGTCCCGGGCGCTCAGTCTTCAACCGCGATCCGTCGAGATCCTGCACTCGCGTGGACTCCTGCAACCTCTCCTTGACGATGCCGTCGACCAGTTGCCGGCCGGACACTTCGCCGGGCTGCCCGTCACCCTTGACTACTCCAGCTGGGACACGCGATTCCCTTACCAGCTTCGGATTCCGCAGGCCCGGATCGAGCAGCACCTCGAGAACCACCTGGCGGCCCGCGACATCGCGGTACGGCGTGGTCTCGAGCTGACCGGCCTGGCGCAGGATGGTTCTGGAGTTGAGGCGTCGTTCGCGGACGGTACTTCGATGCGCGCCGGCTGGCTCGCCGGATGTGATGGCGGTCGCAGCGCGGTCCGCAAACTGACCGGGATCGGCTTCACCGGCCGTGACGGCAGGATGTCGGCCGTCGTCGCCGATGTCGTCCTCGAGGACAACCGGGCCGAGAGCAATGGTCGTTGGGAACTGCCTTCGTTGGTACCGCGCGACGGCGCCATCCTCACGCTGGTCCCGCTCGGCGACGGTGTCCACCGAGTGCTGTTCACGGGCCCCGAGCAACAACTCCTGACCAGGTCGGACCCGATCGGCTTCGACGAGGTATCGGATGCCTTGAGCAACTGGTACGGCACGGGCGTGGTCCTGCGCGAGATCCGCTGGGCCTCACGCTTCACCGATGCGGCGAGGCAGGCGGATCGCTATCGGGATGGACGGGTCTTCCTGGCCGGCGACGCCGCGCACATCCACTCACCCACCGGCGGCCAGGGGATGAACCTCGGTCTGCAGGACGCGTTCAATCTCGGTTGGAAGCTGGCGGCGCATCTCAACGGTGAAGCGCCGGACGAGTTGCTCGACAGCTATCACGACGAGCGTCACCCGGTAGCGGCCGCGGTACTGGCGAACACCCGGGCGCAAGGCGTGCTGATGATCCCCGACGACGACATCGCCTGCCTGCGCGAGACCTTCCTCGACCTGCTGCGTATCCCCGAGGCAAATCATCGGCTGGCCGGCATCATCTCCGGCCTCGGAATCGCCTATGCGCCCGGCGACCATCCGCTGATCGGCCAACGGATGCCCGATCTCGAATTGGCCGATGGGGCAACTGTCGCCGAGCTGCTCACTACAGGTCGTCCGCTGCACCTGAAGGGCATCGCAGGAGCTGCTCAAGTCCTCGTGCGACCGGACGGTTACGTGCTATGGGCAACCGATGATCCGGACGGTCAGCCGGACACCCACTCCTCGAACGCGTCCGCGGTCTGGTCGATGGCGTCCTCTTCGCGGAGCAGGATGGCGAGTTCGGCTGCGCGCTGACGGGGGCCGTCGGCAAGCATCGGTTCGAGGGCAGCGAACAAGGTCGGTTCGCTGAGGTCGGTGAAACGCAGGGTGCTGCCGACGCCCATCCGCTGGAGTTGCGCGCCCCAGAAGGGCTGGTCGGCGAAGACGGCGCAGACCACCGTCGGTAGGCCGGCGCGCAATGAGGTGGCCGACGTGCCGGCGCCGCCGTGGTGGACGGCTGCCCGGCAGCGCGGCAGGACGACGTCGTGGTTGAGGTTTCCGACGACGCGGACGGCGTCGTCGTTCGTAGTACTGGCTTTGAGGTTGACGAGTGCGCGGACGCCGAGGGTGTCGGCGACCTTCTCGATCATGGTCAATGCGGCGTCGGGGTCGAGTACAGGCATGCTGCCGAAGCCGAAGTACACGGGCGGTTCGCCGTCGTCAAGCCAGGCGTCGAGGTCGGGGTCGACCAGCTCCTCTAGCAATCTGCGCTGCTCGGCCGACGGCGAGAGGAAGCCGGTCAGCGGTCGCCGGACATCCCACTCGGCCAGCTCCGGTACGACGTGGCGGCTGTAGGCCTGGATCTCCAGGGCGCCCGAGCTGGCGAGCCGGGCGCCGGTCGTCTCCGTGGTCGGGGCGAGGCCGACGCGGGCGCGGAGCTTGTTGACGAACGGCTCGAAAAGAGGCCAGTTGGTCCTGTCGATCTCGGCATACGTCTCCAGGTTCTTCTCGGGTGAGAAGACATCGGTGGAGACGAGCAGGTGCGGGAACGCGCTGTTGCTGCGGATCGGGGCGTGGTAGACCGACGCGTAGGGGATGCCCGCCGCTTCGGCGATGATGAAGGATTCGAGCTCGGTCGCAGTACCGGAGATCAGGACATCGGCTTGGGACGCGAGGTCGATCAGGTCGGCCTGGAGCTGGTCGGCGACCTGGTTCTTGTGGTTCATCAGCCACCGCACATAGGACTGGAAATCGCCGGCGGCCAGCCATTTCTGGCCCTGTTCGGATTCGAGGAACTCGCGGGTGCTCGTGCGCAGATCGATCGTCCGCAGGCCGAGCGCTTCCCCCGTCCAGACCAGGTCGGACGACAGTCCGAGCGTGATCTGGTGACCTCGCGCGGCCAGTTCCGCCCCGAGGACGGCCATCGGTTGCGCGTCCCCCCTGGTCCCCATCCCCACCATTGCTACTCGCATGCGCCCACCCCTGAGCTTGATACGCCGCAGAACCGGCGTACGGACCCTGATGCTAAGCGGCGAAGCGCTATTACGTCGCCTTCCTGCCCAATCCCTGGTCGGTGCTGATGTGACCCCGGAACAAATCAACCGTTAGAGTTACTGACTGGAAACATCGGCCTGCTATCGCTGGGTCACCGCCCGGCGGGCTCGGAGGATCGTTGTGGCACTGGGTAGGACGTCCCCGCGGGACCTACCGTTGTTCGCGGACCTGTCCGGCCGGGAGATCAAGGACATCTTCCGGGCCGGCGAAGAGGTCTCGGTTCCGGCCGGCTGGTCGCTGATCCTGGAGCAGACGCCACCCGACGCGGCGTACCTGATCCTCAGCGGGACGGCATCGGTCCGGGTCAAGGGCGAGGAGATCGCCGTCCTCGGCCCCGGCGACATCGCCGGTGAGGTCGCGGTCCGGCAGAACCGGTTGCGGACGGCAACGGTCACGGCGAAGTCGCGGCTGCAGCTGCTGCACTTCACCCGGGAGAAGTTCGACGACCTGACCGACCGGCTGCCGAACTTCCGCGACGCCATCGACGCCACCATCACCGAACGCCGTGGCCCCCAGGCGAACTGACCGGAACGGAGCCGACGCCGGCGCCGCGGCTCCTCCCGGAGCGCCGCCCGCCTCCGCGGCTGCTCCGCCTTCCGGGCCGACCCCGCCTTCCGGGCCGACCCCGCATTCCGGGCCGACCCCGCATTCCGGGCGGAGCCCGGCGTCGACGCCGGAGCCGGATCTCGGGGTGTTGCAGCAGGAGTTCGAGCAGGCGTTGCTCGGTGGGGAGCGGAAGTTCACCCGGATCCAGGTCTCCGAGCGGGCCGGGATCTCGATCGAGCGGGCCGAACAGATGTGGCACGCGCTCGGCTTCGCGACCGTACCGGACGACGAGATCGCCTTCACCGACGGCGATGTCGAGGCGCTCCGGCTGGTCGCCGCACTCGAGGACGACGGCTTCATCGACCCCGCGGTGGAGTCGTCGCTCGCCCGCAAGCTCGGCCAGACGCAGTCGCGGCTGGCGTCCTGGCAGTCTGCGATGTTCCTGGAACTGCTGGAGGGGGCCAAGCTGTCCGCCGACGATGCGATCGAGGTCGCGACGTTGTTGCTCCCGGCAATGGAGCGGTTGCAGACGTACGTCTGGCGGCGGCATTTGGCCGCAGCGGCAGGGCGTGCGGTGGCCGGATCGGACGAGCTGTCGCGCGGCGTCCGGGTGGTGGGCTTCGCCGATATCGTCAGCTACACGAGGTTGACCAGGCGGCTTTCCATCGTCGAACTGGGCAAGCTGATCGAGCGCTTCGAAGGACTGGCGGCCGATGTCGTCGCGCTGAACGGTGGGCGGGTGATCAAGTCGATCGGCGACGAGGTGCTCTTCGTGACCGATACCCCCGCACAGGGTGCGGCGCTCGCGTTGGCCTTGCAGGACAAGGTGATGGAGGCCGGTGACATGCCTGAGCTCCGGATCGGGCTCGCGTACGGGAGCATCCTGATCCGCCTCGGCGACGTGTACGGCGAGGTCGTCAATCTGGCGTCGCGGCTGACCTCGGAGGCGAAGCCCGGACGAGTACTGGCCGACCGGGAGTTGGCTGCTGCGCTCGATGGCCATCCGGCGTACCGGTTGCGTCGGTTGCGGCGGGTGTCGGTGCGTGGGTACCACCATCTGACGCCGTACGCGCTGCAACGTGCCTCCTCCGGGGCCGGCTGACGCGTCAGGGACAATGGTTGTGTGCATGAGATCGCAACCGCTGGGGAGTTGGCGGCGAGAGCCGATGGGGACGCGTTGGTGCTGTGGGGTGGGCAGGGTCTGGGCGATCGAGCCCGCGCCTGGTACGCCGGTGACGCGGTTGCCGTAGCCGTCGCCGATCTGTCGAAGCATGATCGGCTGGTCGTGCGGGGACCGCTTTCGGATCTCGTACCGCTCGTCGACTCGCTGCTTGGCGAGCTCGGGACGGTTTATCGGCCGTTTGGTGAGGAAGCGCTGATTCGCGAGTTGGTCGCGCGGGTGCCGGTGTTGTCGCTGCGGGCGACTTTCGGGTGGATGGAGACGGCGGTCGCACCGTCCCAGCCGACCACGGCCGCCTGGCTGGACGGTGACGAGGGTGTTGAGGCGTTGTTGAGTGAGGCGTCGCCGGAGTCCTATGCGTGGCCGGGGGCTGCCGGCGTACTGCGGTGGGCTGGTGTCGTGGATGAGGCTGGGGAGTTGTTGAGCATCGCGGCGGATGGGTGGAGTGCGCCGGGGGTTGGGTTCATGGCCGGCGTGGCGACTCGGCCGGATGCTCGGGGGCGGGGGTTGTCGCGGGAGGTTTGTGCGTTCGTGACCGCTGAGTTGGTGAAGCGGCATGGGCGGACCGGGTTGATGGTCCATGGGGACAATGAGGCGGCGATCGCCGTGTATCGCAAACTGGGCTACACGTATCGCGCGGTTGCCGCGGCGCACATGTAGCCCGGTTGCGTTGAATTAGTTCAGCGGGTTGGCGTGACGGTCAAGGTGACGCCTGGCTTGCCGGTGGTGGCAGGTGCTGTTGGGGTTGGGGTTGGCTTGGAGGACGCGGCCGGGACCGACGGTTTGGCAGTCGGTGTCGGGGTCGGGCCGGCGCTCGGGCCTGTGGTCGGAGTGGTGGCCGGGGCTGGCGGTGGGACGAACGGGGCCTTGTCGGTGTCCGTGCACGGCGTGATGTCGTTGCCGTTGGCATCCGTCTGGGTCGGCTGGTCGGTCTGCACGACGGCTTGCGGGAAGATGTTGCTGACCATGTCGTCGCCGGTGGTCTGGCCGTTGCTGGCCGCGCAGTTCTGCAGCGGCAGGCTGATCGGCTTGCCGTCCTGGTCGTAGAGTCGGACCTTCACCTGGCGGCCCTGCTCGTCGAACGGGTACACGTTGCTGATCGAAGTACCGTCCAGCGCCAGGCCGTTCTGGGGGTAGTAGTTGTTGCTACTGCTCGGGGTGCTGCGGTAGTTCGTGAAGGGGCCGGCCGAGCCGCCCACGAAGCTGTATGCCAGCCAGAGCGGGACGATGATGGTCGCGACCACGTTCAGCGGTACGACGTACCAGAGCCAGCGACGGTCCTGCTGGGTCTTGCGGCCGATCCAGACCGAGACGACGGCTCCGGCCAGGGCGCCGACCACGACCACGGCGGCTGCACCGGACACGGCGAAGACCGCGCCGCCGCCGACGATGCCGCGGGCGACCCACCAGACCGGCTGGCCGATGGTGACGAGGTCACGCCTGACGTTCGGCGGGATCTGGTCGATCAGGTTGCGGATCTGCTCCGCGCCGAGCTGACCGCGACGCGTGTCGAGGACGATACGCGGATCCCTGCCCTGCAAGGCGCGCACGCCCATGAAAGCGGCGCCGGCGAGCAGGATCAGCCCGATCACACCGAAGAAGGCGGCCTCGTCGATGCCGTTCGTCAGGCCGATGAGCAGGAACAGCGGCCCGACGATCGAGGCGACGACTCCCCAGGTGAGCGCGGCCTCGGCGCCGGTGCGCTCCGGCTTCGGCGCCTTCGTGCGGGGTGGGTAGCCGGCCGCGGTCCGGAGCTCATCGGCGTACTGGCTGGGGGTGCCGAGGCGGGCCTGCAGGGCGGTGGCCGTCGGCTCTTCCTCGAACTCGGCGGCGACCTCGCTCAGATGGCCGGTCACGTCGTCGAGCACCTCGGCCAGTTCGCCCGGCGGCAGGTCGCTCAGCTCGGCCTTCACTTGGGCCAGGTAGGTCGCGACCGGTCCGGTCAGTGTGCTGTTCACGCAGCCGCCTCCTCGAGCAGCAACACCGACATCGTGTCGGCGAAGTGGTTCCACGTCTTGGTGGACTCGGCGAGCAGATCCAGGCCGGTCTTGTTCAGCCCGTAGTACTTGCGGTGCGGGCCCTCCTCGCTGGGCTGCACGTACGACGTCAGCGCGCCGGCCGCGAACAGCCGCCGCAACGTCCCGTACACCGACGCATCCGCGACATCCTCGAGCCCGGCGGCCCGCAGCCGGCGTAGTACGTCGTAGCCGTACCCGTCCGCCTCCCGCAACACTGCCAGGACAGCCAGGTCGAGCACGCCCTTGAGCAGCTGACTCGGATCCATCGCCTCCACCACCTCCGCTAGGTGCACCGCGAACCCGGCCCCCTCAGACCGGCCTCGCGGTGCTCTGCCGACCACACTACTACACACCGCAGAGTACTCCGCAATCCTGTTTCACTCCCCTTGCGTACCGAGGGACAGGAAGTAGTCGGTCGAATGCGGTGAAGAGATCGTTGGCTGAGCGTGGGACCGGGTCGGCAACGGGAGTACTGCCTGTCGGTAGGTACGGGCCCCGGGTTGGGGGAAATCGATCAAGTCGGAGGGGTGGGTTTGCGGGCACAGTGGAGGCATGAACTCAACGGATGTGTTCGCCGGGTTTGTGGCCGCGGTTGCGGACAGCCTTGATGAGGCTGGGACGACTGGCTGTGATCTGGCTGGGCGGGTGCACTTGTCCCGCTCACATTGCGACCGGGTGATTGCGGCTGCGGCGGGTGAGTCGCCTTCGGCGTTTCGGCGGCGGTTGTTGCTGGAGCGGGCGGCGTACCGGTTGCTGGCGGGGGATACCGGCGTACTGGAGCTGGCGGTCGAGGCGGGGTACGGGTCGCACGAGGCGTTTACGCGGGCATTCAGCAGGGCGTTCGGGATGTCGCCGCGGGAGTGGCGGCGGGAGTCGTCGCGGCGGTTCTTCCTGGCGGCACCGAGTGGGGTTCATTTCCAGCCACCGGCAGGCTTGCGCCTGCCTGCTCAGAAGGAGACGAGAGGGATGGACGTACTGGTACGCATGGTTGAGCACCACGTATGGCTCACCGGCGAAATGATTGAGCGCGGCGCCCGCCTGGACGCCGCGACCCTGGACAAGCCGATCGAGTTGTCGGTCGAGGGCATCGACGACGACGTGTCGATCCGGTACCTGCTGGACCGACTGGTCTGGCAGGAAGAGATGTGGCTGGCGTCGGTCGAGGACCGGCCGTTCCAGGTCCCCGAGTGTGGCCGCGAGGTGACGACACCGATCGCCGAGCTCCGTGCCCGGCATGCCGACGCCGGCTCCCGCTTCGTCGCGCTGGTCAACCGGCTGAACGACGAAGGCCGCTTCGACGACAGCTTCGTCGACACCACCTGCGAACCACCCCGGGTCTTCACCTACGGCGGAATGGTCGCCCACGTCCTCACCTTCGCCGCCCACCGCCGCTCCCTCCTGGTCGGCGCCTTCCACACCGCCGGCATCACCGACCTGGGCTTCGGCGACCCCATGCAGTACATCGCCGACGGCATCCCCAGCTAAAGGCCGAGCGCCCCCCGGCAGCGCTGTCCGTCAGGTAGTAGACGGAGGAGCCAAGCAGGGGGGCTACATGAGGGGAACGCTGATCGCGCTCGGCGTGTTTTGCTGGCTGGCCACAGCGCGGCTGATCGTGGCAGCAGTCAATTCGTCACCAGGTTATTGGGTCCTGGCCATCGCCGCGGCCTATGGGGGATTCGCTCTGATCCAGCGGTCCATGCGACCGGAGTACAGGCATGTGCCGCCGCCGCAATCGACCCGCGACTGGGATACCTATCTGGCGCCAAAGCCAGCGAAGCCGGCAACACCTAAGCCTGTATCGGCTCAAGTTCGAGTGGATGAGGTAGAGCCGCCGGTCTTCCCTGTCACAGCCGCCGCTGCCCCCTTGCTCGCCACCTCACCACAATTCACGCCGAGCACTGAGCGCCAGAAAGGACCTGTCGTGCGAGACGACATCACCGCAGCTGTCGAGGCTGCCCCCGCGAACGTCCAAGCCAAACTCGGCAGCTCCGGCCGGGACGCGCTGAAACTCCTCGATGAGCATCTGCCGCAGCATGAACGTGTCCACCACATCATCAGCGCCGGCGTCGAGCCACTGCGAACGGTCGAAAACTGCGCACTGGTGGTGACTGACCTCCGCCTGTTGTTCATCAACCCACTGCCTCAAGTCGTCGCCTGGGACCTGACCCAGATCGCGAATGTCCATGCCTCGCTGGGTTTCCAGGTGACAACCCGAGGAGGCGACAAGACCCACCTCGGCATCTCCGGCGACGGGAACCACACGTTCGTCTCACACCTCCAGGTCGCCATGGCAATCGCCACCCTGCGAGCAACGGCCTAGCAGAGGTCAGTTGGTGGGGGTTAGGTCTACGGGGGTGGTGATCAGTAGTTCGAGTAGGTCGTTGCCGTAGCGGATTCGGGTGGATTGGTTGGGGGTTTGGGGGGTGATTCGGGCGTGGGTCAGGCGGCCGTCGTGCCAGGTTAGGTCGACGGTGAAGCCGCCTCGGGCTCGGAGGCCGGTGATTTGGCCGGTGGGCCAAGTGGTGGGGAGGGCGGGGAGTAGTTCGATCTCGTCGGCGGTGGACTGGAGGAAGAGTTCGGCCAGGGCGCCGGTGGCTCCGGTGTTGCCGTCGGTGGAGTAGATGTTGGAGGCGGCGCCGGCTATTCCGCCTACTGAGTAGGAGAGGAGGTTGGATTCGCTGGCGTCGGAGATCAGGGCTCGGTAGTGGGCGAGGGCCTGGTCGCCGTTGAGCAAGCGAGCGTAGTAGGCCATCAGGTTCGCCTCGACCCACTCGGTCTGTTCCCAGCCGTCGGCGGATTGGCGGAGGTTGATGGTGGTCTCGCAGGCTGCAGCAAGCAAAGGGTGTTCGCGGGGAGTGATCTGGCGTTCGGGGTAGAGGGCGATCAGATGGCTGGTGTGGCGGTGGCTGGGGACGGCTTCTTCGAAGTCGGTGAGCCATTCCTGGAGTTGGCCGTGCTTGCCGATCTGGAAGGGGGGCAGCTTCTGGCGGGCGGCCTCCAGGTGGCTGCGGAAGGTCTCGTCGGTGTCGAGCAGGACGGACGCTTCGGAGCAGATCCGGAACAAGGCCTCGATCAGTACGGTGTCGCAGGTGCCTCCCATGGAGAGGGAGCATTGCTCGCCGTCAGGAGTGAGGTACCAGTTCTCGGGCGAGTCCGACGGGCCGCTCAGCAGGAGGCCGGTGGCGGGGTCTTCGGTCAAGTACGCAAGGAAGAATTCGGCCGCGTCGCGTAGTACGGGATAGGCGCGAGTCTCCAGGAACGACAGATCGCGGTTGTACTCGAAGTGCTCCCACAGCTGCAGCGAGATCCAGATCCCGCTCGTCACATGCAGGCCCCAGCCAAGCCCCCAGCCGGGCGCGGAGTAGCCCCACGCATTGCTGACCGTGTGCGAAACCCACCCCGGTACGCCGTAAAGCTCCCGAGCCGTCCGTTGCCCACTGCTGCGAAGCCGGTCGATCCAGTCGAACAAGGGAAGCTGAGACTCCCCGAGCCCCGTGATCTCGGCGGCCCAATAGTTCTGCTGAGTGTTGATATCAAGGTGGAAGTCGTTGGTCCACGGCCCACCCGACGCCAGCCCGTCGTTCCACAACCCCTGCAGGGCAAGGGGAAGCGGCGAGTCTGCACGTGATCCGGCGATGGTCAGGTACCGCCCGTACTGGAAGTACAGCGCGAGCAACTCCGGATCCTCGCCACCCTTCGCCAGCAACTCGCGGCGCTCGTCCGTCGGCAGCTCGCGGACAGCCTCGCCGGTCCGTCCGATGTCGAGCGCGACCCGGCTGATCAACGGCGTGTAGTCGTCGACGTGTGCCTGTTTGAGCGTCGGGTAGCCGGTCTCGTTGGCCACCAGACGCGCCGACCGTTCAGCGGGGTCGGCGCCCAGCCAGTCGGTGCCGACGGCGATCAACAGCGTCGCGGAGGTGGCGCCCTCGACAGCCAGGTGGTTGTCCGAGGCAACAACTAATCCGTCGGTGATCACACGCGCGCGGATGTCGACGGCGGCACCGGTGGAGCCGTCGCTGTGCAGGCTTTCGAACGCATGGCCGGCCAGCTGAAGGATGTCGCCGGCCGCGGAAACCGACGCGGGGATCTTGTCATCACTGAAGGAGACCTTGAAGTTCACCGGCGAGCTGTTGGTCAGCCGCACCACGATCACCGAGTCCGCGTGCGAGGCGAAGACCTCCCGCTCGAAGACGATCCCGCCACGCTCGAACCGAGTCCGGACGATCGCATCGCTGAGATCAAGCGACCGTTCATAGTCGGTTGTCGATCCGTCGACCGCAAAGTCCAGAAGGAGTTCCGGCAGTTGCACATTCGTGCCGAAGGCGGTTGGCCGGCCGAGAAGGTGCTCGCCGGCCAGCGCCTGCGCTGCGGCGTACTGGCCGTCGAGAAGGAGTTGCCGGATCGTCGGCAGGTTCTCCAGCGCGGTCGGGCTGACGTCCGTCTCACGCGCTGCACCCGACCAGGCGGTCGATTCGGAGAGTTGGATGCGCTCGACCCGGTCGCCCGAGTAGACCATCCCACCTAGCCGCCCGTTGCCGATCGGCAGCGCCTCGAACCAGCGCTCCGCAGGACGGCTGTACCAAAGCCGCCCGGCATCACCAAGGACGGACGGCTGCGGCTGAACTACGGAGTACGAGAGCATGCCCCAACCCTAGGCGAATTAATTCACCAGGGTAAGTATGCGGATCAGCGGGTGGGATCGTGCAGGTCGGGGCGCTCGCTCGGGGTGGTGATGGTGACTTCGACCGGGGCGGCCTTCGCGGTCGGCGGGTTGATCTTGCCGACGGTGATCGGCAGGTTCAGCTTGCTGTTGGCCAGGTCGATGTCGATGGTGGCGCCGGAGTCGTTCGGCGTCGTCCAGTCGTCGTCGCTCAAGGTCACCGCGAGACCGAGGACGCGGCCCTTCGGGATCACCTCGTCCTGGGCGCGCAGCGGGACGGTGATGTTGGCCCACTTGCCGGGGGTGAGCGGCTTCGGCTTGCTCAGCGAGGCGCTGTGCGCGGCGTCGATCCAGCCGCGGCTGACGATGCCGTGGTCGCTCTGCTCGGTCAGCTTCTCGATCTCGAAGTAGCAGGAGTCGTCGTAGCTGACACTCGAGCCGTAGCAGCTCGGGACCTTGGTCGTCTTGATACCCGCGTACCGCTCAGCCTCGCCGTACTCGACCAGGCGCGCGGTGACCGGCGTGGTGGCCGAGTCGGACTTGATCCGCAGCGTCACGGTCGCCGTGCCGCTGACCCGGATGGCGGCCGGCAGCGGCGCGGACAGGAACATCTGCCGGCCCGCGATCACCTCCGACGGGGTCGCGACGATGTCGTCCTCGGTCAGGCTCGGCTCGTCGGTGATGGTGACCGTTCCCTTGCCGAAGCTACCGAGCTTGCCGGCCGCGAGAGGCACAGGCACAGTCTTTTGAGTGGCCGGCCAGGTGCTGTAGTTCTTCCACTTGTCCGGAGCGGTCTCGACGGTCGCGATCGGCTCCCGCATCACGTTGTTCTGCAGGCCCTGCAGCCAGTAGTCGAACCACTTGTGCAGCTCGTCCGTCCACTCCTTGCGGCGGAAGTCGAACGGGTCGACGTGGTCTTCCAGGCCGAGCCAGATCTTGCGCTTGACGCCGTTCTTGCCGAGCGCGTCCCACCATTGCGCGAAGTGGTTGGTCTGCACGTTGTAGTCGTTCAGGCCGTGCGTCATGAAGACCGAGGCCTTCACCTTCTTCGCGTCCTTCACGTAGTCGCGCTCGGCCCAGAAGCTGGTGTAGTTCCCGGTCTCGTCCGCGTCCTGCTCGCCGAGGTCTGCCCGGACGGCGTCGCACGCGGGTGTCTTGTGACCGACGTAGTCGCCCAGCCAGGGCATGTAGTCGATCGAGTACGGCACCCCACCGGAGCGGGTGTAGTCGTACCAGGAGGAGATCGCCGAGATCGGCACGATCGTCTTCAGCCCCCGTACGCCGGTCGCGGCGACTCCGTTGGCCAGCGTCCCGTCGTACGACTTGCCGATCATCCCGACCGAGCCGGTGGTCCAGGTCGCGCTGACCGGATCGCCGTTGCCGGTGTGCGCGGTGTTGCGGCCGTTCAGCCAGTCGATCACCGCGACGACGGAATCGATCTCGTCCTTGCCACCGACGTCACCGCAACCGGTCGAGCGGCTGGTGCCGACCACGTCGACACCGACCACGGCATAGCCGAGCGGGACGAAGTAGTTGTCGTAGTACAGCGGCATCTTCTGGATGTCGCCGTTCTCGTCGTAGGTCTTGGTCTCGCCCTCGTTCCCGCGTCCGCAGCAGGAGTAGTACGGCGAGGCGTCCATGATGACCGGGATCTTGCGGCCGGCCGCGGCGGGTTCACGGGGCCGGACGATGTCGACCGCGACCACGTCGTCGGTGCCGTCGGAGTCGGTGTCCATCGTGGTGTCGACGTAGACCGACTCGCGGATCGCGTTGCCGTAGTCGTAGGCGGCTTTGGTGCTGTGCGTGCGCGGGTCCACGTTCGGCGGTACGGAGGAAGTCGCTGCTCCCTCAGCCACCGGCGGCGGGGCCACCTGGGCGCCCTGTGCCGAGTTCTGTTGCTCCGGGGTCTCGGAGGGGGCGAAGACTCCAGCGGGCCCGTCCAAAGGCGGCGCGGCGGCTGCGGTACCCGTGACGGTACCCAGACACACCAACGCGGTGGACGAAGCCAGAAGGAGGACCCTGGCGCGGACGGTCGTCATGGCTTGGAAGGCTAGTCATTCGAGGGCCGCAAAGCCAGGTTCTGCAAACATTGCCCGGTAGTTCTCAGCCACAGACGGTGATGATGACGCCACTTCCGATAGTGTGACCGCCACCCAGGGGGAGATGCACGGAAGGTGGGTAAGGCGATGAACCTGCGAGCACCGGTGACACTGCTCGACGTGGCGCAGCGGGCGGGTGTGTCCGTGGCGACCGCCTCCCGCGTCCTGAACGGCGGGGACCGGGTGCCACGCCCGGAGCTCCAGGAACGCGTCAGAGACGCCGCAGCGGCCCTCGGCTACACGCCGAACGCACAGGCCCAGGCACTGGCGAAATCGTCCACCAACGTGGTCGGCATCCTGGTCCACGACATCGAGGACCCGTACTTCGCGGCGATCGCGAACGGCGTGATGCGGGCTGCCGACGAACGCGGCCTGCTGGTGATGATGGCGAGCACGTTCCGTGACGCCGACCGTGAGATTGCTTACCTCTCTTCTTTGCGCGCCCAGCGTGCCCGGGCCGCCGTGATGATCGGTTCGCGCCGTACCGACGCCGAAGGGCTGGCCCGGACGGCGACCGAGGTCGAGACGTTCCTCAACTCGGGTGCCGGTCTGGCCCTGGTCAGCCAGTCGGGCATGCCGGCCCACACGATCGAGCCCGACAACCGGGCCGGCGCGGCCGAGTTGGCGCGATCCCTGGTGGGTCTCGGGTTGCGCAAGTTCGGCGTACTGGCCGGCCCGGAAGGGCTGGCGACGGCGCGGGACCGGAAGGACGGGTTCGTCGAGGGGCTGGCGGAGTCGGGGTTGCAGCCGGTCGCAGTACAGGCTGGTGAGTTCACTCGTGATGGTGGCCATGCGGCTGCGCTGGAAGTCCTTGCGGGCAAGGCGGATCTCGACTGCTTGTTCGCCGTCAACGACGTGATGGCGGTCGGCGCTATGTCGGCGCTGCGGGCGCATGGGGTCGACGTACCGGGGCAGCTCGGGGTGGCCGGCTTCGACGACATCGCTACGCTGCGGGACGTCTGGCCAGGGCTGACCACCGTCCGGCTGCCGTTGGAGCAGATGGGCCGCCGCGCTTTGGAGCTCGCGGTCGAGGGCGGCGAGCCGAAGACCGAGACCTTCAAGGCCGAGGTCGTACTGCGGGAGAGCACCCAGCGGCGCTGAGCCTTACCGCTGCTGAATATGCTCGCGGGGTGACTGATCCCGCGCAGGTCTCCGAGATCTTCGACCCGTCGGCCTGGAAGCAGGTGGACGGGTTCGAGCTGACCGACATCACGTACCACCGGGCGGTGGACGCGGGGGTGGTCCGGATCGCGTTCAACCGGCCCGAGGTCCGCAACGCGTTCCGGCCGCAGACGGTCGACGAGCTGTACCGGGTGCTCGACCACGCGCGGATGTCGTCCGACGTCGGCTGTGTGCTGATCACCGGCAACGGGCCGTCGCCGAAGGATGGCGGCTGGGCCTTCTGCTCCGGAGGCGATCAGCGGATCCGGGGCAAGGACGGTTACAAGTACGCCGAGGGCACGACCGCCGACACGATCGACCCGGCCAAGGCCGGCCGGCTGCACATCCTCGAGGTGCAGCGGCTGATCCGCTTCATGTCCAAGGTCGTCATCTGCGTCGTACCTGGCTGGGCCGCGGGTGGTGGACACAGCCTGCACGTCGTCTGCGACCTGACGCTGGCCTCGGCCGAGCACGCGCGGTTCAAGCAGACGGATGCGGATGTCGCGTCGTTCGACGGGGGTTTCGGGTCGGCGTACCTGGCCCGGCAGGTCGGGCAGAAGTTCGCCCGGGAAATCTTTTTCCTCGGCGACGAATACTCCGCGGAAGATGCTTACCGGATGGGCATGGTGAACAAAGTCGTACCGCACGCGGAGCTGGAAACGGTCGCCCTCGATTGGGGCAAGAAGGTTTGCGCAAAATCACCGACCGCGCAGCGGATGCTGAAATACTCGTTTAATTTGATCGACGACGGCCTGGTCGGCCAGCAGATCTTCGCGGGCGAGGCGACCCGGCTGGCCTATGGCACCGATGAAGCAGCAGAGGGCCGCGACTCCTTCCTGGAGAAGCGGCCCGCCGACTGGTCCGACTATCCGTACGCGTTCTAGGAAACCCTTGTAGACAAGGCGTTCACGACTGCTTCCACTGCTGCTCGGCGGCGCCGGTGCAGCGGCGGAGGAACAGCCGGCCGCCGTTGTCACCCTTGTCCGCGGTGATGCACTTGCCTTCCGCAGCCGGGTTGATCAGCTCGTTCTTCTGGGTGACCCGGAACTGCTGGGCGGCGTTGCCGTTGCAGGCCACCAGTTGGACCGGGGTGTTCTCGGCGATCGAGCCCCAGGCCAGGTCCATGCACTGACCCAGTGAGCGGACCGTGCCGTCGGGGTTGAACGACCAGGTTTGGCCGGCGCCCTTGGTGCAGTCCCACACCTGCAGCGGGGTGCCGTCGTTGCCGGAGCCGGCCCGGCCGTCCTTGACGTCGACGCAGCGCTTCGAGCCCTCGCTCTGCAGCGTGGTCGGGGTGTCCTTGCGGGGCTGCAACGCCTGACCCTCAACGGCCATGCCCTGTTTACCGGGTTCTGTCACCTTGACCGTCGTAGTGGCCGTAGATGTTGTGGTGGCCGTCACAGTGGCGGGCTTCAGTGGGGCCGCCGGCGGTGCGGTGATGGTCACCGGCGGCAGTGTCACGGTGGTGCCCGGCTGCACAACGGTCACCTTTCCACCCGGGGCGGTCATCGTCACCGTGGCGGTGGCGACCGAGACGCGAGGGGCGGAGGTGACGGTGGCGGTGGAGGTCGTGGTGGCCGTTGCCGTAGTGGTTGCCGTCGGCACCTTGGGCGGCGTACCGGTCGGGGTGCGGAGGGCGAGTGGAGCGTCCACCGCGACCACCGTGTCGGACTTGGATCCCCCACCCAGGTGGGTGATCAGCGGTACGGCGACGGCCGCGCCGGCCACGAAAGCGGCGACGAACGCGGTCGTCGTCCAGGCCCGGCGATCAGGCATCGGAGCCACTCGCGGCAGCAGCGGCCGACGGGCGAAGGTCTTGGCGAACCGAGCCGAATTCTCTCGGCTGGACCGGCGGGAACCGGGCGATCGGAAAGGCCGCACGTCAACTCCATGGGTGGGGGCGGAGGTGGCTCTGCCTCTCGTTGTCAGGGCATGGCCACCACGAGAATCTCCCGAACCGGGGGCTGGAGTCAACGGATCCGTGAGTCACGCTCTCATTACGGTCAGAGACTGGATTGTTGCTGATTGTTCACCTACAGTCAGCGTAATTGGTTGCATTCTCCACTAAGTTCAAGCTTTGAATCTCAGGCCGTCCGCCCCCAGATCGAGGTCCCGACATCGACGAGATCAGCGCGAGCCGGATGAAAGCCATCGAGCTTTGTCTGGCCGAACGCGAGACCCTGCGCCGCTATGTCAAGGGACTGCTCGGCTGGAATACGTTTGCCGTCGAGGATGTCATCCAGGAGACGTTGCTGCGGGCCTGGATCCAGGCCGAGAGCCTGGACTGGGAGAGCCGGCCGATCCGTATGTGGCTGTTCCGGGTCGCCCGCAACCTGGTCATCGACCTGCACCGGCGGGAGAGCCGGGCGATCCCGGTCGGGCTGTGCCAGGACGAGTTCGAGGCCGGTACCAGCGAGCCGGACCCGGCCGAGCAGGTGACCCAGCGCACGGTGCTGGTCGAGGCGCTGGGCCGGCTGTCGCCCGCGCACCGCGAAGTGGTCACCCGAGTTCATCTTTGCGGCCACCCGGGTGAAGATGTCGCCATGGCGTTGAACGTCCCGCTCGGGACAGTGAAGTCGCGTACCCACACGGCCGTCCGCACCTTGCGCGGGGATCTGTTGCGTCGCGGATGGGGCGAGGCCGCTGCATGACCGCAATGCAAGGGGGCGGTGGTGTCCGCCAGATGCTCGGATACGCCGGCCTGGTGTTGCTGGGGCTCGTCCTGCTCAACCTGCTGGTCCGCCGGCTCGGCGGCTGGAAGCGGCTGTTCCGCTGGATCAAGCGTGAGTTCAGCCGGACGGTTCACGCGTTCTACGACCCGATCGCGGCCCGGATCCGCTATCGCCTGCGAGTACGTTTCCTGAGCCGGATCCTGCGCAACCAAGCCGGCTGGGCGCAGGCGGAGCAGGCGATGGGTTTCGCGGCGGCGATCGACTCGGCGATGACGCCGTACGCTCTGGCGTTGGCCAAGCAGCGGATCGGCGTACTGGTCGCTGGGATCGCGGCTGAGCGGCCGCTGCCGGCGCCGTGGGAGAAGGACGAGATCGATCCACGGTTGTGGTGGATCGAGCGCCGGGATCTCGCCGGGTACTCCGCGCCGGGTGGGTACGTCCCGCCGCAGACGCCGCTGCTGGCCTGCCTCGGGACCGACAGCAGTGGGAAGAACGCGATCATGATCGACCTGTTGGCCGGGCCGCCTTCGCTGTCCGTGTACGGCGTACCACGGACGGCGCGTGCCGTCGTCCAGGCACTGGCCGCGCAACTCGACGTGCGACTTCCCGCCGGTGCGGTCGAGGTCGCTGACGGGATTCATGGCAAGCATGACGGAATGCCTCTGGCTGATGCGATCCAGCGCCGTGGTGCGTGGTTCGTGATCGGTGCCGAGCAACTCGACCGGCCGGTGCCCACCGGCGTACGGCTGGTCAGTCTTGGCGTCGGCCGGGGTAGCTCGCGGTTGATGGAGACGACTCCTGATCGCGGGCTGCGGCTGCATGGTGCGGCGTCGTGGCTGGAGATCGATCCGCTGCCGCTGGCTCGCGCGGTCGCCAAGTCGGTACTGCGGATGCCGCCGCACGACTTCGAGACACGTGGACCTCTTCGGCCGGTTGCCGGCGCGGATGATCTGGGCGACCTCGAGTTGCCGGTGGGTGTTGCCGGCGTCTCTGTGCTTGCTGGTGATGCGGGCGAACCGGCGTCTGATGGGAAGGCGCCGTCGTGGAACTGAACCTCACAACCGTTGAGCAGCAGGGCAAACGGCGTACCGATCGGGTTGTCCGGCTGCCGCGTGGGCTGTCTGTAGGTGGGTTCGCCGAGGGACTCGGGCGGCCCGGACTGTCATTGTTTGTTGGGAATCGCAGGCTTGACGCGGGTGCGCCGCTGGCTGGCTCGGGTGTACGAGACGGTGGTGTGCTCGGGGTCGGCGCCCCGGCCGAGGTGCCGAACCTGGTGCAGAGCTCGGCTGGTGCTGCTCCGGTCGTGGTCGAGTTGCACGCCGTGTCGGGGCCGGAGGCTGGGCGGGTTTGGCGGATCGGGCCGGGCAGCCATGAGATCGGGTCGGATCCGTTGTGCTCGATCAAGCTCAGCGGTAGCGGCGTACCTCCCCGTGGGTTGTGGGTGACGGTCGGGCCGTCGGGCGAGACGTACTGGCATCAGACCGAGCCGATGCACGGCAAGGTGATGAGCCGGCGGATCGGGCCGCCGGAGGACGACGCCGCGACGAGTGCGATCCGGGTCGAGGATGCGTTGAACCCGACGGACCAGGCGTCGCCGGCGAGCGATCCTGGTGAGGTACCGGTCGGGCAGGTCAATGAGTGGCCGCCGGAGGAAGACCTCTCAGTCGGGTCGGTGTTGCTGCGTTGCAGTGGGTCGTTGGAGCCGGTCGCTGCGATCAGGGCTGCGGACGACGGCTTCGGGCTCGACTACAACCGGCCGCCGCGGATCGCGCCGCACCTGGACGACAACAAGCTGCGGCTGCCCAATCCGCCGCCGCCACCGGCGAAACGGCCGTTCCCCTGGCCGGTCGTGCTCGCGCCGGTCGTGCTGGGCATGGTGATGGTCGGGCTGTTCAACTCGTACTACTTCCTGGTCTTCACGATGCTCAGCCCGCTGATGATGGGCATGAACTACTTCAGCGGCCGGAAGAGCAACCGGGCCGAGCACCTCGAGGCGATCCGCCGGTACAACGCTCGGCGGGCTGCGCTGGAGGAAGAGATCCATGTCGCGGTGACGCGTGAGCGGTTGATCCGCAATGTGACCGCGCCGGACCCGGTTCGCGTTGCCCAGTTGGCGATGCGGCCGGGTAGCCGGCTGTGGGAGCGTCGGCGGAATGACCCCGACTACCTGCTGCTGCGGCTCGGGACTGCTGATCAGGCTTCGCTGAAGGAGCTCGACGACCAAGGCCGTGAGGAGAACCACCGGACGATTCGGTGGACGATCCCGGATGCGCCCGTCGCTGTGCCGCTGCGCGGGCACGGGGTGATCGGCGTTGCTGGGCACTATGCCGAATCGCGAGCTTTGGCCAGGTGGCTGGTGGTGCAGGCGGCGGTGCTCCATTCGCCGCGGCAGTTGCGGATCGTCGTACTGGCCGAGTCGGATCGGATGGACGACTGGGCCTGGGTGCGGTGGTTGCCGCATCTGCGTCCTGAGGGGTCGCCGGCGGCGGTACTGATCGCCAATGACGATGCGACGACTGTTGCCCGGGTCACCGAGTTGATCTCGCAAGTGCAGGGGCGGCAGCGGCGGATCGAGGCCTCTAGCAACAAACAAGAGCCGTTGAGCGATCCCGAGGTGGTCGTGATCGCGGATGGTGCGCGGCGGCTGCGGGACGTACCGGGATTCATTCAGGTGCTGACGGACGGGCCGGCTGTCGGGGTGTACAGCATCTGCCTGGATCGCGATGAGCGGTTGCTGCCGGAGGAGTGCGGCGCGGTGATCGCGACCGGGCTCGAGACGCTGACCGTGAAGCGGCCCGGGTTGCCGGACCAGAAGAACGTGCGCGCGGATCTGGTGACGCCGGAGTGGAGTGAGCAGATCGCCCGGGCGCTGGCGCCGGTGCGGGATGTCAGTCCTGATCACGACGCCGGATTGCCGAAGATGGTCAAGTTGCTCGAGGAACTCGACCTTGAGCCGCCGACTGCTGGGGAGCTGCTGTCTCGGTGGGAGCGACGGCCGGGTAGCACTTCGTTCGTACTGGGCGCCGACTTCGACGGGAAGTTCGTCCTCGACTTGGTGGCGGATGGACCGCACGCGTTGATCGCCGGTACTACGGGATCCGGCAAGTCGGAGTTGCTGCAGACGCTCGTCGCGTCGTTGGCTGTCGTCAACCGGCCGGATGAGTTGACCTTCGTTCTGGTCGACTACAAGGGCGGTAGTGCGTTCAAGGAGTGTGCCGGTCTTCCGCACACCCTGGGAATGGTGACCGACCTCGACTCGCACCTGGTCGAGCGGGTGCTGGAGTCGCTGGAGGCCGAGCTGCGTCGGCGGGAGCGGATCCTGGCCGATGCGGACGCCAAGGACTTGGTGGACTACCAGGCCAAGCGGCTGGTTGATCCGTCGCTGGGGCGGTTGCCGCGGTTGGTGCTGGTGATCGATGAGTTCGCGGCGATGGTACGGGAGATTCCGGACTTCGTTCCTGGGTTGATCAGCATCGCTCAGCGGGGGCGATCGCTGGGGATCCACTTGATCTTGGCGACGCAGCGGCCGGCTGGTGTGGTGACCGGTGACATCCGGGCGAACACCAACCTGCGGATCGCGTTGCGGGTGACGGATCAGGCGGAATCGCAGGACATCGTCGATGTCAACGAGGCAGCCTCGATCACGCCGGACATTCCGGGGCGGGCGCTGATCCGGCGCGGGCCGCGGCTGGCTGACTTGTTCCAGACGGCGTGGGTCGGTGCCGAGCGCAACGTTGCGGACGACCTGATCGAGCAGGCGCCGGCTGAGCCGTCGAGCGTCCGGGTTCTCGATCTGGAGTGGGAGTCGCTTGGTCGGGCGGTTGCCAAGGATGATGCGCCGGTCGAGGTGGACGATACGCCGGCGACGTTGGCTGTCACGGACTTGATGGCGTTGGTTGAGGCGGTTCGGTCGGCTGTTGATCAGCTGGAGGACTTCGCAGTACAGCCGAAGCCTTGGCAGCCGGCGTTGAGTGGGCAGTTGCTGCTGAGCGATCTTCCGGATACTTCGAAGCAGCCGCTGTTTGCGCCGTATGCGTTGGAGGATCTGCCGGCGTTGCAGCAGCAGCGGGTCGCCGGGGTGGACTTCGAGACCTTTGGGCATCTGTATGTGATCGGTGCGCCGCGATCGGGGCGGACGCAGATGCTGCGGACGCTGGCTGGGTCTGCGGCCAAGACGATGAGCGTTGCGGATCTGCACATCTACGGCATCGACGCTGCTGGTGGTGGGCTCGCGGTGGTGGAGACGCTGCCGCATTGCGGGGCGGTTGTCTCGCGGCACGACATGGAACGGATGAGCCGGGTACTTCGCCGGCTGAACCAGGAGATCACCGAGCGGCAGGAGCTGGCCGGGAAGCACAATGCGACCGGCCTGACCGAGCTGCGGAAGCTGCTGCCCAAGGGATCGCGGCCGGCCCACATCCTGGTGCTGATCGACGGCTGGGACGCGCTGTCCTCGATGCTGGACGATCACGACCAGGGGCAGGTGCTGCAGGACGTCATGCGGCTGCTGCGTGAGGGCGCCGGTGTCGGCGTACACGTCGTGGCCACCTCGGAGCGGTCGCTACTGGGTGGACGGTTGGCGTCGCACAACGACCACAAGCTGCTGTTGCGGCAGGCGGATCGGACCGACTACCAGGCTGCTGGGTTGCGGCTGACGAAGGTACCGGCGAACGTGCGGCCGGGTCGGGGCTGGCATGTGCTGACCGGGACCGAGACGCAGATCGCCGTACTGGCCGAGGGCGGCGGTACCGCCCAGGTCGACGCGATTCGCGAGATCGCCGCGGAGGCACGCAAGCGCGACGCGAAGGTCCCCGCGGACCGACGCCCGTTCGCCGTCGCCGAGTTGCCTTCGTCGGTGGAGTTCGCCGAGGCATACGAGCTGGTCGCGGAAGCGGACCGACGCCCCCAATGGGGCCTCATCGGCCTAGGCGGCGACGAGGCCGGCGCCCTGGGAGTCGATCTCAGCGGAGTCGCGTCGTCCTTCGCAGTACTGGGCCCACCCGGCTCAGGCCGCAGCAACGCCCTGTCCTCCTTGGCGGTCTCCCTGCTGGCCGGCGGTACTTCAGTAGTACTCATCACCCCCAGAGAAACCCCACTACGCACCCTGGAACGCCACCCCCAGGTCGTCCTGATGACCCACGCAGACCCCGGCGAAGACATGCTCCGAGCCACCCTCGACGCCATCCCCGGCCCCAAGGTAGTAATGATCGACGACGCCGACCTGGTCATGATGGCCGCAGCCGACAAACTCCTGAAAGAAATAGTCATCTCCGGCCGGGACAACAACGTAGGCCTGGTCTTCGCCGCCTCCACCGACGGCTTCCAAACCGGCATGGGCGGCTGGCCCACAGCAGCCCGCCGAGCCCGCCGCGGCTTGTTGATCGAGCCCCGCTCGATCGGCGACGGCGACCTGATCGGCGTCCGCCTCTCCCACAACATCACCCGAGCAACCCCCAAAACCGGCCGAGCCTGGACCACCGGCCCCGGCTCAACCCCCCTAGCCGTACAAATCCCCCTCACCACCCTGCGCGCCTGACCTCGTCTGGCGACCTTGAACACCTTGCGGCGACCTTGAACAAGTTACTACTTGTTCAAGCCCACCGCTTGGTGTTCAAGCCCGCCACAGGCAGGCGCCTGACATGCGACGGACCCCAGGGCCGCCCTGGGGTCCTTCGAGGTGGTGCGGGGGTTACTTCGACTGGTTGAGGCTGGCGCTGATGCCCTGGTCGAATTGTTCGGCGTTTTCTTTGATGGACTTGAACATGTCGGAGAAGTCCTGGATGCCCTTGACTGCTGCCTTCAGGCTGGTGTCGAAGTTGTTGTAGGTGTTGCGGATGACCTCGCTGGACTGCTTGAAGACCATTCCGTCGTCGACCAGGGTGTTCACACGGGTGCGGAGGTTCTCGATCATCGGGGAGATCTGGTCGTGGGCGTTCGTCATCAGGTTGCAGACCTCGACGATCTTGCCGTAGTCGAGGTTGATGCCGTCGTAGGCCATGGCGGGTGCTCGCTTTCTGGGTTGGGGTGAACGGGTACTGCGAACAGTCAGTAGCCGCCGGTGTAGGTGTAGTCCTCTTCCGGCGGTTTGTTGTCCTCGATGCTTTCGGGGGTCTCCACCCAGGGCTGGCTGGTACCGCGCCAGTCGTCCGGCGTCCGGGTGAAGACGTGTTTCGTACCGTCGGAGTTCGTCACCGTCTGGGTGCCGCTGCCGTCCTTGTTGAGGTCGGTGGTGGTGGTGTCCACCTTCCCGTCGGTGTCGGTGCTGCTGGACGAACTGTGGGAGCCGTTCGGCTTGCCGTCGGCGTCGACGTGGATCTGGGTGTCGTTGTGCACCGTGCTGCCGTCGGGGTAGGTGGAGTCGGTGACGATGTGGTTGCGGTTGTCGCCGTACGTCGTGGTCGAGGTGTACGTCTTGCCGTCGTAGGTGACGGTGGTCTCCTCCTTGATGACGTTGCCCTTGTCATCGAGGGTGAGGTGGGTGTGGATGTTGCCCCGGTCGGTGACGATGGTCTGGTCCAGCGGGGCCGGGCCGGGGTCGGTGGCGCTGCAGAACTCGGGCTGCTTGTCGCCGGTGCACTCACTCAGGTGCGACTGCTTGTGGTCCCACTGGTCCTTGTTGCGTTGCCAGTTCGACAGCGCCAGGCTGCTGTTGGTGGCGTTCATGCCCTGGGCGATCTCGGCGTCGAACTGCAGGAACGCCTCGCCGACCGAGCCGAACGAGTCGCCCAGCTTGGTCAGGCCGTCCTTGGCCTTGCCCATCGTGTACGACGCGTTGGAGTGCAGCGTGTAGACGGCGTAGGAGATGTCGCTGCTGCCCAGGATGGAGTCGTCGGTGCCGTCGCCCAGGTTCTGGAAGACCTCGTTGTCCATCGACGGGATCAACTCGTCGGCCAGCTGATGCAGATCGCGCTTGGCGTCGTTCAGCAGGTTGTAGTTCATCTTCAGTTTGTCCGGCACCGGGCACCTCCGCTGTCCAAACGGTTCCACCCAGTCCACGTCGCGGCCCGCGAAGAGGTTCAGAAATAGTTTTCCGGCCCGGATCTGAACCTCGGAGCGCTCTGAGGCGTGGACTTTCCGGAGGGACCACTGTCGGCGTGAGGGAGGGTTCGGATGCCGCGGCCTGGCGACTGGGATGCGATCGGTCTGGGGGGCGACCCCACGCCGGGCGATCCCGAGAAGATCAAGGCACTGGCCGACGGCTTCCAGAAGATGGGCGGCAAGGCGCGCGAGATCATCACCGCGATCGAGGCCGTGATGAACAAGAACGACGACTCCGTGTTCGTCGGGCAGACCGCTGACGCCCTCCGCGG
This sequence comes from Kribbella sp. NPDC051718, assembly GCF_040681515.1. Lineage (NCBI taxonomy): Bacteria > Bacillati > Actinomycetota > Actinomycetes > Propionibacteriales > Kribbellaceae > Kribbella > Kribbella sp. NPDC051718. The sequence goes on along the minus strand of NZ_JBFAYZ010000002.1, from coordinate 829,457 downwards.
CAAGGTCGACGGCCGGCTGCGCGGGCACGTCGAGAGCGTCGCCTCCGCCTTCGAGTCGTCCGCCACCGCGCTGCGCGAGTGGAGCGGCGTGGTCGTCGAGCAGCAGGCCAAGGCCGACGCCGCGCTGAACGCCGGGCGGGGGCTGGCCGCGGACGATCCGGAGCGCGAGACCCACAAGACCACTGCCGAGGCTGCCGGTACGTACCAGTCCGAGCAGGCCTCGAGCTACGCCGGCCGGATCAACGGTGTCTCGGACATCAAGATGCCGATCTCGGACTGCGAGGTGTTCTGGGAGGCCTTCAAGTGGCTGGCGATCATCCTGATCATCCCGGCGCTGATCTTCGGCGGCCCGATCGCGCTGATCGCCCTCGGCGTGAACCTGGCCCTGTTCATCAAGACCATCGTCGACGTCGCCAAGGGTGACGCCAGCTTCCTGGACCTGTTCCTGGCCGGTCTCGGCCTGATCGCGCCGACCACCAAGGCGCTGCCGATCTTCAGCATCGTGAAGGCGATCGGCAAGGGCATCGGCGCCGGCGTCAAGGGCATCGTCCAGACCTTCAAGAACGTGTTCAGCAAGGACTTCCTGTTCAACGGCCTGCTGGCCGGGCTGAAGAGCATGCCGATGCTGGCCAACATCGCGATCAAGGAGACCGGCCTCTTCGTCGTCAAGAACATCCGGAACTTCCCGCTCAACGCCGCGAACTTCGGCAACAACTTCGGCAAGATCGCGCTGAACGGGATCAAGAACCTCGGAACCGGCTTCGCGAACCTGCCGGGCACGCTGTTCCGCGGGCTGGCGAACGTCGGCAAAGGCTTCGCTACCGGACTCGGCAACACCTTCAAGTTCGTCCAGGCGCACTTCGGCAACCTGCAGTGGACCCGGATCTTCCTGCCGGTGGCGGCGGACGAGATCCGCGCCTTCCGGCTGGCCGGGATGACGGATTTCGGCGCCTTCACCCAGGCCCTCAAGGTCGGCGTGATCGGCCGTGGCATCCAGGGCAAGAACGTGTTCGGGATGCCGATGACGAGCGCGATCGGCAAGTCGATCGCCGGGATCCCGATCGAGACCACCGGTGGCGCGCTCGGCGGCAAGACCAACTTCCTGCACACGATGATGAACCCGCCCGAGATGATCCCGCTCAACATCAAGGGCCTCGGCGAGGTCTCCGGCGCCGGGTTCAACGCGGGCCACGTGAGCATCGCCATCGACGACATCCCGACCGGCAACTTCGCCCCGGTGAAGGGTGGCGACCTTGGCGTCAGCGTGCACACCCCGACCGTCACTACGCCGGGCGGCATCCACATCCCGAGCAACGCCGGTACCAACGTCCCGGTCGTCCCCGGCGGCTCGATCATCCCCTCGGCCCACGTCGGTACGCCGCAGATGCCGTCCAACGTCGTCGCCAACCTGACCCAGCCCGCGGTCGGTACGCCGGTCCTGCCGATCCACGTCGCCACCGGCGCGACCCCGCCCTCGGTACACGTCAACACGAACCTGGGTGCGAACGGCGTCGTCGCCAACATCCCGTCGCCACACGTCGGTACGCCGGAGTTCGGCAACTCACTCCACATGAACAACGTGAACGTCCAGTCGCCCGGCCTCAACAATGTCGGCTCACTGCACGTCCCGACCCCGAACGCGAACTCGGCCGGCTTGAGCGACCTGACCGGCTCCGCGATCCGCAACAACGCCCCGGCCGTCTCACCGCACTTCGGTACGTCGATCGGCGAAGGCGCGGCCCATGGCTTCCAGACCAATCACTTCAAGCTCAGCATCGACGAGGTCCTGAACGCCCCGAGCCCCGCGAACTTCAACGGCCTGCACGCGCTCAACCCGCCCGCCGTCGACCGGATCAACGCCGCGCTCGACCTCGTCCACAACCCCGGCGCGACGACGCAGGGCGTCACCCCGCCGTCGATCCACACCGCCAAGCCCGCCGGTACCGACGTCAACGTCAACGTCCACCTGAACGGCGGCGCCGACTTCAAGCCCCCGGCGCCCGCGACGATCAAGGTCGAGAACCCAGGCCTGGCCGGCGCCCAGAACGCCCCGACCGTGCCGTCGGTGAACGTCCAGCCGATCAACTTGCCGAGCCGGGCCACCGATCTGCACGTCCAGCCGACGACGGTGCACAACACCGGCCAAGGGACGCCGCTGCCGAGCACCAACCTGCCGGGCAACGTCGGCGTACCGGGGCATGGCCTCGACGCCAAGGCCGCGATGCCCGAGACCCAGCTGGTCCCGCTGCACCCGCAGCCCGCGCCGGGAGTGCACAGCAACCCGGGCGTCAACACCCCCGGCTTCAACGGCTTCGACAACGCGGCCCTGCACAACCCAGGGCTGCACAACCCGGGAATGCACAACCCCGGTGTGCACGACCCGGGCTACTCGCTGGCCAAGGGTGCCGACATCGGCAACTCGGGCCACGGCACGAACACGATCGCCAGCCGCTCCGAGATCCAGCTGCACGGCCTCACCGACCGCCCCGGCGCCTACGTCAAGGTCGAGCGGACCGAGGGCGGGATGAGCAGCTACAACCTGTACGGCGGCGGGCCCGACGGCCGGATGGACGTGCTTGCCGGGGGCAACCTTCGCTTCACCGACACGGCCACCGGCCAGACCACCCGCTTCGACAGCGGCGGCATCGTGATCGACCAGGGCCTGCGGCTGACCAAGACCGACGGCGTACTGCGGCCGACCGACCACATCGTCGTCACCAAGGGCGGCGAGTTCCGCGCCACCACCCTGACCGGCGACATCACCCCCGGCATCAAGATCACCAAGCTCGGCAACGGCGGCATCCAGCTGATCGACGAGAAGGGCCTGACGTTCCACTACAACGCGCAGGGCAAGCTGGAGAACCAGACCCTGAGCGCCGCCTGGGACAAGGACCTGGCCGCCAAGGCGGGCGTGTTCCGCCGGCCGGGTGACACCGACGCGATGGTCAACGCCAAGATGGCCGACTTCGGCCAGGTCCAGCGGGCCCAGTCGCACTTCGACAACGCGCTCGACAACGTGGCCGTGCACGGCGAGCGGCTGGACGGGCCGTCGACCGGTCCGGCGGTCGGCGACCAGGTGCACATCGACCTGCGGGCGGCCGAGAACGATCTGGCCAACGCCAAGGCGAGCTTCGAGAGCAAGCACGGGCTCAGCGTCGACAACCTGCAGCAACAGCTCGACAAGCTGACGATCGACTCGCTCAAGGAGCGGCCACGCCTGCTCGGCGGGGTCAGCCGCAGCTTCGACCTGCCCAACGGCAACGGGATGAAGTTCGAGCTGAACGGCACCCAGATCAGCTTCAGCGGGCCGAAGGCGGACGCGTTCAGCAGCACGCTGAACGGCAGGACGCTGACCATCACCGAGACCGGTGGGGCGGGCCAGGCCGCGCACACCTGGACGTACTCGCTGGGCTTCGGCGGGCGCGCGAACCAGATCGGCGAATCCTTCCCGCTGAACGGCGGCCTGTTCGACGGTCAGCCGATCAGCCTGCAGGGCGCGATGGGGCAGTTCGACAAGGCGCTGGTGACGGACCTGCGCGGCAACCACCTGCCGGTCAAGTTCACCGACGACGGGCTGATCGTGCCGTCGCCGCAGGGCCCGCTGGTGTACGACAAGGCCGGCAGCTTCCACGGCGTCGGGCCGTCGACCGGGCACGACCTGCCCAGGCCGGCGGCGCCGAGCCATCTGACCGGCGACGACCTGATCCGCTGGAACGCGCAGGCCGACATCTCCCGGACCCACCTCACGGTGGCGGCCGGGGACAACGACCTCAACCTGTTCATGAAGGGCGTCGCGGGCGGCTCGTACACCTCGAAGAAGGGCTTCGACGGGTACGTCAACCCGTCGGCGCTGCGCGACGGCACCCTGGTCGGCAAGGTGCACACCTTCGAGAACTTCGCCAAGGAGCTGGCCTTCAAGGGGCCCGAGGACAACCTCACCGTGTACCGCGGGTTGTCGATGGACCCGGCCAGCGCGCAGGCCGGCAAGTTCACCGAGCGGTTGCCGATCTCCACCTCGAACACGATGAAGTTCCAGGACGAGTGGGCCAAGAACGGCGTCAACGCCAACCGGGTCGTCTTCGAGGTCGACGTACCGGCCGGGCACAGCAAGCTGTCGATGGCCTACCCGGACGGGTACCAGGCGGTGAAGGGCGACGCGCCGGAGATCAACGCCAGCCAGTTCGAGGTGACGCTGTCGCCGACGACGCTGGTCCGGACCGGCCCGAACCGGACGCTGGACAACGGGATGACGATCATCCCGGTCAAGGCCGAGCAGATCCCGCCGTCGATGTACGAGTCGGTGATTACCGCCAAGTGGCCGGGGATGTCCTCGGAGACGGCGTTCGGCGACTTCGTGAAGTCCTTCGAACTGGGCGCGCTCAAGCAGTTCCCCGATCTGGAGAACGTCACCTCGAAGGCGGTCACCAGTACCGACGGGCTGACCCACACGGTGACGGTCAGCAAGCCGGGTTTCGAGGGCGACGACCTGACCATCACCGTGATGCGCGACCCGAAGGCCGACTCGGTCCGGGTCACCGTCGCCTCGGACGGCGCGAACAAGTTCGACCAGACCTGGACCAAGACCGACTTCAGCAACATCGCCACCGACCTGCGCGGCGGCGTCCTGCACAACAACGAGAAGTTCATGAACCTGCCGCAGCCCGCGCGCTGGGCCGAGGAAGCGGCGCCGCCGGTCCACATCGATGTCAAGGGCAAGGGCAAGGCGGTCGACGAAAGCCTCGACAGCAACCTGGCCTCGCTCAATCGCAACTGGGACAACGACATCGCCTCGCTCAACAAGGCGTGGGCGGACGACATCGAGGCGTTCAACAAGGGCTGGGCGGACGACCTGGCGGCGAAGACCAACGTCTTCCGCAAGGTCGGTGACACCGATGCCGTCGTCGACGCCAGGATGGCCGACTTCAGCCGGGTCGAGCACGCCCAGGGCAACGTCAAGGCGGCGCTCGACGACATCGCCCAGCACGGTGGCCGGCTCGACGGCGCTTCGACCCGGCCGGAGATCGGCGACCAGGCGCACCTGCAGTTGAGTGCGGCCGAGACCGATCTGGCCAACGCGAAGGCTGCCTTCGAGGGCAAGCACGGCATGAAGGTCGACGCGATCCAGCAGCAGCTGGACAACCTGCTGCTCGACTCGCTGAAGGACCGGCCGCGGCTGCCCGGCGCCGGGATGCGCCGGCCGATGCCGATCTCCGGTACCGACGGGATGTTCAAGATCGAGGGCAACTCGGTCAACTTCCTCGGCGACGGTGTCGACGACTTCCGCGGCGTCCTGGACGGCAAGGAGCTGACGGTCACCAAGGTCGATGCCGACGGCAACGTCCTGCGGACGCTGAAGTACGAACTCAACGACCTCGGCTGGCCGATGATGAAGACCGACCAGCTCGTCCTGCGCGGCGGCGGCGACGTCTTCGACGGCCGGGCGCTCACTGCGGAGTGGAGTGGCGGCTCGTTCGGTCGTGGGGCGGTCGACGATCTCGGCGACAACGTGCCGGTCAAGTACAACAGCGGCGAGGGCGAGTACAGCGTGCCCTCGAGGTCCGGTACGCAGGTGTACGACCGCACCGGGAACTTCGTCCGGGTCGAGCCCGGCGTCAAGGGCAAGATGGCGGACCCGATTCCGCCGATCCACCTGGAGGGTGACGACCTCGCGCGGTGGACGGCGCAGGCCGACATCTCCCGCACCCACCTGACCGCCGCCGACAAGTGGGACGACGTCGGCGACATGATGCAGATGGCCTACGAGGGCAGGTTCACCTCGCAGAAGGGCTTCGGCGGGTACATCGACCCGTACGTGCTGGAGACCGGCCTGACGAAGCTGACCAAGGACGTGCACACCTTCAACGAGGTGGCCGAAGGGCTGCTGTTCGACGGGCCGATCGCTCCCACCAGGGTCTATCGCGGGATCGCGATCGACTCGGCCAGTGCCCAGGGCAACAAGTTCGTCGAGCGGCTGCCGGTCTCGACGTCGACCAACTGGGAGTTCCAGAAGACCTGGGCGAAGGGCGCCGACCCCGGCAAGCGGGTCGTGTTCCAGATCGACGTACCGCCCGCGCACGGCAAGTTGGCGCTGTCCTACCCGGAGGGCTACCAACAGGGCCTCAAGGACGCGCGTGCCTTCAACCCGGACCAGCTGGAGGTGACGCTGTCGCCGACCGTGCTCGAGCGCACCGGTGACTCCTTCGTGAAGGACGGGCTGACTGTCATCCCGGTCCGGGCCAGGCAGATCCCGCCCGGCCAGCTGGACAGCCTGATCAGCGAGCGCTGGCCGGGGATGTCCTCGGCGGACGCGTTCGACGACTTCGGCCGCGCGTTCGACCAGGCCCACCTGCAGAAGTTCGGCAATATGTCCGACGTCACGGCGACGTCCAAGCTGAGCACCGACGGCATGGTCCGCGACATCACCGTCAGCAAGCCGGGCCTGCCGGGCCACGACATGACCATCAAGATCACCCGCAACGAGTACGCCGACTCGGTCCACGTCACCGTCACCGCCGACGGCAAGACCACGCTGAACCGCAACTGGAGCCAGACCGAGTTCAGCAGCATCGCCACCGACCTGCGGGCCGGGACGCTGCACGAGAACGACGTCTTCATCGGGATGTCGAAACCGGCCGAGTGGAACAAGCCCACCTCGTTCAGCCCGCAGTGGGACGCCGACCTGGCCGCGAAGGCGAACGTCTTCCGCAAGCCCGGCGACACCGACGCGATGGTCGACGCGAAGATGGAGGACTTCTCCCGGTTCCAGCAGAGCGAGCGGAACCTCAGCCACGCGCTCGACAACGTCCAGTTGCACGGCACCCGGCCGGACGGCCCGTCGACCGGTGGTATCTCGGTCGGAGACCAGGTCCGGATGGATCTCGACGTGGCGCAGGCCGACCTGGACACCGCGAGGGCGGGTTTCAAGCGCAAGTACGACATGGACGCCGATCAACTGAAGACCGACCTCGGCGGAGTGGTGAAACGGCCGCGCGGGCCGGGCGCCGGCCGGGCGTTCGAAGTACCGGGCGGTGGTGTCTCCTACCAGGTCGAGAACGGTGTGGTGCATTTCACCGGCACCCGGGCTGGTGAGTTCACCGGTTCGGTCAACGGCCGGGAGATCACCGTCACCCAGCTGGGATCCAGCGGCGAGACCCTGTCGACCTGGACCTTCCGGCAGGGCTTCGGCCGGCCGAACCTGACCGGCCAGACCATCCACCTGGCGGATGGCCCGTTGGCCGGCGAGGTCGCCAACCTCAAGGGCCTGATGGGCCAGCTGGACGGGACGCTCAACGACGGTGGCGTCTGGCCGATGAAGGTGGTCGGCGACGAGCTGTTCGTGGCCACCCCGGGCGGCCCGCTGCGCTACGGCCGGGACGGTTCGTTCCACGGCCCGGCACCGACCAGTACGTCGCACCTGCCCGCACCCACGTTGCCGGGCAACATCCACGGCGACCCGGTCCGCTGGACCAACCAGGTCGACCTGTCGCGCACGCATCTCACCGCGGCCGCCGAGAACAAGGCCGTCGAGAATCTGATGAAGGACGTCATGGGCGGCTCCTTCACCTCCAAGCGCGGCTTCGAGGGGTACGTGAACCCGCTCGCGCTCGAGGACGGCACGCTGGTCGGCAAGGTGCAGACCTTCTCCGACGTCACCCGCGACCTGCTGCTCAAGGGCGGCGACCGGGACATCACCCTGTACCGCGGTGTCTCGATGGACCCGGCCAGCGCCAAGGCGAACGAGTTCGTCGACCGGCTGCCTAGCTCGACCTCCAACAACATCAAGTTCCAGGAGGAGTGGGCGAAGAACGGCGTCGCGAGCAACCGGTTCGTCTTCGAGATCGACGTACCGGCCGGGCACGGCAAGCTGTCGATGTCCTACCCGCCCGGCTACCAGGCCGGCCTCGACGAGGCACGCGCCTGGAACCAGAGCCAGTGGGAGGTCACGCTGGCCCCGACGACGCTCGTCCGGACCGGCCCGAACCGGCTCGAGAACGGGATGACGATCATCCCGGTCAAGGCCGAGGCGATCGCGCCGTCGGCGTACAGCGATCTGATCAACGCCAAGTGGCCGGGGATGAAGTCGGGCGATGCCTTCACCGACTTCGCGAAGTCGTTCGAGCGGGACAACCTGCGCAAGTTCACCGGCCTGGAGGACGTCAGCACCACGACGGTCAAGCGCGGCCCGGACAACCTGACCGTCACCGCGAGCAAGCCGGGCTTCGACGGCGAGCTGAAGATCAACGTACTCCGGGACGCCGAGGCCGACTCGGTCCGCGTGACGGTCACGGCCGACGGGATGACCACGTTCGACCAGACCTGGAGCAAGACCGACTTCAAGCACATCGCCACCGACCTGCGCGGCAACGTCCTGCACAACAGCGACCTCTTCGCCGGCCGGATGGAGCCGGCGTCGTGGAAGAACGCCGCGGCGACCCCGACGACGGAGAAGGCGCCGGTCTGGGACGCCGACCGGATGGCCCGGATGGACGTACTGCGCAAGGTCGGCGACACCGACGCGAAGCTGACCACCCGGCTGGACGACTTCACCAGGGTGCAGCGGGCGCAGGACGACTACCTCGCCGCCGCGAACAAGTACGAGGACCTGGTGGAGAACCCTGCCGGGACGTCCGGCGGAAAGTCGCTCGAAGACCAGGCCTGGACCGATTACAGGGCGGCTCAGCACGACCTGAACACGGTGCGGGATGCCTTCGAGGCCAAGCACGGGATGCAGTTCGACTCCGTCCAGCAGCAGCTGGACGACCTGCTGACCGGCTCGCTCGGCGACCGGCCGCGGATCGTGGCGGCCGGGCGGGACACGGGCCAGCCGTCGGGTAGCGGCGTACGGATGAACCCGATGGCCGGTGGCCCGACCAAGATGCACGACCTGCCGTCGCAGGTGCAGATCAGAGTGCAGGGCGGTCAGGCGCAGATCATCGGCGGCCTCGACCAGTCGATCCACCTGAACCAGCTCGGCAACGAGCTGACGCTGACCAAGTACGGCGCCGACGGCGTCACCACGATGCACACGTGGGAGTACCGGGTCATGCGCAACGGTTCGCTGACGCTGACCGGCGAGTCGGTCCAGCTGACTCACGGCGCTCTCGGCGGCCGGGTGCTGACGATGGGCGAGGACGGTTTCACCGGCAACATCTACGCCGGTGCGTTCGACGACGGACTCGGCGGGAACTGGCCGGTCAAGGCGAACGGCGACTCGATCACGATCGCCTCGCCGGGTGGCGCGCTGAGCTACGACCGCTCGACCGGAGTGTTCCGCCAGCTGGATCAGGGTCTCACCGGCAACGCGCATCCGCCGGCCGTACCGCAGCACCTGACGGATCTGGACGCGGCTGCCCGGTGGACCGGTTCGGTCGAGCTGTCGCGGACCCATCTGGCGGCGGCCTCGGTCGACGCGAACGTGATGAAGCTGATGGGCGACGTGCGCGACGGCTCCTTCACCTCACAGCGCGGGTACCGCGGTTTCGTCGACCTCGCGCACACCGATGCCGACGCGCTGGTGGAGAAGGTCGACGACTTCGTCCGGATCAGCACGGATCTCGCCTTCCACGGACCGAACGCCCGGGTCACCCTGTACCGCGGGATGTCGCTCGATCCGCTGGCCGCACAGGCCGACAACTTCGTCGAGCGGCTGCCGTCGTCGACGTCGAACGGGATGGAGTTCCAGCACACCTGGGCGCAGAACGGTGACAAGGCGAACCGGGTCGTGTTCGAGATCGACGTACCGGGTGGACACGCGAAGCTGGCCTCGGCGTACCCGCCGCACTACGAGCTCGGGCTCGGGGACGCGGCGCCGGTCAACCCGCACCAGTTCGAGGTGACGCTCGCGCCGACGAACCTGGTCCGGACCGGCCCGAACCGGGTCGAGGACGGGCTGACGATCATCCCGGTCCGGGCCGAGCAGTTGCCGCAGGGCGTCTACGACGACCTGATCCACGAGGAGTGGGGCGGCTTCGCGCCGAAGGAGGCGTTCGACGACTTCGGCCGGGCGTTCTCGGTCGACGGGCTGCGCAAGTTCCACGGGATGGCGGACGTGACGGCCACCTCGACGGTCAGTACCGACGGACTGGTCAACACGATCAAGGTGGTCAAGCCGGGCAGCGCCGACGAGCTGACCATCACGGTGACGCAACTGTCGGACGCGGTCGCGGTGGATGCCAGGCTGGGCGGCGTCCGGTTCTTCGGCCGGGAGTGGGGTGGCTCGGAGTACATGAACTTCGCCACCGACCTGAAGTCCGGGCTGCTGCACAACAGCGATGTCTTCGCCGGCAAGATCGATCCGCTGTCCTGGCGCCAGGCCGCGACGCAGGTGAGCCAGACGTGGACCAGCGACATGGCTGCCCGGGCGAACCTGTTCCGGCAGCTCGGCGATTCCGACGCTCTCGTGCTGACCCGAATGGACGACTTCCAGGCGGTTCAGAAGACGTACGACGACTTCGCCGCCGCGGCCAGGTACGGCGACGAGAACGGCCCCAACGCGGCGAGCACCTCCAACGGGCTGTCGATCGGCGACCGGGCGCAGTTCGACCTGCATGCCGCTCAGGAGAAGTTCGTACTGGCCAAGCAGACCTTCGAGGCCCAGCACCCCGGGTTGTCGGCCGACGGACTGCTGCAGGGGCTCGACGACCTGCGGATCGCGTCGGTCAACGAGCGCCCGCGCGGAGTGGGCGCCGGTGGCTACTGGTCGAGGCCCGAGGCGAACACGACCGGCTATCACGTGGTCGAGGGCAACCGGACGATCCACTACGACAGCGGCGGCACGCTGACCGAGGTGCACTTCAGGCTGAACGGGACCACCGACCGGTTCGTGACCCGCGATGCCGACGGGCTGCATGTGCTCGGCGACGGCGCCGAGAACTTCGCGGTCCGCGGGCTGGACGACGGCGGCTTCCGGATCTACGACGCCGACGGCGGCATGCAGCGGTACGCCGGCGACGGCACGCACCTCGGCGACGGGGTGTCCGTTCTCAACGCGCAAGGGCTCCGGGGCGACCGGTTCGTCGAGGTCGACGGAGTCACCGGCGCGCGGCTGGTCGACCTGCAGGGCACCCATGTGCCGGGGACGACGGTCGATCTGCTGCCGGACGGCGGCTTCCGGGTCAGCACAGCCCAGGGGAACAGTGCGCGGTACGGCGTGGATGGCGTGCAAATCGCGGACGGCCTGCGGCTCACCGACCCGCAGGGCCTTCGTGGCGCGCTGTTCACCGAGCCGAACGGGACGGGCGGCCTCCGCGTCGTCGACGTCAACGGCGCCCCGGTCCCGCACACGCAGGTCACCCGGTTGGGCAACGGCCAGCTGATGGTCGTCGACAACAACCTCGGCGACATCCGGTACTTCGGCAACAACGGTCTGCTGGAGGGCACCGGCGTACGGGTGGCGCACGCCGACTTCCAGGGGCAGACCTTCCTGTACCGGGGTACGGACGGCACGTTGTCCTTCATCGACGACCTCGGTGCCCGGTTGCCGCATCAGGTGGATGTCCTGCAGGGCGGCGGATTCCGGCTCACCGACCCGGCGAACGGCATCGCGCGGACCTTCGACGACGCGGGTCTCGCGATCGATCGGCGGATCCCGCTGCACCAGCCGGGTGTGCAGCCTGGCCAGCAGTTGATCGTCGTCCACGATGTGCACGGCAACGTGAGCATCCGGACCGGTGCCGACGCGCCCGGCCCGGGCACGGTCGAGCTCACCGGCAACGGCGGTTACCGCGCGATCGACGGCGGCAACTACCACGTGTACGACGCCGACGGCGCTCACCAGGCGCACGGTGTCCCCGTCACGCTGCACGGCGAGGACGGCTTCCTCGAGATCGGTACGGCCGGGGCACAGCGGGTCGACGCACAGTACGCGCCGATCGTCGGCCGGCAGGTGAACTTCGACGCGGCCCGTGGCGAGATCACGGTCGGCCGGGTCGGGGGCGAAGACGTCTTCAACCTGCAGGGCGTGCCGATCCGGCAGCTGACCGACCTCGACGGGCTGGGCGCGAGCCAGCTCGGCGGCCGGGTCACCCGGGACCAGAACGGGGTTGTCACTTTCGTCGACAACGCCGGTACGGCGATGCCGAACCGGTACCACGCGACGGTCGATGCCCAGGGCAACGTCCGGGTCGAGATCCAGCTGAACGGGAGTCCACGCAACGGCGAGTATCACGTCTACAACCGGGCCGGAAACCTCACCGAACAAGGCTTCCCTGTGCTCAACAACGGTCAGGCCACGCCGTTCCGGTACGTCGTCGACCGGGCCAACAGCACCTGGACCAGGACCGGTGGGACCAGGGCCGACGGTGTCTTCCAGCACGGCAAGGTCGAGGTGACCGGGGTCGGCAACGGCCAGATCAAGCTGATCAGCTCGTCGGCCAAGGAGGTCCAGGTCTTCGAGCGCCGGTGGCTGCCGGGCGGCGAGATCATGGACAGCTTCCGCAAGACCGACACGCTCGGCTTCGGCACCTTCAACCGGCGGACCACCTGGGCGACGTACGACAACGCCGGCGGGGTGAGCAACTGGGGCAAGCGGGAGTTCGACACCAGCGGCAACTCGTGGATGGACGTCGACCACAACGGCCGCCAGGTGCACCACTACCAGCAGGGCCTGCAGAAGTACGCCAACCCGATCGCGGGCGAGATCGGCCCGCTGGGCAAGGCGGAGAAGGAGATCACGGGTCACGTGATCGCCACCCGCGGCGCCGACGGGAACTGGACCTGGCACCGGTTCGACGCCGACGGCGGCCTGGTCGGGTCGGGTCAGCGGACCTGGGAGAAGCTCGGCGACGGCTTCATCGACCGGGTCAGGCTCCCTGGGCAGACCACTGACGACATCGCCCAGCAGAAATGGGGCACCTGGAACAGCGCGGACCACGCCAACCAGTACAAGGAGTTCAAGCTCGAGACCGGCGCAGGAGGGCTGGAGCGGCCGGGCAGCTGGGAGATCCAGGGCAAGGTCGGCAAGCCGGTCGGCAGCGGGACCAAGCTGCCCAACGACAACATCCTCAGCGCCCACCGGGTCGGCGAGCAGCGGCCGCCGGTCTGGTTCCGCGACTACATCCAGCGCAACCCGGTGCCGGAAGGCAACGTGTCGCACGTCGCCAACGACGCGCGGTACCAGATCTATCGCTGGGAGACGACCGGCGCGAACAACCCGGGCCACGGCGTCCGGTACGTCGCGGGCGACGAGTCCTTCGTCGACGTCGGGCTGGACGGCCGGTTCGTCCGCTTCGAGGGCAAGCTGCACGACGGTACGAAGCTGAAGGTCGGCGACCAGGTCGAGGGATTGACCGACGCGCATCCGAACCCGAACGGCGGGCCGGTCGCGGCCTGGGAGAACGAGGGCACCAAGGGCTGGCGGGTCTTCGACAACACCAACAACAGCTGGCAGGACTTCAAACCGTCGATGGGCCCGCACCCGCAGGGTGGACCCGACTGGATCCTGGTCCGGCAGAGCCACCCCGGTGGCGAGGTCCGCGAGTTCCCCGAGGCCGGCAACACCCACATCTGGGTGCAGCGCGACGCGCACGGCAACCTGGTCGGTTCGTCGCACCAGATTCCGCCGTACGGGCACAACCCGCCGACCCGCTACATCGAGGCGACCGGCCCGGCCGACGGGTCGCGCTGGACCTGGCGCGAACTGGATCTGAACGGCAACCCGACCGGGGTCGGCGGCGAACGCTTCCACTTCAAGGGTTCCCGCGACCAGTCGATCAGCTGGGACAACTCGTTCCGTGACTTCGACGCCAGAGGCAACCTGGTCCGCGACCGGCACATGCTGGACGAGGGCCGGTACGTCGAGTCGTGGAAGTCGGGCAACAACAACTGGCACGCCGCCGAGTTCGACAAGCTCGGCCAGCGGGTCGACCCGGCGATGACCTTCGACCGGCGCTGGAGCAACGGCACCGGACGCTGGTCGAACCAGTGGAACGGTCAGTCGACGCACTTCCGCGACGTCACCCCGAACGGCTCGGCGGTACCGGACCAGGTCCGGTTCGAGACCCCGCAGCACATCGGTGGCGACCGGCCGGTCCGGGTGCGCGAGTACACCGTGGACGCTCAGGGCAACTCCGACCTGGCGCAGTGGAAAGAGTTCGACATCGACAAGATCGTCCGGGAACGGGCGCTGTCGGGGACGAACTACCTGGAGACCGACAAGCTGCACGGTCAGTGGAAGATCTGGGGCCAGGACGGCCGGGTGATCGGCGAGCGGTCCGACACCGGCCTGGTCTTCGAGCTGCGCGACAACCGACTGGTGCTGACCGGCAACGAGTTCGACTTCCGCGGCTCGATGACCGAGTTCCGGGGCTGGAACGCGCGGATCGGCGACGCCCAGCGGCAGCCGTGGCACATGCAGTCCAACTGGACCTTCGACCCGAAGGGCCTGCAGGTCGGCAGCAACCCGCTGCGGATGGAGTCCAACTACGTCTCGTACTCCCGGTTGCTGACCCAGAAGATGCTGCTGACGGCCACCACCGAGTTCGTGATGGACTACGCGGCCAGCGTCATCATCCTGGCGATCATCGCGGAGGCACAGAACAAGCCGTTCACCGGCGAGGACGCGCTCAAGGCCCTGATGAACGCGGCCGTCGGTACGACGCTGAAGACTGTCGCCGGTACCGCACTGACCGAGACCCGGCTCGGCGGCGGCCTGCGCGACCTGAAGCAGACGATGGGCAACCTGGACAGTGGCAAGCTGGCCACCAACCGGCCGAACAACAACAGCGCCACCTGGGGCGTCGAGTGGGCCGGCAACACCACCGCGGCCAAGTGGCGGGGCGGGACCTTCGACTACGGCTTCGGCATGATGATGCTGCCGCTGACCGCGTTCGTGAACGGCACGATGAACGCGGCGATCTTCGGGGTCAAGGGACCGGACGGCAAGACCGTGCACCTGACCGGCTGGCAGGCGATGGCCGAGGGCGGGATGTCGGTCGCGACCGGCTACGCGGTGGCGAACAGCCTCGGCATGCTGAAGACGATCGGCGGCGGGATCGGGATCGGCCGGTACTGGCAGAAGGGCGGCGTCGCCGACCTGGCGTTCGGCTTCGGGACCAAGCTGTTCGAGAAGGGCCTGACGATGTCACTGCTCGGCCCGGCGATCCGGCAGTCGATGGACCCGCCGTGGTCCCGGCCGCTCACCCTGCCGCCCAGTGTTAACGTGCCACAGCCGCAGGTGACCAGCGGCGGCGTGATCCTGCCACCTGGTGTGCAACAGCCGCAGCCGCAGCCGCAGCCCCAGCCGCAGCCGTCCGCCAGCCCGACCGGAGCGCCGTGACCGGGTACGAACCGATGGAGAGCCAGTGACGACGAGGTATGTCGCCCCGAAGGGCGGCCGCGGGACGTACCGCCGGATCTCTGACGCGGTCAAGGCCGCCAGTCCGGGTGACGCCGTCGTGGTCTCGCCCGGCAGCTACACCGAGCAGGTGGTCCTGGACCGCTCGCTGGTGATCGTCGCCGAGCAGGGCCAGGGCAGTGTCGACGTGGTCGGAGTCGCGGGCAGCGGCGTGCCGGCGATCGTCGTCGAAGGGCTCGAGTGCGTACTGCGCGGCCTGTACGTCCGGGCTGCCGACGACAGCGAGACGCCGACCATCGGGGTCGCCGGTGGGGCCGGGCTGTTGATCGAGGACTGCGTCGTCACCGGCAGCCGGATCCATGCCCGAGGCAACGAAGGCCAGGGCTCGGACCTGAGCGGGTACGGCGTGACCTCGGTACTCGTCCGCCGCTCCAAGCTCGGCAGTGGCCGACTGGCCGCGATGCACCTGTCCGGCCGGGTCCGCGCGCAGGTCGAGGACTCCACGATCGAGAAGATCGACGGCATCGGGATCGTCTTGTCGGGTGGCGCCTACCTGGAGGCCAACCGGCTCCGGATGAGTGACACGGTCGGCTACGGCATCCGGTTGCGCGGCGACAGCCGGGTGAAGCTCACCGACTCGGTGCTACGCCAGACGGGCATGGCCGGCCTGCTGCTCGAGGACGCCTCGACCGCGCAGTTGATCGAGCTGTCGATCGACAAGGCCGGATCGGCTGCGATCCATGCGGCCGGGTCGGCGCGGGTCGAGCTGGTGGACTGCCGGTTCCGGGACACGCAGGCCAGTGGGTTCGTGATCCAGGATCAGGCGTCCGTGACGGCCAGGGGTTGTGCCGTGTCCGATTCGGGGGCCAACGGGCTGCTGATCTCGGACGGAGCCCAGGCGACGATGACGGACTGCCGGGTCGACAGGTCGAAGTACAGCGCGTTCCATCTGACCGGTGCGGCTTCGGTGAAGCTCGTCGACAGTTTGATCCGCGGTGGCGCGGAGCACGGGGTGCACGCGACCGGTACGTCGAAGGTCGAGCTGGATGCGTGTGGCATCACCGACATCGGGCTGACCGCGTTGTCGGTCGTGGACGATGCGACGGTGAGGGCCGAGGACTGCCGGATCACCGGGGGCACGATCGGTGTGCATCTGGAGTCGACAGCCGCGACCAGCCTGGAGACGTGTTCGGTGGCCGGGACGACCGGGACCGGGATCGAGTTGTCGGGGTCCGGGTATGTGCAGCTGGACGCAGTACGGGTGAGCCGGACGAAGGCGGCCGGGATCGTCATCGGGACCGGCGCGACTGCGGAGATCACCGGCAGCACGATCGAGAAGTGCGATGGGTCGGGGCTGGTCGTCTGGTCGGGCGTGACACCGACTGTGACCGGGTTGCGGGTCATCGGGGTGGCCAAGAACGGGATCTACATCGCCGAGAAGGCCGCCGGGTCGTACACGGACTGCGATATCGTCGGCGCGAAGTACCCGGCTCTACATCTCAGCAAGGCTTCAACGCCGGTACTACGGCACGTCCGGATCCGTGACTGCGATGGCGCGGTCGGCCAGGACGAGGGCGCGAACCCGGTCTTCGAGGACTGCACGGTGGACGGCGTACCGATGGCTCCGGCTACTCCTGCCGCCGCGTCGGCCGGTACAGGTGGTGCTCCGCCGGTGCCGGTCGGACCGGTGGGGACGCTGGACGAAAGCATGCCGCCCGAGGACGAGAAGCTCGAGGACGTACTGGCCGAGCTCGAGGAGCAGATCGGGCTCGGGCGGGTCAAGCGCGACGTCCAGTCGATGGTGAACCTCATGCAGGCGGTCCGGATGCGGCAGGAGGCCGGGCTGCCGGCGCCGCCACTGAGCCGGCACCTGGTGTTCGCCGGGAACCCGGGAACGGGCAAGACGACGGTCGCGCGGCTCTACGGGCGGGTGCTGAAGGCGCTCGGGCTGCTGCGCAAGGGGCACCTGGTCGAGGTCGATCGGACGGCGCTGGTCGGTGAGTACGTCGGTCATACCGGTCCGAAGACGCAAGCCGCGGTCAACCAGGCGCTCGGTGGGGTGCTGTTCATCGACGAGGCGTACTCGTTGGCGCCGATCGGGATCGGCAACGACTTCGGCGCCGAGGCGATCGCGACGCTGGTCAAGATGATGGAGGACCATCGCGAGGACCTGGTCGTGATCGTGGCCGGCTATGTGAACGACATGGGCCGGTTCATCGGGTCCAACCCGGGACTGTCGTCGCGATTCACCCGGACGCTGCTGTTCGACGACTACACGCCTGCCGAGCTGGTCGACATCTTCGAGTACCACGCCCGCGAGCACCAGTACGAGCTGTCCGAGGACGCCCGGCGGGCGCTGTCGGAGATGTTCCAGGTACTGCCGCGGGGCGAAGGTTTCGGCAACGGCCGGTCGGCACGCCAGATCTTCCAGCAGATGACCGAGCGCCAGGCCTACCGTCTCGCCACCCTGACCGCCCCCACCCCGGACCAGCTGGTCTCGCTGGAGGCGGCCGACCTACCGATCGACTACACCGCCAACTCCTGAGAAAGTACTTGTACGCGAAGGGGGAGGTTGCGACTCATGGCTGCAGCACGGAGATCGGCGGCTCTGGTCGCCGTCGTCACGGCATTCGTCCTGCTGCTCACGAGCAGCCCGGCATCGGCTGCTGAGAGTGAGCAACGAGCTGGTGAGCGCTTCTATCTCTCGCTGGGCGACTCGCTGGCCTTCGGCTTCCAGCGGTTCAAGGTCGGGCTTCCGGCAGAGGCGTTCGACACCGGGTACGCCGATCTGCTGGCTGCCGGTCTTCAGCACGGGCAGCGGCGGCCGACCCTGGTGAACTACGGCTGCCCGGGCGAATCGACGACCACCTTCGCGACCGGGCAGTGCCCGTGGGCGGGGGCAGGTCTCCCGTTGCACGATGTGTTCACCGGGCCGCAGCAGGCGGCCGCAGTGGACTTCCTCCGCGACCATCGGGGCAAGGTCGATCTGGTCACGCTGTCCCTGTGGGGGAACGACGCCAACGAGTTCATTGCCTCCTGCAACGGAAGCGTGCAGTGCATCCTGGACGGTGCGCCGGCGGCGATCGCGCGGATCGCGGCGAACCTGTCCGGCATCCTGCAGCGGCTTCACCGGGCCGCGCCGGATGCGCGGATCGTGGTGCTCGGCGCCTTCGACGGCAACGTCGGTGCGTTTCCGCTCACCCACCCGATCATCCGGCAGCTCAATGTCGCGATGGCCGCTGCAGCGGCCGGACAGCGGGCCCGGTTCGCGGATCCGATGCCGATCTTCAACCCAGAGGGCGACACCGGTGCCGCCCTCTGCGCCCTGACCCTGCTCTGCCGCGACGGCGACCTGCATCCGTCGGACGCCGGCTACCGCGCCCTGGCCGACTTAATGGCCTCGTAAGGCCTACTGAGCCGCGCCATACAGCCGGTCGCCTGCGTCGCCCAGGCCCTCTCCCTAACCTCTTTTTCTTTTACTGCGCCACGCCGTACAGGCGGTCGCCTGCGTCGCCCAGGCCCGGGACGATGTAGCCCTTGTCGTTGAGGTGTGAATCCATACCGGCGATGACGAGAGTGCAGGGGATGTCCAGGTCGGCCAGCTCGCGCTCGATCCGCTCGACGCCCTCGGGAGCGGCCAGGATGCAGATCGCGGTGATGTGGTCGGCGCCGCGGTCGACCAGGAACTGGATCGCCGCCGCGAGGGTGCCGCCGGTGGCCAGCATCGGGTCGAGGACGTAGCACTGGCGCCCATGCAGGTCTTCCGGCAGCCGTTCGGCGTACGTCGAGGCGGCGAGGGTCTCCTCGTTGCGGATCATCCCGAGGAAGCCGACCTCGGCCGTCGGAAGCAGCCGGGTCATCCCCTCCAGCATGCCCAGCCCGGCGCGCAGGATCGGGACCACCAGTGGCTTCGGCGAGGTCAGCTTGATGCCCTCGGCCTCGGCGACCGGGGTGGTGACGCTGATCGGGCCGGTCCGGACGTCCCGTGTCGCTTCGTACGCGAGCAGCGTGACGAGCTCCTCGGTCAGCCGCCGGAAGGTCGGCGAATCCGTCCGCTCGTCCCGCAGGGTGGTGAGCTTGTGAGCGACCAGTGGATGGTCCACGACGAGGATCTGCATGCCGTGAACGCTACCGTCGGCGATTCGCCACTGGAAACTCTGTGCCCTTTTAGGATGGAAAGGCAGTCGTTTTAGGTCAGTTGGCCCCCGCCCCGGGGCGCCCCCCAGAAATCGGTAGAGCCGAATCGACCCTGGACGGTGTCGCCGTGCCCGAACCCACCGGCAAGTCACCCGAACAGCTCGACCGGCTCCGCCGCCGCGCCGCCTTTCTGCGCGAACTGGACGAGGCCCGCGCCCTGCGCGCCCGGGTGGCTCCCCGCCGCACCCGGGTCCGGCAGATCCGGGCCGCCATGCGCCGGGCCACATATCACCACTGAGCGTGCGAACAACAGTAGAAAAAACAGAAAAAAGGCGCAAAGTACGCTGCGAGTCTGCGACCATGCAAAGGTGTCCGAACCCATGGCTGGGCCGATGACGACCACCACTGACCTCGACTTCGCGGTCGCCGCCTACAGCGAGGACGGCGAGTGGCTGGTCGCTCCACTGGTACTCCGGGGCGAACCGGACCTGTCCGCGCTCGTCTCGGCGCTGCGCCGCTATCCCGGTGATCAGGGCGTGCTCGGGATGATCTCGGTCGACGAGGACTTCTTCATCCTGCTCCGGGTGGTCGGCGGCCGGGCCCGGCTGCTGATCTCCGACGTCACCGCCGCCACCGAGTGGCCGCTGGCCAAGCAGGTCGTGGACGAGCTCGACATCCCGCTGGCCGATGACGACGACGAGCAGGTCCCGGCCGGTGACCTGGGCATCGTCGCCGACCTGGGGATGACCGCGATGGATCTGGGCGCGCTGATCGACGACGTCGACCTCTATCCCGAGGAGATGCTCGAGGAGATCGCCGAGGTGCTCGGCTTCGGCGACCGGTTCCACGAGGCGATCGAAGCAATTGGCTAACCCCGCACACCGCGCCTATGCCCAGTTGATGGGGCTGGCGCTGGAAGAGGCCGAGAAGGCGCACGGCAGCGCCGACGTACCGATCGGCGCCATCGTCGTGGACGCCGACGCCCAGGTGATCGGCCGCGGCCACAACGAGCGCGAGCTGACCGGCGACCCGACCGCGCATGCCGAGGTGCTCGCGATCCGCGAGGCGGCCCAGCACGTCGGCGAATGGCGCCTCACCGGCTGCACACTGGTCGTCACCCTGGAGCCCTGCACGATGTGCGCCGGGGCGATCGTGCTGTCCCGATTGGAGCGCCTGGTCTTCGCGGCGTACGACGAAAAAGCAGGCGCGGTGGGCTCCCTCTGGGACGTCGTACGAGACCGCAGACTGAACCACCGCCCCGAGGTGATCGGCGGCGTGATGGCCGACGAAGCGGGCGCGAGGCTACGCGATTTCTTCACAAGCCATAGGTCTTGATAGCCTCTTCGGCGGTGGCGTGTCCGAGCGGCCGAAGGAGCGCGCCTCGAAAGCGCGTGAAGGGTACCCCCCTTCCGAGGGTTCAAATCCCTCCGCCACCGCCAACCACCCCCGGGTGGTAGAAACACCGAGGACCCTGATGCTGTGTGATGCGTCAGGGTCCTCGTTTTTGCTCCGCCGATCCAGCCACGGCCCGGAGACCGCAGGGCGTGGAGCCCGCATTGCCCAGAGTCCGCAAGGCGTGGAGCCCGCGGGACGTGGAGCCCGCAGGGCGCGATGGGGTGTGGTGCGGATGCCTCGGCAGATGGCGAACCGGCGGCTGCAGGACCACCGCGACGGAGCGGGTCCTGTGAACGGGTGCGTGGGGTTTCTGCTTTTGATTGGTTGCCGGAGGCATGGCTCCACTAAGCTGCAATCCCCGACCCGGAGAAGTAGAGGGCCGCTGTGGACGTCACCGATCTCGACCGGATTCTGCTGGCCGGCGCTGCTGTGCTGCTGGTGGCGATCATTGCCGTCCGGTTGTCCGGCCGCCTGGGGCTGCCGTCGCTGCTGATCTATCTGGCGATGGGGCTATTGCTGGGCGAGTCCGGGGCTGGGATCCAGTTCGAGGACGCTCAGTTGGCGCATGCGCTGGGGTTTGCGGCGCTGGTGATCATCCTGATCGAGGGCGGTCTGACCACCCGCTGGAACGAAGTACGCCCAGTGATGCCAATGGGCGTCGTACTGGCGACCCTCGGCGTAGCGATCAGCGTGGGCGTGGTCGCGTGTGTCGCCCACTTCGTACTGGGCCTCGACTGGCAGATCTCGGTACTCCTGGGTGCTGTCACCTCGCCCACGGACGCCGCGGCCGTCTTCTCCGTGCTGCGGCGCGTCAACGTCCGTCCGCGGCTGCGGGGGATGCTGGAGGCCGAGTCAGGCCTCAACGACGCTCCTACGGTCCTTCTGGTGACTCTGGTGAGCACCGACGGCCTCAAGGAGCACGGTCTGCCGTACTTCGCCGGCCTGGTCGTCTACGAGCTCGTGGTCGGCGCTCTGTTCGGCTTCGTGATCGGCTGGGCGGCCGTCGGATTGCTCCGCAAGGTCGCGCTCGGCTCGGCCGGTCTGTACCCGCTGGCGATCGTCTCGCTCTGCTTCGTCTCGTACGCCGGCGGCACGGTCCTCCTGCACGTGTCCGGGTTCGCCGCCGTCTACGTGACCAGCCTGATCCTCGGGCGGGCCGAGTTGCCGCACCGGATGGCGACCAGGTCGTTCGTCGACGGGTTCGCGTGGCTGGCGCAGATCGGGCTGTTCGTGATGCTCGGGCTGCTCGCGTCGCCGGGGCGGATCCAGCTGAACGACGTACTGCTCGCGCTGGTGATCGGGATCGCGGTCACCGTGGTCGGGCGGTTCGCGGCGGTGACGTTGTCGGTGTCGTGGTTCAAGATCCCGTGGCGGGAGCAGACCTTCGTCGCATGGGCGGGGTTGCGGGGCGCGGTACCGATCGTGCTAGCGACGATCCCGCTGGCGGAGAAGGTGCCGCAGGCGGATCGGGTGTTCGACGTCGTCTTCGTACTCGTCCTGCTCTTCACTTTGCTGCAGGGCCCGTCGCTGCCGTGGCTGGCGAAGCGGCTGAAGGTGCTCGACGACAACGCGGCGCACGAGGTCGACATCGACGTGGCGCCGCTGGAGTCGCTCGGCGCGGACATGCTGCAGGTACTGATCCCGAGCGAGTCGCGGCTGGCCGGCGTCGAGATCGGCGAGCTCCGGTTGCCGCCGGGCGTGTCGGTGTCGCTGGTGATCCGCGACCACAAGGCGTTCGTCCCCGAGCGCCGGACGGTACTCCGCGCAGGCGACGCCGTACTCGTCGTCGCCCCCTCAGCCCTCCGGGAACCCACAGTCCGCCGCCTCCGAGCCGTCAGCCGAGCAGGCCGCCTAGCCGGCTGGTTCGGCGAACGAGGCCGCGAACAGCTCTGAAACTCAGTTGGGGTTCTGGCCGGAGGGGACTGGCTGGGTGGGGCGGATGCTGGGCAGGCAGAGGGTGGTGTTCTTGGGGAGGGTGATCGACGGGATGCCCTGGTCGCGTAGGCCGGGGTAGCCCTGGCCGAGGACGAGGTCGACGGTGTGGTCGGCGCGCTTGTCGGCGGTGGGCTTGACCTTGCCCTTCACCTGGCCGGCGACGAGCCGCATCTCGGGACCGTTGGCCTCCGTGCCGCGCAGCGCGACGCCGCTGATCTTGTCGCCGTTCGGCTCGTTCGCGACCTTGGCGACGTGGAACCCGCGCTTGCGAAGGATGGTCGCGACGGCAGCCGCGGAACCGGCCTTGGCGCCGCCGTTGTAGACGTTCACCGAGACCTGCTTGGGCGTGAGCCGGTCGTTCGCCATCTTGGTGTCGACACAGTTCGGCTCGGCGCTGCTCTGGGTCAGCGAGTTCCAGCCCCACCAGCCGCCGCCGACGAGCACGCCGAGCAGCACCACCATGGTGATCGGCGTCCGCCACTGGATGCGCGAGTGTGGGCGCGGCTGTGGGTGGAAGGCGCTCATCTGACAGTCCCCCGACTCATCGACTCAGTCCACGACCAGGACCCGGGCGTGCAGGACCAAACGCTGCTGCAGCGCCGCGCGCAGGGCGCGGTGCAGACCGTCCTCGAGGTACATCTCGCCTTTGAACTCGACCACGTGGGCGAACAGGTCACCGTAGAAAGTCGAGTCCTCGTCGAGCAGCGCGTTCAGGTCCAAGGTGCCCTTCGTCGTCACGAGCTGGTCGAGCCGCACCTGCCTCGGTGGCAGCACAGACCAGTCCTTCGGCTTGTACCCGTGGTCCGGGTAAGGCCGTTCCTCGCCGACGCGCTTGAAGATCACCCACCGGAGTCTAGCCGGGAAGGAGGGTCGGTGAGAGGTCAGGAATGTCACCGGAAAAAGACGCGCCGAGCACTCAACCAGAAGGGGTCCTCGGGCGTCTCATGGGGTTAAGGACTAGTTGGGGGAGAAAAATGAGGATTCTGACCCGAATAGGCGTCGGGACGGCCGCTCTCGCGGTGGTCGTCGCCGGTACGACGATTCCGGCCGACGCGCTCACCGTGACCCAGACCAAGGCGGCCCAGACCCGTCTGACCAAGCTCGGCTGCACACCTGGACCCGTCGACGGCAAGGCCGGGGCGATGACGAGTGCGGCCACGGTGCGGTTCCAGGCCGCCAACGCGCTGAGCCAGACCGGCGCGATCAACAGTACGACGTACGCCCGGTTGCTGGCCTCCACGGCCAAGCGCTGTGACGTGCGCGCGGTCCCCCGGCGTACCGGAACAGGTCGCCGGATCGTGATCAGCCAGGGCCAGAACTGGGTCTGGCTGGTCGATGCCAAGGGCAAGGTGGTGCGGCAGGGCGGCATCATCGACAACCCGACGTACCTGAAGCCGGGGACGTACACGAGCGGCGCCAAGTGCGGCCGGGCCGCCCGGATCCGGAAGAACACCGACGGCGGCCGGCTCTATCTGAACAACTTCGTCCGGTTCGCGCCGTGCGGGATCGGCTTCCACCAGATCCCGACGTACAAGAGCAACGGCGCCCAGATCCACGCCGACTGGCTGCTCGGCACCAACTCCAAGGCCTCACACGGCTGCATCCGGGTCTCGGCCTCGATGTCGGCCACGATCTGGTCCTTCGCGGCGACTTCCGTCAGGGTCGTCGTCATCCGCTGACAATCCCACTAGCATCTCGAACGCACGGGGAAGCTTTCCCTTCGTACGTTCGAGAGGCACGCTGAGATGGCCGAGACAGCCGACGTCGTGGAGACCGTCAAGCAGGGGTACGCGTTCGAAGGGCCGGCCATCGAGCTGGGCGCGCTGCTGGTGGACGGTACGCCGAAACCGGACGCGGCGGTCCGGATCCCGCTCTCGATGGTGAACCGGCACGGCCTGGTCGCCGGCGCCACTGGTACAGGTAAGACCAAGACCCTGCAGTTGATGGCCGAACAGCTGTCAGCTGCGGGGGTCGCGGTCTTCGCCGCCGACATCAAGGGCGACCTGTCCGGCATCTCGCAGCCGGGGCAGTCGAGCGACAAGCTGCTCGACCGGACCAAGACGATCGGCCAGGAGTGGACGGCGACCGGCTTCCCGACCGAGTTCTACGCGCTCGGCGGGCAGGGCACGGGGATTCCGATCCGCGCCACCATCACGTCCTTCGGGCCGGTGCTGCTGTCGAAGGTGCTCGGGCTGAACGAAGTACAGGAGTCCTCGCTCGGGCTGATCTTCCACTACGCCGACTCGCAGGGTCTGACGTTGCTGGACCTGAAGGATCTGCGGTCGGTGATCACGCACCTGACCAGCGACGAGGGCAAGGACGACCTGAAGGACCTCGGTGGGTTGTCGGCGGCGACGGCCGGGGTGATCCTGCGGTCGTTGATCGGGTTCGCGGATCAGGGTGCGGAGGCGTTCTTCGGTGAGCCGGAGTTCGACACGGCCGACCTGATGCAGCAGCGGGACGGCAAGGGAGTCGTGTCGCTGCTCGAGCTGCCGAACCTGCAGGACCGGCCGGCGCTGTTCTCGACCTTTCTGATGTGGCTGCTGGCGGACCTGTTCCACGATCTGCCCGAGGTCGGCGATGTGGACAAGCCGAAGCTGGTGTTCTTCTTCGACGAGGCGCACCTGCTGTTCGCGGACGCGTCGAAGGCGTTCCTGAGCTCGATCGCGCAGACCGTGCGGCTGATCCGGTCGAAGGGGGTCGGCGTCTTCTTCGTCACCCAGACGCCCAAGGACGTGCCGGACGACGTACTGGCGCAGCTCGGGTCGCGGGTCCAGCACCAGCTGCGGGCGCACACCCCGAACGACGCGAAGGCTCTCAAGGCAACGGTGTCGACCTTCCCGAACTCGTCGTACGACCTCGGCGAGGTGCTGACGCAGCTCGGCATCGGCGAGGCGATCGTGACGGTGATGAACGAGAAGGGCGCGCCGACTCCGGTCGCGTGGACCCGGTTGCGGGCACCGCAGTCGCTGATGGCACCGGCTTCCGCCGAGCAGTTGACTGCTGCCGTGCAGGCTTCCGCCGGCAACGCGAAGTACACCGAGGTCATCGACCGCGAATCGGCCTACGAGAAGCTCGCCGCCCGGGTCCAGGCCGGCGCCCAGCAAGCCGAAGAAGAAGCCAAGCGGGCCCCCGAGCCCAAGGCGGCCCCCGCTCCGCGCGCCCAGAAGCACGAGAAGTCCATGGTCGAGCAGGTGGTCGGCTCCTCAGCCTTCAAACAGTTCGCCCGCACCGCCGGCCGCGAGATCGTAAGAGGCCTCTTCGGCGCCGCCCGCCGCAAACGCTGACCGCACTATTCGACGGTGGTGCAATAGTCACCGTGCGTACGTCGATCATTGATCCTTGATCAAACGACTGACTTCTCAACGAGTGATTTTCGTTTCCAACTGGTTATCCACAGCACGCCGTAGCGGATTGGGACCAAACCCTCACTCGACGTACCGTGAGAGGCAATGGTCGCGCAGAGTAGGCGAGCGGTACGTTCCTGGGCGCTGTGGACGCTGTCGGTCCCAGCGCTCGGCATGGTCGTGCTCGTCGACCTGGTGGCGATCGCGTACGGCGCCGAGGCGTTCTCCGGGGTGCAGTCGTGGCGCGGACTCGAGATCGTCTTCGCGCTGACTGTCTCGGCGCTGATCTCGGTCGAGGGTGCGCGCCGGGTCGAGAGCCGGCGTCGGCGCGGTGGAGCCCTGCACAAGGACCTCGCGCCCGCTTGGATGATCGCGGCCGCGTTGATCCTCCAGCCGGCCCTGGCGATCATCGTCGTACTCCTCTTGCGGAGCTGGTGGCGGATCCGGGCCGGCAAGTGCATCCCCTATCGCTGGGTCTTCTCGACCGGCGTCTGCGTGCTCGCCGTCGGTGCCGCTCATGCTGTTTATCGATCGGCCCTGGATCTGACCGGCGGCGGCGATCTCGGTCTGGTGGTCTCGATGGCGGCCGGCGCGCTCGCCTACCTCGCGGCGGACACCCTGCTCTGCGGTCTGGCGATCTCGCTGATCGTGCCGGGCAGCAGCCGGCAGGATGCGATCGGCGACAAGGACGATCTGTGCGTCGATGCGACGGCCGGGACGCTCGGCGCTCTGCTCGCGGCGGCGACGCTGGTCAGCCCGTGGTTCGCCTTCGTCGCGATCCCGATCACCTTGACCGCTCAGCGGGCGTTGCTGCTCGGTCAGTTGGAGAGCGAGGCGCAGACCGATCCGAAGACGAGTCTCGGCCGGGTCGACTGGTGGCGTCGCCGGACCGAGGAGATGCTCCGGACCTCCCGCACCCAGCGCGAGCCGATGGCTGTGCTGCTGATCGACATCGACCACTTCAAGCAGGTGAACGACCGGCACGGCCACCTGGTCGGCGACGAAGCACTGCGCGCGGTCGCGACGATCCTGCGCTCGGCGATCCGTACCAAGGACGTGATCGGCCGGTTCGGCGGCGAGGAGTTCGTCATCGCCCTCCCCGACACGGACCTCGACGACGCCATCGTCACGGCCGACCGCCTCCGCTCAGCAGTCGCCGCGTCGCCGCTCGCGGCCATGTGCGCCGGCGTCCTGGATGACCCCGACCTGGACCCAGACACTTTCCGCCTCACCGTCTCCATCGGCGTCTCCGTCTACCCGGCCGACGGCAGCACAGTCGACGACCTCCTCCTCCGGGCAGACCGAGCCATGTACGCCGCCAAGGCCGCCGGCCGAGACCGAGTCCGCCTAGCCGCCGACCTCCGCCTCCCCCCGCGCCAACCCCACTCCGAGCCAGCCGCCACGACGCCTCTCCCACGCCCAACCCCCGCAGACCTCCAACACCGCTGACCCCAGCAGACCTCCGGCGCCGCGGACTGCGCCCGGCTCCGGCGGAATCTCCAGCACCGCTAACGCCAGCAGATCTCCGCCCTGCCTGCTCCGGTGGAGCTCCGGCACCGCTGCGACCAGCAGGTCTCCGGCGCCGGAGACTGCGGCAGGCCCCGGCGCCGCGGGCTCTGCCCGGTCCGGTGGACGTGCGTGCCGTTGGCTCTGCTGGGTTTGGTGGACCCCCCGGTGCCGCTGACTCCGGCCGATCCGGCGGGCCGTCAGTGGTCGCGGGGCGCGTGGGGTTCTGCGGGAGGTTTTGGTGGCAGCAGAACCTTTCGGTGGTGGGGGGCGTCTTTTGGGGTGGGACGTGGTGGCTGAGGGCGGGAGAGTGGATGCAGGGGGCGGTGGGTCGCGACGAGGACTTCACGGCCTTTGTGCTGGCCAGGTCGGCGCGGTTGGTGCATTTTGCGCGGATGCTGTGTGGGGATGCGGGGCTGGCGGAGGATCTGGTGCAGACGGCGCTGGAGAAGGCCTACCTGCGCTGGGACCGGATCGAGCTCGGCGACCCCTTCGCGTATGTCCGGCAGGCAGTCGTCAATCAGCATCTGTCGTGGGTTCGCCGTCGGCTGTGGAGGGAGCGGCCGAGTGGGAGCACCGCCGAGATGGATGAGCAGGCCGGGTACTCGCTGCCGCTGCAGTACGCCGACGACCCGAGCGCCGGGGTGGAGCACCGGATCGCGATCGCCGAGGCGCTGGCGACGCTGACGAGAAGGGAACGGGCCGTGGTGGTGCTGCGATTCGTCGAGGATCTGACCGAGGCGCAGACCGCGGCCGTCCTCGGCATCGCGGTCGGAACGGTGAAGAGCGCGAATGCCCGGGCCCTCCAGAAGTTGCGGGCCGCTCCCGAGCTGAGCGGCAGCTATGTGGGTGAGCAGTCATGATCGACGACGACCTGCGGGAGGCCTTGCGTCCACCGGGTGGCATCGAGCCGCTCGACCCGGCCAAGGTGATCGCCGGGGCACACCGCCGACGCCGGCGCGGCATCGTGGCCGGCGGGGCGTCCGCGGGCGGAGTACTGGTTGTGGTCGCGGTGAGTGTGATCGTCGGAATGCGGCCGAGTGGCAGCCCGGTGATCGAGCAGCCGGTCACGCCTTCGACCAGTACGTCGACGCCGAGCACTCCGCGCCCGAGTCCTACCCCAAGCACGCCGAACCCCGGTACGCCGACGCCCGGTCAGCCATCTCAGCCGCCGACCAACCAGCCGGTCGTACCTCCGAACAACACACCGACGCCCTTCACGCCCTCCGCCCATACCCCGGCGCCACCCGAAACGCCGCCGGCCGGTACGCCTGAGCCGCCGGCCGCACCTTCGACCAATACGCCCGAGCCGCCATCCGCGCCTTCGACCAATACGCCGAGCAGACCGGTACCGCTGCAGACGCCGGGCACTCCCTGATCGCTTACCGCTCCGGGAGAACCTTCCGGTGGCCGGTCGCGTCCTTGAGCCCGACAGTGAGAAAACCTTGCGGAGGGCAACAAATGACGAAGACCCTGATCAAGCAACTCGTGGCGGGCGGGGTGGCGGTGGTGGCGCTCGCGGGTGGCGCGCTGGCTGCCTCGGCCGCCGCGGACGGTGGTCCGGGCAACACGCCCAAGCCGAGCGCCCAGACGCCGAGCAACGCCCCGACGCCGCCGACCGAAACACCGCAGCAGACACCGAGCCAGGCGCCACCCCCTCCGCAGACACCAAGCCAAGCGACGCCCCCACAGCCGCCGACCCAAACACCAAGGCAGACCCCCAGCAACGCGCCCACCCCGCGACCGGCGCAGACGCCCAGCGCGTGGCCTACTCCGCAGCCACCTGCGCAGACACCGAGCGCGTGGCCGACCCCGCAGCCGCCCGCGCAGACTCCCAGCACCTGGCCAACCCCGGAGCCGCCGCAGACGCCGAGCCAGGCGCCGAGGTATGTACCCACTCCGCAACAGCCCCCGAGCGCGCCCGGGAAGTGAATTTCTAGTTCCGAAGAACCGGAGCACAAGCACTCCGGTACTTCGGAACACAGCGGGATCAGCAGGCGCCGAACGAACCAGCCGAGATCCACGCCTTCGAGACATACATCCCGGTATGGACGCGCAGCCACACATTGGTCGTGCCCTGCGATCCCGTCACGCTCTGGCCGGTCGTCTGGCATTCGACCGTCACCTGCGCCGACTTCCCCGCCATCCCGACAACAGCACCAGTGGAGCTGGCCGAGTTGCGGACATTCAAATAGCCGGACGTGATTGACACCGTCCCGCGCCCACCATCACCCGTCCACAGGTACGTCGCGTCCACCCACGAGTTGTCCGTCAGCTTCAACGCATCCCAGAAGACCCCGTCGGCCAGATCGATCCCGGCCGGATTGGCGACCGTACGACCGAACTGATCCTTCCCGCCGTTGTAGCCGTTCTGGTACGCCGCCTGCGCCTCGGGCTTGCCCTGCGCGAGGTCCTTCCACATCTCCCGGGTGGCACTCGGGTTCCAGTAGTCGTCCTTCGTGTTCCACGGCCCGACGTCCCACACCGGCTCGAACGCGCACCGGCTCGCCGTGCACACCTTCACCGTGTAGTTGCCCGATCCGTTGTTCGCCAGCCCCCGCCGCGACGGCAGTGCGACGAAGTGATCCCGGCTGGCGATGACATGCCCGTTGGCGGTCGTACCACCGACCAGCCCCTCGCGAGTCGCGAACACATGCGATTTCAACGGAGCCGCCTGAATCGCCATCCGGCCGGCGGACGCCTTGTCCGTGGGCTGCACACTCACATCGCTGATCCACGGGCTACCACCTTGCGGCGGCGCGATCACGATGATCCTGAGCTGCACCTGATCGCTGGCGCCAGGCAACGCAGTCGGCTGCCCTGCCTTGGCCGATGTCCATTCCGACCACCGGTCTTCGACCAGAGCCCGTACGTCGACCTCAGCCGTCGACAAGTCCGGCGTACCGGCGACGTAGTTGACCACGACGGCTGAGGTGGCCGAGGCGAATCGGATCGGGGCGAGGTTGGCGATGCCCGACCGTTGCCGGACTTCGACCGAGCCCATCGAGGCCGGCGCGTCGCCGAGGATGATCCGCTGCCCGTCGACGCGGACGTTGGTCGAACCGTCCACAGGCTGGGCAGCCGGTTTGACCGGGTCGACGGGGCTTGCTGAGCTGGGTCCGGCCGCGAGCGCGAGCGGAGTGATGGCGATGGCGACGGCCAGGCAGGCAGCCGTTCGCAGCTTGGCGGTGAGATGCATGACTGGTACCTCCGGGGCGGTGAAGGTCACCGGGTGCAGCCACCCGGTGCACCCAATGTGACAAACAAACCGTCTCCGTGTATAGCTCGTGAATAAATTTCTGAAGATTAGTTGGTGACGAACAGAACCTAAGTGGTGACTCAGCGGGTTTGTACGGGTGTGACAGAGGCTGAAGCTGAGGAGAATCGATGACCCGGACCGCGGACGCCGACTTCGAGCATTTCGTGCGGGCCCAGTCGACCCGATTGCTCCGGTTCGCGGAGATGTTGTGCGGGGATCGGCACACCGCCGAGGATCTCGTGCAGCAAGCGTTGATGCGGTCTTACCCGAAGTGGCACCGGCTCGACGGTGACCCACTTCGCTATGTACGCCGGGTGCTGGTGAACCGCTTCTTGTCAGCGTCTCGCCGGCATTGGTCCAACGAGGTTCCGAGTGACCCGGTCGACAACGACTGGGACCAGCGCGAGGTCGCCGACTTCTCCGCGGAGGTGCAGACCAGGGAGGCCGTACTCGCGGCCCTGGCGGGTCTGACCGTCCGGGAGCGGGCCGTGGTCGCGCTGCGCTACTCGCAGGACCTCTCCGAGGCCGAGACCGCCGAGTTGCTCGGCATGGCTCCAGGGACCGTCAAGAGCACCGCGTCCCGGGCACTGGCCAAGCTGCGTCTGGCACCCGACCTGATCGACACCACTGTTGGAGGAAACGTATGACCGACGAGCAGCGGGTGCGCAGCGCGCTCGAGTACGACCTGGAGCCCTGGCAGCCCGACCCGGCCGACCTGATGCGTCGTGGCCGCCGGCTCGCCTGGATCCGCCGAGGACTGGCCGCGGCGGGCGTGACTGCCCTCGCCGGCACTGTCGCTACAGTGTCCGCCGCGGTCGGGGGACCTGCCGACGTGAAGAACCTGCTCGCCGGTGGCGGTAAGCCGCCGGTGCCGGTCACGGTCCCCACCGACACCCCGTCGGTCGACCCGACCTGCCTGCCGAAGGTACCGGGCAAGGTGGAGGTCTCGGCCAGCATCAAGGTCGAGGTACCGCCGGTGAAGAAGCCGAACGTGCCGGTACCGACCACCGCGCCTTCCCTGCCGGGGAAGCCGGGCAAGCCGTCCCTCCCGCCGGTACCGACCAGCAAGCCGAGCCTGCCGGGCAAGCCGCAGCTCCCGCCGGTCCCGACCACTGCGCCTTCCCTGCCGGGCAAGCCGGGCCTGCCGGGTAAGCACGGTACGCCGAGCCTGCCGCTGGTACCGACTACCAAGCCGACCCTCCCGGGTAAGCCGTCCCTGCCGCCGGTACCGACCACCAAGCCGACTCTGCCGGGCAAGCCCTCCCTGCCGACGACGAAGCCGACCCTCCCGGGCAAGCCGACTCTGCCGCCGGTCCCGACCCCGTCCCACCCGCCGGTACCGCCGTGCGTTCAGGCCGCGGTCCCGACAGCCGCACCGTCCCTCCCCGGTAAGCCGCAGAAGCCGCAGCTCCCGCCGGTCCCCACCACCGTGCCTTCCCTGCCAGGTAAGCCCGGCAAGCCGACCCTGCCCCCGGTGCCGACCACCAAGCCGACCCTCCCGGGCAAGCCGACCCTGCCGCCGGTGCCGACCACCAAGCCGACCCTGCCCAAGCCGTCGTGGCCCACCGCCACCCCGAGCTGGCCCGGCAAGCCCCACAACCCGTTGCCCACCGGTACACCCTCCTTCAACCGGTAGGCCTTCCCCCCGAAAAGGCCGATGGAGCCACCAGCGAGACGAGAGAATCGACCTCTACTCGCCGGTGGCTCCATCTGCCGCTTCTAACGCTCCCGGAGGTACTCGGCGGTCTTCTCGTCGGCGGGGAAGAAGGACTCGATCATCAGCTCCGAGACGGTGACGTCCAGGGGTGTTCCGAAGGTGGCGATCGTGGTCAGCAGGGAGAGTTGGTGATCGCCGTGCTGGAGCTTCATCGGTACTACGACCTCGGTGGCTGCGGCGAGGTCGGTGCGTTCGCCGCCGGAGTACCGGCGTAGTTCGTCGTACAGGTCCTGGAGGTCGGGGTCGGCGGTGCTGGCGACCTGGCGGTGGAGGCTGGTCAGGACGCTGGCGCGGATCTCGGGGAGGTTGCCGATCCGTCGCGCGAGGCCGTCGGGGTGCAAGGTGAGTCGCAGCGCGTTGATCGGTGGTTTGAGCAGCTCTGCCGAGACGCCTTCTGTGAACAACGCGATGCCCGCGTTGGCCTCGACGATGTTCCACCAGCGGTCGACGACCAAGGCCGGGTACGGCTCGTGCGCCTTGAGCAGTCGCCGCAGCGCCTCCCGGATCGCCAGCATCGCCGGTGAGTGCAGCGACGCCTCGGTGTAGATCGGCGCGTACCCGCCCGCCAGCAGCAGCTGATTGCGATCCCGCAGCGGTACTTCGAGATGCTCGGCCAACCGCAGCACCATCTCCCGGCTCGGCTTCGACCGTCCTGTCTCGACGAAGCTCACATGCCGGGTGGACACCTCGACCTGGTTGGCCAGGTCCAGCTGGCTGAGCCGTCGGCGCTCTCGCCAGCCGCGCAGCAGCTCACCCACCGGGCGCTGGAACGTCTCGTCGATCGTCGCGGTCATGCCCCGACGGTAACCGCTGAGGTGGTCACCCTCATTACCTCCGACGTCATCGACCACTACCGCATCCGGCGGCAGGCTTCTGGTCATCGAGAACGACCGAACCGAGGAGAACCCCATGAACGCCAGCACCATCGCCAACCAGTACTTCGCGATGTGGAACGAGGCCGACGCCGACGCCCGGGCCGCCGTCATCGAGCAGACCTGGGCCCCCGACGGCGCCTTCACCGACCCGAGCTTCGAGGTCACCGGCCACGAGGGCCTGACCAAGATGGTCGAGACCGCCCACCAGATGTTCCCCGGCCACGCCTTCTCTCTCACCGGTACCGTCGAGGAGCACCACAACCACCTGCGCTGGTCGTGGCACCTGGCCGCCCCGGGCCAGCAGCCCGTCGCCGGCGGCACCGATGTCGTCACCCTCACGGAGGACGGCAAGATCGCCGAGGTGATCGGCTTCCTCGACTTCGCCCCGGCCCACTGAGGGTGGCACCGGCCCCTGGATTCAGGGGCCGGTCAGGGTTTGGGCGGATACTGGTCCCGGGACCTGACGCTTAGGTTCAGGGTATGGAAAAACGTTGGAACAAAGGACTTTCGGCAATGGTCGTTGCCGTGGGCACCATTGGGGCAGTGTTGGTGCCCAATAGTGCAACGGCCGCGCCGGCAGCGATCAAGTGGAGTGAATGCAAGCCGGGTGGGGTGGAGCAGTGCGGCAAGCTGACCGTGCCGCTGGATTGGGCGAAGCCGGGTGGCGCCACCATCGGCATCGCAGTGGCGCGGGTGCCGGCGAAGGATCAGCAGCACAAGCTCGGATCGTTGATGTTCAACCCGGGCGGGCCCGGTGGACCGGGTGCGTTGGCCTTCGCGAACGGGGCGGCTGACGAGCTGTTCGCGGAGTACCGGGATCGGTACGACCTGGTCAGCTTCGACCCGCGCGGGTCGGGCGGCAGCAGCCAGCTCGCTTGTGGGCCGGTGCTGCGCGCCGGAGTACCGGTGTTTCCGAAGAACAAGGCCGAGTACGACGCGATGGTCGCGTCCAGTCGTGCGACGGGTCAGCAATGCCTGAAGCAGCACGGTGAGTTGATGCGCAATCTCGACACCCGCACAGCCGCCCGCGACATGGATGCTTTCCGCGCCGCACTCGGCGACGCCAAACTCAACTACCTCGGCGTCTCGTACGGCTCCTACCTCGGTACTACCTACGCGCAACTCTTCCCGCACCGCGTCGGCCGGATGGTGCTCGACGGAATCCTCGACCACGCGCAGGGCCCGACCGCGCTGATGCTGGCCGAGGCGAAGGCGATGGAGAAGTCCTTCGACAAGTTCGTCTCCTGGTGCGATGAGGACAGCAAGTGTGCACTGCACGGTCAGGACGCCGGCGCGGTCTGGGACAAGGTCGTCGCCAAGGCTGACAAGACGCCGTTGCAGGTGCCCGGGTACGGTCCGGTCACCGGCGACGTGATGCGGATGAGCCTGCCGAGTTTCCTGCCGCGGGTCGATCGGGCCGGCGATGTCTGGGGCGGCTTCGCCCAGGCGATCGCGCTTGCGGCCAAGGGGGACGGCTCGCTGTTCGCTGAGCTCACCTACGTCGGCGATCCCGGCACGGAGTACGTCGCGGTGTCCTGCATGGACTTCCCCGGCGAATTGAAGGGATACTCCGATGCAAGGACCCGGATCGACCTGGCCAAGAAGATCGCACCGCGCGTCGGTGCGGCCGTCGAGGACTGGGCGATCACCGCTGCCTGCTCCGGCTGGCCGATCAAGCCGAGCAACCCGTGGCAGCCGACGCCGGTGAAGGGCATCCCGCCGATTCTGATCACGTCCACCACGGTCGATGGATCGACGCCGTTGCCGCAGGCCAAGGGGCTGGCTCGCCAGATCGAGGGCAGCCACGTGCTCGTCGCCAGGGCGTACGGCCATACGACGTTCTTCAACGCGCCATGCGCCCAGGCCGCGATGGCGTCGTACCTGATCGACGGCAACCTCCCGCCCAAGCGCTCTACCTGCTGATTTAGGTCAGGGGTGGGTCAGGGGTCGTGTACGACTTTCGTCGGGTCCGGCGGCCCGACGGATGGGGGATGTCCACTGACCCATCCCTGAGCTTAGGTCGACGGTATGGAAAAGCGTTGGAAACAAGGAGTTCTGGCAACGGTGGTCGCCACGGCCGCTCTCGTCTCGGTGCCCGGCAGCGCGATCGCCAAGCCGGCCGGAATCAACTGGAGTGCGTGCAAACCGGATGGCGTCGTCCAGTGCGGCTATCTGACCGTCCCGCTGGACTGGTCGAAGCCTGACGGGGTGAAGGCGCAGATCTACGTCGCTCGGGTGCCCGCGAAGGATCAGGCGCACAAGCTCGGCTCGTTGACGTTCAACCCCGGCGGTCCCGGTGGCGCCGGGGCGTCGATCTTCGCCGAGGGCCTGGCCGATGTGACCTTCCCGGACTATCGGGATCGCTACGACCTGATCAGCTTCGACCCTCGGGGTGCGGGGCTCAGCACTGCCCTGGATTGTGGGCCCATCCTGCGCCCCGGCGTACCGGTGTTTCCCAAGAACAAGGCCGAGTACGACGCGATGGTCGCCTCCAGCCGCGCGACCGGCAATGCTTGCCTCAAGCAACACGGCGACCTGATGCGCAACCTCGACACCCGCACTGCCGCCCGCGACATGGACGCGATCCGGGCCGCCCTCGGCGAACCGAAGCTCAACTACATCGGTCTGTCCTACGGCTCCTATCTCGGCACTACGTACGCCCAACTCTTCCCGCACCGCATCGGCCGGATGGTCCTGGACGGGATCGTCGACCACGCACAGTCGCCGACCAGGTTCACGCTCGAGGAAGCGATGAGCATGGAGGACACCTTCGACCGCTTCGCCGCGTGGTGTGACAAGGACACCTCTTGTGCGTTGCACGGGCAGGACGTCGGCGCCGTCTGGGACAAGCTGGTCGCCAAGGCCGACAAGACTCCGCTGCAGGTGCCTGATCACCCGCCGGTCACCGGCGACACGATGCGGATGACGTTGCCGGCGCTGCTGCCGAGGACCGACTTCATCGGCAATCCCTGGCCGCCGCTGGCCGAGGGCATCGCCCAGGCGGTGAAGGGTGACGGCACGCTGTTCGC
The DNA here is from genome assembly GCF_040681515.1 of Kribbella sp. NPDC051718. NCBI lineage: Bacteria > Bacillati > Actinomycetota > Actinomycetes > Propionibacteriales > Kribbellaceae > Kribbella > Kribbella sp. NPDC051718. Next base: position 792,965 of record NZ_JBFAYZ010000002.1, on the reverse strand, counting down.
GCAGGTGAGTTATCTCGGCGACTACGAGACGGCGTACGCCGCGGTGTCATGCATGGACTTCCCCGGTCAGTTGAAGGGGTACGCCGATGCGAAGGCCCGGATCGCGTTGGCCAAGGCCGTCGCGCCGCGGGTTGGTGCCGCCGTCGAGGCGTGGGCGATGACCGCGGCGTGCTCCGGCTGGCCGATCGAGCCGAGCAACCCGTGGCAGCCGACGCCGGTGAAGGACGCTCCGCCGATCCTCATCACGTCGACGACGCACGACCCGTCGACGCCGGTGAGCAACGCGCGTGGGCTGGCGCATCAGCTCCGGGGCAGCCACCTGTTGCTGGCTGATGACGCGATCGGGCATACGGCGTACTTCAACTCGCCTTGTGCTCGTGCGGCGATCGCTGACTATCTGCTCGACGGGCGGTTGCCGCCCAAGCGGTCCACCTGCAGCTAAATGACGGCCTGGAGGATTCGGCGGCAGCGCTCGGGGTCGATGGTCAGGCCGTGGGCGAGTTCCCAGAGCCAGTAGTCGACCGCTCGGTACACCACCCAGTTCCTCGCCCGCTCGGGGTCGAGCTCGGCTTCCCGCACGATCGTGTCGAAGTGCTGGCGGATCTCGGCGCCATCGGCCATCTCGTCGACGCGGGTGAGCAGGGTGCGGGCCAGGTCGCATTCGGGGTCGCCGCGGTAGAGGACGGGGTCGACCACGATCCACGGTTCGCGGGCTCCCCGTAGTACCTGTTCGGCGTGGAAGTCGCCGTTGGCGGCGAGATCGCTCGTCGTGTGGGACAGCTGTTTGGTGACTCGGAGCGCTTCAGTGAGCTGGGCCCGGTCGAAGGGCTTGCCGAGGCGCTCCCAGTCCGGCTGCAGCTGGGGAGCACGGTTGCTCACGTTGGTTGCGGTCGACAGCGCGTCGGCGGGCGCGGGGACGGCGGTGCGGCGCATCAACCGACCGAGGACGGCCATCGCTTCGCCGAGGGGCTGGTCGAGCAAGGAGTCGCCGAGCCGCTCCAGCAGCATGGCGCCGCGCGGGAGGTCGACGTCGTACAGCCGGACCGTCCCGCGGCCGTCCCACCAGCGGAGCGCCCGGGCGTGCTCGGGCAGGTCGGGGCCCGGCGGGGACATCCGGAGTACCAGCTGCTCGCCGTCGCGGCTGACCCTGACAACGATCGCGTTCGACCCGTGGGAGACAGGGCCGTCGATCGTCAGCCCCCAGATCTCGCACTGCTGATCGACCGCCGCAGGCAGTCCGGCCAGCCATTCGCGGCCTTCGGTCCACCAACGGGGCATCGCCAGGAAGGCGTCAGGCAGCTCGATCATTTGGGCAACCGTAGCGATCTGGTGGGCAAATGGTCTCCCCGTTTACCGGTTCGGCACTCCATGATGTGGAGCATGGGCGGAACGGTATGAGTAACCTGCAGTTCGATCCGGAGGTGTCGCGGCAGATCGAGTCGGTCTACACGACACCGGACGTGATCGAGCAGCGACGAGTGGTCCGGACCGCGCTCGCGCTCCGGCCGGGTGACCGGGTGCTGGACGTCGGCGTCGGGCCGGGACTGCTGGCCGCGGAGATGGCGGCGGAGGTCGGCCCGGACGGGCGGGTCTGCGGGATCGACATCAGCGACAGCATGCTCGCGATCGCCGGGAAGCGCGCGAAGGTGGACGGCGGGCCGACGCTGGAGCTGGAGCTGGCCGCCGCGGGGCGCATCCCGCACGGCGCCGAGAGCTTCGACGTCGTCGTGTCGACCCAGGTCTTCGAGTACCTGGACGACGTACCGGGTGCTCTGAACGAGATCCGCCGGGTACTACGCCCCGCCGGTCGCGTGGTCCTGCTCGACACCGACTGGGGCTCGATCGTCTGGCGCTCCACCGACGACGCGCGGATGGGCCGGATCCTCACCGCCTTCGAGGAGCACCTGGAGGACCCGCACCTGCCCCGCACCCTCGGCGACTCGCTGACCAAGGCCGACTTCACCGTCACCCATCAGCAGGTCGTCCCGATGCTCAACACCGGCTACGACGCCCGCACCTACAGCGCCGGCCTGATCGACATCGTCGAAGCCTTCGTCCCCGGCCGCGCCAAGGTCACCGGTCCGGAGGCCACCGCCTGGGCCGACGATCTCCGCTCCCTCGGCGACAGCTATTTCTTCAGCCTCAACCGCTACCTCTTCGTCGCCTCCGCGCTCTGAGCGGGACGGCCCTCCTTGCGGCGACGGCCAGGGGCGGGCGCATCGTGGGATACGCCCGCCGCCGTCGGTCGTTCTCCCGCCCCTCAGTGGGAGAACTCGCGGCTCGGTGAGCACCACCCATGCCCGAATGGGGCCGACTGAACCGCGGGACCATCTACTCGTACCCCACTCGTCGCGGCTCACACACGGCCGACCGGAAAACTTGACGTTTCTCGTACACCCGGCTGCCCGGGCGGACATGGACGGATGGCACCGCGCCGCCCTAACCTGAATGGCGATTCCGCGGCCGGGGGAGGCAGCGGGGCGTCAGGGGAGGGACGAAAGCGATGACGGACGTCTTCGACGAGATCCACGAGGACGAGTTGACCGAGGCCCAGCTGGACGAACTGGAGGCGCTCGGTGCCGCCGAGGATGCCGAGCTGATCCTCGGTGCCTTCGAGCCGGTCCAGTCCGGATCTGGCGGCGACGGACCGGGCGACGCCGGGCAAATAGATGCCTGAGGCAAGGATCGTCTGGCGGAAGACGCTGCTGAACAAGCGCACGGTGGCGATGCTGATCGCCGCGGAGAAGATCTACCACTCGAAATTCAAGTATCTGCAGGGCTCGTACAACAAGGGCGGCGTGGAGGCCTCGGCCGGCACCCATGACGGTGGCGGCGCGGTCGACATCGGCGTGGCGAGCCAGAGCGCGGCCCAGCGCCGGGCGATCGTGCTCGCGCTGCGCCAGGTCGGGTTCGCCGCCTGGCTCCGGACGCCGGCCCAGGGGCGCTGGCCGTACCACGTGCACGCCATCGCGATCGGGGACAAGGACCTGTCCCGGGGCGCGGCGGCTCAGGTACTCGAGTACAAGCGCAAGCGCAACGGACTGGCCAATCGCGGCAAGGACGACGGGCCGCCTGGGTACTACTCGATGACCTGGGAGATCTACCTCAAGGCGCATCCGGCGCCGCCGCCACCCGCAGCACCGGACTCGTCGATCTCGCTCGGGGCGATGGCATACGCGCGAACGCATGACGCGATGACCGGCGCGTGGGGCGCCGATCGGGCCCGCGTGGTCGCCTGGGCCGCGCATCCGAAGGTCGCGGCGATCAGCCAGCACGAGACGGTACCGCCGGCCGGGGTGCCGTGGCATCTGCACTTCCAGCAGGTGCTGCGGCGGGTGCAGCTGAAGTTCAAGCTGCCGCAGACCGGGATCTTCGTCGACGGTGTGGACGATCAGATGAAGCGGTACGGCTACACGATCACTGCTTGAGCTTTGCAGTTCTGGACAACGACAAGGCCCCACCGGTAGCAGCCGGTGGGGCCTTGATTGGTCCACTACCGCCCGAACGTTCCGGTGCAGCTGTGGAGGTGGAGAGCGGAACCGGCGCCGATGCAGGGGTCAAGACGCCAGCTCCGCTTGCTTATGGGGTTATCTCGCGTCGACCGCCCAGACGTGCGCCTGGTGGAACTCGAGGTCCTTCTGCATTCCGACCGGCGCACCGTTGGCTCCGAGGTGCTGCAGGGTCGGTACTACGACCGCTCGTACGTCCGTCCGCTTCACTTCGTCCAGCAGCGCGTGGAACGCGGCGGACTCGGCGGCGTCGCGCTCGGTGTACACCGTGCCGAGGGTGAATCCCTCGGCGCTGGCGAACGCGGCGAGCGAGTTCGTGGCCGCGGCCAGTTCCTCGGCGCAGCTGAGCGCGTCGGCCCGGACATAGCCGAGCAGCGTCGGACGGGTGGTCATCGCGAGCGCTCCGGAGCGCCGACCGCGTCGACGAGAACCGGCTCGCTGGTCACTCGCAGCGAGGCGAACCGGCGGCGCATGGCTTCTTCGTACTGCGCTGCGTGGTCGACGTCGGCGATGTGGTCAGCGATCGTGGTGTGGCCGAACCAGACCCGCACGCGGCGGTGCGAGGCGGGAATCTCGATCGACTCGGTCATCGTGGTCACCAGTTCTCGAGGGGGCTGCCCGACGCTGGGCATAAGGAAAGAACACCGTATAAAGCCTGCCCCCGGAATAGACTGGCAGGGACCTTTACAGAGGCCTTACGCTGCTCTGGTTCGCACCGTGAAACCGCTGGTCAGGGCACCGGTAGCGGTTCCGGGAAGTGGCTGGCTTTATGGCCTGTCAAGAATGTTTGCAGGAATTTGCCAATAACGATTCGGACAGCCGGTTCTATTAGACCCCGCTGCAAATGTAGGGCTTCCTGGTAACTCCAGGCGCACACCTGGCCACGCTCCGAACTGTTCGCTCGCGACCCGCTGATCGGCCCGCAGGATTCCCTTCGCGCCACGCCGATCAGGCCGTCGCACACCCTGTCCACAAATACTTACAACCAGGGCCGTAACTACACCGCGTAGCGCCCGGTGTCACCCAGAATGACGCCATGCACCTGACCACCGAGTACCTCCGGCCGGATGAGTGGAGCCAGGGGCTGATGGGTGAGGCGGCGCGTGCTGTCGTCGAGCACCTGCTGACGCTGCCGGGTATCGATGGCGTCGAAGCCTGGATCGACGCTCGCAACGACCGATCGATCGGGGTGGCTCGCAAGGCCCGGCTGGAGGTTGCCGCGCGGCTGCCGCGGTTGAATCTTGGTGAGGTCTCGCAGTGGGTGGTGATGGTTCGGGCGGCGCAGCCTGTCGTGCCGACCGTGCTTGGGGTTCGGCCGCAGTTGGCTGTGTGGGATGTGGCTGTCACTGCGGAGCTGTTGGTGCGCGTGCTGGGGCTGCAGGTGCTCTATCAGTACGGCGAGCCGGAGGTGGAGTTCGCTCGGCTGGGGCTTTCCCGGCGGATATGCCGTGGGCTCGGCGCGAGTTCGCGTTTCGGCTTGGGGATGGGCATGTGATCACGGTGTCGGGTGCTTTGTCCGGCTGAGCTTTGCTGGATGGCTTGGTACTGCGACGAGCGTGACGGGGGCGGCTAGTACTGCGAAAGCGGCGATCGTGTTGAGGGTGAGTGGTAGGCCTATGAGGCCGGCCAGGGCGGGGGCGGTCAGGGCACCGATCACTACGGTGAGGGAGTCCATCGCGAAGAAGAGGGAGCCGATGCGGCCTAGCAGTTCGGTGGGGGCTACGCGTTGGACTGTGGTTTCTGCGGTGATCAAGAGGATGCTGCCGGGGAATCCGATCAGCGCGGTGGCGGCGATCGCCGAGGGGATGTTGGGGGCGTTGAACAAGGCGAAGAATGCTGCGCCGACGGCTAGCTGGGTGACGATGAGTAGATCGCGAATACTTAACCAGGTAAGGGCTTTTGGGCTCAGTGCGGCGCCGAGTAGGAAGCCGGCACCTAGTCCTGAGATCAGGTAGCCGACTGTTTGGCCGGGTGCTTCGAGTCGCTCGACGGTGAACGGGACCAGGAGTGCTGTTGCTCCGGCGTTGGCGGTCAGGAAGACGCCGTTCGCGATCAGAATTCCGGAGAGGATCTTGCTCCTGGCGACTCCTCGCAGCCCTTCCTTGAGTGCCTGGAATCCCTTGTCTGTTTGGGTTTCTGTGACCAGTCGTCGATAGCTGATCGAGGCGATGATTGCTGCCGATAACAAATAGCTGATGATGTCGAGGATCAGGACGAAGGTGATTCCCGGGCCCGTGAGTACGAGTGCGCCGAGGGGTGGTGCGGCCAGGCGGATCACGCTGCCGGAGAAGGCGCTGAGTGAGTTAGCTGCCGCTAGGTCTTCACCGGTGCCCACGACGGCTGGGGTGAGTGCCCGGGCTGCGGGTCTGAAGACCGTCGTCGCCAGGTTCTCGGCCAGTACTGCGACGTACACGAGCCAGATGCGGTCGGCGGAGTCGGCGAACAGGATCAACGCGACGGCCGCCGCGCTGGCGAGATCGGCCAGCCACATGGCGCGCGACAGATTCCAGCGATCGAGCAGTACGCCGGCCCACGGTCCGACAATCAGCGCCGGTACGGCCTCCAGGGCGACCGTCAATCCCGTTGCCGCCGCCGAGCCGGTCAGCTGGAACACGTGGACCGGGATCGCGACCACCAGCAGCCAGGAGCCGATGCCGGAGATCGTGCCGCTGATCCAGAGCCGCCTGAAGTCACCGTTCCTGAGGAGCCTCACGTCGGTTGAAACTATCTTCAGGAGACACTTCTTGGCAATAGTGTTCTGTGAGGATAGTCTCCTTCTGTGGACCTGAGCGCCGAACTGAGAGACCGCCGCAAGGCAGCCAACCGCACGATCGCCTCCGTCGCCGTCGACGCCGGCCTCTCCGTCCCGTACATCGCCAACCTCGAGAACGGCCGCGGCAACCCCACCCTCTCCGCACTGGACCGCTTGGTGTCCGCCCTTGGCGCCCAGCTGCAACTCACGATCGTCGACGAGACACCATCAGCACAGTCAGAGCCATCGGCCGCCGCCGACCTCTTGGCCGCCTCCCCCCGCGCCCGCCGAGTCATCGCGGAGTTGGCAGCTGCCCGCGCCGAAACCAAACGCTCCGTCGAGCGCCACCTGATCACAATCCTCGACGCCCTCGCTGCCCTCCTCCCAGCCAAACCCACCTCAGCCGACCTCGACCGCCTCCTCGACCTACTCCTCCTCGCAGGCAGAGGCTGAGTGCTGATCTGTAGCCGGCGGCGGGTGCGGCCGATGGCGCTGTCCGCCAATTGCCGAGCAGGTGGTTGCCGACCCGGCTAGGGTCAAGAAAGTGGAGATTGCTGCGCGGATTGCGTCCGCTCAAATGGTCGGTCTGGGTCGGTCCCGACGGCAGATCGTGGCTGGTCCGTTGATCGGGATGCTGCACGACGAGGATGTGTGGTTCCTGTCCAGTGCTGTCGCCGCCGATCCGGGGACGCCCTTCGATCCCGAAGAGGTGACGTGGGCGCTGGAGACGATTCGCCAGGCCTTCGCCGCCGAGGGGCGTTGGCTGCATGTCGAGTTGATCGAGGAAGCCAACCCGGGGCTGGCCGAGGCTCTCGTGGCGAACGGCATGACGATCGCCTCGCGTCCGCCGCTGCTGGTGGTCGAGCCCGCCGAACTCGAACTCCCCGACTTCCCCGAAGGCATCACCGCCTCGGTCATCACCTCCCCCGACGAGCAGTCCGAGGCAGACGCGGTCGCCGCTGACGCCTACGAGACCGAGGACGCCGCAAACCCGTTCCAGCCCGACCCTGCCAACGGCGCCAGCATCCTCATCCGCCAGAACGGCGTACCGGTCGCCACTGCCGCCTGGACGGCCATCGCCGACGGCGTCACCGAGGTCGCCGGCGTCGGCACCCTGCACTCCCACCGACGCCAAGGCCTAGGAGCGCTAGCCACCGCCTACGCCACCCAACAAGCCTTCGAAACCGGCCACGCCACCCTCGCCTGGCTAACCCCCGGCGACGACGGCGCCGACCGCATCTACCGCCGCCTCGGCTACACCCCCAAAGCAACAGCAATCCACCTAGGCGACCCAAACGGCCACCTAGCCGACCTCCGCTAGCCCTCCGAGCACCCACAGCGCCGCGCCGAGTCGGTGGGGCACGCCTGGGGCCCACGCGTCGTCGGCTGGCTGTGGTGTCTCGTAGTGCGGGTTAGGGACTCGTTGTCGGTGGCAACATGTTTTTGTGGGCAAGGTGGTGGTGGAGCGGCGGAGTATTGATGTCGTGCCGGCGGGGGAGCGGCATGGGACGCTGTTGAGTCAGTTCACGTTGTGGTTCGGCGCGAATATGCAGGACCGCGGTTGTCGACGGGGCGCTGGCGGTGGTGTTCGGGGCCGATGCGTTGTGGGCGATCATCGGGCTGCTGCTGGGCAACGTGCTCGGTGGGATCGTGATGGCATTGCATTCGGCGCAGGGGCCGCGGCTGGGGTTGCCGCAGATGATCTCCAGCCGGGCGCAGTTCGGGGTGTACGGCGCTGTGGTGCCGCTGGTGCTCGTCGTGGTGATGTATCTCGGGTTCGCCGCCACGGGGACCGTGCTCGCGGGGCAGGCGGTCAACAAGATCCTGCACGTCGGCGCGGCCGCGATCGGCATCGTCATCTTCGGGGCCGCTGACCGCGATCGGCGCCACGCTCGGGTATCGCTGGATCCATCGGCTCGGACGGATCGCGACCGTGTCGGCATTCTCGGCTTCACCTATCTCGGCATCCGGCTGCTGATCACCGAGGACGTCGGTGCGCTGTTCGGCGCCAAGCCGTTCGACTGGATGACCTTCCTGCTGGCGATCTCGCTCGGCGCCGGCTGGCAACTGACCTTCGGCCCGTACGTCGCCGACTATTAGCGCTACCTCCCGCGCGACACCCCCGAGCGGACGACCTTCCTCGCCACCTTCGCGGGCTCGGTGATCGGCTCCCAATGGTCGATGACGCAAGTGTCCCGGCGCCCTCGTCGCGGCCAGTGGCGCCGGCTTCCTGTCCAACCAGGTCGGCTACCTGGGTACGCTCGCCGGCCCCGGCGGCATCGCGTTACTGATCTACCTGGTGATCGTCGTCGGCAAGCTGTCCGTCAACTGCCTCAACGCGTACGGCGGCTCGATGACCCTGCTCACCACGGTCTCCGCCTTCACGCGAGCTGCCAAGATCGGTCCGGCCGCGCGTTCGGCGTACACGATCGTCTTCCTGCTCGTCTCGGTGCTGATCGCGATCTTCGCGTCGGCGAACTTCCTCGACAACTTCAAGAACTTCGTCCTGGTCCTGCTGATGGTCTTCACTCCGTGAAGCGCGATCAACCTGACCGACTCCTACCTGATCTCCAAGGAACGGGTCGACATCCCTGCCCTGTACGACCCGGGGGCCCGGTACGGCGCTTGGAACGGCGCCGCCCTGGTGTCGTACCTCGCGGGCATCGCCCTACAGATCCCGTTCCTCGCCCAAAAGCTCTACACCGGCCCGATTACCGATGCTCTGGGCGGCGCCGACATCTCCTGGCTCGTCGGCCTCTTCGTCACCGCTGCCATCTACTACCCCTGGGCTCGCCGCACCGCGAACCCACCAACCCAGATGATCTACCCGTCCTGACGGGGCCCGAGGAGATCCCATCGGTTCCCGGAGACGTCGACGAAGACGACCACCCGGCCGTACTGCTCGTCCCTCGGCTCGCCGACGAACTCAACCCCCATCCGGCGCATCCGCTGATAAGTCTCCTCGAAGTCATCGACCCGCAGAAACAACCCCACCCGCCCGGCGAACTGATTCCCAACCACCTGCTCCTGGCGCTCACCATCCGCTTTGGCGAGCAGCAACGCGGTCGTCGCGCCGGGCGGCCGGACAACCACCCATCGCTTCGGCCGGCCGTCGTTGGTGAGCGACGGCGAGTCCTCGACCAACTCGAACCCCAGCACGTCGACATAGAACCGGATGGCGGCGTCGTACTCATCAACAATCACCGCAAACTGCTCAAGATGCATACCCGCCACAACACCACCCCCAACCCCCAACAACCAAACCGACCGACACCCCGAGGGATGCCGGCCGGTTCGTTCGGTCTCAGGCCAGCGGACGTGAAGCCCGCCAGCCGTTCGGGCTGCTGGTCAGCGGACGGTGAAGCCTGCTTTGCGGAAGGCGTCGGCGAGGGAGCCTTCGTCCATCGGTACGTCCTTGGCCGGCTGCGAGTTGCCGGAACGCCGGCCGCCCTGCCCACCGCGACCTTGACCGCCGCTGCCACCCTGCCCGCCGCGACCACCACCGCCGCCGCCCGGGCCGCGACCTCCGCCGCCGGAACCACCCGGGCCTCGGCCGCCGCCGGAACCCCGCCCGCCACCCGAGCCGCTGGGACCGCCTGGGCCGCCGCGGTTTTCGCCGGAGCGGGCTGAGCGGCCTTCGCCGGTACGGGGGCCGGAGTTGGGGGCGCCTACCTCGTCGTCGAGGCGCAAGGTCAGGGAGATGCGTTGGCGGGGGATGTCGACCTCGAGGACCTTCACCTTGACGATGTCGCCCGGCTTGACGACCTCGCGGGGGTCCTTGACGTAGTTCTTCGACAGCGCCGACACATGCGCCAAACCGTCCTGGTGCACACCGATGTCGATGAACGCGCCGAAGGCCGCGACGTTGGTGACCTGGCCCTCCAGCCGCATCCCCGGCTTCAGGTCGCCGATCTTGTCGACGCCCTCGGCGAAGGTCGCGGTCTTGAACGCCGGCCGCGGGTCGCGCCCCGGCTTCTCCAGCTCGGCCAGGATGTCGGTCACCGTCGGCAGACCGAACATGTCGTCCACGAAGTCGGCAGCCTTCAGCGCCTTCAACGCGGGCGAACCGATCAGCGACTTCAGGTCGGTACCGGTCGAGTCGATGATCCGGCGCACCACCGGATACGCCTCCGGGTGCACGCTGGACGAGTCCAGCGGGTCCGCACCGTCAGGGATCCGCAGGAAGCCCGCCGCCTGCTCGAACGCCTTCGGGCCGAGCCGCGGCACCTCCTTGAGCGCGGTCCGCGTCTTGAACGGACCGTTCTGATCGCGGTAGATGACGATGTTGTCCGCGAGCCCCTGGGTGATCCCGGAGACCCGGGTCAGCAGCGGCGCGGAGGCGGTGTTGAGGTCGACGCCGACCGCGTTCACCGCGTCCTCGACCACCGCGTCCAGCGAACGCGACAGCGAGGCTTCCGGCAGGTCGTGCTGGTACTGCCCGACGCCGATCGACTTGGGATCGATCTTCACCAGCTCGGCCAGCGGGTCCTGCAGCCGGCGCGCGATCGACACGGCGCCGCGCAGCGTGACGTCCATCCCGGGCAGCTCGGCCGAGGCGAACGCGGACGCCGAGTACACCGACGCCCCCGCCTCGGACACGACCGCCTTGGTCAGCTTCAGCTCCGGGTGCTTGGCGATCAGCTCGGCCGCCAGCTTGTCGGTCTCCCGCGACGCCGTACCGTTGCCGATGGCAATCAAGTCGACCTTGTGCGCGGCGGCCAGCGCGGCCAGCGTCGCGATCGACCGGTCCCACTGGTTCTGCGGGACGTGCGGGTAGATCACCCCGGTGGAGACGACCTTGCCGGTCGCGTCGACCACGGCGACCTTGACGCCAGTACGGAAGCCTGGGTCGAGCCCCATCGTCGCACGGGTGCCGGCCGGTGCCGCGAGCAGCAGATCGCGCAGGTTCGACGCGAAGATGCGGACCGCCTCGTCTTCGGCGGCTTGGCGCAACCGGGTGCGCAGGTCGATACCGAGGTGGACCAGGATCTTCGTCCGCCAGGCCCAGCGGACCGTCTCGACCAGCCACTGGTCGGCCGGGCGGCCCTTGTTTTCCACCCCGACCTTGCGGGCGATGGTCGCCTCGTACTCCGTCGGGCCGTCCGATTCCTCGGCGCCGGCCGGCTCGGGCTCGACGGTCAGCGAGAGGACCTCTTCCTTCTCGCCACGGAACATCGCCAGGATCCGGTGCGACGGCATCTTGGTGAACGGCTCGTCGAAGTCGAAGTAGTCCGAGAACTTCGCGCCCTCGGTCTCCTTGCCCTCACGCACCTTCGACCCGAACCGACCGCGCGACCAGACCCGCTCACGCAGCTCGCCGATCAGGTCGGCGTCCTCGGCGAACCGCTCGACCAGGATCGACCGGGCGCCGTCCAACGCGGCCTGCGGGTCGGCGACCTGGTCGTTGACGAACACCGTCGCGGCGGCCAGCGGCGGCACGCTCGGGTCGGCCAGCAGCCCGTCCGCGAGCGGCTCCAACCCAGCCTCGCGGGCGATCATCGCCTTGGTCCGGCGCTTCGGCTTGAACGGCAGGTAGATGTCCTCCAGCCGCGACTTGGTCTCCGCCGCGAGGATCGACGCCTTCAGGGCGTCGTCCAGCTTGCCCTGGCTCTCGATCGACTCGAGCACGGTCTGCCGACGCTCCTCGAGCTCCCGCAGGTACCGCAGGCGCTCCTCGAGCGTCCGCAGTTGCGCGTCGTCGAGCTCGCCGGTGATCTCCTTGCGGTACCGCGCGATGAACGGCACCGTCGAGCCCTCGTCCAGCAGGCCGACGGTCGCCCGTACCTGCCCCACGCCGACTTCCAGCTCGTCGGCGATCCTCTGCTCGATCGACTGCAATGCCACTGTCCCGCATCCCCTCTACATCCGATGACAGACGAGCATTCTGCCCCGCTCGCCGCACCCCACATCCTTCCCTATCCCGCAGACAGAACACGACCACCGCCCCCACCCTGTGGACAACCACCCCAGTTCCAGTGCTCCGCCCGCCTGAGCGCCAGCCAGAACTGGCGACCTTGAACACCAAACGGCGACCTTGAACAAGTTATTACCTGTTCAAGGTCGCCGTTTGGTGTTCAAGCACACCAGAACGAGCCGCAGTTTGGGTCAGGCGGCGTCGAGGGCGAGGTCGTCCTCGACCTCGATCTCAGCGGCGGCCGAGCGAGCCGGGCGCATCAGGGTGCAGGCGATGACGACGGCGGCGGCTACGAGCAGGCCGGCGACGGCGAAGGAGAGGTGGAAGCCGCTGGTCAGGGCGTCGAGGACGGGCTTGCCGGCTGCGGTCAGGGACTCGGTGCGGGTGGCGGAGAGGGTAGCCAGGATGGCTAGGCCGAGGGCTGCGCCTACCTCGCCCATGGTGCCGATCAGGCCTGAGGCGAGGCCGGCGTCTTCGGGCTTCACGTCGGCCATCGACAGGCCCATCAGGGCGGGGAAGCAGACTCCGCCGCCGAGGCCGAGCAGGAAGAGTACCGGCATCACGTGGACGAAGTAGTTGCCGTTGACGGGGGCCTGGGTGAAGAGCGCCAGGCCGATCACGATCAGGATCAGTCCGCCGATCAGCGGCCGGCGCGGTCCGAAGCGCATCACGAGCTTCTCCGAGTACTTCACCGAGAGCAGCCCCATCACCAGCGTCGTCGGCAGGAACGCCAGCCCGATCTCGAGGGCGTCGTACCCGAGTACGCGCTGCAGGTAGAGCGACCCGAGGAAGAAGATCCCGAACATCCCCGCCGAGGACAGCGCCTGGATCAGGTTGGCCCCGGTCAGCGTCCGCGACCGGAAGATCCGCAACGGCACCAGCGGGTTGGCGGCGGTCGCCTCCCGCACGATGAAGCAGGCGAGCAGGGTCAGCGTCAGCAGCGACAGCGCGATGGTCCGGGGAGCGGTCCAGCCCAGCTCGGCGGCCGGCTTCACGATCGTGAACACGCCGACCATCAAGGCCGAGGTGATCAGCACAGCACCCGGTACGTCGGTACCGCGCCCGAACCCGAGGCCCTTGTCCTTCTCGATCACGCGAACGGCCAGCAGCGCGGTCACGATCCCGATCGGCAGGTTCACGAAGAAGATCCAGTGCCAGCTGATCGCCTGCGTCAGGACGCCACCCGCGAGCAGGCCGATCGAGCCACCGGCCGACGCGACGAAGGCGAAGACGCCGATCGCCTTGGCCTGCTCACGCGGTTCGGGGAACAGCGTCACGATCATGCCCAGGATGACCGCCGAGGTGAGAGCCCCGCCGACCCCTTGCAGGAAGCGTGCAGCGATGAGCACAGCAGAAGACGAAGCGAGCCCGCAGAGCACGGAGGCCGCGGTGAAGACGATCAGCCCGCTGACGAAGATGGTCCGCCGACCGAGCAGGTCACCCAACCGCCCAGCCAGCAGGAGCAGCCCGCCGAAGGCGATCAGGTACGCGTTCACCACCCACGCGAGGCTGGAGCTGCTGAAGCCGAGGTCGTCCTGGATGGCCGGCAGCGCCACGTTCACGATGGTCACGTCGAGAACGATCATCAGCATGCCCGCGCAGAGAACGTAGAGAGCAAGCCAGCGCGAGCGGCCGCCCTGCGTGGCCGGCGTCGTCGCCAGGGTGTCGGTCGTCGCGTACATATCGGGGTACTCCTTCTGGTCCGGTAGGGGCCTTACACACCTACGTCGAACCAGAAGGGCTCAGATTGACACGTCTCCCGAATCTTTTTTCGCCGGTACGATCCGGCTGCGCGAAATCCAGTAGCCGATCAGCGCCGGAACGAGGCCGGAACCGACCGCGAACAGCGTCGGCAGCTGGCTGACCAAGGCGAACCAAGTGAACAAACCGATCACGCCACCGGCGACCCCGAGCGACCGCCGCAGCAGGAAAAGATTGGCCTCCCGGAAGAGCGAACGCGGCGTACTGTCCTCAGGCGCGGCGGGCAGCACGGCGAGTGCGCTGAGGTACAGCCCGATGATCATTCCGGTCAGCGGGATCAGGATGACCAGCGCGACGACCCGGATCGGGCCGTTCGCGTTCGCCCAGAAGATGAGTCCGAAGGCGAGCGCGATGCTGCCGAAGTACAGGGCGAGGCCGGACAGCCAGAAGCGCGGGAAGGCCCACCTGAACTGGCGGAAGAAGCGCCGGAGCAGCTGCGGATGGTCCTGGCTGAGGGCGTCCGGCAGCACCCGCTGGAACGCGAATGCCGCGGGGTAGAGCGTGACGATGCCGAGGCTGAGGACCAGGAAGACGATCTGCAGCATCAGCAGATCACCGACCACCGACAGCTTCGACAGCACGGCGTTGGTCCGGCCGGCTCCACCGGTCTGGCTCACACGTTCTCCCTCACCTCGAAGCTCATGATCGTATGATCACAAACAATCACATCCGGATCACCGTCCCCGGAGGACCGCATGCTCGCACCGGAACGCCACGAGCTGATCCTGCGCAGCCTGCGCCGGCATGGCCGGCTGCGGGTGGCCGAGCTGGCGGCCGAGCTGGGCGTTTCCGCGATCACAGTACGCCGCGACCTCGCCGAACTGGACACGGCCGGACTCCTGCGCCGCGTGCATGGCGGCGCGGTCGGCACCACGCCGGCCACCAGCCGCACCGGCCAAAGCGGCAACCAGCCGACCATCGGCATCATCGTGCCGAGCTCCACCTTCTACTACACCGACGTGATCCGCGGCGCCGAGGCGACGGCCGAGCGGTACGGCGCCCGCCTGGTGCTCGGCGTCTCCGGGTACGACGTCGCTGTCGAGCGCGAGCGCCTCGAGAAGGTGCTCGGCATCGGGGTCGCCGGGCTGCTCCTCAGTACTGCGCTCGGCGACGGCCGCGCCGCCGAGATCAGCCGGACGCTGGACTCGATCGACGTACCGGTGGTGCTGATGGAGCGGGCGTTCGGGTTCCCCGATGTCGGACGTGAATACGATCATGTGCGCACGGATCACGCGTACGGCGCGATGCTCGCGCTGCGTCATCTCGTCTCGCTCGGCCATCGGCGGATCGGGATCAACCTGAACGCGAGCGTCACGGCGTACTGGTTGCGGCAGGGGATCACCCAGGCGGCCGAGTCGCTCGGGGTGGAACTGTTCATCTCGCCGGTCGCGTTGCCGGCTCGCGATGAGGACCCGACCACGCTCGCTCAGCACGACAAGTTCATGGCCGAATGCGAGGCGTTCGGGGCCCGGGCCGCGCTGGTGCACTCCGACGAGCACGCCGCGCGGCTGACCGAGCGGGCAATGGAACGCGGCCTGCGGATCCCGGACGATTTCGCGATCGTGGCGTACAACGACGAGACCGCCGCACTGGCCGTCATTCCGCTGACCGCCGTCTGCCCGCCCAAGCTGAAACTCGGTGAGGCGGCCTGCGAACTGCTCCTCCGCAAGCTCCGGACACCGCCCGATCAAGCCGCCGCGACCCAGCATTTGAGCCTCCTACCGGAACTCCGCGTCCGCGAGTCCTGTGGGGCGGCACTAGCTGATCGAATTTGATCATTCGAGCGCTGGGGTATTGACGGGAAAGCCCTTTCCCCATACTTTCGCTGCACTCGGTGGTCTGGCCGTCACGTAGCTGGCGCCGGTCCCGCTCGGCAGCGAAGGAGTTCCCCTGTGAGACGTGGTGCCCGGAGTGGATTGGTGGTGCTGGCCGCAGTACTCGGCCTGGCCGCCAGTAGTTGTGGCAACGGGGTGATCGACAAGTCGACCGACGGCGTGCCGCCGGCCGAGGCGACCGGCACGTTGCGGGTGCTGATCCCGTCCTTCCCGTCCAGTACGAAGGGGCGCGAGGAGTTCGACAAGGTCGTCGCGGACTTCAAGAAGGCCTATCCGAAGATGAAGGTCGAGCCCGACTTCGCGACCTACGGCAACCTGAACGAGAAGATGTCGACCTCGATCGCGGCCGGCATCCCGTACGACGTGATGGTCACCGGCGTCGGCTGGATCCAGCCGTTCGCGTCGAAGCGGATCTTCGCCGACCTGGCGCCGTACGGGGTGACACCCGACGTGATCAAGGAGAAGAGCGTCGGGGCACTGGTACCGGCAGCGACGTACGACGGCAAGCTCTACGCCTACCCCGTGGTCGCCGACGCCCGCGCCGCCGCGCTCCGGATCAGCGCCTTCAAGGAGGCCGGTCTCGACCCGGACAAGCCGCCGACCAATCTCGAAGAGCTGAAGGCCGCGGCGGAGAAGCTGACCAAGCGCAACGACAAGGGCACCATCACCCGGTCCGGCTTCGACCTGGCGGCGCCGACCAGCTTCCGGCAGACCTACACCACGCTGCTCGCCTCCACCGGCACCCAGCTGTACGTCGACGGCCAGCCGAACTACAACAACGACAAGGGCCGTGAGGTCCTCAACTGGCTGAAGTCGATGATCAACAACGTCCAGCCGTACGGCCAGCAGAACGCCGCCCAGCAACCCCTCGTGCTGTCTGGTGATGCCGCGATGGGGATCGTCGGTGGCGCGGTCGACTGCTCCGACAAGGGGATCGGCCAGAAGAACTGCGACGACCTGAAGTTCTTCCGCTTCAACTCCGGCAAGGAGGTCGAGTTCGTCGGTGGCGACCTGGCCTCGATCGGCTCCCGCAGCCGGCACAAGGAGGCGGCCTGGTCGTTCATCCAGTCACTCACCAAGCCGTCCTCGCTGGACGCGATCGCCAAGCTGAACAAGAAGATCCCGGCGTACAAGGACGCGGTCAACTCGCCCCAGGCGCAGTCGAACCCGCTGAGCAAGTTCGTCGCCGGCGGCCTCGAGCTCGCCATCTACGAGGGCGGCTCGGCCAACTGGCTGGAGATGCGGGCCAATTTCGACTCCCAGCTCACCCAGGCGGTCCTCGGTCAGAAGGATCCCGCCAAGGTGCTGGCCAACCTGGCAGGACAGTCCCGATGAGCGCAACCCTCGAACGTGCCACCCCTGCAGTCAGTACGAAGCGTTCGGCCGCGCCGGCCAAGGACAGCCGCAAGCTGATCCGGAGTCAGGTCCGGGCCGGCTGGGTGCTGCTCGCGCCCGCGCTGCTGCACTCCGGAATCTTCATCGTGATCCCGGTGGTCGCCGCGATCACGTTGAGCTTCACCGACTACAGCTTCGGCGACTCCTGGTCCTGGGTGGGTTTCACCAACTACACCGACCTGTTCCGCGACCAGGACTTCCTGGCCGCGCTGAAGAACACGATCCTGTACGCCGTCGTCGTCATCCCGCTGTCGATGGCGATCTCGCTCGCGGTCGCGATGGGGCTGAACCAGAAGATCAAGGCGATCGGCTTCTTCCGGACCGCCTTCTACCTGCCGACCGTCACCGCGACGGTGGCGATCGCGACCATCTGGCTGTGGATCTACAACCCGGGCTCGGGTCTGGCGAACGGCTTCCTGAGCCTGTTCGGCTTCGCCCCCGGCCGCTGGCTGTCCGACCCGAACACGGCACTGCCGTCGCTGATGGTGGTCGGTATCTGGCAGGGGCTCGGCACGAAGATCATCATCTATCTGGCCGCCCTGCAAGGCGTTTCGCGCGACCTGCTCGAGTCGGCCGCGCTGGACGGCGCGAGCCGCTGGCAGAAGTTCGTCAACGTGACCTGGCCGGCGCTGGGGCCGGTGCAGTTCTTCGTCCTGGTCACCTCGATCGTCGGTACCTTCCAGGTCTTCGACCTCGTGTACGTGATGACCAAGGGCGGTCCCGGTACCGAGACGACGGTGCTGGTGCTGGATATCTATCAGAACGCGTTCCAGGCCCTGCGACTCGGTGCAGCGTCCGCCGAGACGGTCATCATGATGATCCTGATCGCGGCGTTCATCGGGCTCGGACGCCTGCTCCAGAAGGCGGATGTCAATGACTAGCGCAACGCTGACCGGTCCCGTCGTCGGTACCAAGCCGCCGGGGCTGCGGCCGGGCCGGGTGCTGCTGTACGTCGCGCTGAGCATCGGCGCGCTGCTGATGATCACGCCGTTCCTGTGGATGGTGCTGACCGCCTTCAAGAGCGACCTGGAGATCGCCAAGTTCTCCTGGCTGCCGGGCGAGCTGCGCTGGCACAACTTCGTCGAGGCGATGCAGACCGCGCCGTTCCTGCGGTACTTCCGCAACAGCCTGTTCATCGCGGTCGGCGAGACGGCGTTCACCCTGGCCGTCTGTACTACGGCCGGCTACGCGCTGGCCAAGTTGCCGATCCGCGGCTCGAAGGCGCTGCTCAGCTACTTCATCCTGCTGCTGCTGGTGCCGTTCCAGATCATCCTGGTACCGCTGTTCCTGATCGTGAAGTCGATCCCGCTGTTCGGCGGCAACAACATCATCGGCCAGGGTGGCATCGGCTGGCTCAACTCCTGGTGGGGCCTGATCATCCCGCTCGGTGCCGCGCCGCTGTTCACCTTCCTGGCCAGGCAGTTCTACGTCTCCATCCCGAACGAGCTGGCCCAGGCGGCCCGGGTCGACGGGCTGGGCGAGTTCGGCATCTTCTGGCGGATCATGACGCCGCTGGTCAAGCCGGCGTTGATCACCATCTGCGTGTTCCAGATCGAGGCGGCCTGGAACGGTTTCCTCTGGCCGCTGATGATCACCACGTCGGACTCGATGCGCCCGCTGCAGTTGGGATTGGCGATCTTCGCGCAGAACCCGGCGGAGATCCAGTGGCCGTACCTGATGGCCGGCACGGCGCTCGCGACGCTGCCGATGATCGTGATGTTCGTCTTCGCCCAGAAGCGCTTCGTCGAAGGAATGGCGAACGTGGGCATCAAGGGCTGAGACCGCGCCGGGCCGATCCGGCCCCGGACAGCAAAAAGGCCCCCTCCGCAGGTGCTCACCCCGCCCCGGGCGAGCACCTGCTGGGGCCCCCTCCAAACCACCGGCGATTCCGAAGAACCACCGGAGCGTCCACTTGCCCCCCTCAAGACCAGGACGTCTCAACCTTTTATCGTCACAACCTGAGACCCGTTACACCTTTCTCCACAATTTCCCCGAATCCCCGCACTTTTTCCTCCCGCCACCCCTTTTCACCGCAATTCCGCTACCCGCGGAATCGGGCAGATAACGCTCCGTAATCAGATTCGGGTATGGGTGCGAACGATGCCTGGAATCAGGGTGGCCGGGTCGGTGTCGAGGAGGGCCAAGGCATTGGTGATGGTGAGGGTGGCGAGGCCGTGGAGGTTGGTCCAGAGGGCGATGGTTCGGGTAGGGGCTTCGGGGGCGCCGGTTTGCTCGATCAGGGTGGTGATGGTGGCGAGTAGGGGGAGGGAGGTCTCGCGCAGGTTGCCGCCGGCGCCTTCGAGGAGGTCGTGGCGGAAGATGAGCTGGAACATCGCGGGGCGGGTCTGGGCGAAGGCCAGGTAGCGAAGGCCCAGTTCGATCAGCTGGTCCTCGGCGGTTGCGGCGGCGGTCGGCGTACCGAGCCTGTCAGCCAGATCAGCGAGCCCGGTGCCGGCGATGGCTGCCAGCAGAGCGTTATGCGTAGGAAAGTACCTCCGCGGTGCACCGTGCGAGACGCCGGTACGCCGGGTGATCGCGCGCAAGGAAAGCTCACCCAGCCCCTCCTCCTCGAGAAGCTCGACACCGGCGGCCACCAGCCTGTCCCGCAATGAGTCCACAGTAGACATTGTCTAGCACGCCGCATCGGCTGGCGATGAAGCGGAGTCAGCCTCTATGACCCGGTGGTGATGACGCCGGTGGGTCATAGAATCATCACCTTCTGGCGCTGAGAAAGCAGGCGAGATGGCTTGGATCGATTGGGACGCCCTGGGTTCTTTGGATCGGGAGCGCTCTCAGCTGGCTGAGCGGCGAAAGGCCTGGCGGGACTCGGCAGTCCGTCGGCGGGTCTGGACGCTGAGTTTCATCTTGTGCGGAGTCGCGCTGGTGGTCGGGTTGGCCATCGGATTCCTCTTCGCGATACCACTCGCCCGGTTCTTCCTGGGTAGATCACAGGAAGAACCGCCAGGTCTGGCCGCAGGGACACTGACTGTCGGTCTCATCTGCTTCGGACTCGCAGGGCTGTCCAGCGCTGTCTGGATTCGGCTTGCCTATGTCGAGTGGCTCGACGAGCTGTTGACGGAGAATGCCCGGAACCAGTTGAGGACAGCCCAAGCGAACATCGGCTCGATCGATCAGATGGCTGAGTTCGGTGCGCTCTGGGAGGTGACCCAGAAGCGCCTCGACTACTACCACCGGATCGCCACCTCGCAAGCGGAGAAGAGCTTCCACAACGCGCGCCGGGCGATTCTGTTCGGTCTGGCGTTCATCGTGGTCTGTGCGTTCCTTGCCGCGGCGACATCCTCGACGCCGGCAGCCGTCGTGGTCGGCGTCCTTGGGGTCTCCGGTGGCGGGCTGGCGGGGTACATAGGAAGCACCTTCTTGCGAATGCAGGAATCCACTGGTGTGCAGCTGAAGGAGTACTTCCATCAGCCGCTCGAGTTCTCGAAGATTCTGGCCGCAGAGCGGTTGCTGATGAAGATCGAAGACACAGGCAAGCGCGCCGATGCGATGCAGGCTGTCGCTCAGTCGATTGCTGCGGGGAGGTATCGGGACGGACAAGGTTGACATCCCGCCGACTGCAGGGCCATCCCGTACTGATCGGCTGTGGCCGAGGCCGAGCACGCTCGGCCTCGCCGCGCGGGTCGGTGGTCCGTTCGAAGGGGCGCGATTGTTGCTTCTGACAACCACTGGTGCTCGCACCGGCAAGTCCCGGACGGTGATTCTTGGGTATTACCCCGATATCTCCGACCGCGTCCTCGTAGTCGGCTCCGCCGGTGGCGGGCCCAAGCAGCCCGGTTGGTATCACAACCTGCTCGCCAATCCCGCCTGCACGGTCGAGACCGGGCTCTTCACCTACCCGGCCGAAGCTCTCGTACTACGAGACGCCGAGCGCGACCAAACCTTCGCCCGACTGGCCGAGGCGGATCCCGGGTGGGCCAAGTACCAGTCGACACCACCCGCACCATCCCGGTCGTGGCCCTCGTCAGCGCGACAACCGGCCCGCCTGGCGGACGTACCGGCTCGGTCGGCGAGCTACTCCTGAAGGTCCACGACGCCTTCCGTCGCGAACTGGCCCTGATCCGCAAGGAAGTGCTGACCGCCGGCGCCGCCACAGCCCTGGGCGCCCAACTCAGAATCAACTGCCTGAAGCTCTGCCAAGGCCCCCATCACCATCACTCCCGGTGAATCCCAGGGCATCCTCCCGCTGCTCGACTGAGGCGCAATTGCTAGGGGTACACTTCTTAAAAGTGTAGTCCTAGGAAACGCAGGAGGCTGTGTGGCCGAGTCCATCGCCAAGCCTGCCCACGTCTTCGGCCGGGACGCCGAGTGGGCGGGACTGGCCGCATTCGCCACCCGGCCGCTGCCACACGCCATGCTCGGTGTGGTCAGCGGCCGTCGGCGGATGGGCAAGACGTACCTACTACGCGCTCTCGTCGAACAGCAGGCTGGGTTCTACTTCGCTGCCACAGCCGGGACCACTGGCGAATCCCTTCGCCAGTTCGGTGCGGCGCTGGCTGCCCACGCGAGGTCGCCCTCGCCGTTCTCCTTCGCCAACTGGGATGACGCGATCAGCTACCTGTTCAGCCTGGCGACGCCGGGCCGGCCGCTGCTGGCGGTGATCGACGAATTTCCTTATCTGGCGAAGACGGCACCGGAGTTGCCGTCGATCGTCCAGCGCGAGGTCGACCGGTACCAGCGCGAGGAAAGCTCCATGCGGTTACTGCTCTGCGGATCAGCGATGTCGGTGATGGGCGGGCTGCTGGCCAGTACTGCGCCACTTCGTGGACGGGCCCAGCTGGAGTTGGTCGTGCGGCCCTTCGACTATCGCGCGTCGGCCCGTTTCTGGGGCGTCCAGGACGATCCCGCGCTGGCGGCCAGGTTGCATGCCGTGCTCGGCGGCACGCCGGCGTACCGGCGCCAGTTCCTTGCCGAGGATGCCCCGGGGAGCCTCGACGAGTTCGACGACTGGATCACCCGCACGGTGTTGTCGCCATTGAGCCCGCTCTTCCGTGAGGCACGCTATCTGCTGGCCGAGGAGATGGATGTCCGGGACACCGCCTTGTATCACTCGGTTCTCGCGGCTGTCGCCGGCGGTAATTCGACCCGAGGTGGCATCGCCAACTATATCGGCCGGAAGGCCGTCGACATCTCCCACCCGCTCAATGTGCTCGAGGACAGCCACCTGCTCGAACACGAGGAGGACCTGTTCCGATCGGGGCGGGCTCAGTACCGGATCACCGAGCCACTGATCAACTTCTATGAAGCGGTGATGCGTCCGGCCTGGGCGCGACTGGAGTCCGGGCAGGGACGCGAGGTGTGGGCGCAGTCGGCCGAGCGGTTCTCTTCCCAGGTCGCCGGCCCACACTTCGAGGCGATCTGTCGCGAGTTCATGCTTGGTCCTGGCGCGGCGCTGATCGATGCGCCGCTCGGCAAAGTAGGCCGCGGTGTGGTCTCCGATCCGGCCACGCGCCGGCAGACCGAGATCGATGTCGCCGTGACCGAGGGCGGACGTGGTGAAGCGAGAGTCGCCCTGCTCGGCGAGGCCAAGTGGGGCAGGAAGATGGGCGTCGACCACCTTGATCGTCTGGCCCGCGCCCGTGACGTTCTCGGTGCGCGAGGGGTGGACACAGGCCGTTGTGTGCTGGCCTGCTTCAGTGGTGCGGGGTTCACCGACGCGCTCCGGACGGCCGAGTCCGAGCGTGCGGATGTCGTGCTCGTGACTGTCACGGACATATACGCCTGAGTTCTTCGGGAAGGGCTTTCATGCAGATCGGTGAGATTCGGGTCGACGCAATCAGCGATGGGACGTTCGTCGTGCATCCGACCTACTTCGGGGACGGGGTGGCGCGGCCGGAGTTCTTTGCGCGGGATGGGTTTGCGTGGTTGCCGATCGGATGCTTTCTGATTCGGGCGGGGGAGCGGACGATCCTGGTGGATGCGGGGTTGGGGCCCGATCAGGATGAGTTGCCGGAGGGGATGCGGTTGGTCGGCGGGCAGCTGTTTGTCGGGCTGGGGGCGTTGGGGGTGGCGGCCGGCGACATCACCGATGTGGTGATCACGCACTTTCATACCGATCACGTGGGGTGGCTTTTCGACCTGGCGGCTGAGCCGGTCTTTCCGAATGCGGTGATCTGGTACGGGGCGGCGGACTGGGACTACTTCGTCAACGGGCCGGGTGATATTCGGGCGCATATTCGGGATGGGTTACTGGCGCATGCCGATCGGCAGCATCCGCTGACGCACGACACCGCGATCGCCGGCGGCGTCAGCGTCGTACTGACTCCTGGGCACACGCCGGGTCACCTGTGCCTGGAGATTGCCTCAGGCAACGAATCTCTGCTGCTGCTGGGGGACGCGATCACCTGTCCGATCCAGTTGTCCGAGCCGGGTTGGCATTCCTACGGTGACGTTGACGCCGCTGCTGCTCAACGCAGTCGGGACGGGCTCTGGGAGCGGCTGCGGAGTACGCCGGGGGTGGGCGCGCATTTCCCGGGGCTCGCCGCCGGCAGAGTGGGTTCCGGGATCAATTGGGTCACGGACTGACCTCTCGCGGCTCCGGAACGGCCCAACGTGCTTAACCTCGAAAGAAGGGGAGTGGGGTCCAGGGGGGAACCATGGTCCGGAGGGTGTTGTTTCCTGCTGTCATCTTGTCGGTGACGAGTTCGCTACTGACCGCAGTTGCCGCGGTGAGCGCCAACGTCACCATCACCGCGTCCGCGACGACCCTGACCTACCGGGGAACGGTCACGCGTGCAGGCGTGCTGCGGGACATCGTGATGGCGGTGCCTCCCGGATCGACAGGCAGGATCACCTCCGTGAACGGCACCGTGACGACGGCGTCACCCGGAGTACTTCGCTGGCGTCCGGTCAAGCCGATCACTGTCGGCGTCGGCGCGCGGCTCGCCATCCCGCTGTACGGCGTGCACTTGCCGAGGGGCGGCTCGTGGAGCCTTGTTTTCAAGGCGACCGGGACAACCGGGGCGGTACTGTCCACAGGTACCGGCATATTGGGGCTGCAGGCAAGCATTCCGCCGGCAGCGGTACGGATCATCGCCTCAAATCCTGTACCAGGCCAGACGACGACGCTCACCTACACGGGCACGGTGGGGCGAGCCGGCGTACTGGGCTCGGTGCGGATGCAGTTGCCGGCCGGGGCATCGGGCGCTGTCACGAGCATCAACGGAACGCTGGCCACCTCGGGCGGCTATGCGACCTGGAAGCCACGGACGTCCCTCTCCGTCCAAGCAGGTGCCCGCTTGTCGATCCCGGTCAACGGGCTCGTACTGTCGAAGTACGGCGGAATTCTCACCCTGGCGATGTCCGCATCGACCTCGACCGGCACGACCTTGATGAGCGGAACCACGACCCTCGCCCTGATCGCTCCGCCCGCCGCGATGCCCGCCATCCCGCCCGGATCGATGCCCGGCGCACGGGCAGGATGTCCGGCGAGCTGGCCAACCACCGCCACCGAGAATGCGAAGACCGGGACCGCGGACTGGGTGATCCCGCCCGCGATGAACGGTGCGCTGGCCGCCTACCTCACCCAGACGTCCGCCACCTGCGGAGACATCGTCGGCCTGAAGATGACTTCGGGTGATCCGGTGAGCATCGTCGCGTACCGGATGGGCTACTACCAAGGCCTGGGAGCGAGGGAGATCTGGCGGCAGGACGGCGTGCCGACTGTCGTCCAGCCGGATCCGGTCACGGGCGGTACGGACAACGGCCACGGGGTCAATGTGGCCAACCTGGGGGCCAATACGGCGTACCGGCGAATCACCTACACCGATGACAGCAGGCGGGCCTGGGACATCGATCTCTATACAGCTGGCTATACATCCAGCACCTGGAGGTACCTCGGTGATGGCTATGCGTCACAGCCGCTGCTCGGTGCGGAGTACATCTGCGCGGTCGTCGGCAACACCCTGACGACCGGGGACGGTTGGCTCTTCGATGGAGTCGAGCAGGGCACGGAACTACCCGGATTCATCGCGGGCGAGGTCGACTACGTCCAGCCGGGCCTCTACCAACAGCCGGGGCAGACGACCATCGCGTCCGCCACCGGCGCCTGCCGAACGAGCGGCCAGCCGGCGCCGATGCACGTGACGACCTACACGGCACCGTCCGGGGCGCGGGTCCTCAACGGCTCGACCTTTGCGTACGGCTGCTTCCTGGTCGCCCGCTGCCCGTCCAACTGGTCGGTCCCCACCCCATCGCCGCAATCCCAACAGGCCGTCGGCGCGATGGTGGCCAACATCGCCGAATGGGTGAGTCGCGGCGAACTCGTCGTACCGATCGACACCTCGCTGATGCGCGCCGCAGTCCCGAAGCAGGCACTCGCAACGGCCAGCCAGCCGTAGAGCGTTTCGAGCGCGGGGGCGCGGGCACTGGGGCTTGATGACGACGGCTGGTGTGGTGGTGCGGACGCGTGGGTGGCGGCTGCTGCGTGGGGTCGTCGCGATGGGTGCGTTCGCGCTGCCGGTGCTGGTGCTCGGGTTCGCGGTGCGGCAGCAGTTCGATCCGTTGATCGATGTGGACAACTCGGCGATCGCCCGCGCGACCAGCTTCTCCGTGCGGCATGGACTGGTGACGGCCCTGGAGGTCGTGCAGGCGATCAGCCAGCCGGTCTGCGTCTATGCCGTCTCGCTCGGCGTCGTGATCTGGGCGTGGCGGGCGAAGAAGTTGAAGGGCCGGGCGCTGTGGGCGGGTGTCACGATGATGGTCGGCTGGGCGATCGGTGCGGGGTCGAAGCTCGTCGTCCAGCGGGAGCGGCCGATCGTCGACGATTCGGTGCCGCATGTCCAGGGGTACTCGTTTCCTTCAGGTCACGCACTCAACATCACCTTGGCGGCCAGCGTCATGGTGTTCCTGTTGTGGCCGTTGCTGTCGGTTGCCGGCCGGCGGATCGGGATCGCGGTGGCCGCCCTGGTGGTGGTTGCCGTCGGGCTCGACCGAATCTTCATCGGCGCACATTTCCCGTCCGACGTGGTCGCGGGATTCATCCTCGGCGTAGGGATCGTGTACTCATCATGGATCGGTTTCATCGGCAAGACGGCAGCGACCTCCTCACCCGGGCCGTCGCACCCTGCGTAGCGCTGGGCGGCGTGATCGTCGGCTTCGGGTTCGCTTTGAAGGGACCGCTCGACGGGCTGTCCCACTCCGAGGAGGCAGTCAACAAGGATCTCGCTGCGGACCGGAGCAGTACCTGGAACACGATCACCCTGATCTGGTCGCACATCGGCAACACCGAGTCCGTGATCGGCGTCTGCATCATCGTCGCCGCCATCCTGCTCTGGCGCACCCGCAACTGGCGGCTGGCCGCAGTACCGGTGCTGGCGATCGCGATGCAGGGCCTGATCTTCCTGATCGCCTCCCAGACCGTGGGCCGGCAACGTCCCGAGGTCGAAAAACTCGACCCCTCACCCCCGACGGGCAGCTACCCCAGCGGCCATACCGGCGCCTCCACCGGCCTGTACCTGTCGTTCGCACTCCTGGCCCTGGCCATCCACCGCTCGTGGCTCCGCACCCTGACGATCATCGTCTGCCTGTGCATGCCTCTGCTGGTCGCTTACGCCCGCCTCTACCGGGGCATGCACCACCCGACCGACATCGCCGCTGCCTTCCTCAACGGCATCACCTGCGCGCTGATCGCGTACGCCTGGTACAACCACCGAACGCGGCAGCTCAACGACAGCCAACAGCCCCACCCCGTCGGCAGGCGACGGGGCAGAGCCGCCGCCTGACTACGAAGCGACCTCGAAGAGTTTGTCGAGCTGGTTGTTGAGTTTGGTGAGCGACGAGACCGGTGAGCTGCCGATGTAGACGGCGTCCAGTCGTGGTGCCATCAGCGCCGTGATGTCGGCGGCGTTGGTGGTCACCGGGAAGAGGAACGTCGTCTTGTCCTTCACCTGCTGAGTGAACGGCGTGACGTCGAGCTTGCGTTCGGTCTTGTTGTAGTTGATCGCGAGATCCGTGCCGGCCGGCCGAGCCGGGAACACCACGCCGGACTGACCGATGATGTTCTGGCACTCCTCGCCGGACAGGAACTTCACCCATTTGGCCGCGTTCTCGGGTTGCTTCGACAAGGTGGTGACCGAGTCGGCCAGGCCGTTGAACATCGACGCCCGCTTGCCGCTCGGGCCGATCGGCGTCGGCGCCAACCCGATGTCGAGTTTCTTGCCCTTGGCGTCGGTCAGCTTCGTGAAGGTGGAGATCATCCACGACCCGCTGAGCCCCATCGCGGCGGTACCGGACTGGATCTGCTTGTCGGTGCCGAGGGAGTTGGTACCACCGATCTCGGCGTAGCTGGGCATGTAGCCCTTGTTCACCAACCCGAAGTACCAGCTCAGTGTGTCCTGCAGCGACGGCTGGTCGAGGTTGAATTTCGTGCCCCACGGGTTCTTGTCCGTCGCCTGCCACCCGGCGCTGCCGGCGAACGCGGACCACTGGGTCTGCCCCCAACCGCCACCGCCCGAGCCCTCCGCGGACAGCCCGTGCATCTTGACGTGCTCCTTGTCGAAGCCCGGCTCGTCACCGCGCTTGCCGTTTACGTCAATGGTCAGATGGGCGACCAGCTTCTCGAACGTACCGCCGTCAGTCGGGTTCCAGCTGAGATTCTGCAGCTCGGACGGGTCCACACCAGCGGCTTTCAAAACATTGGCGTCGTAGAAGATGGCGATCGTGTCCCAGTCCTTCGGGGCGCCATAACGCTTACCGTCCTGGCCTTTCCACAGCTGCGCCAGGCCTTCCTGGTAGTCGCCGTCCTGGATGTCAGCAGTCGGCGCAAGGTCGTCGAGCGGCCGAAGTACCTTCAAATCAACGAACTGCGCGAACTTGGACAGATGATCGGTGAAGACGTCCGGCGCGGTGTCGGCGATGAACCCCGCGGTCAGCTTCGACCAGTAGGTGTCCCATCCGTACTGCGAGATGTGGATCTTCAAGTCCGGATTCTGCTCATGAAAAGCATCGGCGCATTTCTGGTACCCCGGCTGCTGCGCCGAATCCCACAGCCAGTACTCGATGGTGCCGTTCGTACTGGAGCCCCCACCGCCGCTGCACGCCGTCAGCGTGCTCGCAGCCACGATGACGCCGACGGCCGCTGCCCGGATCCGTTGCCTGATAGTCGTCATGGCGTCCTCACTTGATCCCGCTGAAGCCGATGGAGTTGACGATGCGCTTGGCGAAGACCATGAACAGCAAGAGCATCGGAAGAGCCGCGACCAGCGTGGCCGCCATCAGCCCGGACCAGTCCGGCCCGGTCTGCGGGGTCTGCGACTTGAAGACGCCGAGTGCCACGGTCAGTACCCGGGACTTGTCGGTGTAGCTGACCAGCAGCGCCCAGAAGTACTCGTTCCAGGACGCGATGTAGGTCAGGATCGCCAGCGTCGTGATCGGCGCGACCGACATCGGCAGGATCAGCGTGAAGAACACCCTGGTCTTGGAGGCGCCGTCGATCAGCGCCGCCTCCTCCACCTCGCGGGAGATGCCGAGGAAGAACTGGCGCAGGAAGAACACCGCGAACGGCGTCATGAACATGGTCGGCAACGCGATCCCGAGCAGCGTGTCCACCAGGCCAAGCTGCTTGATCAGCACGAAGTTGGGCAGCAGCGTGAAGATCGACGGGATCATCAGGCCGGCCAGGAAGAACGCGAACACCCGCTCGCGGTGCTTCCACTGCAACCGGGCGAAGGCGTACGCCGCCATCGCGGAGAAGAACACCTGACCGGCCGTGATCAGGGTGGAGACGACTACCGAGTTGAACAGGTATCGCCAGAAGTGGATCTCCTGACCGGCGCCGCCCGCGTCGATCGCCGCCTGCCCGGTCTGCAGGCCGAAGACGCGCTCGAATCCACCGGCGGACGGTTGGACGGGGAGCAGGCTGTCGCCCCCGGCGTACAGGGCGTTGTTGCTGGACAGAGCGGTCCGGAGCATCCAGTAGAAGGGGAAGAGGCTGACCAGGATCACCAGGATCATGAAGGCCCAGGCCAGGCCGCGGCCGATACCGAATCGGCGTTGTGGTTCGGGCGGTACGTCGTCGGCCGGTGTCGCGATGGCCGGCGTGCTGTCGAGAATGATGCTCATGCTCGCTCCTCAGGCCAGGTCGGACGAGTCGGCCCGGGTCAACCGGTACTGGACGAAGGTGATCACCATCAGCACGAGCAGCAGCGCGACCGACATCGCCGACGCGTAGCCGAACTGGAACCGGCCGAACGCGACGTCGTAGATGTAGAACTGCAGCACCCGCGACGAGTCGACGGGTCCACCGCGGGTGGTGACCGCGACGGTGTCGAAGACCTGGAACGAGCCGATCACGGTGATGATCAGGACCAGCGACAGGATCGGCCGCAGCAACGGCACGGTGAGGTGCCGGAACATCCGGATCTCGCTCGCGCCGTCGATCTTGCCGGCCTCGTAGACCGTGTTCGGGATGGTCTGCAGCCCGGCGAAGATCAGCAGCGCGGTGTAGCCGAGGTGCCGCCAGACGTTGATCAGCGCGATCGTCGGGATCACCCAGGTGTCCGAGGACAGGAACGCGATCTGGTCGATCCCGATCGCGCCGAGCAGCTTGTTCCCGATTCCGAGCTGGTAGTCGAGGATCCAGAGGAAGACCATCGCGGCGACCACGTTCGAGACCAGGTACGGCGTCAGTACGATCCCGCGCAGCCAGGTCTTCTGGGTCAGCCGCTGCATCATCACGGCGATCACGAGGGCCAGTACCGTCTGGATGCCGATGTTGAGGACTACGTAGTACAGCGTCACCTTCAACGCGTTCCAGAACACCGGGTCCTGGACCATCCGGATGTAGTTGTCCAGGCCGTTGAACTGCGGCGGCGTGAGCAGGTTGAACTTGGTGAAGCTCAGATAGATCCCGCGCAGGGTCGGCCAGACCAGGAAGACTCCGAAGCCGATGGTCGCGGGGAGGATGAAGAGCAGGGCGAGGCGCGTGTCGTCACGCGCCCTGCCCCGGGTACGACGAGCGGGTGCCGCCGTGGGCGGCGTCGTACTGGCCATGTTGTCTCCTTGCCGGTACTGCGGCACGCGCCGGCGAGACTGACCACCTGGACATGCCTGGACGGAATTACTTCCAGGCTGAAACTAATCCATTTCATCGAGTGTGACAAGGGGCACACTGAGGATTACGAGTTGTTGCGTCGCCCGGGTCATCGCGACGTACCGATCGACGGCCCCCTCGATGCCCTCGCCGAACGACTCCGGGTCGATCAGTACGACGAGATCGAACTCGAGCCCCTTGGACAACTCGGGTGTGAGCGACCGTACCCGCGGAGTAGCCGGCCGGTACGCCGGATCGCCGATCACACCCGCGATCCCCTCGTCATGTTCGGCGAGCCAGCCGTCCACGATCTGGTGCAGCTCGGCCGCCTCCCCGTATCTGACCGGAACTCCGCTGCTGCGGATCGAGGTCGGCACGTTGGCATCCGGCAGCGCTTTGCGGATGACTGGTTCGGCCTCCGTCATCACCTCTGCCGGCGTCCGATAGTTGATGCTCAGGGATGCGAGGTTGACCCGATCCAGCCCGACTCGCTCGAGCCGCTCTTCCCACGACTCCGTGAATCCATGTCTTGCCTGCGCGCGATCGCCGACGATGGTGAAGCTCCGGGACGGACAGCGGAGCAGCAACATCTGCCATTCCGCGTCGGTCAGTTCCTGCGCCTCGTCGACGACGATGTGCGCGAACGGGCCTTTGAGAAAGTCCGGGTCCGCCGTGGGCAGGCCGCCCGTGTCGACGAGCGCCTCCTGGATGTCGGCGCCGCGCAGCATCGGGATCCAGCCCTCGTTGTCGTCGTCGGCCTCGATGATGTGGTCGATGACATCCTTCATCCGCTCGCGTTCGACCGCGGCGGCGGCCTTCTGGCGACGCTTTCTCCTGGAGGCCTCGGGGTCGCCGAGTCGCTGCCGGGCTGCGTCCAGGAGTGGTAGATCTGCCGAGGTCCACGCCTGGGGGGCCTTGCGCTGGAGTACTTTGACCTCCTCCGGGCTGAGCCAAGGGGCGCACATGCGGAGGTAGGCGGGGACGGACCAGAGGTCGCCGACGAGGTCGGTCGGCTCGATCAGCGGCCAGGCTTTGTCGAACTCGTCTCTGAGATCCTCGTTCTGCTCGAGGGATCGGCGGATCAGCTCGTTCGAGAGGTCTTCGTCCTCGTACTCCTCGACGTGCTTGTCCAGCAGGATCGTGAGCAGCTCCTCCCACACCTGGTCGCGCGCCTCGTTGTGCGGCGTACCGGGGTCGGCCGATCCGAACGCCTCGGCCCAGTCTGCGGGTGTGAGCGCGATGTCGGTCCAGTGCGTCTCGACCGTCATCCGCTTGGTGGGTGCCTCTTCGTACAGCCGGACGGCCGGTTCGATCGCCTTCACCATGTCGGCGGTCACCTTGAGTTGCGCGATTTTCGGGTCTTGCTCGTCCGGGGCATTGTTTCCCTCGGGGAGTAGGTCTCGCAGGGTGCAGGTCTGCACGCCTTCCTCGCCGAGGCTGGGGAGTACGTCCGAGACATAGGCCAGGTAGGGCTGGTGGGGGCCGACGAACAGTACGCCGCCGTGACTGTGGTCCAGGCGCGGATCGGAGTACAGGAGGTACGCCGTGCGGTGCAGCGCGACGACGGTCTTGCCGGTACCGGGGCCGCCGTCGACGACCAGCGCGCCGCGGGAGCCGGCGCGGATGATCGCGTCCTGGTCGGACTGGATGGTGCCGAGGACGTCCCGCATCCGGGCCGAGCGGTTGCTGCCGAGGCTGGCGATGAACGCGGACTGGTCGTCGAGTGCTGCGGCGTGGCCCTCGAAACCTTCGGCGGTGAAGACCTCGTCCCAGTAGTCGGTGATGCGGCCGCGGGTCCAGCGATAGCGGCGGCGGTTCGACAGGCCCATCGGGTTGGCGTGCGTCGCGCCGAAGAACGGTTCGGCTGCGGGGGATCGCCAGTCGATGAGGAGGCGGCGGCCGTCGCGGTCGGTGAGGCCCAGGCGTCCGACGTACACGACCTCGTCGTCGGTGGTGACCATGTGGCCGAGGGTCAGGTCGAGGCCGAATCTTTTGAGTGTGCGGAGCCGTGCGGTCAGCCGGTGGACCTCGAGGTCGCGGTCGAGTGCCTCCTGGCCCTCGCCGCCGGGGGCCTTGCGGGTCTCGTCGAGTCGTTCGGTGAGTTCGGCGATCGTCTGCTGCAGGCTGTCGGCGATCGCGGCGAAGTGGTCTTCGTCCTTGGCGATCAGGGCCGGGTTTGCTTTGGCGCTGAGGTTGTCGGGGAGGTCGAAAGCACTTGTTTTCAACGGGTTCACGTCAGCGGCTCCCATCTCGCAGCAGCAGCTCTGCGGCGACTGCTGTTCCGTCGGTGCGGATCTTGGCTGCTATCGCTTGTGCTTCTGCTTTTCGTTGTAGTGCTGCCTTGAGGGCGGTCGACAGGGACTCGGTGGTGAAGGTCGGACCGTCGTGCGCGACACCGATGCCGAGTTCGGCGACGCGTCCGGCCCAGTACGGCTGGTCTGCGAGCTGGGGGACGACGACTTGCGGCGTACCGGCCCTGGTAGCGGTCATCGTCGTACCGGCGCCGCCGTGATGCACGATGGCGGCTGTTTGTGGAAAGAGCGCTTGTTGGTTGATCTCGTCGACGACGAAGCAGTCGTCCTGGTCGTCGATCAGCTCGAGCTCGGCCCAGCCGCGCTTGAGGATCAGTCGGCTGCCTTGCGCGCGTACTGCCTCGATTGCTGTGGTGGCGGCGTTTGTCGAGGAGTGCATGGGCATGCTGCCGAAGCCGACGAACACCGGCGGCTCGCCCTTGTCGAGAAACTCTTTGAGGTCGTCAGGCAGCGGGCGCTCGTCCGGCAGAATCCAGGCGCCTGTTTGGATGATTGATTGGGGGCCTTGCCACGGATCCAGCGTCGGGTCGGTCGCCAGCCATGGCTGATCGCCGACTACGTATGCGCGAACGTCATCGACCCGCGGCAGCCCGTATTTCGTCCGGCTGCTGTTGAGCGCCTCGCCGAACAGCGCATTGTTGCTCTCGGCATCCAGCTTCCAGAGCATCTGATTGTCGGTGACACCGGCCGGCAGAGGCCGCCCCGGCAGTTCCATCGGCCGACGCGTCGGCGATGGCAGAGTGAGCTGCTGGAAGGTCACCGAGACAGCGCGGATCCCCAGCAGCTCAGCCACCGACAGTGCACCCGCCGCGGCCGGAAGCATGCCTGTGGCAACTACCACGTCACACCCACGCGCTGCTTTCGTGAGCACCTCGAACTCAGCAGCAATGATCTCTGCCGCACGCTCCGGAATGGACGACGCCGCCGGCCTCGACTTGGTCAGCCCCTGCGCCGACCGCCAGATCGGCACGATGGGCAGGCCGAATCCGGCCAGCAACTCCTCGAAGTCCGGCGGCGCGCAAACCCGCACCTCCGCACCCCGCGCCTGCAACTCCAGCGCCAGCCCCACCATCGGTTCGACGTCCCCGCGAGACCCGTACGTCGACAACAAAACCCGCATCCACAACTCCCCAGCTCGGCTACAGGCAGCGAGTGTGGACCATCACCGGGGCCTTGCGGCAAGTCCCCCTGTGCGTTATAACTTAGACACGGCAGGGAGATCCTTTCTCCTTGCCTTTTGCTTTGCTCCTAACTCTGCGTGCGCCGCCACTCCTCTTGGAGCACGCCCATCAGCACTCCAGCGTCCCGAGGTCGTTCTCCCTCTGTGACCGGACGTAACTCCACTCCCACCGAGAACCCACTCGCGTACTCCTGCACATCCTCAAGCTGTCCTCTCCGTCCATTCCGGCGTTCTGCCCGGAGCCCGAGCCGGTCCGGCCTCGCTATCAGCATCAAGTCAGGGCTACGTTGAGTGATCAAACTGAAAAACGGGGGAACGATCGTGAACCGAGCTATCGCTTCAGCGCTGACGGCTGTGCTCATCTTGGGGGGATGCGGCGCCAAGGAAGCGCCCGTGGCTGCCCCACAGCCGGCCACGACGAGTCCGGCGGCGTCGCCAAAACCAACACCCACACCGAAACCGACGCCACCAAAGCCGACTCCGCTAACGATCGCTCAGGCGGCAGAGGTCTATCTGACAGCCGTCGCCCCGAGGAACAGGGCCTCCGAGAAGTTGGGCGACGATGTGGATTCCAGTGCCTCGATGAAGACCTTGCGTGCGGATGCCGCACTAGCTCGAACGGCCGACCGTCACTTCCTGGACACCCTCGACAAGACCCTCTGGCCGGCCTCGGTTGTGAAAAACACAGCCAGCCTCTCGACCTGCACAGCTTCACTCATTGCATGGTTCGACACGATGAGTCGCCTCACGGACCGGGCGGACATAACGGCGGCTCCCAACTGCGGTGGCGCCGACGCTCAGCTGATCCGCGCCCGTCTCGGATTGTCCAGCGACACACACTGACCGGCGCGAAACGTCGACGGAAGTCCGATAGCTCAGCTGCGGACGAGCGGGTTTCCTAGCGGCAGGGCCTTCCCGCCAGTTGCTTGGGAAGCCGAGTTGAAGAACAGGTAGACGCCCACCGCCGCGAAGACGAACACCACAACCCCGCCGACCTTCAACGTGCCGGCAGACTGCTGGAGCGTGCCGATCAGAACCAGCACCAAGGCTATTTCGATCAGCGCGAAGAGCACGGTGTAGACGGCCGGCAGCCGCAGGGTCGCCAGCGTCAGCATGCCGATCACCACGAGCCACGAGATGACGAACAAACCCTGCGTGTGAAGGGCGTCGCCAGCGGCGATGGCGAACCAGTTATGCGTCAAGCCCAGCACGAGCGTCGCGTAACTCAACCAGAACCCGGCGAAGATCCCGAACACCCCCGCCACCGCACTCTGCCCAACAGCCGCCGCCCAAACGGCCGCGATCGTCAGCCCGAGTGCCGTCGCCGCGACGATGATCGGCAGGGACGCCCCGACCCCCGCCGCGGAGACATACCCGACCAGGACAAGCCCGAGCGCAACCGACCCCACGATGAAGCTCGGCAGGCCGATCAGAGCCGGATCCCCGGTCACCGCTGGAACCTCAACCTCAGTAGCGTGCTGAGCGCTTTGAATCTCGGCGTCGATGGTCGTCATGGCCGCTCCTTCAGGGGTGAAGTCCCGATATTGAGAGCGTAGGTAGCCGTCCGATCACCGTAGGTCTCGTTTTGAGACACCGCTTGCGACCGCCGGCCTGGCCGGTCAGCTCCGGGACCGGCGCGGGGGACCTCGGACGCGGTACCGTCCTGGTCTCCGCGCTAATTCAGCGCGATCAGAGGCGGGGATTGATCAATGACCGATGCATCTGCCGACGTCGTCTGCATCCTGTGCGGAACCGGCGGCCCTTTCCGGCCGCGTGGCGCGAAGGACGGCTACGGCATCGAGGAGTGCCCGGGCTGTGGACTGGTGCAATTGGTGCCCACGCCCACGCCGGAGACGCTGCGTGCCCTGTACGAGGAAGAGTCGTACTTCGGCGGCGAGGGTTCCGGCTACTCGCAGTACGAGGACCAGGAAGCCGAGTACCTGGCCACTTTCCGTGAGGACGTCCGCCGGATCGCCGAATTTCTCCCAACCGGCCGCATCCTCGAGGTCGGCTGCGGCTACGGCTATTTCCTGAAGGCCGCCCTGGACGCCGGCTACGACGCATACGGCGTGGACCTGTCCCCCTCAGCAGTCAAGTTCGCCGACGAGCGCTACCCCGGTCGCGTGTACTGCGGCCTCGTCGAAGAGATCCCCGAGATCCAGGCCGAGAAGTACGACGTAATTTTCGCCTCCCACCTCATCGAACACGTCACAGACCCGGCAGCCTTCCTCCGCACCGCAAGCGGCTTGCTCAACCCCGGCGGCCTGGTCGTAATGGTCACCCCCAACATCGGCAGCCTCCTGTCCCGCATCTCCGGCTCCCGCTGGGTCTCCTTCAAAATCCCCGAACACGTCAGCTACTACGACCACAAAACAATCACCGAACTACTCCATCGAACCAACTTCCAGGTCACCGCGATCGACAGCGCCTACCAGTACTACGCCCTCCCGTTCGTCACGTCCCGGGTCCGTGAACTCCTCCACCCGGCGTCTCGCCTGATCCCGCCTTTCGAACGAACCCGCCTGCTCCGCGACCGCCGCATCCGCGTTACCAGCGGCTCCATGCGAGTAATAGCAACCCTCAAGTAGCCGACCCCGCCGTCGCTCAGCAGACGTCACCAAGGTCCAGCGTGGCGCGGGTCAGGATCGATTCGCGAAGCCGGTTTCGTAGGCGGCGACGACGGCCTGCACACGGTCGCGGACGCCAAGTTTGGTGAGGACCCGGGCGACGTGTGTCTTCACCGTCGTCTCGGCCACCACCAGTTCCGCCGCGATCTCCGCGTTGGACAGACCGCGGGCGAGCAACCGGAGTACGTCGAGTTCGCGGTCGGTCAGTGCGGCCAGTTCGGGTGGCAGTCCCTGCGGCTGTACCGGCTCGGCAAAGCGCTCGACCAGTCGGCGGGTGATCGCCGGCTCGATCAGCGAGTCGCCGGTGGCCGCTGCCCGGACGGCCGCGATCAGCCGGCTCGAGGGGGAGTCCTTGAGCAGGAAACCGGCCGCGCCGGCTCGCAGCGCGCGGTAGACGTACTCGTTCTGGTCGAAGGTGGTGAGCACGATGATCGTCGGCGGGTTCGGATGCCGGCGGATCTGTTCGGTGGCCGACAGCCCGTCGAGCTCGGGCATCCGGATGTCCATCAGGATCACGTCCGGCTCGACCAGTTGGGCCTGCCGGATCGCTTCCGTGCCGGTGTCGGCCTCGGCGACGACCTCGATGTCGCCCTCGGCCTCCAGGATCACCCGGAAACCGGTACGCACCAGGGTCTGGTCGTCGGCCACCAGCACGCGGATCTTGTCGGGCACACGCTGATTGTGCCCTCATCCCTGCGGCGACCGCGTCATCCCTGCGGAGGACGCGCGGGCCGGACAATCGTGCTTGCGCCAGACGTGGGCGGCACGGTCACGAACCTACTGTCGCTGCATCGGGTCAGGGGGACCCGCAGCGAAAGGACAGTCCGATGAACGACATCTTCCGGGGCATCCGCCCACTCGACTACGTGCTGGCCGGCCTGATGACCGCGGCAGGAGTCCTCCTGATGGTCGGCAACGTCGCCGCCTCCGACGAGGATCTGCCACACGCACTCTCGACCACGTCGTGGGCCGTGGTGCCCACCTTCCTGGTCATCACCCTGCCGATCCTGTGGCGCCGGCGCAACATCCTCGCGGTCGTCGGGATCACCACTGTCGCGACCGTGGCCCACGTGCTCGCCTTCGGCTGGATCACCCGGTGCGGCGTGCTCCTCCCGCTGGGGTTCGCGCTGGCATACGCCGTCGGCCGGTTCGGCGGGGCCTGGCGCAACCGTCTGTTCGGGCTCGCCGCGATCGTGGTCCTGGAGCTGGTCATGCTCGCCAGGGACGCGTCGATCGACACCGTGGCGTCCGCCCTGCCGGTGGCCCTGCCGGGTATCGCGCTCTTCTACGGCGCCGGTGTTCTCGTGCAGAATCGAGTCAGCAAGCACGCCACGGGCACCGTGCCGGTCGACCAGCGCCTGGCCGCCTGAGCGGCACTTGCTGCGGGTAGGAGCCGGCGATGGGTGAGATCTTCCGCGGTGTGAAGCCCCGCGACTGGGTCCTGGCGGGAGGTCTCACCGCGCTCGGCGTCGTACTGATGTGGTTCAACACGCAGACGACCGGCGCCATGGTCGACGAAGCCATCGCGGAGGGGTCGATGGTTCACACCATGAGTTCGCGCTCGCTCTGGATGATCCCGGTGTTCGCGGCCGCCACGCTTCCGGTGCTCTGGTGGCGGCGGAGTCTCATCGCCGTCACCAGCATCTCGGTGGCGGCGATGGCGCTGCATGTCGTGCTGTTCGGCTGGGTGACCCGCTGCGGCGCCGGGCTCCCACTGGCCTTCGTACTGGCGTTCCTCGGAGCACTTGCCACCGAGCGGGCGACGGCCTGGATCGTCTGCGGGCTGAGCGTCGTGATGACCGTGCTCGTCCTGGTGGTCGACGCGACCATCGGGCCGGGTGCCGCACTGCTGGCCCTGCCGATCGTCGTGATCGTCTTCGCCGTCGGACTGGCCGCCCGCCACCGGACCGCGCTGAACCAGGAATTGGCGATCCGCGAGGAGGAACTGCGGCAGTTGCGTGACGAGCGGGCGGCGATCGAGGTGGCCGACGACCGAGCCCGGCTGTCCCAGCAGCTCGACGGCATGCTGCAGGAACGGCTCGCGGGGTTGACCACAGTGGCCGAGTCGGCCGGCGGGCTCCCACCGACGCAGGCCAAAGCCGTACTGGAGTCGATCGAATCCGGCAGTCGCCAGACTCTGGACGACATGCGGGATATCGTCGGCCTGCTCCGCGGTGATGACGTGGCACTGGCGCCGGCTCCGACGGTCGCCCACCTCGACACCCTGCTCGCGCGGCTGCGGACCGTCCACTCGCGGCTGGTCGTGACGGGCGATCCCCGGGCGTTGCCGGCGACGGTGGAGCTGTCGGCGTACCGGATCGTCGAGCACCTGATCACCGCACTGGCCGATCAGGCCGACGCCCCGATCGAGGTCACTGTGCGGGTCGACGCCGATGCGCTCGAGATCCGCGTGAACGGGCAGGTCGGCCACAGCTCCGAACTGAAGGCCGCCGTCGCCCGCGCCAAGGAGCGGGCCAAGCTGCTCGGTGGCTCCGTCGAGGTGAAGGTCGTCAAGGGCCGAGTCGGCGCCGTCGCCCAGCTGCCGGTCGTCGGCTGAGCCGAGGAGGCGGGTCGTGCGCGGGCTCGAGCGGGTGGGGATCGCGCTCCTGGCCGTCGTGCTGGTCGTGGGCTCGACGGCGTACCACGGCTGGCCCACCACGTTCCTGGGCAACGTCTTCACCGCGCTGCTGCTGGCGAGTGGGCTGACGCTGGTGTGTTGGCGGACCCATCCCCGAGCGGTTGCTCTCGGGGGCGGCGGGTTCCTGCTGCTGGCGACGCTGCTCAACGGCTATGGGTGGTTTCCCGACATCTGCTTCGCGATCATGGCGGTCCTGGCGCTGGTGGCCGCGCTGGGCTGGTCGGGGGCTGCCGCCTGGGGCGCTGCGGCCGGGTTTGCGGCGTACCTGCTGATCCTCGAGCTGATCCTCCGCTCCACCAGCGACATACCGTTGATCATGTTCACCGTCCCCAGCTTTCTCGCCGGCACGGTACTGCGGCTCCGGCGTGAGGCGGCCGACCAGCTCGCCCGTCGGAGCGAGGAACTGGAAGAGGAGCGGGAGCTGTTCACTGAGCTCGCCGTCCGTCACGAGCGGAGCCGGATCGCCGCCGAACTGCACGACATCGTCGGCCACGCCATCAGTGTCATGGTCATCCAGGCGGCCGCCGGACAACGACTGGTCGACCAGGATCCGGTCCAGGCCGACCAGGTCTTCGCCGGCATCGCGGAGTCGGCGCGCCAGGGCCACGACGACCTGCAGCGACTCGTCGAACTCCTCGGCGGATCAGAGGTCAGCGGCCCGGATCTCTCCCTGATCGACGAGGTCGTGACCCGGGCCGCCCGCGGCGGACTGGACGTGTCATGCCGCTTCGAAGGCGACCGCGACGGCCTCGCCGCTCCGACCGCGCACATCGCGTTCCGGGTCGTCCAGGAGAGCTTGACCAACGCACTCCGGTACGCACCGGGAGCCGCCGTCCGTGTCCTGGTCAACGGGTCGGACCGAAGCCTCACCGTCACCGTCGAGAACGGCCAGGCGACTCACGACCATCCACGCCTGTCCGGCACCGGCCACGGACTGATCGGCCTCCGCGAACGCGTACAGGCACTAGGCGGCCAACTGACCGCCGGCCCAGTCCCCGGCGGCGGCTGGCAAGTCAAGGCCACCCTGCCCGACGGCCGCATCCGCTCAACCACAACCCGCCGCACCTGACCATTCCGTACAGATGCGATTGGACGCAACATCCTTGATGTTTGATGGGAAACAGTCGCCCCTGCCGCGCCGCCGCACAGCTACTTGGTTGCGCTCGTCAGCCCGTGCGCGCAGGTGCTCCAGCAGTTCAGGCGAACCCAATCTTTGTGGTCGCTGCGGGCCTGTTCTCTCACCGCGTCAAGAAGGTCTGGGCCGTAGTCCTTGCCGTGTTCTACGAAGAAGAAGCGGCTGATGTAGGTCTGCGGTTCGGCTAGTTCCTCGGGGGTCCAGAAGTCGGCTTCTGGGACGATGATTGCCATCCTGGCGACGACACGGCCGTCGACTTCCCAGCCGACGAACGACAGTCATCGCCATGCGGGGGCACGCTGCGGGCAAGGCAGCGGGCGGGGCGACGGAGGAGCACCGTGGGAGCTGGGGTGGGGAGCGGCGAGGTACGAGCGGCGTGGGCGGCGTCATTCCTCTGACGCAGAAAGAGCCGGACACTAGGTGCGTCCGGCTCTTCTGAAGAGTGGCGGAGGATACGAGATTCGAACTCGTGAGGGGTTGCCCCCAACACGCTTTCCAATCCCTCGATTGAGAGTTCGTCTCCGTTCGACGAGGGCCGATTAGACGTGACCGGGGAGTCTTAGAACGTCTCTGAACGCCCTCGAACGTGCGCGAATGAGACTAACTTTGAGACTGCCGGCACTAGTTCCACATCGATCGTCTAGCAGCGTAGGCGAATACATGTTCGATCCCTGCGATGGCCACTGATCCTGGGGTGAGATAGTTCGCCCTAGCGCCACCACGGCCGCCCCGCAACCTGCCTACCACGCTCCCGGGATGATCGAAGCCAAATCGAGACCCGAGAGCTAGCCTACTGGCCGGTACAGCGTCTACTCTCGGACCTACCAGGGCCAATCTGCGATTCACTTGTTCACAAGGCCCTGCTGGCGACCGAGGGAGGCCGCATGTTACTTAGCTTCAGGGTGGAGAACCATCGCTCATTGCGGGATGAGCAGATGCTCGACCTGCGTCCCGCGTACAACAAGGACGAACGATCTGCGCTGTCTGTGGCGGCATTGTATGGAGCAAACGCAGCAGGAAAGACTACGGTCTTAGCTGCCCTGCGGTTCATGCATGATGCCGTTTTGGAACAAAATAACAACTGGCGGCCGGGTAAGAAGATTCCCAGGTACCCATTCATGCTAGACGAGGTTTCGCCTGAAAGACCTTCGTCGTTCCAGGTGGAACTTCTGTTGGATGGCGTGCGATATGCCTATGGATTCACAATTGATGACGAGAAGGTGCTGGAAGAATGGTGCATCTCTTACCCGAAGAAGCAGCCGCGGCGGCTATTTGAGCGCGACGGTGACGGCATCAATTTCGGCGTGACAACTAATAACTCGAAGAGTGAGTTACTTGCTGAGATAACGCCAGCCAACATGCTTTTTATCTCAACGGCTGCAAGGTCTAAAGATAATGCCTTCACGCCGGTATATCGATGGTTCTCTGAGAAGCTCTGGTTCCTGAACCCTGAGGATGATAGTAGGTATGCGCACGACCTAACTAGTCGCCTGCTGCGTCGTTCGGGAGACTCGGAAGACGTTCTCAGCCTCCTCAGGTTCGCGGACCTTGGAATTGCTGCCGTTGAGACGACCGCGCCCGTTCATGATTTTAAGATCGGAGGGAAGACGCCTGCCAAAGTGAGAATGGTGAGTCCGGATGGAAGGCAGATTGACTTCACCTTTGATGGCGAAGAAGAGGACCTTCGGCATTTTCTCGAATACGGCAACATAGAGCAGCGACTTCGGTTCACCCATGCTGGTGTAGTAAACAGTGATTTTGGGTTCGAGGATGAATCGCATGGAACTCGGACCTGGTTCAAGCTTGTCGGAATCACTCTGGAAGCGTTGCGGGGTGGCTTTACGCTTGTGGTGGATGAGATTGATACAAGTTTGCATCCACTGCTGGTTGCGCGTCTGATCCGCCTATTTCAGGATCCTTCGATCAATGTAAACAGTTCTCAACTTGTGCTTAGCACGCATGACACTTCACTCATGGGCCGGCATGGTGGAGAAGAGCTTTTGCGCAGAGATGAGGTTTGGTTCGTTGAGAAGGATCACCAGACGGGCGCGTCCAGCCTCTTCTCTCTCACGGACTTCCGGCCACGCGACGGGTTGAACTGGGAAAGGCGCTATCTAGGGGGAGCCGTTGGGGCGGTTCCTTTTGTGGATGACGAACGCCTGGTGGCGGCTGCTCGCAGCTACGCGATGACGGCTGACGAGTAAGGGCTGGGTTGAGGGGGATCGGTTGACTTTCAAAAAGGGCAGTAGCGGATCGCGGCGCCCCACCAATCGCAGATCGTTTACCCGGAGGGTGCTTGTCGTCTGCGCAGCTCGGAAGACCGAGAAGGACTATCTTGAGGCGCTCGCTCTTGATGTCAGGAATTCCGCTGTGAAAGTCAAATTCAAAAGTGATGATGGTTCGCCGCTGGATGTCGTCAAGCTGGCGGCAAAGTTACGTCATCTCGACAAAGAAGATTTCGATGAAGTGTGGACCGTCTGTGATGTTGACTCATTTAACGTTCCTAAAGCGCTAATAGCAGGTCGCCAAAAAGGTGTGAAGGTGGCCGTGTCTTCGCCGTGTTTCGAGCTGTATCTGCTTCTCCATTTTGAAGATGTCAAGAGGCATATTGAGGATGCGGAGCACGCCAAGGCGGCTTTGCGTAAGTATGTGGTGAATTACGACAAGACAAAACTCGACTTCGATGACTTTCGAGATCTCGTCTCGGTTGCCCACGGAAGAGCAAAAAAATTGCCCGAATGCGATGAGCTGTCCGTGAAAAATCCGTCCAGT
Source organism: Kribbella sp. NPDC051718 (assembly GCF_040681515.1). Lineage (NCBI taxonomy): Bacteria > Bacillati > Actinomycetota > Actinomycetes > Propionibacteriales > Kribbellaceae > Kribbella > Kribbella sp. NPDC051718. The sequence goes on along the minus strand of NZ_JBFAYZ010000002.1, from coordinate 750,087 downwards.
GGTGTTTGGCGGCTGGTCGAACTGATCTATCCGGCAGTTTCGGAGTAGCGACGCCCGGCGCTCGTGCGGGAAGTGTCTTCGGTGTGGAACCATCATCCATCCTTTGATGACATCGGTGCCGTAGGCCTAGAACCACCGTGCATGGTCCCGACGGAACCGCTAACTCCGCTGGCGAACAAGGCGCTATCTCCTGCTGCGACACCGGGAAGCCAGGCGGCGTCAAAGTGCACACGGAGCCACTGTCGGTCGGCCGCTCTAGTGAGCCGGACGCTGCGCGGGTGTGGGGGATAGAACCTCCCTGAACGCTCGCGAACGATGGCGGCTGAGACTGCGCAAGGCACCGAAGATGACCAGCTCCTGATCGGCCCGGCATCGCGAAACGCCGTATAGTCGTACACATGTTCGACTTCCGTGAACGCTTCCGAGTTCAGTCACCGAAGGGCCCTTACGTCGGCTACGGCGTTATTGACGCTGAGAGCGGCCGGTGGTTGACCGAGGTAGACCTTCCGGCCGTTCAGGCGCTTACGGTGGCCGCGACCCTCATGGCTGCCGCCGCGACGCGGGACGTGCGGTACGCGGATCTCGTCCGCGCCGTCGTTCCGCCTCGTGCGGTTCGAATCGGGTCGCAGGAAGGCGCTATCGCGGCATGGGCGGCTGGACCTGATGGCTGGCTGGGATTCGTCTTGGTAGACGGTGAGATGCAGGCCCGATGGGAGTCGGCGGACAAGCTGACGCCGGGCGAGTGAGTGAGTCGCCTCCCCCTTGTCCCATGTCGATCACGGACTGTTGCGCCTGGTCTTGAGCTGGCTTCGGCTGCTAAGCGGGTATACGCTGATTGGGCCTGTAGTGCTAGGACCCTAAGGAGTTTGTGCGCATCATGAGTCGCGTTTCTCTGGATCCTTCGGCTGATCGCTCTCTAACTGACCAGCTGGCTGACATGCTGCGTAGCGAGATCAATTCGGGCGAGCGTGAGCAAGGAAGCCAATTGCCTAGTGAGCGGGAGTTTGAGCAGGATTACGGAATCAGCCGGACGGTTGTCCGGGATGCCTTAGACGAACTGGTGCTTGAGGGCATCGTCGTCAAGAGGAAAGGGTATGGGTCTTTTGTGCGCGAACAGCCTCCAGTTCGCCGAATTTCCTCCAACTCCCGACACGATGTTCACCGCAATTCAGGCAAACCGGTGTTCGATGCGGAAGCGGATATGCAAGGCAGGGTGCCGTCTCGCCGCATTCTCGGCGTCGAGCGCGGCCCGGTCCCGGCCGACGTGGCATCGTGGCTCGGTTGCTCCTCTGGGGACCAGGCCGTCATAAGGCGACGCCTCCAACTGCTCGACGATCGGCCGGCCGTTCTGTCGACCAGCTACTACCCGCTTTGGTTGGCCGCAGACACTGATCTTGAGTCGCCGGATGCCCTGAAAGTTGGCCCAGACGCAACGATTGAGAACCTGGGGCACCAATTCTCATGGGGCACCGAAGTCTTCCGGGCTCGGATGCCTACGCCTCATGAGCGCCGACTGCTGAAGTTGGATCCGGGTGTCCCCGTTGTTCGCATGTTCCACATTGACTATGACCCGGACAGTCGCCCGCTTCAGGTGGCTGACGATTTGTACGCGGCGGATCAGCACGAGTTCGCCTTTCTCTGGTCTGAACCGGAAGGTGGCAGTAAATGACCGCGCTCGAATGGCCCGCGAACTGGCAAGACAGAATCTCGGGTGCCAGTTGTGAGTTCTGTGAAGGTGGAGGTCAGGAGAGAAACGAGTACGGAGCTCGAATCTTCCTTGGGAAATATGTAGACGGATATTTGCAAAGTGCCGATATCCAGCAGGGATACACACTTGCTATTTGGAAAGCTCGACATGTGGTCGAGCCCACCGAACTGAGCGATGAAGAGGCGGCGGGCTATTGGGCGGAAACGCTCGTCATTGCTCGCGCGCTAATAGAGTTCTATAAGCCAATGAAGATGAATTACGAGACGCTAGGAAACACCGCTCCACATCTTCACACACACCTGCTGCCTCGATTCGAGATCGATCCGCGCCCCGGCCAGCCGTTCCCGCTGCTCGCGCAAACTGACAACGAGATTCAGATGCCAGAGGATCGGTTCATCTCCGAAGTGACCGGCCTCCGGAGTCTTCTGCAAGCCGACTAGATCTGCGCTCCTCCAAGCCCCCTCCGCCCGCTGCCAAGCGCGTTCGGAGGGGGCTTTTGCGTGCCTAGGACTACCAGCGCTTGACAGCCTAGGGATTGGTAGTCCTAGGATGACCAGTGTCGAGAACAAGTGACGCCCCGGCGGTTGCAGCCGCCGAGGCGTCCGGGTCGCACTAGTCCATTCGCAGAGGAGCACAACCCGTGAACATCATCTCCCTTCCGGCCGTCGAGCACGACGAGCCGACCCCGGCCGACCTGGCTGACATCGAGCGTGAGTGGCCGCTGCTGGCGGCCGAGCTGGACTTGCTGGACGCCGAGATCTCGTACAACAACGCGGGGTCGGCCGTGTCGGAGCTGGACCGTCGCCGGATCCGCCGCGCCGAGTACCGAGTACTCACGATCGCCCGCGAGCTGGCTCACCGTGCGCCGGAGTCGGAGGACGTGGCATGACTGGCATCGATCACACACAGGAAGCCGTCCTGAACCTGAAGGACGCTGACGACGCGCTGAGCGCCGCGAGCGAGCTGTACCGCCTCCGCCGCGCCCAGGTCCATGCGACTCTTGCCCTCGCGCCCGTCAGTGACGGCGAGCTGGCGAAGGCTCAGAAGGTCCACGACTCGGTTGCCGGTTCGATCGGCAAGGCCGATGCGAAGGCTGGTTTCGTGGCCACGCTGAACACTGCGGTTCTGGCCGGTGTTGTGGCGCTGGTTCACCTGGACCGGCTTGGTACGGCGGGGCGGGTTCTGGTGCCGCTGGGTGTGGCTCTGATGGTCGCTGCGCTGCTGTGCGCGGTTGCTGTTGTGTTGCCGATCCTGCGGGCTCGCCACACCAAGCACGGCAGCGGCAACGTCCTGTACTTCGGGACCGTCCGGCACTACACCACCGAGGAGCTGGCCGACCGGCTTGCCGGTGAGGACACGGCTCGCGAGATGTGCGCTCAGGCGGTTGTCCTGAGCCGGTTGAGCTGGATCAAGCACCGGCTCTTGCAGGTGGCCATGCTGGCCACGATCGCCGGGGCCAGCATCACCGGCCTGACCCTTCTGCTGACCGGTGGCGCGCGATGAGCCGCCAGCGGCCGACAACGTTCTGCGCCGTGTTGTCCGAGCGGTTGGGCGTCGATGAAGACCGCCTCAGTGATGAGCTGGAAGCCCGGCTCGGAGAGCTGCTGGCCATCGTGTCCGGCGATGTACCGGGTGCTAGTTCGGCCGCTATTGCGGCGGCTCACGCGGACCTGTGGGTCTTCGCCGGATTCGTTGATGATGTCCGCCGCGTTCTCGCAGGCAAGGAGATTCACGCATGAGCACTCCGCTTCGCACGACGTACCCGGTACCGGTGGAAGACCTGATCCCGGCCGCTCGCAAGCTCGCTGCCAAGACCGGTGGTATCCCATCGCAGAACCGGTTGATGAAGCACTTCCGGATCGGCAAGGACAAGGCCAAGGCAATCCGCCTCGCGCTGATCGAGGACGACACCAAGGCCACCGGCGCGCATCTGCACACTGTGCCGAACCCGGTTGAAACCGCACCTGAAACCGAGGCTGTGCCGACAGGCGATGAGATGCCCCGCGCGGAGCCGGGGAAGGCATCTCCGCAGGTCACAGCGTCTTCAGAACCGGTGATCGTTGCTGACTCGTCTCAGTCTGAGGAGGTTCCCGCGGGCGTCTCTGACGGACCTGCTTTCGTGCGCACCTGGCCCGTGCTTCTGCTGGCGCTGCCCGCGTTCGTCGCGGTCTGGTCGGGCTGGGTCGGACTCGGCACCCTGACCGGCTTCGGAGCCGTCCACCCGCTGCCCGGCATCGCGGACGGGTTCACGATCAACTCCGCTATCACGCTCCCGATCGGGGTCGAGACGTACGCCGCATTCGCGCTGCGGGTGTGGCTGTCGGGTCAGGTCCCGGCGTCGGCTCGCCGGTTCGCGAAGTGGTCGGCGCTGTCCGCGCTCGTGCTGGGTGCGCTCGGTCAGGTCGCCTATCACCTGCTGGAGGCGGCCGGGGTCACTCGTGCGCCGTGGCAGATCACCACCGTGGTCGCTTGCCTGCCCGTTGCCGTGCTCGGCATGGGTGCCGCGCTGGCCCATCTCATCCACGCCCGTCCCGCCCAGAGCGAGGGGAACTGACATGAGCGAGCTGCCGAACGAGAACGTGCCCGAGCCGATCAACCTGGACGCGCACCGCGCCCGTCGCGACGACACCTCGCAGCCCGAGACCGATTCGGCCGGCGTGGCGGTGCCGCTGTCGGCTGGTGAGGTCGAGCGGATGGACACCGCGTATGAAGTCGCTCTAGACGACACCGACCCCGGAGCGGGCAAGGTCCTTGTTCCGGTGGACACGCCGGGCCTGGCGGTGCCGGTGACGCCGGGCGAGCGGCTGCCGATCATCCCGGTGCACCTGCTCCCGCAGAACCTTCGCGCCACCGTTCGTCGCGCGGTCGCCCGGTCGGGTCACGTGGCCGCGTTCCACGCGGTCCGGTCGCCCTGGTACGGCGCGAAGCTGACGTGGTTCGCCGGTCGCGGCTTCGCTCGCCTGGTCCGCAATCAGCTCGCTTGGTGGTGGGTGCCGAACTCGTTTGCCCTTGAGCAGAAGGCCGCAGACGGCAACGAGCTCAAGGAGTGGGAGAAGATCCACCGCGAACTCAAGCGGACCCGCCTGTGGCGGGGTGGCGTTCTGGCGGCCCAGAACATCGGCCTAGCCGTCAGTGCGCCGATCGCCCTGAACTCGGCTCCTCCGGCCGCTGTCGCCCTTGCTGGGGCTGGTCTGGTCGCTGCGGCGGCGCACTATGGTCGCCCGGCCGGTCAGACGCTGGTCGGTACTGCGGTCGTCGCGCCCCGGTTCCGGAAGCTGAACTCGGACATCGTGCTGCGCGCCTACTACGCAGCCGGACTCGGCAAGCCCGACAAGACCGACCAGGAAGTGCGCTTCGGGTCGCAGATGTCGCGGGATGCCCGCAACACCGGGTCGCAGGTGCTGGTGGATCTCCCGTACGGCAAGGGCTGGTCGGATGTTTCGGGCTCGCGGGAGAAGATCGCTTCCGGTCTGGATGTCCATGTAAATCAGGTGTTTCTGACGCCGGACAAGACCAGCTCGCGACGGCACACGCTGTTTGTGGCCGACCGTGATCCGCTGGCGGTGCCGGTGGGTCGTACGTCGCTGCTGGACTGCAAGCGCCGCTCGATCTGGAAGGCGTTCGTGATTGGCCGCGATGAGCGTGACGCGCCGGTCAAGCTGTCGCTGATGTGGAACTCGCTGCTGGTCGGTGCCCAACCCCGTAAGGGCAAGACGTACTTCGCCCGCCTGCTCGCGCTCTACGCGGCACTTGACCCGAACGTCCGGTTGATCGTTGTGGATGGCAAGAACTCGCCGGACTGGCTGGCGTTCAAGAAGGTTGCCTACCGCATCGTTTTCGGTACCCATCCCAACCCGAACACCGATGACCCGATCGAGACGTTCCGGGCGATCCTGGACGAGATCCTCGCCCACATCGACCACGTCAACAGCATCTTGACCACGCTGCCGGTGGAGCTGTGCCCCGAAGGCAAGCTCACCGAGGAACTCCACAACGACCCCCGCTACCCAGACCTGCACGTCTTGGTGTTGGTGATGGAGGAGTTTCAGGTCTACTTCGAGACCGAGGACCAGGCGGTCAACAAGGAGATCGCCGCCAAGCTCTCCCGCATCCAAGCCGTCGGCCCGAGCGCCGGTGTGATCATCGAGTCCAGCTCACAGAAGCCATCCGGTGTCGGCGCGGGCGACGTGGCCCGACTCTTCAACCGGTACAGGGATAACCACACGCTGCGGTTCGCGCTCAAGTGCGGCAACCGGGTCGTGTCCGAGGCCATCTTGGGCGGCGACGCCTACCAAGAAGGCTTCGATGCAGCCACCCTCCCGGTGGGTGACGAGTACCGAGGCGTCGGCTACCTCTACGGCGCATCCGACGCGACACCGACCGTACGGACCGAGCTGGCCGACGCCACCGACGCGGACAAGATCCTCACCGCCGCGAGGGTGCTGCGGGAACGGCTCGGGTTGCTGTCCGGCATGGCCGCAGGCGAGGAGATGCAACGCGCCAGCCGTGACGTCCTGGCCGACATCCTCACCGTGATGGGTGCCGACACCGCCGCGCACTGGGACACGATCGCCGGTCGGCTGGCCGACCAGATGCCCGAGCAGTACGACGGCACGACCCCCGATGCCATCTCGGCTCAGGCGCGCGGGCTGAACGTCTCCAGCGTCAACGTCAAGCGCGACGGCGCGACCCGCAAGGGCGCTAAGGCCGACGACATCCGCGCCGCGATCAACCGCCGAGCTGGCACCACCGGCTAGCCCCCGCGGGGAACAGAGAGTAACCAACTCAACAGGGGTGGCGGGACATCTGGAGTAGCGGCCACCCCGCTACCGGTAGCGGCAACGCTACCCGTCCCGCTACCCCGCAACCCAGACCTGACCAGGCCGTTCATCCCCGCGTAGCGGGTAGCGGCCACGGCTCCTCACGCCCAAAAACAGCCCTCTGGAGGCATTCGATGCCCACCACCCCCGCTACCGCTATCTCTACCGCCGCTACCCACGGTAGCGGCCTGGCGGCCACCGTCCACACGGCCGGACAGGTCGCCACGGTCGCTCTGATCGTCACCGTCTGCATCGCCTTCTACCTACTGAGCTGTGCTGTCTGGCCGTTCGGGAAGTGCCGCCGCTGCAAGGGGGTCGGCAAGTTCAAGTCGCCGTTCGGCAACGCGTTCCGGCACTGCGGACGGTGCGACGGTTCCGGGCTGCGGGTCCGGTTCGGACGGAAGGTCATCAGCTACTACCGGCGTACCCGCAGCCTGGGAAGCAACTCGACCAGCAAGGCGGACAAGAAGTGACCGGCCGGTTGATGGACAAGGCGAGCCTTCACCCGGCCCGAGCCCGCTACATCACCTTGTGGGATGGGAAAACGGCACTTGGCTGGGACCACCACGGAACGCCGGTGTTCCGGTTCAAGTGGGCACCCGGTGGCCTCGCCACCCGCCGTCAGCTCAAGGCCATGCGGATGTGTCCGGGCGGCCACGAGCCCTACGCGCTGCTCGTGTGGCGCAACGGCCAGCGCTGGGCCTACCTGTACCGCCTCGACCTCGCCAAGCCCTCACGAGTGCCGTCACCGGCCCAGCTCAACGCACTGGACAAGGCGATGGAAGCACGCCGCCGCTGCAAGCTCTGCGGCCAAGTCACCACCTACTGCATCCCCACCTCGGACGGTCGCTGCGTCGAGTGCATGACCGGCGACTACCGCAACACCACACCCAACTCCTACGCCGCCTGAAATACCTCGAGGGGAGATCCACCGATGAACGAGATCCTCACCGCCGCACTCGCAGCCGCCGACCGTGGCTGGCCGGTGTTCATGCTCGGCCGCTCTAAGCGGCCCGTAGCCAACTGCGACGACTGCAGCGACGCCACCGACCACAACCCCGCGTCCTGCGGGCACCTGACCTGCCACGGCTTCTACGCCGCGACCACCGACCCGGCCCGGATCGCCAAGATCATCCAGGCCGTTCCGCGCGGTCAGCTCGCCGTCCGCACCGGTGCCGTGTCCGGCCTCCTGGTGGTCGACGTCGATCCCGCGCACGGCGGCAACGAGAGCCTGCTCAATCTCCACTTCCGCCACCTGCTGCCCCGCACGGTCTGGGTCCGTACCGGGTCGTGGGGACAGCACCTGTATTACCGCCATCCTGGCCAGCACATGCCGTCGCGGCCGATGCCGTACCAGCAGGGGATCGACATCAAGGCAGATGGCGGGTATGTCGTGCTGCCGCCCTCGATCCACCACCGCACCGGCCGCCCGTACCAGTGGGGCGACCGCAGCACCGAAGTGCAGGAGATGCCCCCGCTCCTCATCGCGGCATGTCAGCCCGCTACGCCGGCCAAAACGGTCACCTCGAAAACCGGCCCGGTGTCGACACAACGGGGCGGGGGCATCTCCCACCCGGACAAGCTCCTAGACGCGCATCTGGACGCCGTACGCCGTGCCCCGAAGGGCAAGCGCCGCGCGACTCTCTACGGCGCTGCCAGAGGTGTTGCGCGGATGGTCGCGGCCGGTGCCATCGACCAGGCCGACGCTGTCGCCGCGCTGACCTTTGTTGGCCACCAGGCGGCCCAGAGCGAGCGGGACATTCGAGCCGCCATCGATGGCGGTTTCCGAGCCGAAGGGATCGCCGCATGACCGACGACAACCACGACCAGGCCGAGCCCATCGACGGTGCCGAGCTGCTGGATGATGTGAGCGCCACGGTGGCTCGCTACGTCATCTTGCCCAGCACTTCCGCGATGGTCGCAGTCGTGCTGTGGATCGCCGCCACGCATGCCGTACCGGCGTGGAACTGCGCGCCACGGTTGGTGATCCGGGCACCTGAGAAGCGCTGCGGAAAGTCCCGGCTACTGGACATGGTCGAGGGCATGTCTCACCGGCCGCTGATGACCACCAACGCCAGCCCGTCAGCGGTCTACCGGTCGATCGGCAAGCGCCCGTCTGATCCGCCGACGTTGCTGATCGATGAGGCGGACACGATCTTTGGGCCGAAGGCAGGCGACAACGAAGACCTGCGCGGACTGCTGAACGCCGGGCACCAACGCAACCGGCCGACTCTGCGCTACAACGCGAGCAAGGACGACGTCGAAGACATCCAGACGTTCGCCATGGCAGCGCTCGCGGGTATCGGTGTCATGCCGGACACGATCGAGGACCGGGCCGCGATTATCCGGATGCGCCGTCGCGCGCCCGGTGAAGAGGTTGAGCCATATCGGGTTCGCCGCGATGGTCCGCAGCTAGGCGAGCTGCGGAAGCGGCTCAATGAGTGGCTGACCGCCCACCTGGATATCCTCACGGCCGCCGCTCCGGACATGCCGCTCGAAGACCGCGCCGCTGATACGTGGGAGCCGCTGATCGCCGTGGCCGACCTTGCGGGAGGCAACTGGCCACGCGCTGCCCGCAAGGCCGCTGTGTCGCTTACCAGCGACCGTGACGCGGGCGACGAAACGTCGCTGCACACCCGGCTCCTGTCGGACTGCCGAATCGCGTTCCAAGACGCCGACGCGCTGCCCACCGCCGTCTTGCTCGACCGGCTCAAAGCCGACCCCGAAGCACCCTGGGTAACCCACGGAGCCAACGGGCTGACCCCGATGAAGATGGGCAACCTGCTGCGCGATTTCGAGATCCGCAGCGCCAACATTCGATTCACCACCGGACAGGCCAAGGGCTACACCCGCAGCGATTTCGCCGACGCGTGGAACAGGTACTGCCCGGAGCCAAAGACAGTCGCGGGGGAAGGCGTCCCAGCCGTCCCAGCCGTCCCTTCGCAGGTCAGCACGGGGACGGCTTCACCCCCTGGGACGGCTCAAGCCGTCCCAAGCACCCAAGCCGTCCCGGGCCTGACCAGGGAAGTTATGCCTGGGACGGCTGGGACGGCTTGGGGACCCCGGCCCGTCCCAACGCTCGCTGATGACGTCAATCCCATTCGCGAGACCGCGTGAAGAGGCACCACATCCACAGATCGATCACACGGACCGAAGGAGATCAGTTCCTGATGAGCGTCACCGAGAGCTTGCCGGTTACCGCTGGGCCGTTGCTGCTGACTGTGGAGGAAGCCGCGCGATTGCTAGGCGTCGGACGGACTACAGCCTTCGCGCTGGTGAAGTCTGGCGAACTCGAATCGATCCCACTTGGTCGCCTCCGGAAGATTCCGACCGAGTGCGTCACCGAATACATCGACCGACTTCGGACGCGGGCCCGCGCCGAAAACCAGGCCGCTTAGGAAGGCAGATAAGTGAACGAGAACGACAAGCGGTCGAAGAACGCGGACGGTCGATCGACTATCTACAAAGGCAAAGACGGCTACTGGCACGGCCGCGTGACTATGGGGATCAAGGATGACGGCACGCCTGACCGACGGCACGTCATGCGGAAGTCGAAAGATGAGGTTGCCGACCGTGTCACCGAACTGGAGAACGAGAGAGACAGCGGGAAGATTCGTCCGGCCGGTAAGAAGAAATGGACGGTCGCGGAATGGCTGACTCACTGGCTGACTATCGCCCGGCCGAACCTGCGGGATGGTTCGTACGACGCCTATGAGGTCGCGGTGCGAGTGCATCTCATTCCGGGACTCGGAGCGCACAAGCTGAACAAGTTGGAGCCCGAGCATCTAGAGCGTTTCTACTCGAAGATGCAGGAGGAGGGAGCTAGCGCGGGTACTGCTCACCAGGCGCATAGGACTATCCGGACGGCGCTGGGTGAGGCCGACAGGCGGGGTGCCCTGACTGTTCCGAACCCGGCAGAGAAGGCGATTCCTCCGCGTCTCGACCTGGAGGAAGAGGACGAGATCGATCCCTACTCGGTGGACGAGATCAAGGCCATTTTGGCCGAGGCGAATAAGCGCCGGAATTCGGCGCGGTGGGCGATTGCGCTATCGCTGGGTTTGCGCCAGGGCGAGGCTCTGGGGTTGAAGTGGTCGGACGTCAACCTGGAGACCGGTGTTCTGAAGGTACGGCGGAGCCTGAATCGGCCGAAGTACAAACACGGCTGCGACGGAAAACCGTGCGGCCGGAAGCCGGGCTTCTGCCCAAGTCGTCAGAAGGCACGGCCGGACACTGCGCCGACGAAGTCTCGTGCGGGGCGTCGGACGATCGGCCTGCCGCCTGCCCTGACCAGGATTCTGCAGGAGCACAAGAGCGAGCAGGACACCGAAAGGGCGATAGCTCGACAGCTCTGGAAGGACGAAGGGTGGATCTTTGCCAAGCGAACCGGTGAGGCGCTCAGTCCGAACATGGACTACCGCGAGTGGAAAGAGATCCTGGTGGCTGCCGGGATCCGGGACGGTCGGCTGCACGATGCCCGGCACGCGGCGGCAACGGTTCTGCTGCTGCTCGGAGTACCCGAACGGGCGGTGATGGACCTCATGGGCTGGTCCTCGTCATCGATGGTGAAGCGGTATCAGCACGTCACCGCCCAGATCCGGATGGACATCGCGGCTCGGCTCGGTGGCTTGATCTGGGAGGAGCCGAAGACCAAGAAGAAGCGCAAGAAGTCCAAGCGCAAGGCGAAGGACAAGGGCAGGAAATCGGAGCCGGACGAGGGCGCTGCGGGCCTGCAAATGTCCGCCTGAACGACCTGTTGAGACTGCCGTTGAGACTAAGCATGAAAACGGCCCGGTCGCTGATGCGACCGGGCCGTTCTGTGTTCGTCCCCTGGAAGTGACCACGTAGTGCGCTGACCAGCGGAAACACCGATCGGGTGGCCACTCAGCAGAGTGGCGGAGGATACGAGATTCGAACTCGTGAGGGGTTGCCCCCAACACGCTTTCCAAGCGTGCGCCCTAGGCCTCTAGGCGAATCCTCCAGGCGCGAGGATACGCGAGGTTGGGGTGGGGATGAAAATCGGGGGTGGCGAGGGCGAGGGGGCGCCTAGGGTCGGGGGTATGGATGGTGTGCCTGATTCGGGGGTTGTGTATCCGGTGGCGGGGGTTGAGCGGGTGGTGCTGCTCAAGGGGGTGGTGGACTCGGCCCTGGTGGAGGTGGGGGAGTACTCGTACTACGACGATCCGGTGGAGCCCGAGCGGTTTCTTGAGAAGAACGTGCTGTATAACTACGGGCCCGAGATGTTGCGGATCGGGAAGTACTGCGCGCTGGGTGAGGGGACGACGTTCGTGATGAACGGGGCCAATCATCGGATGGATGGGCCGTCGACGTTTCCGTTTCCGATCATGGGCGGGGACTGGGCGGAGCACTTCAACCTGATCACGGGGTTGCCTGAGAGGTGACACGGTGGTCGGGAACGACGTGTGGTTCGGGTACGGGGCGACGGTGATGCCTGGGGTGCGGATCGGGGACGGGGCGCTCGTCGCGGCCGAGGCGGTCGTGGTTGAGGACGTACCGGCGTACGGGATCGTTGGGGGCAACCCGTCCAAGTTGATTCGCAAGCGCTTCGCGGAGGACGAGATCGCCAGGTTGCTGGGCGTTGCCTGGTGGGACTGGGCGCCGGAGAAGGTCGGCCGGCATATCCCGGCGATCATGGCCCGCAGCGTTGGGGAGTTGGAGGCTGCGGAGTGACGGTACTGCGGGAGTTCGCGCCGGATGAGGTGGATGCGCTCCAGGAGCTGATCGAGTCGGATCCGGGGTACACGGAGCGGGTCACCGGGTATCCGCCAGGGCCGGCCGACGCGCAGGGTCTGTTGATGATGCGGCCCGAGGGCTTACACGCCGAGCAGAAGAAGGTACTAGGGCTCTGGGATGGTGTGCAGCTCGTCGCGGTGGTCGATCTGCTCAGGGGATATCCCAACGAGCGCACGGCTTTCATTGGCCTGCTCGAAGTCCACGGTGAGCATCGCGGGAAGGGTGCCGGCGCAGCGGCGTACCAGGGAGTGGAGGAGTACGTCGGGCGCGAGTGGTCGGAGATACGGACTCTCAGGTTGGCTGTAGTGGACACCAATGCCGCGGAGGCACAGGGGTTCTGGGAGCGGCTGGGGTTTGGGCAGACCGGTGAGGTGAAGCCTTATCGGTACGACAAGCTCGAAAGCCTGACGCGGCTCTATGAGAAGCAGTTGCTACGAAAGCAGGGCGGGGGCTAGGGCTCGCCACTGGTCGATCGGCTGGGGGCCGGTGATGCCGGTGATGACGTTGATGGAGACGTGGTTGGCGCCGGCGGTGTGGTGGGCGTGGAGTTTGTCGGCTATTTGGGAGGGGGTTCCCCAGGCGGCGAGTGAGTCGACCAGGTGGTCGGGGAGGTCGGTCAGGTCGGCGTCGGTGAAGCCTTGGCGTTTGAGGGAGGCGGCATAGCCGGGGATCCGGGGGAAGAAGCTGATGGTGTCTCGGGCGATCGCTCGGGCGCGGTCGGGGTCGGTCTCCAGGACGACGAGGTGGGCGACGGTTAGTAGCTTGTCGGGGCCGAGGGTCTGGCGTGCTTCGGCGGTGTACTCGGGCGTGATGAGGAACGGGTACGCCCCTGCAGTCCGGTCCCGGGCTAACTCCAGCATCCGCGGGCCGAGCGCTGCCAGCAGGCGGTGCTCGACCGGTACGCCGCCCTGCGGGTCGCCGTCAGCCGGTACGCCGTCCAGGTGGTCGAGGTACTCGTTCAGCCGGGCTAATGGGTGGGGGCCGTGGGCGCCACCTAGGCCCACGGTGAAGCGGCCGGGAGCGGCGGCCTCCAGGGCGGCGTACGCGGAAGTTACGTCGGTGGCGCTGTAGGTGTCGACCGAGAGGATGCCGGTGACGAATCTGATCGTCGAGGTCGCCCGGATGAGGTCGGTGACGGTCTGGAGGCCGGGCAAGGGGCCGCCGGAGAGCCAGATGGCGGGGTAGCCGAGGTCCTCCGCGGCCTGCGCCGCGTCGAGGGAGTCAGAGCTGCTGGTCAGACCGGTGGTGATCCCGAAAGGGCCGAAGTCGAGGCTCGTCATAGCAATGCCAACCGACCGGCAACTCCGGGCATTCCGCCTGGCACTCAACGCCGCATCTCGTGGGCTTGGACACCACGTGGCGACCTTGAACAAGAAATACCGTGTCCGAGGTCACCGGGTGGTGTCCAAGCCCACCAGATGTGGGCTTGCAAGGGCTCCGGAGCTGTGGCGAGGGGCCGGATTCTGAGGTGGGGGGACTGATCACGTACACTTCTGGCTGGTTCCCCGCGTGGCGGTATCTCGCCCAACTCCCCCAGGGCCGGAAGGCAGCAAGGGTAAGTGAGCTCTTCCGGGTGCGCGGGGAATCCTTATGTCCGGACCCCTTCGCCGCAGCCTCCAACCGCGGCGAAATAGGCTGGGATCGAAACGATCCACGCCTACGAGGGAGTCCGATGAGCGAGCTCGAGCGCCGGTACCTGCAGGAACTGATCATCGGCGAGCTCGGGGTGACGCCCTCCTTCGATGCCGACGTCGAGATCGAGCGCCGGGTCGCGTTCCTCGTCGACCAGCTTCGGAGCTCGGGTGCCAAGGCGTACGTGCTGGGTATCTCCGGCGGCGTCGACTCCAGTACTGCGGGCCGCCTCTGCCAGCTAGCCGTCGAGCGCGTCCGAGCGGAGGGCGGCCAGGCGAGCTTCATCGCGATGCGGCTGCCGTACGGCGTACAGGCTGATGAGGATGACGCGCAGCGGGCGCTCGAATTCATCCGCCCGGACGAGACGCTCACGGTCGACGTCAAGCCGGCCACGGACGCGCTGGTCGAGTCGGTTCGGCATGCCGATCTCGGGGATCGCGAAGATTTCCACAGCGGCAACGTCAAGGCGCGGCAGCGGATGGTCGCGCAGTACGCCGTCGCTGGTGTGCGCGGCGGGCTCGTGGTCGGGACGGATCACGCGGCCGAGGCGGTGATGGGGTTCTTCACGAAGTACGGCGATGGCGCCTGCGACCTGACCCCGCTGACGGGGCTCACCAAGCGGCGGGTGCGGGCGGTGGGCGCGAAGCTCGGTGCGTCCGAGCTGATCACTGGCAAGGTGCCGACGGCTGATCTGGAGACGGCCAACCCGGGGGTGCCGGATGAGCTGGTGCTCGGGGTGACGTACGACGAGATCGACGACTTCCTCGAGGGCAAGCAGGTCAGCGACAAGGCGGCCGAGACGATCATCGGCTACCACCGCCGCACCATCCACAAGCGCACGGTCCCGACCGCCCCCTGATAGCTATCGGTCCAGTACGAACGAGGTCACCAAAGAGGTGTAGGCGTCGGCCGCTTCCGCGTGGACGAAGTGGCCGGCGGCTTCGAAGTAGCGGTAGCAGCCGTTGCGGACGTCCTGCTGGAAGCGGGTGATCTCCGTTGGGCTGGTGACGGGGTCGTAGCCGCCCTTGATGAGCAGGGCGGCCTGCGGTACCTGGCTGAGCAGCGGCAGTAGCGATTCGAGGAAGCCGGGCGAGTGGATGATGCTCTCGGCGAATCGGCCCGCCCGGCTCTGGATCTCGTCGGGTAGCTCGTCGGCGGGCAGTTTCAGGTCCTTCGAGTTCGGTCCGTAGTAGATCTCCATCCTGCGGTCGCCGAGCCGATGCATCGCGCTGATCCGCTCTTGCCAGAGCGCCACGGTCATCGGGCCGTGATTGTCGAGCAGTTCCTCCACGCCGTCGTCCAGACCGAGTTCGCGCAACAGCGGCAGCCCCGCCTGGACGAGCGTCCGGGTGACGAGTTCGAAGTCCCAGGCCGGGTTCTCGAAGATCACCCGCTCGACGATCGCGGGATGCAGTACGGCGTACCGGAGCGCCAGCCGGCCGCCGAACGAGTGGCCGAGCAGCGACCAGGTACTGATCCCCAACGCCTGCCGGACCGCCTCGAAGTCGGCGACCAGGTCCTGCTCGGTGACTTCGCCTTCGAGTGGATCGGAGTGCTGGACGCCGCGCTGGTCGACGGCGATCAGGTGGAGATGCCTGGACAGCGCATCGCCTTGGAAAGAGAGGAAGTCGTACGTACCCGAGCCCGGCCCACCATGCAGGAACAGGAGGGCCGGCGCGTCCTTCGGGCCGCGCTGGTCGACGTACAGGCGGGTGCCGCGAATCTCCATCAGCATGTGAGCGAGGGTAGTAACGCCTACGGTGGGTTGAAAACCCATTCGATGGAGGGCTGATGGTCGACTTCTCGCTCAGTGAGGAACAGCGGGCGATCCGCGAGACGACGCGGGAGTTCGTCCGCCGGGAGCTGATGCCGCTGGAGAACGAGGTGCTCAAGCGGGAGCGGGAAGGGTTGCCGGGGATCGAGCCGGACGTGGTGAAGGCGCTGCGGCTGAAGGCGAAATCGTTCGGGTTCTGGGGGTTGAGCACGCCCGAGGAGTACGGCGGGATGGACCTGTCGGCGGTCGATCAGGCGCTGATCACGAGTGAGCTCGGGCGTACTTTCGTGCCGTTCTCGTTCGGCGGGGAGGCCGACAACATTCTCTTCGAAAGCAACGAGGAGCAGCGCAAGGAGTACCTGCTGCCGACGATCTCGGGTGAGCGGAAGTCGTGTTTCGCGATCACCGAGCCGGGAGCCGGCTCCGATACCCGGGCGATCCGGACCACCGCCCGCCGCGACGGTGACGAGTGGGTGATCCGGGGTGAGAAGACCTTCATCACCGGCGGCAACGAAGCGGATTTTGCGATCGTCATCGCGGTCACCGATGCGGAGAAGGGGTCGAAGGGTGGGTTCACTGCTTTCCTGGTCGACCGGGACCGCGGCTGGACCTCCGATCCGATCGTGACGATGGGGCAGGCAGTGCCGGCGACTTTGAGTTTCGATGACGTGCGGGTGCCTCACGATCATGTGCTCGGCGAGATCGGGCAGGGCTACGAGCTGGCGATGCGGTGGATCATGAAGGGGCGTTTCATCATTCCGGCGCGCGGAATCGGTGCGTGTGAACGCCTGCTGCAGTTGGCGATCGAGCATTCGACCACGCGGGAGACGTTCGGCAATCCGATCGGTGACAACCAGGCGATCCAGTGGATGATCGCGGACTCCGAGGTCGAGCTGGAGGCGGCGCGCTGGCTTGTCTTCTATGCTGCGTGGTCTGTCGATCAGGGGCGGCCGCCGCAGCACGACAGTGCGATCGCCAAGCTCTACGGGACCAATACGGTCAATCGGGTCGCCGATCGGGTGCTGCAGATCCATGGCGGGATGGGGTACACGAAGGAGCTGCCGATCGAGCGCTGGTTCCGTGAGGTGCGGCTGTGGCGCATCTTCGAGGGGACGGACGAGATGCAGCGGCTGATCATCTCGCGCGACCTACTGCGCGGCTACCGCAAGCCGGGCGCCCACTTCAACTGAGAGCCTTTGCAGCCGTACTGCGGCGATGCCACGGTAAGCACGTCGCAGTACGGCTGCCAGCGGGCCGGTGTGCTCGAACGAGTGGGTGACTCTGCTTTGGTCGATCTGCCAGACCCCGGACTCGTGGAAGCCCGGGACCTGCCAGGTGATGTCGATGCGGGTCGGCGAGATGGCCGTGTACTCGAGCCAGCCGGCCAACCCCGGCCGTACACGCAGCTGGTAGCGCTGGCCGGCCACTGGTGTCTCAGGGCCGTCGATGCTGAGGAACGCCTCGTTCCACGACGGCAGGGCTAGCGGGTCGAGTAGTACTTCGGCGGGTGTGCCAATGATGTGCAGAGTTGCTTGTTCCATTGGGCTTTACTCCTTCTCTGCTGTGCGCCGCCTTGCCAGTGCCTCTCCGGCGGGGAAGGCGCCGGCCATGGCGCGCAGGGTGGTGATGGTCTCGGCTACTGGTTGGCCGGCGACGAGGTGATCGATGCCGGCGTGCAGTTTCTCCTCGACGGCGTCTATGCGCTTGCTGAGGGACTTGCCCTCGGCAGTGAGGCTCAGGGCGAGGTACCGGCGGTCGTCCGGGTCCGTGTCGCGCTGGACCAGGCCCTGCGCGACCAGGCGGTCCACCAGGCGGCTCGGGCTGTTGCCGGTCTCGCAGACGAGCAGTCCGCCGAGCGCGCTCAGGGTGAGGGGGCCGTGGTCGCGTAGTACGCGCAGTACCTCCGCCTGAGACGGGGTAATGCCCAGGGGACGGAGCTCCGCGGCGAGCAGCCGGTTGCCCTCTCGCTGGATCGCGAGGATCAGGTACCGGAGTTCTTCAGCAACCTTCATGAAGCGACATCCTCCCTGCTAGTGCAAGGCGAGGTGTGCGGCGGGATCGTGTGCGGCCAGGATGACCAGGTCAGGGAACAGCTCGCGCAGCTGGTTGACCTTGGCGACGGCGCGGTGCAGGTCCTGCTTTTTGCCGACTCCGGGGATCTCGCCGGCAGCGAGTAGCTCCGCGTCGTATGTGAGGTCGCCGACCATCAGCAGCGGCGGCGCGTCGGTACGGCGTACCAGCATGGAGAGCGAGCCGGCGGTGTGACCCGGGGTCGGCAGCAGATCGTGTCCTTGCTCGAACGGCCCGATCGGGTCGATGCCCTCGTAGTGGATGCGCTCCCAGCGCAGGTCGGGGCGCTCGATGTGTCGTCGCAGGTAGCCGCGGGCGGCGGCGAGCGGCCGGCGCATCGACCTCCACTCCTCGTCCGCGACGACGATCCGGGCCTTGCTGAGGTCTCCCAGTCCGCCGATGTGGTCCTGGTGCAGATGCGAGAGCACGGCCGTGTGTACGTCGGCGATGTCGTACCCGGCTGCGGTCAGCAGGTTGGGGAGGGTCTGCTCGGGCGCTATCTCGAAAGTCGCCAGCCGGTCGTACACGATGCGGTTGAGGCCGCCTGGGAAGTAGTTCGGATCGGTGACGGAGGCGCGGTCCTGGCCGGTATCGAACAGGACGAGGCCGTCACTGTGCTCCACGACGTAGACGTTGATCGGTCGCGGCGGGGTCCAGGTCTTCGAGGTCGCGAGCCAGACGTACGTGCTCTTGTCCGTGGGGCCGACGTGCTCGGGCCGGATCCGGACGCTTCCGGTGCTGAGGGTGCTCACTTTGCTGATCTTCATGATCAATACATTACACGACACGTATGTCGTATCAACTAATGGTTCGAGGGGAGACTTGACGCATGTCTGAGCAGCCGGGGCGGTACGGGGTCGTTGGTAGCGGGTGGCGGAGCGAGTTCTTCCTCCGGTTGGCGGAGGTGATGCCGTCACGGTTCGCGGTGAGTGGCATGGTCACCCGGACTGCCGAGCGGGGGCAGGAGATCGAGGGGCGGTGGGGCGTACCGGCGTACCGGTCGGTGGGCTCGTTGCTGGCGGCTGGGCGGCCGGACTTCGTGGTCGTGTCGGTGCCGTGGGAGGTCGCGCCGGGGGTGACGGCCGAGTTGGTTGCCGAGGGCATCCCGGTGTTGACCGAGACGCCGCCGGCGCCATCAGTCGATGGGCTGCGGCGGCTCTGGTCCTCGGTGGGCGCCAGTGGGCTGGTGCAGGTGGCCGAGCAGAATCCCTTCCTGCCTTTGCATGCGGCGCAGTCGTCCCTGGTGCGGAGTGGTGCGCTCGGGGAGGTCGGGTCTGTTCAGTTGTCGTCGACGCATCTGTACCACGCGGTGTCGGTGATTCGGGCGCTGCTCGGGGTCGGGATGGAGCCGGTGACGGTTTCGGCGCGCGAGTTCGTGGCGCCGCTGGTCGATCCGATGACGCGTGACGGGTGGACCGGCTCGGAGTCGGCGCGTTCGGCCGTGAACACCTTGGCGACGCTGGATTTCGGCGGTCGGGTCGGGGTGTACGACTTCACCGACAATCAGTGGCACAACCCCTTGCGCAGCAGCCGGATCGTCATTCGTGGGAGTCATGGTGAGCTCGTCGACGATCGGGTGGTTCGGCTCGTCGATCCGGTGACCGCTGTCGAGTCGCAGCTGGTTCGGCGGCAGACGGGGCTCGGAGCGAATCTGGAGGGGTTCGCCCTCGACCATCTCAGCCTCGACGGCTCGGTGGTCTACCGGAACCCGTTTCCCGGGGTCCGGCTGGCTGATGAGGAGATCGCGATCGGGTCGTTGCTGGCCGGGATGGCGAATTGGTGCCGGGGTGTGGGCGAGCCGCCGTATCCGCTGGCTTCGGCGAGTCAGACCATCTGATCGCGCTGGCGATCTCCGAGTCGGTTCGGTTGGGCGGCGCGGCGGTGGAAACTGCTCCGGAGGGGTGGTCGGAGGCGGTGTGAGTTCCTTCTCAGTGCAGTTGCAGGTCAGTGCGCGGTCATGGTCAACCTGACATCGGGACTGGCACAGTGTGTCCATGAAGGGTCTGATGCAGGATTCCCAGCTGTCCCTGGACACGATCTTCCGTCGCGCGGAGCAATTCTTCCCCGACAAGACCGTCTACACCGGCGGTCCAGCACCTACCAGTACTACGTACGCGGAGTGGGCAGCGCGGACGAGACGGCTCGGCGGCGTCTTCGACACGCTGGGCATCAGCTCCGACGGCCGGGTCGGCACCTTCGCCTGGAACTCGGGCCGCCACCTCGAGCTGTACTTCGCGGCGCCCTGCACCGGGCGGGTGCTGCACACGCTCAACATCAGACTCTTCCCGGATCAAGTCGTCTACATCGCGAACCACGCTGAGGACGAGGTGGTCTTCGTCGACCGGTCGTTGCTCGGACTGTTCCTGCCGTTGCTCGACCGGCTGCCGCTGCTCCGGCACATCGTGGTGATGGACGATCTGCCGGCCGGCGCCCCGAGCGTCGAGTTGCCGGCCGACGACCGCTTCCACGACTACGAGGAGCTGCTCGCCGCCGCTGAGCCGGTCGAGTTCCACGTCGAGGACGAAAACCAAGCCGCCGCGATGTGCTACACGAGTGGGACGACAGGCAATCCCAAGGGCGTCGTCTACTCCCACCGGTCGACCTGGCTGCATTCGATCGGTGTGCTCACCAACGCCGCCATCGGGCTGCACGAGACCGACACGGTGCTGCCGGTGGTGCCGATGTTCCATGCCAATGCCTGGGGTCTCGCGCATGCCGCACCGATGGCCGGCGCGAGCCTGGTCTTCCCCGGCCCGGACATGTCGCCGCAGGGGATCCTCAAGCTGCTGAAGGAGCAAGACGTCACGGTCGCCGCGGGTGTGCCGACGATCTGGCAGGGGTTGTTGCCGTTGCTGGACGGCGTGGAGCTGCCAAAGCTCCGGCGGATCCCGTGTGGTGGTTCGGCCGTGCCGCTCGCCTTGTCGGAGGCGTTCCGGAGCAAGCTCGGCAAGCCGATCCTGCAGGCCTGGGGTATGACCGAGACGAGCCCAGTGGCGACGGCGTCCCACATCCCGACGCGCGACCAAGGCCTGCCCGAGGAGGAGCAGGCCAAGCTCCGGGCCCGGCAAGGACTGCCGTTGCCGGGAGTCGAGGTCCGGATCGTCGAGCCCGGATCCATCACTCCACTGCCGTGGAACGACGAGGCGACCGGTGAGCTGCAGGTCCGTGGGCCGTGGATCGCGGCGGAGTACTACCGGCCCGACGCAGGGGTCGAGCTCAACACCGAGGACGGCTGGATGAAGACGGGCGACGTCGCCGCCATCGATCAGTACGGCTCGGTGCGACTCGTCGATCGGACGAAGGACCTGGTGAAGTCCGGTGGCGAGTGGATCAGCTCGGTGGAGCTGGAGAACCTGCTGATGGCCCACCCCGCGATCAGGGAGGCGGCGGTTATCGGCGTACCGCACCCGAAGTGGGACGAGCGGCCGTTGGCGTGCGTAGTACTGCAAGAGGGTTCGACGGCGACGTCCGAAGAGATCCTTGCGTACTTGGAGCCGCTGGTCGCCAAGTGGTGGCTGCCCGACGCGGTCGAGTTCATCGACGAGGTGCCGAAGACCAGTGTCGGCAAGTTCTCCAAGAAGGACCTGCGGACCCGCTTCGCTAACTACCACCTCGAGTGAGGCGGGAGCCGCAGGCGTTGCGTGCGGCAACTATCAACGAGGCAAGGTTCTCCGGGGACTTGCCGAGATCAGTCAGGAGGTCATCGACCGAGCCGAGGCCGGCATCCGAGATCAGCCGCTTCTCGTTGGTCACCCATCGACCCTCGGCGGCCATCACCGCGTGGGCCGCCATCATGGTCGCCTGAGCCAGCAACCCCAGGCATTGGGTGACTCGTCCGGATGAGGTGGAGCTGTTCTCGGCGTAGCCGAAGAGCATGTCAGCGCGGTTCCACCAGTTCGTCGAGGCTTGCTCTCGGAGTTTGGGCGGGTAGGTGGGGCGCGGGAGGTCGCCGTGGAGGACTTGGGCGAAGGCGAGCTCGGCCATGAGGAGGTAGCTGGGGATACCGGCGAGGTGGAACATCAGCGGTTCGATCGTGAACTGACCGACCTCGGCCTCCGCGATCACGTGCTCGGTCACTGCGAGATCGCGGTAGTGGACGTCGACCTTCCGACCGTCGATCTGGAGCCAGGCACCCCCGTTGAAGATCCCGCCACCCCAGGCACCCAGTTCGAAGACCTCACCGGACCAGCCCAGCTCCCTGAGATCCTGCGGATCGAAGGAGCCCCGGTAGTAGATCCCCAGATCCCAGTCGCTGTCAGCCCGATGTATTCGCTGAGCACGCGAGCCACCAAGCGCAACCGCCGTCACCCCGGGCAGTCCCGCGAGCTTGGCGACAACCTGAGCGAGAAACTCTTCGTCGTCCAGCACGAGCATGCCTCCTCGTCGTCGCCGGGCGCCGGGCCGTGTCGTCGGTGCCATTCGCGTGGTCCGTGTCGGCATCGTCGTCCGCGTCGTCCGGTCCGTGCCCTTCGTCCGTGCCGTCCGCGTCAGAGTAGGGCGCAGAGTTGGTCGGCGTCAGCTGAATTCCGCCCTGGCCGGTCGAATCGCCGGGCGGGCGCGGAAGGCTGCGGGCGTCGGTAGGGTGACGGGAATGCGAGGGATCATCCTGGCCGGTGGTGACGGTACCCGGCTGCATCCGTTGACCATGGGGGTCAGCAAGCAGCTGCTACCGGTGTACGACAAGCCGATGATCTACTACCCGCTGTCGACGCTGATCCTGGCGAACATCCGTGAGGTGCTGGTGATCACCCGGCCCGGCGACGCCGCGCAGTTCCGGCGGTTGCTGGGCGACGGTTCGCAGTTCGGGATGGAAATCTCGTACGCCGAACAGCCCAGCCCGGACGGCCTCGCCCAGGCGTTCCTGATCGGGGAGTCGTTCATCGGCTCGGACCCGGTCGCGCTGGCCCTCGGCGACAACATCTTCTACGGCCCGGGACTCGGTTTGCACCTGCAGCGGTTCAACGAGGTGGATGGCGGGGTCATCTTCGCGTATCGGGTCGCGGATCCGTCGGCGTACGGGGTGGTCGAGTTCGACGCGGACGGGCGGGCGCTGAGTATCGAGGAGAAGCCGGTACGGCCGAAGAGCAAGTACGCAGTACCGGGGCTGTACTTCTACTCCAGCGATGTCGTCGAGGTCGCCAAGGAGGTCCGGCCGTCGGCGCGTGGCGAGCTGGAGATCACCGCCGTCAACGCCAGCTACCTGCAGGACAAGCGGTTGCAGGTGGAGGTGCTGCCCCGCGGCACAGCCTGGCTCGACACCGGCACCTTCGACGCGCTGATGTCGGCCGGCGAGTACGTCCGTGCCGTCGAGACGCGGCAAGGACAGAAGATCAGCTGCCCGGAGGAGATCGCCTGGCGCCGCGGGTTCATCGACGACGCCGGGCTGCAGCGCTGCGCCGACGCCCTGCCCAAGTCCGGCTACGGGGACTACCTGCTCGGGCTCCTGGAGGAAGGTCTGCACTGACCCGAGCGCGGGCCTGTGCACGGGGGAGAGTGGATTGTCGGCGCTCGGCGCTAGGGTTGCCGTCGTGGAAGCACCCCTTGCGTTGTACCGCCGGTATCGCCCGGAGACCTTCTCCGAGGTGATCGGGCAGGACCATGTCACCGTTCCGCTGCGGAACGCGCTGAGCAACAACCGGGTGAACCACGCCTATCTGTTCTCCGGTCCACGCGGCTGCGGCAAGACCACCAGCGCCCGGATCCTGGCCCGCGCGATCAACTGCGAGAAGGGCCCGATCGCCGAGCCGTGCGGGGTCTGCAAGTCCTGTACCGACCTGGCCCGCGGCGGTCCCGGCAGCATTGACGTGATCGAGATCGACGCCGCCTCGCACGGTGGTGTCGACGACGCGCGTGACCTGCGCGAGCGGGCCTTCTTCGCGCCGGTCGAGAGCCGCTACAAGATCTACATCATCGACGAGGCGCACATGGTCACGACGCAGGGCTTCAACGCCCTGCTGAAACTGGTCGAGGAGCCGCCGCCGCACCTCAAGTTCATCTTCGCGACGACCGAGCCCGACAAGGTGATCGGCACGATCCGGTCCCGCACGCACCACTACCCCTTCCGGCTGGTACCGCCGAAGGCGCTCGCCGAGTACATGGCGACCCTGTGCGACGCTGAGGGCGTCACCATCGAGCCGGCCGCGCTGCCGCTGGTGGTTCGGGCGGGTGCCGGGTCGGTGCGCGACTCGCTGAGCGTGCTCGATCAGCTGATCGGTGGAGCGAACGCGGACGGTGTGACGTACCGGCTGGCTGTGCAGTTGCTCGGCTTCACGCCGGACTCGCTGCTCGATGCGTGTGTGGACGGGTTCGCGGCGCATGACAGCAAGGCCGTTTTCGAGACGATCGAGAAGGTCATCGAGACCGGGCAGGACCCGAAGCGCTTCGCCGAGGATCTGCTGCGGCGGCTGCGCGACCTGGTGATCCTGTCGGCGGTGCCGAATGCAGTCGCCTCCGGGCTGATCGAGGCGGCCGAGGACCAAGGCGAGCGGCTGCAGACGCAGGCGGCAGGTATCGGCGCGGCCGAGCTGACCCGTGCGGCGGACATCGTCGCGGCCGGCCTCCTGGAGATGCGCGGCGCGACGGCCCCCCGCCTCCAGCTGGAACTGATCTGCGCCAAGGTCCTCCTCCCCGGCGCCGACGACTCCACCAACGGCATCCAAGCCCGCCTGGACCGGATGGAACGCCGCCTGACCATCACCGGCGGCTCCATCCCAGCTAGTACTCCGATCGTCCAGGCGGCACCCACCCACCAACCGCAGGCAGCTCCCCACCAGCAGCCGACGGCCCCGGTCGGCAACCAGGGCCAGACAGCAGCTCCCCAGGGCGCCCACGTCGGTGTCCAGCCAGCGAACTCGCAGGGTGCTCCAGCCGGTATCCAGCCAGCGAACCCGCAGGGTGCTCCAGCCGGTATCCAGCCGGGAGCTTCGCAGGGTATTGCGGGTGGGGCTGCCGCTTCGCAGTCGGCTCAAGTGGCTGGCTCGCAGCAGGCCGGAGCAGGTAGCTCGCCGCAAGCTCAGGACCAGCCTGCGGCCGTCCGCCAGGAGCAGGCGTCACAAGGCACACAGCCTGCGGCTCCGGCTCGTGTGGACAACACCGGTTCGCGGTCTGGTGCGTGGGGGGATGAGCCTGAGGCTGCTCCCGCGCAGAGCGATCGTTCAGCACCTAGTGCTGACGCGCCTGCTTCCGCTCCGAGTGGCGTGCCCACGCAAGCTGCTCCAGCTCGGGGGGCTGGGCCTGCGGCGGGGACTTCTTCGGGCTCGGTTGGGTTGATTGATGTTCGGCGGTTGTGGCCGGAGATTCTCGAGGCGGTGAAGGCCAAGCGGCGGTTCGCCTGGATCATGCTGAGCCAGAACGCGCAGGTCATCGCGATCGACGAGCAGACGCTGACCCTCGGACTGGTGAACGCCGGCGCCCGGGAGAGCTTCGCGCGCTCCGGCAGCGACGAGATCCTGCAGCAGGCGATGATCGACACGATCGGCCTCAACCGCCGCATCGAAGCCGTCGTCGACCCCTCCAGCGACCCCGGCGCCACCCCGCCCGCAGCACCACCCCCCAGCTCCCCACCGCCCTCCTCCTGGGACTCCCCAACTCCCGGTACTACGAACGCACCCACCGCAGCCCCCGGCGCGAACGCACCCGGCACGGGCCCGGGCGGGAACGCGCCTGGCACGGGCTCCGGTGGGAACGCGCCCGGCACGAGCGCCGGCCCATCGAACAGCCAGCAAGGGCCTGGTCCAGGTGCCCAGAGATCGGCAGCCCCGGGGGCAGGCGACCCGGGTTCGGGCATCTCGGGGACAGCAGGGGTAGGTGGTGCTGGTGGCGATGGTGGAGTCAGGGCCGGGTACGAAGCGGGTGTGCCCGGTGCCGGTGATGGCAGCGCGCCGGTAGTCGTTGCGACTGGTGCGGACACTCCGCCGGGAGCGGTGGCCACGGCGGTGCGCGAGTCGGGGGCAATTTCGGATGCCCAGGCTGTCGGCGTACAGACTGGCGGTGGAGCGGCGGTCGCAGTACAGGAAGCTCCGCTGGTGGCCGACCAGGGTGGGTTGCAAGCGGACCAGCAGGCCGGAGGTCCTCCGGCGCCGGCCGCGACGCCTGAGCCTGCAGAGGACCGGCGGGAGCAGGCGGCTAGTAAACGGCGGGCGGCTGAGGCAGCTGTGGCGGCCGAGCAGAGTCGGCGGGCTGCCCAAGTACAGGTTCAAGAGGCGCCGCTGACTCCTGAGGAGGAGGCGGAGGCCGTCGCCGAGGACGACATCGTGCTCGAAGAGGATTCGCGGAGTCATACCGATCTGCTGGCCGAGACGCTTGGCGCGCAGATCATCAGCGAAGAAACCAACTAGCTGGTCCACTCAGGCACCACGGCACCTTCCGTCCGCGGGGTGTGCCGGCGCACGCCTGCCCGTGATGGGAACGCACGCCCGCCCGCGAGGGAAGGGGGCGGAAGTGAACTCTTTTCGAATTCACAGGTTGGGTGTTGTTCATCCACAGAGTGCGAGTGAGTGAGCAGGCTCTGGCGGGACGGTCGTCCACAGGCTGTGGATAAAGGTGTCCACAACTTGTGGAGAAGGCTTGGGAGACTCATCGGTTTCCACCGGGGGGCGGGGTTGTCGGGGGGACCGGCTAGGCTCGGGGAGCAAGTGGAACTGGGAAGCAGTTCGGACGGGAGATCGCGGTGTTCGACGGTGGCGGTTCGCAGGGCGCTGGTGGGTTCGACATGTCCAACCTGCTCGCCCAGGCACAAGCCATGCAGAGCCAGTTGATGGAGGCGCAGGCCAACCTGGAGAGCCAGGAGGTCGAGGGCAGTGCCGGCGGTGGGCTGGTGACCGCGCTCGTCTCCGGTACCGGTGAGCTGCTCAGCCTGACCATCAACCCGCAAGCCGTGGACCCCGACGACACCGAGACGCTGGCCGACCTGGTCGTCGCCGCGGTCCGGGACGCCTCGGAGAATGCCAAGCAGCTCGCGGCGAACGCGATGGGCCCGCTGGCCGGTGGTCTCGGCGGCGGTCTGCCCGGCCTCGACGGCATGTTCGGCGGGGCGGACAGTGGCGAGGACGAGGCGCCCAAGCCCGCCATCGGCTTCGGCAACCCGAGCGGCAACGGCGGCAACGGCGGCAACGGCGGCAACTCGAGCGGTAGTGCCGGGAACTCGGACGGCAACGCCAGCGGATCGACCGGTCAAGCCGGTCAGAACCCGGGCTGACGTGTACGAGGGGGTCGTCCAGGACCTCATCGACGAGCTCGGCCGGCTCCCCGGCGTCGGTCCGAAGTCCGCGCAGCGGATCGCCTTCCACCTGCTCTCCACCGACGAGACCGACGTCCGCCGGCTGGCGCACGTGCTCGTGCAGGTCAAGGAGAAGGTCAAGTTCTGCGAGATCTGCGGCAACGTCTCGGAGGAGACGCAGTGCCGGATCTGCCGCGACCCGCGTCGCGACCTCGCGCTGATCTGCGTGGTCGAGGAAGCCAAGGACGTCGTGGCGATCGAGCGGACCCGCGAGTTCCGCGGCCGCTACCACGTCCTCGGCGGCGCGATCTCGCCGATCGAGGGGATCGGGCCGGACGAGCTGCGGATCAGGGAACTGATGCAGCGGCTGGCCGACGGATCGGTGACGGAGATCATTCTGGCCACCGATCCGAACCTCGAGGGTGAGGCGACAGCGACGTACCTGAGCCGGTTGTTAAGGCCCATGGGGTTGCGCGTCACCCGTTTGGCTAGTGGACTTCCAGTAGGCGGTGACCTCGAGTACGCCGACGAGGTCACACTCGGACGGGCGTTTGAAGGGCGACGATCGATCGATGACTGAATCAACCGATATTGCAGAGCGCGCTTTGGCGACGGATTCCGAGGACCTGCTGGAATTCGCCGAACAGATCGCGGACCAGGTGCAGAGCTTCCTCATCTCCGTGCGCGACATCGCCGCGCAACCCGATGAGGACGGCGTCGACGAGGGACTCGCCTCGCTGCCGTACCTGCTGCTCGAGGTGAGCCAGCTGCTGCTGGCCGGCGGGCGGCTGGGCGCCTTCGAGGACTTCGTCCCGGAGGAGCGGTTCGAGAGCGACGCGGGCCCGGATCCGGACCTGGACGCGATGCGCGACCGGCTGGCGATCCTGTTCGAGGGCCTCGACGAGTACGCCGAGGTCTTCGACCCGTACGCCGCTCCGCCGGAGATCACCGTCAACCGGCTCTCCGACGACCTGACCGCGATCGCGACCGACCTGGTGCACGGCCTCGCGCACTACGAAGAGGGCCGGGTCGTCGAGGCGCTGTGGTGGTGGCAGTTCTCCTACGTCTCCACCTGGGGTGCGGCGGCGAGCGCGGTACTGCGCGCCATCCAGTCCCTGATCGCGCACGACCGGCTCGAGCCGGCCCACGACCCGGAGACCGAGGCAACCGACCGCGAGCTCGTCGAGGTAGCCGAAGAAGCCGTCCAGCGCCGCTGATACTCCGTACTACGAACGCGCGGCTCCGCCCCCTGCCGGGCGGTGCGCCGCGCGTTCGGCTGCGACGAGGAGGATCGAGCGGCCCGCGACCCAGCCGATCCACAAGGTGACGATCGCGAGGATGACGATCGTCCACAGGTCGCGCTGGGGTGCGTCGGTCGCGACCAGCCAGTGGATGCCGTAGGTGCCGGCGGCCGCGGTGGTGAAGGTCATCGTCCAGAAAGTCAGCGCGAACGGGAGCTTCGCGATGGTCGGGATCAGCGCGAGCTGGACCAGCAGGAACAGGATGAACGTGCCCAGCCAGGCGTGCTGGAAGGCGTCGGGATGTCCGGTCAGGGCGAAGTACGCATTGCCACCGACCGCAGGCGGCGCCGCGTAGACAGCGAAGGTCGGGACCAGCGGATGTGGCATCGCCGGTCGGGTCGCCAGCCGGACCGTGATCACGGCGCCGACCACCAGCCACAGCAGGACGCCGACGCCGAACGACGCGAAGCCGAGCTCGTGCAGTCCGACCGTCGTCAGCATCTGCCCGCCGATGAAGGTGATCGCGACCGTCGGCAGTAGGTACGCCGGGTGGATCTGATCGAGTTCGAGCCCGCCGAGCATCAGCCGGTGCACGAAGTACGCGGCCAGTACTGCCGTCAGCACCGCCATGATCACCACGACCGTCTTGCCGGAGATCGACGCGTACTGGCTCAGCCGTGCGCCCAGCAACAGGCCGCTGGCCGGGATCAGCGCCACGAAGACGCCCTGCACCGGATGATGGACATCCGCGAGCAGCTGCCGCACGGTACGGGCGCCGAGCCCGTACCGGACCAGGCTGATCACCCAGGTGCTCGCGGCAATGATCCACAGCGCGTTGGCGCAAGCCTGGGTGAACCCAAGAGCGTCTGCCGCGACGGTCCACGTCCCGGCCAGACCGGACAGACCGAACGCGATCCCGAACAACGGAAACGGAAATGCTTTAGCGGCGACCATGTCCTGTCACCGTACAGCGACGGGTACCAGCGCGGTCTTCCGTCGATTGACTGTCACGAGGACGATCGAACGGACCGCGATCCAGCCGATCAGCAGGGTGACGGCGGCCAGGATCACGACGGTCCACACGCCGCCCAACGCGACGCCAGACGTGGTCAGCCAATGGATGCCGTACGTCCCGCTCGCGGCCGTCGTGAAGGTCAGTGCCCAGAAACCCAACCCGAACGGCAGCTTCGCGTACGTCGGAATCAGCGCCAGCTGCACCAGGATGAGTAGCACGAAGGTGCCCAGAAGCGCGTGCTGGAAGAGATCCGTGCGACCCGACAGCGCGAACCACGCGTTCCCGCCGACCGCCGGTGGCGCCGCGAAGATCGCGATCGTCGGAATGAGTGCCGTAGGCAACGAAGGTCGGAAGGCGAGGCGAGCCGTGAGGGCGGCGCCGAGCAGCAACCACATCAGGATGCCGACCGCGAAGGACGCGATACCCATCGAGTGCAGCCCAACCGTCGCGAGGCTCTGGCCGCCGATCAGGCCGGCCGCCACGGTGGGCAACAGGTAGCCCGGGTGCAGCTTGTCGATGTCCAGCCCGCCGAGCATCAGCTTGCGGACGAAGATCGTCGCGACGGCGATGGTGAGCACGAACATGACCACCACGACCGTCTTGCCCGCCGTCGGCGCGTAGTGACTGAGCCTCGCCCCGAGCAGCATCCCGCTCACCGGCGCCAAAGCCGCGAATGGGCCGAGAACAGGATGCCCCAGGTCTGCCACGATCTGCCGCACGCTTCGGGCGCCCAGCAGGTACCGGGTCACGCTGATCGCCCAGGCGACGGCCGCAAGGATCCAGAACGCGTTGGCGACGGCGGCGTCCACCCCGAGCTTCTCACCGGCCGCGGTCCAGGTGCCGGCCAGGCCGGACAAACCGAAAGCGATCCCGAACTGGTTCAACGGAAAAGTCTTACCGGCGGACATGCCAGTCATCCCTCTCAACAGATGAAAACGACCGTTCTCCCGACCCAACCGCTCGGCCCCAGCGAGATAATCCCGGCCGCGAACCGGTTGAATGGCCCGGTGTCCGTCTACGAACTGATCGCCCGGTTGCCCGACATCGACCGGGTCCGCCGCGGCAGTCGCGCGCTCGCGATGCTCGATGCGGTGCTGTCGCGCGATCCGGCCTATTGCTACTACAGCTTCGACGGGCGCTGGTCCGACACCGAGGAGGCTGCCCTGATGAACAACGGGTCGGGTGACAACTACGCGATCGTGTTCTCGCCTGAGGGTGCCTTCGGTCTCGGGTTCGACCACGAGTCGCCGGTCTCTCCGCATCGTGACGACGGCCGGGTCGAGGTGTGGCCGGGCCTGCTCGACGGCGTACCGGACGCGCTCGCCGCAGCGGCCGACGAGCCTGCTTTCAAGCTCGACGGTGTCACGATGGCCACGGTCGGCTTCTGGCGACGTACCGGCGACGTGGCTTGGCAGTGTGGGCCGGTCGAGGGAGTCGAGCAGGACGGTGCGAACTGGCTGTTCGACCTGCTGGTGGATGGCAGGCCAGAGGCCTACCTGACGTTTGCGGAGGAGTACTACGAGGTCGCCCTCGAGTTGGACGCGGTCGCGCACGTCTACGCGCTGATGCCGCTGACCGAGGAGATCGTCACGGCGCTCAACCCCGAGGTGATGCTCAAGGACCTCAAGGATGACATCGCGGAGATCGGTTATCCCCGGTCCTGAAGCTAGTCGGGCAGCATCGGGACGGTGAGGCCTTGGTCGCGGCCTAGTTGGTTGCCGCGGGTGACGGCGTTGATCCCGAATCTGTCGCGGACCCCGTCGAGGGCCGAGTCGAGCTCGTCGTTGGCGGCCTTGTCGAAGGGCAGTGCCAGTTGCAGGCCGGCCTCGCTCTCCAGGTTGCCGACCGAGATGCCGACCATGGTGATGCCCTGCTTCTCGATCATCGGCCGGGCCGTCGCCATCAGCGAGCGGGCGGTGATCAGGATCGCCCGCGTCTGACCAGTTGCCTGAGGCAACGTATGTGAGCGGGTCGCCCGAGTGAAGTCGTCGAACCGCAATCGCAGGGTGACGGTCCGCCCGGCCCGCCCGGCCGACCGCATCCGGCGGGTGACCCGATCGACCAGCCCGGCCAGTACCGCGTCCAGTGTCTCCGCCGACTTGGGCGACCGCCCGAGCGCGCGCTGCGACCCGATCGACCGCCGGCGCCGGCCGACCTCGATCGGCCGCGGATCCCGGTTGTGCGCGAGCGCATGCAGATGCCGCCCCGACGCCCGCCCGAGCATCGCGACCAGCGCCGCCTCGGGCAGGATCGCGACGTCGCCGACCTTCGTCAGTCCGCGGTTGCGCAGCTTCTCCGCGGTCACCTCGCCGACACCCCAGAGCCGCTCGACCGCGAGCGGATGCAGGAACTCGAGCTCCCGGTCAGGCGGTACCAGCAACAACCCGTCCGGCTTCGCGACCCCACTGGCCACCTTCGCCAGGAACTTCGTCCGCGCGATCCCGACAGTGATCGGCAACCCGACCTCGCTCAGTACTTCGGAACGCAGCCGCTGGGCGATCTCCAGTGGCGTACCGGCGATCTTGCGCAGCCCGCCGACGTCCAGGAACGCCTCGTCGATCGACAGCCCCTCGACCAGCGGGGTGGTGTTCTCGAAGACGGCGAAAACGGCCTTCGACGCCTCCGAGTACGCCGACATCCGCGGCTGCACCACGATCGCCTGTGGACAACGCCGGTATGCCTGGCCGCCGTTCATCGCGGTCCGGACCCCGTAGGCCTTCGCCTCGTAGCTGCAGGCGAGCACGACGCCGGCGCCGACGATCACCGGCCGGCCGCGCAGGCGTGGGTCGTCCCGCTGCTCGACCGACGCGTAGAAGGCGTCCAGGTCGGCATGCAGAATGGTCGCTTCGCCGTCGGGCACGAACATATGTTCGCATACTCTCAAGCTTTGCGGACAGCCTCAGAATAGGGAGAAATCCCGAGGCGCACCGCCGGTATGACAGGAAAGAATGCGGGTTATGGACCTGACGGCATATCGCGCGCTCTGGCAGACGCCGGGCGTCTTCGCCCTGCTGACCGCGGCGACCTTCGCCAGGCTCCCGGTGATCGCTTCTCTCGTGCCGCTCTCCTTCCTGGCGAAAGATGCGGCGGGCAACTTCGGCTGGGCCGGTGTCGTCGCCGGTGCGTACTCCGTGGGGATGGCCGTCGGCGGCCCGATCTGGACTCGGGTTGCGGACCGCCGCGGAGGCCGGGGGATCGTGATCGCCGTGGGTGTGGCCTGGGGAGTGGTGATGGCCGTCCTCGGTCTGATGCCCGCCGACTGGTACCGCCTGATGCCGGTCCTCTCCGCCCTCGCCGGTGCGTTCGTGGCGCCGGTGACGGCGATCATGCGGGCCGCCTGGCCTCGCATCGTCCAGGGTTCGCGGCTACGGGCCGTCTATGCGCTGGACGCGACCGCGGCGGAGGTGCTGTTCGCGATCGGTCCGATGGCGGGGGCATTGGTGGTCAGCTTCGCCAGTCCGAGGGCCGGCGTACTGGGTGCGGCTGTGGCGGCTGCGATCACCATCTGGTGGTTCGGGTTGCTCCAGACTCCGGGGATTCCGCATGACGAGTCGAAGGGGGCGCGGCTGACGGCTCCGCAGTTGCTCTGGCACCGGCACAGGCTGCCGATGATCGTGTCTTTCGCCTTCTGTGTAACGGCTTTCGCGTCGGTCTCGCTCGGCATCGTCGCGTTCGCCGACGCGCACGGCAACCGGCTGATCGCCGGTGTGCTGGAGACGGTCTGGGCGATCGGCAGCCTCGCGGGCGGCGTACTGGTCGGTGCACTGCCCGCTCGGCGCAAGTCATACGTCTGGCGGCGGGCAGTGCTCGTCTCGGCCGGCATGCTGCTCTGTGTCTTCGCTACCTGGTCGCCGATCTCGCTGGGGATCGCCCTGTTCCTGTCGGGACTCGCGCTGGCGCCTACTGTCGGCGCACTGTACGAGCGGCTCGGCGCGATGACGCCCGACTCGGTCAAGACCGAGGTGTTCGGGTGGATGGGCAGTGCAGGCATGGCGGGCGGTGCAGTCGGCTCAGCGGTCGCAGGCCTGGTCGTAGAAACCTTCGGCGTCCGCTACGTCTGGGTGATGGCCGCACTACTCACCCTGGCCGCGGCGGCATCGCTGCTACACATCCCACCGCACCAGCCGACCGAGGCGCCAGCAGAGGCCGAGCTGCTTCAAGAGGCCGTGTAGCGGATCAAGCCAACGCCTGCCACGCCGGTCCGAGGTGTCGCTCAGCGTCGTCCCAGGACACCGCGGCCGGATCCCGTCCGGCCAGGAGCTCGTGCAGCCGGTTGAGAAAGTCCTCCCAGCCGAGCCCCTTCCCGGCGGCCTGCTCGTCGCTCAGGAGTGAGTGCTCCAAGGTCAGTACCGTCCCAGCGCCCTGCTCCTCGAGGGTGAGCTCGATCCGGGAGTCCGGCTCGCTGTCGGTGGACCAGGTGGCCTGCAGCCGGTGGGGTTCGTCGCAGGCTTCTATTCGCAGTACGACGGTCTCGTCTGCTGTCATCCGCAATCGCAGCTCGCCGCCAAGGATGCGGTCGCCGGTGAGTTCGCCGATCCAGCGGGTGACCCGCTCCGGCTCGGTACAGGCCGACCAGACCTCGGCCGGCGTCGCGTCGTACGGGCGTCGCAAGCGGACCGTACGACGCTCGCCGGAGCGCGTGACGGTTCGCTCGGTGGGGCCGAAGAGCGTGGTGGGGTCAGGCATTGTCGGTGTCCTTGCGAGGGGTGTGGCGGCCGCGGCGGAGTTCGGTGTCGAGGGCGTCCAGGCGGTTGGTCCAGAACTGGCGGTAGCGTTCGAGCCAGGTGTCGATCTCCTGGAGCGGGACCGGGTTGACCGCGTACAGGCGGCGGGTGCCGTCGACGGTGACGGTGGCGAAGCCGTTGTCGCGCAGTACCCGGAGGTGCTGGGAGACGGCCGGCTGGCTGATGCCGAACTCGTCGCCGATCGCGGCGGCGATCCGGCCGGCCGGCCGTTCGCCGTCGGCGAGCAGCTCCAGGATCCGGCGCCGGACCGGATCGCCGAGAATGTCGAAGGCGTGCATGGATCGACTATTTCAGTGATGGCTTATATAAGCAACAGGTCTGAACGAACGGAAGGTCTGCGGTCAGCCGCCCGGGTCGCTGTGGTTCCTGCGGGGCCGTCGGCGCGGCGCAGGACGGCCGGACCAGTCGGTGGTCGGCCCGTAGGCAACGAAGAGATCACGGCTAGAATGAGTCGAACGACTACGCCCGGTGCAGCGCCGCACGGCGTACCGCAACCAGCGCAGTACCGCTGGGGATTCAAGCTATGAGGAGACTCTGTGGGACGCGTCGTGCACAAGTACGGCGGTTCTTCGGTCGCTGACGCCGATTGCATCAAGCGCGTGGCCCAACGGATCGTCGCGACGAAGAAGGCCGGGAACGACGTCGTGGTGGTGATCTCCGCGATGGGTGACACCACCGACGAACTGATGGACCTGGCCAAACAGGTCTCACCGCTGCCGCCACCGCGCGAGCTGGACATGCTGCTCACCTCGGGTGAGCGGATCTCCGCCGCGCTGCTGGCGATGGCCATCGCCAACCTGGGCTACGAGGCGAGAAGCTTCACCGGCTCACAGGCCGGCGTGATCACCACCTCGCGGCACGGCAACGCCCGGATCATCGACATCACGCCGGGCCGGATCGAGGAGGCCCTCGGCGAGGGCCACGTCGCGATCGTGGCCGGCTTCCAGGGCGTCGCGCAGGACACCAAGGACATCACCACGATGGGCCGCGGCGCCTCCGACACCACCGCGGTCGCGCTGGCCGCCGCGCTGGAGGCCGACTACTGCGAGATCTACACCGACGTGGACGGCATCTTCACCGCGGACCCGCGGATCGTGCCGGCCGCGAAGCAGATCCCGAAGATCTCCTACGAGGAGATGCTCGAGATGGCCGCCTGCGGCGCCAAGGTGCTGCACCTGCGCTGCGTCGAGTACGCGCGGCGCTACAACGTCCCCGTCCACGTGCGCTCCTCCTTCTCCCAGAAGGAAGGCACCTGGGTTGTCGATGCGAAGGAATTGACAGACATGGAACAGGCGATCATCTCCGGCGTGGTCCAGGACCGCAACGAGGCCAAGATCACGGTCGTCGGGGTGCCGGACAAGCCGGGTGAGGCGGCCCGGATCTTCGAGACCGTGGCCGGCGCCGAGACCAACATCGACATGATCGTGCAGAACGTGTCGGCGGTCGCCACCAACCGGACCGACATCTCCTTCACGCTGCCGCGGGTCGACGGCGCCCGGGCGATGTCCGCGCTGGCCCGGCTGAAGGACGAGGTCGGCTACGAGCAGCTGCTGTACGACGACCAGATCGGCAAGATCTCCGTCGTCGGCGTCGGGATGCGTTCGCACCCCGGTGTTTCGGCGAAGTTCTTCTCCGCGCTGGCCGAGGTCGGCGTGAACATCGAGATGATCTCGACATCCGAAATCCGGATCTCGGTGGTCGTCGACGAGAACCTGGTGGACGTGGCCGTCACAGCGGCGCACACTGCATTCGACCTGGACGACGAGCACACCCAAGCTGTCGTGTACGGAGGAACTGGACGGTGACCCCTGTGAGTGCTTCCTACGATCAGACCGACGACCGGACCGGGCTCCCCTCGCTGGCGGTGGTCGGCGCGACCGGCGCCGTCGGCACGGTGATGCTCACCCTGCTCTCCACCAGAGAGAACGTCTGGGGCGAGATCCGGCTGATCGCTTCCGAGCGCTCCGCAGGCAAACGGCTGAAGGTCCGCGGCGAGGAGGTCGAGGTCGTCGCCATCAGCGCCGACGCCTTCGACGGGATCGACGTGGCGATGTTCGACGTACCGGACGAGGTGTCGGCGCACTGGGCGCCGATCGCAGCGTCCAAGGGCGCCGTCGTGGTGGACAACTCGGGTGCGTTCCGGATGGACCCCGACGTACCGCTGGTGGTGCCCGAGGTGAACGCCGAGGCGGCCCGCAACCGGCCGAAGGGGATCATCTCCAACCCCAACTGCACGACGCTGTCGATGATCGTCGCGATGGGCGCGCTGCACCACCGGTACGAGCTGGAGCAGCTGATCGTGGCGTCGTACCAGGCCGCCTCCGGTGCGGGCCAGGAAGGCATCGACGCCCTCTACGACCAGCTGATGAAGGTGGCCGGCAATCGCGAGCTCGGTACGACCCCGGGCGACGTCCGCCGGGTGATCGGCAACGCGCTCGGCCCGTTCCCGGCGCCGCTGGCGATGAACGTGGTGCCGTGGGCCGGCTCGCTCAAGGACGACGGCTGGTCGTCGGAGGAGCTCAAGGTCCGCAACGAGTCGCGCAAGATCCTCAACCTGCCGGACCTGAAGGTCTCCGCAACCTGCGTCCGGGTGCCGGTCATCACCACCCACTCGCTGTCGGTGCACGCACGCTTCAGCCAGGTGGTCGATGTCGACGAGGCTCGCGACGTACTCCGCGACGCCCCGGGCGTGCTCGTCTTCGACAACCCGGCCGAGGGCGAGTTCCCGACCCCGGCGGACGTCGTCGGCACCGATCCGACCTGGGTCGGCCGGATCCGTCGCTCGCTCGACGACCCGCAGGCCCTGGAACTCTTCGTCTGCGGCGACAACCTGCGCAAGGGTGCCGCGCTGAACACGGCCCAGATCGCCGAGGTCGTCGCCAAGGAGTTCACCCCGGCCAAGTAACTCCCGGGCAACCACGGTCACCTTGAACACCCAACGGCGACCTTGAACACGTAATAACTTGTTCAAGGTCGCCGTTTGGTGTTCAAGGTGACTTGTTCTACAGCCAGTTCTCGCGGGCGGCGTGCAGGGCCAGTTGGAAGCGGGTGCTGGCGCCGGTGCGGTTCATCAGGCGTTCGAGGTACCGGAAGAAGGTCCGGCGGCTGATGCCCAGTGTGCGCGCGATCGTGTCGTCGGCCGCCCCTGTCGCCAGCAGGGCCAGCAGACGGCGCTCGATCGGCTCCAGCCGGTCGTCCTCGGTGCCGACGGACGCGTGCAGGGGCAACGCGTTGCGCCAGCAGAGCTCGAACATGCCGATCAGCGCGGTCAGCAGACTGCTCGGCCGCATGATCAGCAGGGACCGGTTCACATCGGTGTCGCGCACCGACATCGACACATACGCGATCGAACCGTCGATGATCGTCAGCTTGGCCGGTACGTCGGGCAGCACCCGCGCCTGCTCGCCGGCCTCCACGCAGGGCAGGATGTTCTCGGTCAGGTACCCGGGCACCTCGACGGACTCCGGCGAGTAGACCACCCGGTAGGTGACGCCGCGATTGAGCTGCTCGATCTCCATCTGGTTCGGCCCCGCGCCGAGGAAGTACGGCGGCGAGTCGATCGCCAGGATCTCGCGTTGCGCGCTGCCCTTGATCTGGTTGATCCGCTCGACGATCGCCGTCCCGCTGACCACCTCGATCAGGTGCGTGGTCGCCTCGTTGTGCACGGTCCGGCGGAACTCGTCGTACGCGTTCAGGACCTCGATCCGGGCCTGCTTGAGCTCCGATTCCCGGCGCAGCGTCAGCGCCTCCAGACCGGCGTCAGGGGGCACCGGGAGGAACCTGGAGTGGTCCGATCCCGACCGCCGCGCCAGCCCGGCCTGGACCAGCCCGCCCAGCGTCGCGTCGATGCCGACCGCCTGGCCCGGAACGGCCTCGTCCAGCTCGGTGATCGACGCCGGCCCGGCCCGCAGCAGATGCTGGTAGACCCGGATCTCGTCGTCATTCAGGCCGAGCACCCGTAAATGGTCGGCACGCTCCGTGTCGGTAGAGCTCACGACTCTCCCTTCCCTCCCGAGCGCGCTCACCGTGCGCTACCGCCGCACCAGGGTAGAACGAACGGTGAAATTCGTTCAGCACTGTCCGTATTGCGGCAACTGCACCCAGCGATAATTGTTGTTCTGTCAGCATTCTTGTGCCGTGTCACCATCTGGCCACCATTTCTGCGCAGTTGTGAGCGAGAATTGAGGTCCAGCAGCCCGGCGACGGACCACCTGAGCGCCGCCGGGCTGCTGTTCCAATTCTGGCCCCAGTTCGCTTTCCCGTCAGCGAACGCCGTTTCGGTTGGGTCTCGATCCCGGCGTATCGGTGCCCTCGCACTTCCGTGCCATCACCCGCTGTGCCGGAGGGTGTACAAACTGTGCAACTCCATCGTGAGGCCGATGAGGAGGAGACCACCGTGTCGCAGCAACTGCGTCAGGTACTGCCCAGGCATCATCGCCGGGCCTTCGGCCATGGTGCGATGACCGCCGCCCTGGTCATCGTGCCGGTGCACTCGGCTCGTGCCCGGACCACCTCCGCCCAGGGAGACGCAGTCTCCTCCGGTGGGCCGGGCTCCCGGGTCGTCCCCGGTGGGATCCATGCAGTGCCGGACGAACTTCCGTGGATGGTGAGGCTGTCCACGGGAGACAGGCCCTGGGTGGATCCCACCGGTACCGCCGTGACGTCCACCACCCGGCGGCCCTTGCTCGCCTCGGTTCCGGCGTACCGCTCCGTCAGTCACCTCTTCTGAACGAGGGCTGGCAGAACCTCTGAACGAGGTCAATTCTGTTGCGTCGATTACGTTTGCGGGCGTGACGGCGGTACGTTGATTGGCTTCGCATGTGGAGTCAAATGTATATTCCAGATAACGATCGGCGGAGGTGACTCCTCGGTCGGTTGCGACGTTCGGTAGCCGTCTGTGCGTCGCTGCTCACCCAGGAGGCACGCTGTGTCGTCGGTCCCGACGCCAATCCGCTACTCTGCTTCCGGTTTGCGTGGCCCCTTCGCCGTGGACCCGTTCGGAATTTCGATGACTACGACCGTCCCCAGAGAGGCGTCGCCTGAATGAACGCGACTAGCGTCGACGAGGAGTTCAACCCGTCGGTGCATGTGTACGAACCGCACAAGGTGGGCCTACCGCCCCTACGCCCGTACTTCAAGGCGTTGTGGGAGCGGCGGGAGTTCGCGGCCGAGATGTCGCGGACCGGCATCCGCGCGGCCAACACGAACACTTTCTTCGGTCAGGTGTGGCTGGTTCTGAACCCGCTGCTGCTGGCCGCTGTGTACTACCTATTGGTGGACATCATCGCGGGCGGTGCCGGCAAGGACGGTGCAGGCGCGCGTTTCGCGCATATGTGTGGCGGGCTGTTCGTCTTCTACTACTTCTCCAGCGCGATGCTGTCCGGGGCGGCCAGCGTCGTCGGTGGCGGCAAGCTGCTGATGAACATGTCGTTCCCGCGGATGCTGCTGCCGCTGGCCGCGCTGCGGACCGCGTTCTTCCGGTTCCTGCCGACGATGGTCGTGTACCTCGGCATCCACCTGGTCACCCGGCAGAAGTGGCACTGGGTGATGTTGCTGGCGCCGGTCTTCCTGATCTGCCTGACCGTCTTCGCGGCCGGGATGGGAATGATCTTCGGTGCGCTGCAGGTGTACTTCCGCGACACCACCAGCTTCCTGCCCTACTTCGTCCGGATCTGGCTCTACCTGTCGCCCGTGCTCTGGTACGCCGACCAGGCCCCGGCCAAGTTCAAGGGTTTCATCCAGTACAACCCGCTGTACTCGCTGATCGGTGGCTGGACCGACCTGCTGGTCCGGGGCGACGTCCCGGAGCTGAAGATGTGGATCGGCGCCGTTTTCTTCGCCGTCCTGGCAGGCGTGGTCGGCTCGTTGTTCTTCATGTCGAGGGAGCGTGAGTTCGTTGTCCGTCTCTGAGGCCGAGAAGAAGTCGATGCAGAACAAGGATCTGGGTCCGGCCGTCAAGGTCCAGGACGTCTCCATCACCTACCGGACCACGTTCGAGCGGGTGCCGACCTTCAAGAGCGCCCTGGTCCGGCTGGGCCGCGGTGAGCGCGCGGTCCGCGAGGTCAAGGCCGTCCAGAACGTCTCCTTCGACGTCGACCACGGCACCACGATCGGCATCATCGGCGCGAACGGCGCCGGCAAGTCGACGCTGATGCGTTCGCTGGCCGGCATCCTGCCGCCGACCAGCGGCCGGATCGAGGTGCACGGCCGGGTCAGCACGCTGCTGTCGCTGGGCGTCGGCTTCAACGCCGCCCTGTCCGGCAAGGAGAACGTCGTACTGGGTGGGCTGGCGGCTGGACTCAGCCGCAAGGCGATCCAGGAGCGGTACGAGGCGATCGCCGCGTTCGCCGAGCTGGGGGACTTCATGGAGATGCCGATGCGGACGTACTCGTCCGGCATGTTCAGCCGGCTCGCGTTCTCGGTCGCCGTGCACATGGACCCCGACATCCTGCTGATCGACGAGGCACTGTCGGCCGGTGACGCCTCCTTCAAGCAGAAGGCGGCGGACAAGATGAAGGAACTCGTCACCAACAGCCGGACGATGTTCCTGGTCAGTCACGCGATGAGCAGCGTGCGCGACCTGTGCAACGACGCCATCTGGCTGGACCACGGCAAGCTGATGATGCGCGGTACCCCCGACGAAGTGATCGCCGAGTACACGAAGTTCCTGCAGGTCAGCGCCAAGAGCGCTGCCACCCTCGAGGACTTCTGACGATGCGATCCACCCCCGTGCCGGACGTGGGCATCATCACGTCCGGCCACGACGTCGCCGACGCGCGGCTGCACAAGATCACCGCAGCCCTGCAGAAGCGAGGTCTGAACGTCGAGTTGTGGGGGCTCGGCGACCCGGCCGGAGGACCGGCCGGAGCTGTCGTTCACGCCGGCGACCGGGGCAGTCTCGTCCAGCGACTGGCCCGGACCGCCGTACTGCCCTGGCGCACCAGCGCCAAGGTGGTCGTCACCGTCGATCCGGACATGATCCCGATCACCCGCCTCGTCACGAAGCTGCGCCGCCGCAAAATGGTGGCCGACGTGCACGAGGACTACGGCCGGTTGCTCCGCGACCGGGCCTGGGCGAGAGGGCCGGTGGGGCTGCCGGCCCGGCTGATGGTGGCCCTGAGCACCCGGCTGGCCGCCGGGGCCGACCTCACGGTCGTCGCCGATTCCCACCTCTCGCCCCACCAGGCCAAGCACCGGATGGTTGTCACCAACCAGCCGGTCGCGGCTTTTCTGGCCCCGGCACCGCCGGCCGGTGAGCCCCGGGTCGTCTACGTGGGCGACCTGCGGGTGAGCCGTGGGCTGTTCGACATGGTCGCCACCATCGCCGCCGCACCAGGCTGGTCGCTGGACCTGATCGGTCCGGTGGCCGGCGCCGATCGCGACGAACTGGAACGCCGGATTGCCCAGCCCGACGTCGACGGCCGGATCCGGCTGCACGGCCGCCAGCCACCGGCGGAAGCCTGGCGGATCGCCGAGGGAGCCTGGGCCAGCCTCGCGCTGCTCCAGCCGACCCCGGCGTTCATCGAGGCGATGCCCTCCAAGATCTACGAGTACCTCGCGAGCGGACTGCCGGTGGTCTCCACCAGGCTGCCCCGGCAGACGAGGATCATCGAGGAATCCGGCGGTGGTGTGCTGATCGACACCGTCGCCGAGGCCGCCGAGACGTTGCGCCGGTGGTCCGACGACCCGGGTGAGCTGGAGAAACTGCGCGACTGCGCACTCCAGTGGGCCGCCGACCACCTGCCCTCGACGACGCCGTACGACGAAATGGCTGACGCCATCCAAGACCTGCTGCGAGGAAGTGCATGAACCAGGCCCGCCCACACATGCTGTACGTCTGCTGGGGCTACCCGCCCTGCCGAGGCGGTGGCGTCTACCGCGCGCTGGCGACGGCGAACCGGTTCGCTGAGCAAGGGTGGAAAGTCACCGTGCTGACCGCGGACAAGGAGACGTTCCACCGCTTCACCGGCGCCGACCTGACGCTCGAGGAGCGGATCCACCCCGACATCGAGATTGTCCGGGTGCCGTTCGAGTGGCCGATCCTGGAGGCCGACCTGCGCGAGTGGTCGAAGTCCCGG
Organism: Kribbella sp. NPDC051718; assembly: GCF_040681515.1. Classification (NCBI taxonomy): domain Bacteria; kingdom Bacillati; phylum Actinomycetota; class Actinomycetes; order Propionibacteriales; family Kribbellaceae; genus Kribbella; species Kribbella sp. NPDC051718. The sequence continues at coordinate 708,036 of NZ_JBFAYZ010000002.1, read as the reverse complement.
GCGCAGAACCCGAAGCTGTGGAGCAAGTGGCGCACCCGGCGCGACCAGATCCCCTTCCCCGAAACGGGTTACGGCCCGTGGCGGAGCACGATCGAGAAGGCCGCCGAGCAGATCCACCAGGCGAACAAGGTCGACCTGACGGTCGCCACCGCGAACCCGCACGTGACGTTCGCAGCGGCGTACGACTTGTTCAAGAAGTTCGACGTGCCGTACGTGATGGACTACCGCGACGCGTGGCTGCTGGACGTCTTTAGCGGCGACCGCCTGCACGAGCCGAACAGCCGCGCCGCCCGCTGGGAGCGCAAGCTGGTCAAGGACGCGCGGGAGGTCTGGTTCGTCAACGACCCGATCCTCGACTGGCACAAGGAGCTCTACCCCGAGCACGCCGGCAAGATGCACACGGTCGCGAACGGCTTCGATCCCGACCTGGTGCCGTCGACCCAGGACCGCGGCGCGGTGACCGATCGCCCGCTGGTCTTCGGCTACGTCGGCACGGTGTCGCCGAAGGTTCCGCTCGGCGACTTCGTCAAGGGCTGGCAGCTGGCCAAGCAGCAGTCCGACGACCTGCGCGACGCCAAGGTCAAGATCCACGGCTACCTCGGGTACTACGCGCAGCCGCGGGCCGACATGCTCGCCATCATCAACAACGCCGCCGACGACCAGGTCAGCTACGAGGGCCCGGTCGGCAAGGCGGAGATCGCCAAGGCGTACGACGAGTTCGACGTCCAGCTGCTGATGCTGGGCAAGGGCCGGTACGTCACCAGCGGCAAGGTCTTCGAGTACCTGGCGACCGGGCTGCCGATCGTCTCGGTGCACGACCCGATCAACGCTGCGTCCGACGTACTGCGTGGGCATCCGCTCTGGTTCCCGGTGAAGGACGTGTCGGACCCCGAGACGATCGCGGAGGCGCTGATCGAGGCGGCCCGGGCGGCTCGTACCGCGGACGAAGGCATCCGTGCGAAGGCACGGGAGTTCGGCGCGAGCTACCGCCGCGATCTCCAGCTGGACCCGCGGATCAAGGCACTGAGCGAGCGCGTAGGGGCGGTGGTCTGACATGAAGGTCGTACTCCTGAGCACCCGGCGGCTCCCGCCGACGTACTTCGACACGGTCCGCGCCGACCTGGGCAGCCCCGAAAACCTGGACCTCGACGTAGTCGCCTGGGTCCCACCCTCCGGCCCCGTCGACGGCCTGGTCAAAAGCTTCACCCTGGTCGGCCCCGGCCGGATGCCCGTCGCCGTCGTCCCGCCCGCAGAGCCGGTAGAAGCAGCCGCTGACGCTGACGAGATCCCAGTAGCCGTCTCGGAGTCGGCAAAGGCCCCGGCCCCCGAGGCAGTCGTTGACGAGAAGGCTGTCGAGTCCACCGACACCGAAGCCGACGAGGTCGCCGAGGCAACCGAGGGAACGGTGGCCGCCGAACCCGAGGCGATCAACGAGCCGAAGCCTGCGCCAGTTGCTCCTAAGCCGGTTGCCAAGCCTCGGCCTACTGGGGCGAAGCGGGTTGTGAAGGCTGCGCAGTGGCGGGCGCGGAAGTTGCGGCGGGCCGGGGGGAAGATGTTGCCTTCGGCAATCAAAAAGTCCGGGCCGGTGAAGAAGCTGACCCAGAACCGCAAGGCCGACAACCTCGCGAAGACGTACTGGAGCAGGGTGAACACCCGCGCCGACGTGATGAAGACGATCGCCCAGGCGGACGTGATCATCGCGCTGGACGGCGGATCCGTGTGGGCCGGCTGGCAGATCGGCCAGGTCCGGACCGAGACCCCAGTGGTACTCGGCCTCCCCGCCGCCCGCCGCGAGCTCGACCGGCTGGTCGGAGCGGGGCAGGAGTGACGAAATGCCGGACCGGGCTGGTGGAGTGGACGTGCAGCAGGTGACTTCTGCGCGAACTCTTCGTGACCACCTGCCGACGCCGATCGCCAGGACCGCGGGTGCGGTACGGCGACGGCTGAAGGGGCTGCGCTACAGCTACGCGCAGCTACCGGAGTTCCCGCAGGTGGCAGACACCCCGGTCCGGCTGTTCATCGGCCCGACCAACAGCGCCGGCCAGGGCTACGCCTGGGCCCGCGCGGCCGACACCATCGACGGCGTTTCCGCGGTGAGCTTCTCGGTGCACCGCAAGGGTCAGTTCCAGTTCAAGGACGACTACGGCGTACCACTGGTCTGGTTCGGTCAGCCGCGTTGGCAGCGAGCCCAGGAGCAGCACGTCCTGGGCTCGTACACCCATGTCCTGATGGAGTCGCTGCGCCCGCTGTTCGGCGCCCGCGGCCTGAAGGACGGCTTCACCGAGCTCCAGCAGCTCAAGGACGCCGGTATCAAGCCCGCGCTGCTCTTCCACGGCTCCGACATCCGCCTCCCGAGCCGTCACGCCAAGCGCGAGCGCTGGTCCCCGTTCATCCCGGGCGACCCGCTGACCGATCGCCTGGAGACGCAGGCGGCCCGGTTCGCCGAGCTGGTCGATGCGGCGGACGTACCTGTGTTCGTCTCCACGGTCGATCTGCTGGACGACGTACCGCAGGCGCACTGGCTGCCCGTCGCGATCGACCCGGCGCCGTGGGCCCAAGCAGGTAGACCACTTTTCTCTACCGACCGGCCGGTCGTCGTGCATGTGCCGTCGAGCGCGCAGCTCAAGGGCAGTGACCGGATCGACGAGGTACTGACCGGGCTCGCGGACAGCGGCCTGATCGAGTACCGGCGAATCAGCGGCGTCACCCACCAGCAGATGCCGGCCGTGATCGGCGACGCGGACATCGTCGTAGACCAGCTGCGGATCGGCCTGTACGGGGTCGCCGCGGTCGAGGCGCTGGCGGCCGGCCGTTTGTGCGTTTCTTACGTCGGTTCGGCGGTTCGCGATCGGGTGCGTAGTCTGACTGGGCGCGAGGTGCCGATCGTCGAGGCGGATCCCGATTCGCTCGCAAGCGTCGTCACCGACCTGCTCTCCGACCGTACGGCGGCCGCCGAGCAGGCTGCCGCGGGCCCCGCCTTCGTGGCGGAGCTGCACGACGGGCGGCGTTCCGCCCGTGCACTCACCGATTGGTTTGACCCGAAGGAGAGCTTGTGACGTCCCGGATCGCAGCGTCGGCAGACGTCGACGAAACCGCGCAGATCGGCGACGGATCGTCCGTCTGGAACCTGTCCCAGATCCGCGAGAACGCGGTCCTGGGGAAGAACTGCATCATCGGCCGCGGCGCCTACATCGGCACCGGCGTGACGCTGGGCGACAACTGCAAGGTCCAGAACGACGCCCTCGTCTACGAGCCGGCCGTGCTCGAGGACGGCGTCTTCATCGGACCCGCCGTCGTGCTGACCAATGATCACTTCCCGCGCGCGATCAACCCGGACGGCACGCTGAAGAGCGCGTCCGACTGGGACGCCGTCGGTGTGACGCTGCGCACGGGCAGCGCTGTCGGCGCCCGTTCGGTCTGCGTGGCGCCGGTCACGATCGGCCGCTGGGCCACCGTCGCCGCGGGTGCGGTCGTCACCAAGGACGTGCCAGACTTCGCGCTGGTCGCGGGGGTACCGGCCCGCCGGATCAAGTGGGTCGGCAAAGCAGGCGTTCCGTTGCAGGAGATCGGCAACGGCGACTGGAAGTGCCCGCAGACGGGCGAGATGTACATCGAAACCGACGGACGGCTGCGGCCGGCCGACGAAAACCAGGAGGAGAACTGATGGTGCAGCCGATTCCGGCCGCGAAGCCGATCATCGGGCAGGAGGAGCGGGAGGCAGTCGACCGTGTGATGCGCAGCGGAATGCTCGCCCAGGGTCCTGAGGTCGCTGCCTTCGAGCAGGAGTTCGGCGCAGCGCTGGTCTCCGGCCGAGCCTGCGTCGCGACGAACTCGGGCACCTCGGGTCTGCACCTGGGCCTGCTGGCCGCGGGCGTCGGTCCGGGCGACGAGGTCATCGTCCCGTCGTTCACCTTCGCCGCCACCGCCAACAGCGTGGCGCTGACCGGCGCGACCCCGGTCTTCGTCGACATCGAGCCGACGTACTTCTGCCTGAGCCCGGCCGCCGTCGAGGCCGCGATCACGGACAAGACCAAGGCGATCATGCCGGTGCACCTGTTCGGCCACCCGGCCAACATGACCGAGCTCGGCGCGATCGCCGCGAAGCACGGTCTGCACCTGTACGAGGACGCCGCGCAGGCGCACGGCGCGACCTGGAACGGCGCCCCGGTCGGTACCTTCGGCGAGTTCGCGATGTTCTCCCTGTACCCGACCAAGAACATGACGTCCGGTGAGGGCGGCATGAACTCGGTCGCGAACGCCGACCTCGAGCGCCGGATGCGGCTGTTCCGCAACCAGGGCATGCTCAAGCAGTACGAGAACGAGGTCGTCGGCCTGAACAACCGGATGACCGACCTGCACGCCGCCATCGGCCGCGTCCAGCTCACCAAGGTCGGCGGCTGGACCAAGCAGCGGCAGGAGAACGCGACCTTCCTGGACGCGAACCTGCAGGGCGTGACGATCCCGACCGTGGCCGCCGAGGCGACCCACGTCTACCACCAGTACACGATCCGGGTCACCGACGACCGCGACGGTTTCGCCGACGCGCTCCGCAACGAGCACGGTGTCGGCTGCGGCGTCTACTACCCGATCCCGAACCACCGGCTGCCGTCGTTCCAGCGCGAGCTGGACCTGCCGGAGACCGAGAAGGCCGCCGCCGAGGTGCTCTCGCTGCCGGTCCACCCCTCGCTGTCCGAGGAAGACCTGAACCGGATCGTGACCGCGGTCGCGACCGTCGCCAAGGCAGGTGCGTGATCATGGCAAACCTCCGCGCTGGACTGATCGGCCTGGGCATGATGGGCCGGCACCACGCCCGCGTCCTGGGCTCCCTCGAGGGCGTCGACCTGGTCGCCGTCGCCGACCCGGGTGGCGACAAGCACGGTGTGGCCAACGGCCTGCCGGTGCACGAGAACGTCGAGCAGCTGATTGCCGCCGGCATCGACTACTGCATGGTCGCGGTCCCGACCCAGTACCACACCGAGATCGCCAAGGCGCTGGCCGAGGCCGGCGTGCACGCGATGATCGAGAAGCCGCTGGCCGGCTCCTCCTCCGAAGCCGCTGAGATCGCCAAGGCCTTCGAGGCCGCCGGCGTGATCGGCGCCGTCGGTCACATCGAGCGGTACAACCCGGCGCTGCAGGCGCTGCGGGTCCGCCTCGAGGCCGGCGAGCTGGGCGACATCTACCAGATCACCACCCGCCGGCAGGGCCCGTTCCCGGCCCGGATCGCCGACGTCGGCGTGGTGCTCGACCTGGCCACCCACGACATCGACCTGACCGCCTGGGTGACCCAGTCGCCGTTCGCGTCGGTCTCGGCCCAGAGCGCGCACAAGTCCGGTCGCCAGTACGAGGACCTGATCGCCGTCACCGGCAAGCTGCAGGACGGCACCGTGACCAGCCACCTGGTCAACTGGCTGTCCCCGATGAAGGAGCGGCTGACCGTCGTCACCGGTGAGCGCGGCGCGTTCATCGCCGACACCCTGACGGCTGACCTGTCCTTCCACGCCAACGGCACCGTGCAGACCGCCTGGGACGACGTCGCGCACTTCCGCGGTGTCTCCGAGGGCGACATGATCCGCTACGCGATCGCCAAGCCCGAGCCGCTGAAGGCCGAGCACGAGGCGTTCCGGGACGCGATCCTGGGCAAGGAGACCGACATCGTCACCCTGCAGCAGGGTCTGGCCACCGTCGTCGTCGCCGAGGCCGTCATCCAGTCCGCCGCCGAGGACGGCAAGTCGGTCGCGCTGACCGACGCGGTCAACGGCGTACTCGGTACGGAGACCGCCCAGTCATGAAGGTTCTGAGCGTCGTGGGCGCCCGCCCGCAGTTCGTGAAGCTGGCCCCGATCGCGGAGGCGTTCGCCGCCACCGACCACGAGCACGTGATCGTGCACACGGGGCAGCACTACGACAAGAACATGTCCGACGTGTTCTTCGCCGACCTGAAGATCCCGGCCCCCGACGTCCACCTGGGCGTCGGGTCGGGCAGCCACGGTGTCCAGACCGGCGCGATGCTGTCGGCGATGGACGCCGTACTGGACGAGCACCGCCCGGACTGGGTGCTGGTCTACGGCGACACCAACTCGACCCTGGCCGGCACTTTGTCGGCGGTGAAGATGCACCTGCCGGTCGCGCACCTCGAGGCCGGTCTGCGCTCCTTCAACCGCTCGATGCCGGAGGAGCACAACCGCGTTCTCACCGACCACGCGGCCGACATCCTGCTGGCGCCGACCGAGGTGGCCATGGGGCACCTGGCCAACGAGGGTCTGAAGGACCGCTCGCGGCTGGTCGGCGACGTCATGACGGACGTCTGCTTCCGGGTTCGCGACGCGGTGAAGGACCAGCCGCTGGAGCTGCCGGACGGCCTCAAGCGCGGCGAGTACCTGGTCTCCACCATCCACCGGGCCGACAACACCGACGACCCGGAGCAGCTGGCGGCGATCGTCGACGGCCTGGCCGCGCTGGACACCCCGGTGCTGCTGCTCGCGCACCCGCGGCTGGTCGCGCGCTGCGCCGAGTTCGGCATCAAGCTGGAGCGTCCGGGTGGTTCGCTGCACACCGCCGAGCCGCTGGCCTACCCGCAGATGGTGGCGGCGGTCCTGGGCTCGGTCGGCGTCGTGACGGACTCGGGAGGCCTTCAGAAGGAGGCCTTCCTGCTCGGTACGCCGTGCACCACGCTGCGCACCGAGACCGAGTGGACCGAGACCATCGAAGACGGCTGGAACGTGCTCACCACGGACCTGTCGAAGCTGCCCGAGCTGGCCGTCCGGCCGGTACCGACGGCAGCCCAGGCCGCGCCGTACGGCGACGGCCAGGCCGCAGGCCGGGTCGTCGCAGCACTCGCCGCAGGATAGGACGATGACGAAGGCAGCCGAAGAGAAGTCGCAGGAACCGATCGCCACCGCACCGCCGGCTCAGGACGAGCCGGCGGCGCCGGTGGCGGTCGGCACTGCCGACGCGCCGCCCAAGAAGCGGCTGCCACGAGTCGAGTCGCTCACCGGCCTGCGCTGGTGGGCGGCCTTCTTCGTGTTCACCCACCACATGACGAACCTCGCTCCGCTGCCGATCTTCAAGTTCCTCACCTACGGCACCTCCGGAGTCACGTTCTTCTTCGTCCTGTCCGGGTTCGTGCTGACGTGGTCGGCGCAGCCCGGGACCAAGGTGCGGACGTTCTACCGGCGCCGGTTCGCCCGGATCTGGCCGGCCCACGCGGTCGCCCTGCTCGCGGCGGTCTTCGTCTTCTACCGCTTCCACCCGGACCCGGCGCAGAGCTGGATCAAGCCGTTCGACATCGGCGTCCTGCTGCTGTCGCTGGTCCTGCTGCACGGCTGGTCCAACGATCCGACGGTCCTGTACTCCGGTAACCCGGCGTCCTGGACCTTGTCGGTGGAGGCCTTCTTCTACGCGTACTTCCCGTTCGTCTGGCGGGCCACCCAGCGGCTGAAGCTGACCGGTGGGCTGATCCTGTGCGCGTCGGTGGTGGTGATCGGCGCGGGGTACAAGCTGCTGCTGTTCCACAACCCACACACGCTGCCGACGCTGCCGCAACCGGTCTGGCACTCGGTCGCGTTCCTGTTCGGCATCGGCCTGGCGATCGCGCTGCGGTCGGGCTGGCGGCCGTGGCTCCCGTTCCCGGTGGCGTTCGCGATCTTCGCGGCCGGGCTCTACACCCTGTACTACTCCGGCCTGCACCGGACGGTCCCCTTCGCCACCACGATGGCGCTCACCCAGAAGGAGATCCTCACCGTCCTGTACGGCTTGCTGATCCTCTCGGTGGCCGCCCGGGACATGCGGGGCGGCCGGTCGCTGTTGCGCAGCAAGCCGCTGGTCGCACTCGGCCAGTGGTCGTACTCCTTCTACCTGGTGCACGCCACCATCCTTTACGCGATCCGTGAGTTCCACGGCGTTTCCGCTCCGGCCAGCTGGTCGAACCTGACCTGGTACGCCGGGGTGCTGGCGCTCTCGATCGCCGCCTCAGCCTTGCTCTACAAGTGTGTTGAACACCCGCTGGAGAAGCGGCTGCGAGGTCCCCGATGAATGATTCATACCAAGTGGAGTTTTCGTGCGTATCGCAGTAGTTGCCCTAGGCAAGATCGGACTGCCGCTCGCGGTCCAGTTCGCGACCAAGGGACACCAAGTCGTCGGTGTCGACATCAACCAGGCGTTCGTCGACCTGGTCAACGCGGGCAAGGAGCCCTTCCCGGGTGAGGCTCACCTCGGCGAGCTGCTGGCCGAGACCGTTGCGGACGGCCGCCTGCGGGCGACCAGCGACTACGCCGACGCCATCCCCGGCGCCGACGCGGTCGTCCTCGTCGTCCCGCTGTTCGTGGACGAGAAGACCGGTGAGCCGGAGTTCGGCTGGATGGAGAGCGCCACCCGCTCGCTGGCCGAGCACCTGACCCCGGGCACCCTGGTCAGCTACGAGACCACCCTGCCCGTCGGCACCACCCGGAACCGCTGGAAGCCGCTGCTGGAAGAGGTCTCCGGCCTCACCGAGGGCACCGACTTCCACCTGGTCTTCTCCCCGGAGCGGGTGCTGACCGGCCGCGTCTTCGCGGACCTGCGCAAGTACCCGAAGCTGGTCGGCGGACTGTCCGAGGAAGGCGCCAAGCGCGCCATCTCGTTCTACGAGGCAGTTCTCGACTTCGACGAGCGCACCGACCTGCCGCGCGGCAACGGCGTCTGGGACCTCGGCTCGGCCGAGGCGTCGGAGCTGGCGAAGCTGGCGGAGACCACCTACCGCGACGTCAACATCGGCCTGGCCAACCAGTTCGCCCGGTTCGCCGCGCAGAACGGCATCGACGTCCACCAGGTGATCGAGGCCTCGAACTCCCAGCCCTACAGCCACATCCACCGTCCCGGCATCGCCGTCGGCGGCCACTGCATTCCGGTCTACCCGCGGCTGTACCTGTGGACCGACCCGGAGGCCACCGTGGTCCGGGCCGCCCGCGAGGCCAACCTGGACATGCCGGAGTACACCATCGGTCTGCTCGAGGGCGCGTACGGCGACCTGGCCGGCGCGAAGGTCGTCGTCCTGGGCGCCTCCTACCGCGGTGCGGTGAAGGAGACCGCGTTCTCGGGTGTCTTCCCGGCCGTCGAGGCGCTGAAGTCCCGTGGCGCCGAGGTGTTCGTGCACGACCCGATGTACTCCGACGAGGAGCTGCAGGGCCTGGGCTTCACGGCGTACCACCTGGGCGAGCCGGTCGACGCGGCGGTGCTGCAGGCCGACCACCCGGAGTACAAGCAGCTGACCCGGGCCGAGCTGCCGGGCGTGCAGGTGCTGGTGGACGGTCGCGACGCGACCGACGCCGCGCGCTGGGCGGGTGTCCGTCGGATCGTGATCGGAAGGTCGGTCCGCCAGTGACGCGTTCCCCGGAGCAACTTCGGGTGGTGATGCTCGTCGCGAACGCGGTCACCAACGACAGCCGGGTCCGTAAAGAGGCAGCGGCGCTGGCCCAGGCCGGAGTACAGGTGACTGTGCTCGGGGTCGCGAGCTGGGGTGAACCGCAGTCGCGCGAGATGCTCGACGGTGCGATGGTCGTGCGCGTCGCGGTGCCGTTCACCCTGCGCGAGGAGAAGAAGTTCGCGCGGAAGAAGCACCGTGAGTGGCGTCCGCCGTTCTTCGGTTACAAGACTCCGCGCGCCTACCGGGCCCGCAGCCTTCGGGTGCAGGCCGGGCTCAAGGAGATCAAGGCCGACTCGGGCCACGCCGTCGGCGCCCGGAAGGCAGGCAAGACCGGACCGCTGGCCTACAAGGTCGGCGTCGTGGGCCGCCTGGTCCGCCGGAGCGGCTGGCAGGCCGCCCGGCGTGGGATCTGGCTGCGCAAGGGTCTGGGCAACGCGATCGACAAGCCGTTCCGCGCGGGCTGGCGGGCGTACGACGGCGTGGCGCACCGGCTGACCTGGCCGGCTCGCTGGCGCCGGGTGCACCCGGATGCGCTCGACTACGAGTACGCGTTCGGCGACCTGATCGACCGGCTCGAGCCGGATGTCGTGCACGCGCACGACATGCACGTGATCGGAGTGGCCGCTCGTGCGGCGGGCCGCGCGAAGCTGCGTGGCAAGGACCTGAAGGTCGTCTACGACGCGCACGAGTACGTGCCCGGCATCGCGCTGTACGGACCGCGCACGCGGAAGTTCATCGCTGCCTGGGCCAAGCACGAGAGCGAGTACATGGGTGCGGCCGACCGGGTCATCACGGTCAGCACCGCGATCGCCGACCGGCTGGAGAAGGAGCACAAGCTCCCGCTCAAGCCGACCGTCATCCTGAACACCCCGGACATCCCGGAAGTGGTCGAGATCGAGCGGGACATCCGGGCCAAGGTCCGGCTGCCGCGCGAGGTTCCGTTGCTGGTCTACAGCGGCGGCATCACCGCGGTCCGCGGGATCGAGACCGCGATCGAGGCCATGCCGAGCATGCCCGGCGTGCACCTCGCGGTGGTCGCCGTACCGTCGCCGAAGCAGCCGGCCGTCGATGTGCTCCGCAAGCTCGCGGAGAGCCTCGGGGTCGAGGACCGGATGCACTACCTGTCCCCGGTCGCGCCGCACGAGGTGACTGCGTTCCTCTCCACGGCCGACGCCGGCATCATCCCGATGCTGCGGGCGCCGAACCACGAGATGGCGATGCCGAACAAGCTGTTCGAGTACAGCCTGGGCGGTCTGCCGGTGCTGGTCAGCGACATGGCCAGCATGAAGGAATGGGTCACCCGGCACGGCATCGGCGAGTACTTCGAGGCCGCGAACCCGGCGAGCTTCGCGGAGAAGGCGAAGCTGCTGCTGAGCCGGACCGAGACGTATCGCGAGCGGCTGGCGGACCCGGCGTACAAGCAGACCTCGGCGTGGAGCGGGCAGGCCGACAGCCTGCGCGCGCTCTACACCGAGATGCTCGGCCGCAAGCAGCTGGAGCCGTCGATGGAGGTCGACTCCGAGGCTCCCGGCCGGCGGCTGCTGATCGGGCCGACGAACAGCGCCGGCCAGGCGTACCTGTGGACGACCGCCGTGACCCGCGAGGTCCCGTCGATCGCCGCGGAGTCGCTGTCGACCAACAGCGGCAAGTTCGACTTCAAGGTGCACCGCAGCGGGACGTTCGAGCAGTACCGCGACGACCTGCGCTGGCAGCTGGAGCTGACCGCTTGGGCGCTGCAGAACGTCACCCACGTGCTGTTCGAGGCGGGCCGGCCGATGTTCGGTCAGCTGAAGGGTCAGATGTGGACCCTGGACGTTCCGATGCTCGACGCGGCCGGGATCCGGCACGGTCTGGTCTTCCACGGTTCCGAGGTGCGTGACCCGGCCCGGCACCGTGCGCGGTACCAGTTCTCGCCGTTCGCCGATCGCAACGACGAGCTGACCGTCCGGCTGCAGGCGGCCAACGACCTGCTCCGCGAGCACCTGGCCGGGTACGACGGGCCCAAGTTCGTCACCACGCCCGACCTGGTCGAGTACATCGAGGGCAGCGAGTGGCTGCCGGTGGTCGTGGATCCGGAAGAGCTGGCCTCGACGACGCCGGTGCTGGAGCGTGAGGTGCCGGTGGTGCTGCACGCGCCGTCGGCGAGCGCGCTCAAGGGTTCGGCGTACGTCGACCCGGTGCTGACCGAGCTCGATGCTCGCGGCCTGATCAAGTACCAGCGCGTGCAGGGTGTTCCGCACCCGGAGCTGGTGGCGATGGTCAAGGACGCGGACATCGTCGTCGACCAGCTGCTGCTCGGTTCGTACGGTGTCTTCGCCTGTGAGGCGATGGCGGCCGGCCGGATCACCGTCGGGCACGTGGCCGATCACATCCGCGACCTGCTGCCGACCGATCTGCCGATCGTGGAGGCGACGCCGCACGACCTGACCGAGGTGATCGAGCGGCTCGTCGCCGAGCGCGAGGAAGCCCGCAAGGTCGCCGACGCGGGGCCGCGGTACATCCGTGAGGTACACGACGGCCGGAAGTCCGTCGAGGCGTTGCTGCCCTTCCTCGGTGGCCGATGAGTCTCGGCGGACGGTGACAATGCGGGTTCTGATGGTTGCGCAGTCCCCGATCGCCGGGGACTCGCGCATCCTGCGCGAAGCCGCGGCACTGACCGGAGCCGGCCACGTGGTGCACGTGGTCGGCCGGGACGTGCCGGAGGGCTTCACGCTCGAGGGTGGCGCGACGGTCGAGTCGGTATCCCGCTCGGCCGGTCTGCGCGGTGGTAGTGGTCCCGCTGTCGGGCATGGGCGACGTGGCGTGAAGGTGCTCGTGCAGCGGTTCGGCCGGTGGCTGCTGCTGCCGGAGCATCGGCTGCGGACGGAGAAGCAGTGGCGTACTGCGGCTGCCGCTACTCTCGACCGGCTAGAGCCGTTCGAGGTTGTGCATGCGCACGACTTCAACACGTTGGAGCTGGCTGCTTCGTTTGCTGCCAAGTGGTCGGCGACGCTGGTCTACGACAGTCATGAGCTGTGGTTCGACCGGGCGCTGCCCGGTCGGCCGACGCCGCTGTGGCGGGTGCGTGGGCGACGGTTCGAGCTCGGTCTGGCTCGTCAGGCCGCGGTGGTCTTCACCGTCAGCGATGGGATCGCCCAGCGGCTGCGCGAGCGGGGCCTTCCGGATGTGCGGGTCATCCGCAACACGTTCCCACGCTCGGCTGTTGCCCCTGTCTTGCCGTCAGCGCCTACCGGTTTGCTGTACGCCGGCCGGGTAGGCGCCGGCCGCGATCTGCCTGCTGTAGTCGAGGCGGCCCGTCTGCTGGCGCCGTTTCCGACGTTGCTGATGGGCTCGGTCGATCCGAACTATCGCCTCGACCTCGGCCCGGTCCAGAAGGTCCCGGAGACGTCGATCGACGAGGTCGACCGGGTCCTGCAGGAGTCAGGCATTTCCCTTGTCACGCTGACGAACACCTGCGAAAACCACCGACTCGCCTTGCCGAACAAGCTGTTCCACGCAGTGCGCGCCGGGGTGCCGGTAGTCGCCGCGGACCTACCCGAACTGCGTGCCGTCATCAACCGCTACCACCTGGGCACGCTGTACACCCCAGGCGACGGCGCTTCGCTTGCGGCGGCCGTGCGCTCGTTGATCGCGGACTACACCGGCTACGTCGACGGCGTACGGGCCGCCGGTGACGAGCTCAACTGGGAGCACGACGCGGAAGTACTGGTCTCGGCCTACTCGGCCTTGGCCAAACCACCCGCCAACGCGCGCTGAAAGGCCCCGGCAGCTTCGAGCTGCCGGGGCCATTTACTTTTAGCGCGAGGCTTCGACGAACTGTTCCATCAGTTTGATGGGGTCCTTCTCGGGCTCGGGCTGGGCGAGCTGGTTGGCCGCGATGCGGGCTTGCGGGGCCTCGGGGGAGTTGAGGCTGGCCGTTGCGCCGGCGAGCGGGAGGGTGAGGGAGGACTTGGTCGGGTCGAGGGTGATGGTGGCGCCGGTGAACGGTACGGACGGGTTGTCGGGTTCTACCGTCAGTACCAGGCCGAGGCGGTGGCCGGCGGCGAACAGGACGTCGTCGGCGTTGAGCTCGAAGGTCAGGTCGTACCACTTGCCGGACTGCAGTGAGACCTTCTCGTCCAGCGACTTGTAGTGGCCGACGTCGGCGAGCGTGCGGATCACGACCGCGGCGTTCGAGACGGCCGTGTTGATCTTGGTGTCGGCGAAGCAGCCGGTGTCGAGCGCGTTGCCGTCACCCCAGCAGGTGCGAGTGTTCGCGATGTTGCTGACGCTGGTGTAGCGGGTCGCCGTGCCGTAGTCGACCAGTCGGGCTTTGATGCCCGCGGCAACCTTGTTGACCTTGACCCGGACCTCCACCTTGCCGGTACCTGACAACCGGACCGGCTGGGCGAGATCGTTGCTGACGAACACCGCGCGGTCGGTTCTCGGGGCGGTCGGGTCGAGTACGACGGAGTCGACCGATTCCTTGTCGGTGCCGGTGAAGCTGATCGGGTCGCTGGTCGGCGCCGCGATCGACAGACCACCGGTGTCGCCACCGGCCGGCTTGCTCAACGCGAGCTTGGTGCTCTTCGCGCCGGGCGTCGGCCAACGGGATTCGGTGGTGTAGCTGCCGTCCTCACGCATGATCGTCGCCTGCGGTGCCTTCATGATGTCGTTCTGCAGGCCTTGCAGCCAGTAGTCGAACCAGGGGTGGAGCTGATCGACGTACGCGTCCCGGAAGCTGAACCCGTCCAGGTGCACGCCCTGGTGCAGGAAGATCTTCCGCGGTACGCCCTGCTTGGTGAGCTCGTCCCACCACTCGCCGAACTGCCGGGTCTTGACGTTTTCGTCATCGAGGCCGTGGATGACGAAAACCGACGCCTTCACCTTCCTGGCGTCGAGGCGGTAGTTCCGCGGATCCCACCAGCGGCTGTAGCTGCCGGTGCGGGTGTCGGAGTCCTGCTCGATCTCGCCGGTCATCTGCACGCAGCGCGGGCTGAGGTCGTTGCTGACGTAGTCGTGCAGGAAGCCCATGTACTCGTCGTAGTACGGGACGCCGTTGCTGCGGGTGTAGTCGTACCAGCTGGAGATCGCCGCGATCGGGACGATCGTCTCGAGTCCCTTCACGCCGGTGCTGGCGACCGAGTTCGCGATCGTGCCGTTCCAGGACGTACCGATCATGCCGGCCTTGCCGGTGGACCAGTCGGCCTTGGCGACGGCGCCGGCCGGGGTGTGGCCGGGGACGCGGTTGTTGAGCCAGTCGATGACGGCCTTGGTACCGCGTACTTCGAGGTCGGCCCCGACGTCGCTGCAGCCGGTCGAACGGAACGTGCCCGGCATGTCCACGTAGGCGAACGCGTAGCCGCGCGGGACGAAGTAGTTGTCCAGCCAGGTCGAGAAGACCTGCCGGGTGCCGTTGGCGTCGAAGTACGACTTCGGGTCGCTCGCGTAGTACGGCGAAGCCTGGATGATGACCGGTACGTCGATCCCGGCCGCGGCGGCCTCACCCGGGCGGATGATGTCGACGGTGATCTGGTCGGTGATCCCGTTCTGGTCGCCGTCGACGCCTGGCACGTCGACCTGGACGCGCTCGTGGATGGCGTTGTCGTAGTCGTACGCGGCGACCGTCTGCGTCCCCTGCACAAACGGCTTCACCGGAGCCGGCTGCTTGGCGACGGTACCGGCCGTGGCGGTGGCGGAATCGGGCGTGGCGGCGGGCCGGGCGGTCGCGGTCAGCGAGGCCATCGGCACCAGCGCGGCGGCGGCGAACAGGCCGACCCCGGTCCGGAACGCGGTTCTCGATCGGTTCCGAGTTCTGCGCATGCGTGTCTCTCCCCTGTGGGCGGTGGGTAAAGGCACCACAGCCCTCCCTCGACAGGGCCGTTGTGGTGAACGCACCTTAAGCAGAACCTGACACCGTTGTCTCCACACATCTCACCCAACCGATCACTTTCCGTGGAGATCACGGGAAATACTTCGCCCGGTTCACGGTGGTGGTGATGTGCTGGTTTGGTGGAGCTTCTTTCCGGCTGGACGACTGTTAGTGCGCGCCGAGGTTGATGGTGAGGGTGTTGAGCAGGGTGCGGAAGGGCTGGCCCGACAGGTGCTCGCCGGCGCGGAGCCAGGTGGTGATGGTCGGGTCGCCGATCGCAAGGTGTTCCTGGAGATCGTGGGCGCTCAGATCGGTGAGTTGCAGGTGGTTGCCGGTCCAGACCTGGAACCGATCGGCGAGCGAGTCGAGCTGGCCGGCCCACGTCGGTGACGAGTCGGCGTCGTCGTGGACGACCAGCAGTTCGACGCCATCGGCTGTGTCGAAGAGGCCTACATGAAGCGGCCGTACCGACCAGCCCGCGATCCTTTCCTGCATCCGCCGGATGAGCTCCTGCCGCAAACCGGTCAGCTCGATCACTGCGCCGGCGGCCAGATGATCACGATTCAAGGAGTACTGAATGCTGGCGCCAACCTCGGTGGCGATCACCAGCCCGGTCCCAACCAGCCGGTTCAGAACCTTCCGCGTCCCGCTCTCGCTCCCAGTCGCCGCCATCTGATGGACTTTGCGACCCGTGAGTGGCTTCCCCGTCCGAACCAAAACTCCAAGAACCGGCCCATCAAGCGTCGGCGCCACAGCACTGATCGGCAAAGAGAGGTCCACAGACTCACTATAGTGCCGATATCACCACTTTAGTACGGATATAACCATAATAGTGAGCATTATATAGCGTTCACGGTTGGCGCAGATGCCGAGAAGCAGTAAGGCAGGCCGACAACCAGCTGGCCTCGTGCTGATTGATGATGAGGTTGTCGTCTACCGTGATCATCCCGTCGATCGTCTGGCCGACCCGGATCGAATGAACCCCAACGCGGTACATCTCCCAATCCGTGTCGCTGTGCCAGATCCGCGCTGTCTTCTCGCCGGGGCGCTGGGCGAAGACGAGGTGTTCCCCGTACTCGTTCAGGAAATAGCCGACGTAGTCCTTCTCGGCGATCGATCCCCCGCAGAGGTTACGGAGAAGGTCTTCGATCGTGGCGAAGTTCCCGGTCATGCGTCCGGCTCCGTCAGCAACGCTGGATCTTGCTGCGCCGATGACAGGGCGACCATCCGAGCCGCCGATCGAGCAGGGTCTCGTAGGTGATCACTTCGATGCGCGTCGTGTGCGTGTTGTAGGTGCGCAGCGTCTCCGCGACCTCAAGAGAAGAGATGTGGTCGCCCACGTACTGGGAATGACCGATCACCACCGTAGCGGAGGCCCTGCGGCTGTCGATGCCATGACTCGTCAGGATGCTCATCCGATTCTCGTCGAGAGTTCGAAGGTAGTTCTGTGCTTGTGAGATGGCTTGATGGGCCTGTGCGCCCAGCATCAGATGCCCGCTGCGCCGGATGACCAAGTTCTCGATGTTGGCTCGTTTCAGCTCGACGACGTGCAGGGAGCCGTCGGCACGTAGCAACGGGATGTCCAGGATCGTGGTGGAGTGGTACTGACGACGTGCCAGTTCGGCGACGTACGCCCCACCAAATATCCACTCCTGGTTCCTCAAGCAGGCATGAAGATCGCTCTCGGAGCTGTCCGGATCCTCAACGGCGGCTCGGAGGGCGGCCAAGCTCGTCCTCCTGGCCTTGAGTTCGAGGAACTGAGCCAGCAGCCCGGTGTCTGCATCGGCCAGGACATCTCTGAGCAGCCGGCCTGCCTCGGTGGAGCCCAGCAGCGGCAGGCTCCGCAGTACCAGTTGCATGTGCCCGTACTGCTGCAGATGCTTCACCTCCCGAGTTGAGAGCGCGATCTCGTCTTCACCGGCCTCCACACCGAGATGGTCAACGGACCGGGCGATTCCCTGGAAGAGGTCGCGGGCGTCGGCCGCTGTGGCATCGGGGTTGTCCTGGCACAGCACATCCAAGGCCGACACAGCTCGGTCAGCCCCCTCCGCGACCAACTTGCGCATGAACTTTTCGCTGCGGAGTCGTGCTCTCTCGTCGTAGTACATCTCGAGGATGTCGAGGAACAGCTTTCCCTCGGCATAGGACGCGAACCGCTGGAACCGTTGGGCCAACTCGAAAGCCCCGATCAGAATGGCCTCTTGAGCGACATCCTCCAGGGCGATCACCAAAGGTCTGCCCTTACCGTGGTTTCGGCTTTCAGTCATGATCATCAGGACTGTCTCGATGCGGCGCAAAACGCTGGTCTTATCAGTCAACGACCTAGCTTCCTCGACCATGCATCTGAGGACGAAGCCCGAACGGAATGGCATCCAGTCACTCTAGGGTCACGCGGGAACGGGTCCAGAGCGGAGAGATGGTCGTGGCGGCTGCGATGGTGAACCAGCGCGACCCAGGCCCTGCAGCCGACTATGGTCAGAAGGTGACGGAGCCGGCTGTGCTTGTGATCGGGCTTGATCCTTACCGGGTGCCTGGGCCCTGGGATCCCACTCCGGTGGCGGTCGCGATCGAGGAGGCGGTGAGGCGGTTCGCGGACAGCGGGATCGACGCAAGCAACTGCCTGATCGGCCTCGACGGATCCGACGACGTCGAAGCCGTTGTCACGAATGCGCTGCGGGAGCGGCCTTGGGAGTGCATCTTGATCGGCGGCGGCATCCGGAAGGATGAGGAACAGCTCGAGCTCTTCGAGTTGGTCGTCAACCTCACCCGCCAGCACGCCCCAGACGCCGCGATCGCGTTCAACCGCGACTTGGCTGACATCGTCGACGCGGTCGCCCGCCAGTTGGCCCGGCGGAGTCGCGATGGTGAGACCTGACAGGGGTGGGAGCGCCCAGAGCCGGAGCGACGGAGGAGCGTAGGTGGCGGGCGCGTGGGGATGACAGTAGCTAGCGGACGAGGTTTAGGTGGGTTTCTGCGATGGTGACCTCCAGGCGTTGGCCCCAGGTGATGGTGAGGGTGTCGGATTCTATGCCGTCGCCGAAGATGACGAGGTCGGCTTCGGCGGTGATGGTGAGGGACTCGGTGGCGGTCAGTAGGCCTTCGGTGCAGGTGGTGCCGGTGGCTGGGGAGGGCCAGGCCTCCCGGACGAACCAGCACAGGGATGGGTCGGTGGGTGAGGGGAGGCGGAGCAGGCTTCCGCGTTCTTGCCAGGCCGAGCGGCACCACCCCGTGGAACCTGTTCCGGTGCCGATCAGCAAGCCTGAGGATGATTGACGTTCTTCCAGGCCTTCGGGCGACGCCAGGCGGTAGCGCGCCGACTGATGGGTGCGGTTGCCGACGTAAATCTCGTTCAGGGCAAGGAGTTTCTGCCCGTCATCGGTGCGTGCGGCAACCATCGTGCGTTCTTCGACCGAACGTACAGATAGAAGATCCGGTACGTCGGAAGGCGAGTGCGGCACCAACACGCCAGGATTCCACCCTGGCTCCGGATTGACCCCGATCACCGGCTGCCCGTCCAGGTACTTCGCCACGTTCGCCACCAACCCGTCCTGCCCGACCGCGATCACCACATCCTCGGGCCCGAACACGAACCGGTCGAGATCGTTGCGCTCGGCAACAGCCCGTCGCCAGTCCAGAGGAATCGCCGCCGAGACCACAGCCAAAGCCTTGTGCTGAGCCTCGTGCCGATCATCCAAAGCATCGAGCGACCGCCCACGACTGGACAGGAAGAAGCCGGCCTGCTGTCGAGTGCCGTGCCGGGCGACCAGCTCGGTGAGCTCGGTCGCCCGGTGAACCACGACCGCCCGCGGAGGCAGGCTCATCAGGAAGCCCCGGAAGAGGTCAGCTTGGAGAGCAGCGGAGTGAGCAGATCTGGCGTCAGGTTCAGCGTGCCGATCTCCGGCAGCGCACCCTGCTTGATCGCCAGCGCGACGATCACGCCCTGGTCCAGCTCGGCATAAGCATCCAGCAGAGCCTTCTCAGCAGCCGCCTCCGCCTCACCCAGCACCCGCTTGGCATCAGCATCGGCCGCAGCCAGCAACCGCCGCCGACCAGCCAGAGCCTCGCCCTCGATCCGCCCAGCCGCAGCCGCCTCGGTCGCCCGCTGCCGCTCGTTCTGGCCCTTCTGCGTCACCAACTGCTCTTCGCGCCGCGCCAGCTCGATCTGGTTCTGCAGCTCGTTCTCCGCGATCGACCGCTCCCGCTCGACCGCCATCGCCCGCCGCTCGTACGTCGCCTTGTCGGCCGCCTGCTGCACCATCTCCCGGGTGGGAGTCTGCAGCGCCCGCTCGACATCACTCTCAGCCCGTACTGCGACCACGCGCACGTCCTCAACCCCGATCCCCAGCCCGGTGAGCCGCTGATCATCACGCAACCCACTGCTCATGGCGAGCCGAAGCGAAGCCATCCCCTCCGACAACGCCTGGGTCAGATTCAACCGAGCCAGCAAGTCCAGTGCAGTCTGCTGAGCCAACTCGGTCAGCAATCCACCAAGCTGCTCCAGCGGAGTCGCCCGCCACAATCCCGTGTCCGGATCGATCCCGAAGTCAAGCCGCGTCGACGCCAGCGCCGGATCCGTCACCCGATACGTGACGGTCGCCTGTACGACGACGTCCTGGAAGTCGAGCGTCCGCCCGTGAAACAGCAGCGGCTGCTCCCGATCATCGATCGGTACCTCGCTCAGCGAAGAGTTGAGCGCCCGGAACCAGAACGCCTGCCCCGCACCGTCATGCGCGACCTTCCCGTTGCGCAGGTGCCGGACGTGGGTGGTCGGGTTCGCCCGCAGGTGGCTGATGAACCGGAACCGGGTGATGTCTGCCATGAGAGTCGTTCTCCTGTCGTTGTCGTCACTTTGACGATAAGGCCCGAGATGGCTTTTCGTCAAGATGACGATTAGAGTCACTGCTCATGGACTTCGAGCCGCTGGGGGTAGCCGCCGACCTCGTCATCCTGACTGTCCGCGAGGGATCCCTGCAGGTACTCCTGATCCGCCGCGGCATCGCGCCGTACCGGGGCAGGTGGGCGCTGCCGGGCGGGTTCGTACGCCCCAAGGAGGACCTGGAGGAGGCCGCCCGCCGCGAACTCCAAGAGGAGACCGGCCTGCTGTCCGACCGGATCCACCTCGAGCAGGTCGCGACCTACGGCGAGCCGGGCCGCGACCCCAGAGGCCGCGTCATCAGCGTGACCTACCTGGCCCTCGTCCCGGATCTACCGTCACCAGTAGCCGGTACGGACGCAGCCTCCGCGGAATGGGTCGCGGTCGACGAGGTACTGACCGACCAGGACCGGCTCGCCTTCGACCACCACCGGATCCTCACGGACGCGGTCGAGCGGGCCCGGGCCAAGCTGGAGTACTCACCACTCGCGGCTGCGTTCTGCCCCGACGAATTCACCATTTCGGAGCTGCGCGGCATCTACGAGGCCGTTTGGGGTGTCCAGCTCGACCCCCGCAACTTCCACCGCAAGGCCACCAAGACCGACGGCTTCGTCATCCCCCTCGGCGCCACCACGACCCGCGACGGCGGTCGCCCCGCCCAACTCTTCCGCCGAGGCCCAGCCGCCACCCTCCACCCCCCACTGACCCGCGGCTGAGCCCCAGCAGCCCTGCCGGCTAGCGCTTCAGCAGCATGAGTTGTTCTGCGGTGATCAGGTCGGTGTGAGTGCCACGCGAGCCGCACGCCCATGCACCCGCAATGGTGCCCGCCTCCGCGGCTTCGTAGTACGAGCGACCATCCAGCCAAGTGGTCAGGAATGCGGCGACGTACGCGTCCCCGGCGCCGTTGGTGTCGATCACCGGCCGCCCGGGGATGTCGATGGCCGGCAGATGGACAGGCTCCTCGCCACGGACATGCAGATAGCTCCCATCGGCCCCCGCCATCGCGATCACGACCTCCGCCCGGCCGCTGGCGAAGATCCAGTCGATGGCCTTGTCCCGCAGCGCACTGGTCGAGACGAACACGATGTCGGCGCACTGCGCGAAGTCCCGGTGGTACTCGTTCTCCCCGTCCCAGTCATGCAGATCGGTCGACAACGAACAGTCCGCGGCCAGTACGTCGGGCAGCGCACGCCGCGCGAAATCCATGATCGACACGTGGACGTGCCTGGCCTGCTCGACCCGGCGGCGCCAGAGGTTGGGATCGACCCGCATCCCCGGTGGGTGCCGCCGGTCGTACAGGGAAACGCGGCTGCCATCGGGCGACACCAGGTTGACGCTGCGGCGCGTACCGCTGGGGTGGACCGCGATCGTCAAGGGCAGCCCGAGCTCCTCGTACGCCCGCCGGATCCGCCATCCCTCCGCATCGTCACCGATCACATCAGCGAGGCCGGGATGCAGTCCCAACCGGTGGCAGCCGAGTACGACGCCGTGGCCGGTGTGGCCGACATACGTCTCCACAGGTTGGACGGGAATGGTCTCCTGGCTGGGTAACGGCAGCGCGGGAACTCGCACGATGGTGTCGATTCCAACGCCGCCGATGACGAACACATCCAGGTCCATGCGGTCCATCCTCACCGAGCCGGACAAGCGGCAGGGGTGAAGGGTAGCGATCGAGCGCACCCGCCGACAGGGCTCAGGCGGGACGCTCTACGCATGGTCAATGGACCACCTCGATCAGTAACCCTGGAACACCCGGCGCAGAGTCGCCAACGTGATCGGACCCGTCAGCTCCAGGCCGGCCGGAGTGTCCGGGCCGAGCCGGCCGGAGATCAGCCGCAGCCACGTTTCGCCGGGCAGCGTGAGGGTGCCGTCGGCCTCGCCGGTGCTGCCGTCCTTGAGGCTGACCGGGTCGCTCAGGTTCAGGGTGAGTTCGGTGGCGGGCTCGGTGGTGACCACGTTCAGCACGGCGTACTTCCCGTCCAGCTCGGCCGGCTTGCTGACCCAGCTGAGGTCGAGGGTCCGCTGGGCGAGCAGCTCCGGTACCGCCTCGGCGGCGAGCGTCGCGCCCGGCTCGGAGGCGCTGCGGATGTCCCACGAGTGCAGGGTGAACTCGCTCAGCCGCATCCGGGCGACGGTGCTGATGTCGACCGGCGCCGGGAGGTAGCCCAGGTCGATCTGCACGGTCTCCCGCTGCTCCTCGGTCAGCGACTCGAACAGCGCGACCAGCTTCTCGTTCCACTCCAGGAAGCCGTCGGCCTGCTCGCGGCGCGACGACGAGTCCCACCGGGCCCAGACGGTCTGGTTGAAGTCGCCGTCGGCGCGGGGTCCGCCGGCCAGGGCGAGCTGGACCGTGTTGGTCATGATCTCGGCACCACTGCCCAGGTGGCTGAGCACCTGCGCGATGTCCCACTCGGTCGCCGCCGACGGTCCCGCCAGGGTCTCGTCGTCGAACTTCCTCACCAGCTCGGCGAGCGCGTCATAGCCGCTACGAAGCGCGGCGATGGCGGTGTCGGCGTTGCTCAAGATCGTTCCTCCAGAAGAATGGCCCCGTACGGCGGTCACTCAGCACCAACCGTCGTACGGGGCCAGACATTCCGATCACTGCTTGATGGGCGCGCCGGTCTTCTCCTGGAGCTCGTCGAAGGTGACGCCCTCGGCCAGCTCGACCAGCTGCAGGCCGTCGTCGGTGATGTCGATGACGGCGAGGTCGGTGATGATCCGGTTGACCACGCCCCGCCCGGTGTAGGGCAGGTCGCACTCGGCCAGGATCTTGTGCGAACCGTCCTTGGCCACGTGCTCCATCAGCACGATCACCTTCTTGGCGCCGTGCACGAGGTCCATCGCGCCGCCCATGCCCTTGACCATCTTGCCCGGGATCATCCAGTTCGACAGGTCGCCGGTGGCCGAGACCTGCATCGCGCCCAGGATGGCCGCGTCGATCGCGCCGCCGCGGATCATCCCGAAGGACAGCGACGAGTCGAAGAAAGATGCCCCCGGCAACGTCGTGACGGTCTCCTTGCCGGCGTTGATCAGGTCCGGGTCCTCCTCACCCTCGACCGGGTACGGGCCGACGCCGAGGATGCCGTTCTCGCTCTGCAGGACGACGGTGACGCCGGCCGGGATGTAGTTCGGTACCAGGGTCGGCAGGCCGATGCCGAGGTTCACGTACGAGCCGTCCTCCAGCTCGGCGGCGGCGCGGGCCGCCATCTGCTCACGGGTGAGTGGCATGGCTCAGGCCTCCTTCGGCTGGACAGTACGCTTTTCGATCCGCTTCTCGATGTCCTTGCCAACGGCAACTACTCGCTGGACGTAGACGCCGGGCAGGTGGATCTCGTCCGGGTCCAGCTCACCAGGCTGGACCAGTTCCTCGACCGTGGCGATGGTGATCCGGCCGGCCATCGCGGCGAGCGGGTTGAAGTTGCGGGCGCTCCGGTCGAAGACCAGGTTGCCGTGGGTGTCGCCCTTCAACGCATGCACCAGGCCGAAGTCGGTGGTGATCGACTCCTCCAGCACATACGTCGTATCGCCGATCTCGCGCGTCTCCTTGGGCTCCGAGGCCTTCGCCACCGAGCCGTCCGTGTTGTACTTCTGCGGCAGCCCGCCGTCGGCGACCTGCGTCCCGACACCGGCCAGCGTGAAGAAGGCGGCGATCCCGCAGCCGCCGGCCCGGAGCTTCTCGGCCAGCGTGCCCTGCGGGGTCAGCTCGACCTCCAGCTCACCGGACAGGAACTGCCGGGCGAACTCCTTGTTCTCCCCGACGTACGACGAGGTCATCTTGGCGATCCGCTTGTCGGCGAGCAGGATGCCCAGCCCCCAGTCGTCGACGCCACAGTTGTTGGAGACGACGCTGAGCCCGCCCACGCCCTTGGCGTGGAGCGCCTCGATCAGCTGCATCGGGTTGCCGCAGAGCCCGAAGCCGCCGACCGCGAGGCTCGCGCCGTCGCCGATGTCGTCGACCGCGGCCTGCGGTGAGTCGTACGTCTTGTCCATCAGGCTGCTCCATTGCAGGTTGGTGTCCGCTCGACTCTAACCAGCAGCCACAGATCCGGCGAGATCCACCCACTGTGGCCAGAGCCACAGCCGGCCGCGCTCGGTCAACCCGCCTCGGAGCCGCCTGCGCCGGTCGGCTACCGGCCCGCTGCGCGGTATTGCTCAGGCGCCAGCCCGGCCTTGAGGCGCCAGGAGTGTGCTTCGTCGGTACGCCCGGCTGCGGCGGCGATGGCGGCTAGTTCGGCGAGCGCCTCGGTCATGGCGAGGTCGGCCTCGTCCCAATCCGCCGGGCAGCGGGACAACGCCACCAGCGCCAGCTCTTGCGCCTTCGCCAGATCCCCGCCGAACCGGGCAGCCTTGGCCAGCCCGATCCGCGCGGCGGCGGAGAGGTCCAGTCGATCAGCCCGCTTCGCCCGTGCCAGCGTCCGCCGGTAGTCGTCTGCAGCGGCAGGGAGGTCGCCCATCCGCAGCCGGAGGTCCCCTCGCCGACAGAGCAGCGACGCGGCCTCCTCATCGACGCCCAGCTCATCAGCAAGCAGCAGTGCCTGGCTAGTCAGCTCGACTGCCCTCTTGAAGTCCGGCGTACGTGCTGCCCGCTCGTCCAGCGCCAACAGACAGCCCCACCGGTCCCCAACCGCCTGGAACTGCGCCAGAGCCGCCTCAGCGCCCGTACCGCAGAGCTGCGCCGCAGCCAGCGTCCAGGGATCAGTACTCAGCTCCTGCCGAGCCAGTACGTCGGCAACGAGCTCGGCAGGCACAAACGGTCCCAGCACGATCGACCAGAGCAGCACCGTCACCGGGTACCGGAACGGCTCAACCAGCTCCTCCACGATCACCCGCGCCTGCTCAACACCAGCCGGCCGCCCGGAGCCGGCTGCATGCAGTACTGCGAGCAGGTACTCCTCACCAAGCCCGTCAGGCACCACCGGCCCGAGCATCCCCAGCAACCCTTGCGCCGCCTGCCCGGCCTCGTCCTGCAGCCCGTGCATCCACCAGTACGTCGACAGCCCGGCGACCAGCTCCAGTGCGAGCCGCTGGTCGTGCTCGGTCGCCCACTCGATCGCCCGGCGCAGATTGTCGCTCTCCTGCCGGACAGAAGTTGCCCAGTGCAACTGGTCGGGTCCACGCAAGTGCTTGTCGGCCCGGCGTACCAGCTCCAGCAGGTACGCCGCATGCCGCGCGTGCAGGTCTTCCGCCTCGGCGCTGGTGATCAGCTCGTCGGAGTACGGATGGATCGCCTTGAGCACCTGGTACCGCCCGTCGCTCACAGTCAGCAGCGATCGCTCGGTCAGCGCATCGAGCAACTGGCCCGCCACCGGCTGCGGCAACTCGAGCACCGACGCCACCGACTCAGCGGTCAGCCCGCCCGAGAACACCCCCAGCCGGGCAGCGACGACGCGCTCGACGGCTGGCATCGACTCGCCCTCAGGACCGGCGAGCCCGGTGTGACTGGCGGACTCCATATGACTGATTGTCACCCGACCGCGATCGGCACACCGGACGGGGGCAGGCGTGGTGCCCAGCGCACGCGGGGCACCACCTCCGGCGTACTGGTCAGCTGATCACGCGGAATCCGCGTCGTTCCCCGAGTTTCTTGAGGCTCTGGATACCCGGAATCCCGTCGAACGGCGGCGGTACGGTCGCCTTCTGCCAGAGCGCGTAGGCCTTGCGGAAGTCCTTGCCGGCGAACCCGTCGACGTTCATCGGATCCTTGAGGCCCTGCTTGAGCAGCGCGCGCTCGACGATGATGATGTCGCGCTCGTGCAGACCCTGGCCCGGCGGCCGGAACTGGTCCTTGCCGGCCGCCTCACGGACGTTGCCGAGGTCGACGGCGGGCAGCGTCGGGGCGGCCGGCCGCCAGATCCGGACTCCGTTGATGTCCTCGCTCCAGCCTTTGTAGGTCTTGCCCCAGGACCGCGCGATCTTCGAGATCGGCACCTTGTCGACCTTGCCCGGCCGGAGGATGTCGCTGCTGAAGCAACTCCCGTCGCCGGTGCTGATCGCGACGTGCCCGTGGGGCGCGCCGGTCCACCACAGTGGTACGCCGAGTGGCGGCGTACCGGCCGTACCGTGCTTGAACTGCGCCGCCTTGTATCCCAACGCCGCGTCCGTGGCCAGCGGGCCGACGTTGAAGCAGTTGCGGACGAAGATCAGGCAGATCCCCGTCCAGTCCCTGGTCGCGTGCGCCGCCTGCGCCGCGGCGAAGTCGACCGCGGCCTTGCCCATCCGGACGGCCATCTCACCTGACCTCGATCCCGGGCTCGATGCCGACGTCGAGGCCGTCGTCGAGGCCGGGCTCGACTCCGGGCTCTTCGTCGGGCCCGAGCGGATCGGTGTCCGCGATCGGGTCCTGGAAGGCGGCTTCGGTGGCCGGGTCGTCCAGCTCCGGGTCGTCGGCCTGGATGCCTGGTGAGTCGGCCAACGGTGGCAGCGTCGACTCGTCCAGCACCTCCGTCGACTCGGAGGTGTCCACTGGATCTGTTGCAGTCATGGTGTTTCCCCCTGGTTGTCGCAGCGTGGGCCGTTGTCAATCCGCCCCAGCCGGCAACAGCCGTCCTTCGCAGTCTGGCACCGGCATCCCGCTGCGACCAGAGGTCATTCGAAGCTCAGTACGCCCCATTGGTCGGGCTTGTGCATGTCCACGACGTACTGCGGCGACCAGACCCAGAAGTCCTGCTCCTTGCCCTTGCGGTACTCGCCGTCGACGACCTCGTGGTCCCACTCGATCCGCATCAGGTTCATCCGCCACTCGTCGCCTGGGCCCGGTGGGGTCTGGTTCTTGTTGTACTTCGCCAGCTCCGTCCAGGGGAGGGCGACCTCGACCGTCCAGCCGGTGTCGGTGTCGGACGGGTCGTTGAGGGTGCCGTCGATGTGGAGGGCGGTACGCAGGCCGGGCAGGTTGTCCGGGTCGACGGGGACGCCGCCCGCGGAGTACGGCTTGGGGAGGGAGAGCTCCCAGATGGTGCCGAGCGGGTTGATCTCGAACTCGTAGTAGTTCTCGCCGTCGCCGTCCGGGTCGAGGAAGAGCTCGAAGTTGTTCTCCTCGTAGAGCCAGGTGTTCGGCTCGGTCATCGTCGACCAGACGTGCGGCTCCTGGAGTTGGCCGCCGACGTACAGGTACTGGTCGTCGTACAGGAACTTTGCCCTGGTCCGGAACCTCGGTGTGGTCGCGTCGGGGCCGGTGATGTCGACGAAGTCGCTGGTCCACGGGGCCTGCTCCCAGGCGGGGTGGGTCAGGGTGCCGTCGAGTGGGAGAGGGGTGGTGGTGCGGTGGCAGGGGTAGCGGGGCAGTTCAGGCATCGGCTCGCTCCAACCGTCCGGCGATCAGGTTTGCGACTAGGAAGGTGATGGCGGTGAGCACCGGGACGACAACCAGGGTCCAGGTGGAGAACAGGTCGTTCGACAGGAACGCGAGCACGATCAGCAACATGAAGCCGACCCCGAGGAACGCGACCAGCGCGGGATGCGGCATCGCCAGCCGGCTCAGCGTGATCGCCCCGAGCACGATCGTGATCACCACGGCAAGCACCAGCAACGGAAACCCCGCCGCACCGCAGTTGGGCGAATCCCGGACCCGATCACACCCCTGCTCGCTCAACCACACAAGCGCAACCGTGACAAACCCGGCCAGCAACCCGACCACCCCCAGAATCAGCACCGGCGGCAACGGCGGAGCGTCGTACCGCCCCTCATCACCCTCCCCAGCCGCCTCTTCATCAGCTTCCTCGAGATACTCCTCAAGATCCTCCGGCATCCCATACGCCTCGCCCTCGGCGTAAACAACCGGCTCGTCGCCTCCGGCAACCTCGCTGCTGTCGAGGGGAGTGCTCGAACCCCAGCCCGAGCTCGGCTCCTGCTCGTCGACTCCGTCGACTTCGGTAGGCAGCCCCGGATCCTCGTCGGCTCGGGCGTAAGCCTCGTCGACTCCGTCGAC
>NZ_JBFAYZ010000002.1:0-679890 GCF_040681515.1 Kribbella sp. NPDC051718 | reverse complement strand
CCTCGGCGGTGGGTAGGTGGAGCGGCGACGCAGAATCGCCCGTCGGTGCCGAGGTGCCACCCGGCGCAGGCTCGTCGCCTCCGGCGACCTCGCTGCTGTCGAGGGGAGTGCTCGAGTCCCAGCCCGAGTTCGGCTGCTCGTCGACTCCGTCGACCTCGGCGGTGGGTAGGTGGAGCGGCGACGCAGAATCGCCCGTCGGTGCCGAGGTGCCACCCGGCGCAGGCTCGTCGCCTCCGGCGACCTCGCTGGGGGCGAGGGGGAGCGTCGGGTCCTCGGGGGCCGACGGGTGGGGCTTGTCGGCTTCGGGGGTGTCGTCGCTCATTGCCGCAGGTTATCCGTTCGGGCGGCTGCTAGCGCGGTGACGACCGCGGCGTGGTGATGAGAGCTGTCGATAGGGGTGGGAACCGAGGCAGGGGTGATGGTCAGGCAGCGCCCAGGGCGGTTGCGACGGCAGTGCGGAGTTGGGCGTCGGTGGGGCACGGGATGGAGAGTTCGTGGCTGAGGTCGGCCAGGGAGGTCATGGTGACGTCGTGGAGGCCGCAGGTGGTGAAGGTGTGGAAGACGTCCATGGTGGGGTCGAGGTTGATCGAGAAGCCGTGGGAGGTGACGCCGCGGCGGATGCGCATGCCGATGGAGCAGAGTTTGCGGTGGTCGGTGGTCCAGACGCCGACCAGGCTGCTTTCGCCGCGTGGCGTGTCCCGCCGGACCAGCGGAAAGCCCAGCGACCCGAGCGCCTCGATCAGCCCGTTCTCGACCCAGCGGACGATGTCGACGGGGCCGCGCTTCTTCAGGTCGATCACCAGGTAGCCGACCAGTTGTCCAGGCCCGTGGTACGTCGCGAAGCCGCCGCGGTCGACAGCGACGGTCGGGATCGCCGCGGCTTCGGGCGGCAGGTCGGCCAGTGAGGTGCGCGGGCCGTACGTGATCACCGGCGGATGACTCAGCAGGAACAACCGATCCCCAGCCTCACCAGCCTGCCGCTCCTCGACCCAGGTCCGCATGTCCTTGGCGGCGACTTCGTAATCCACTTCACCAAGATCGACCCGCTCGAGCGCGCTCATGCCAGCCAGCTTAGGTCGGGCCGGAGATGACTGAAGGCGGTGGCTCCGGAGAGCCACCGCCTTCATTTGTCGGGCTGACAGGATTTGAACCTGCGACCTCGTCGTCCCGAACGACGCGCGCTACCAAGCTGCGCCACAGCCCGAAGTCGGCGTTAGCTTACATGCGCCACCCGCCAGGACGAAATCGGGTTATCCGGCCTTCGGAACCAACGTGATCAAGGTCGCTTCCGGGCGGCAAGCGAACCGCACCGGGGCGTACGGCGACGTGCCCAGGCCAGCCGAGACGTGCAGTGCCGCCTGGCGCTCTTCGAAGCCCCAGGTGGACAAACCCTTCACCCGGGACGCGTCGAGGTCGCAGTTGGTCACCAGGGCCCCGTAGAACGGCACCGCGAGCTGACCGCCGTGCGTGTGCCCGGCGAGCACCAGCGGATACCCGTCGCCGACGAACCCGTTCAGCACCCGCTGGTACGGCGCGTGCGTCACTCCGACGGACAGGTCGGCGGCCGGATCCACCTCGCCCGCGACCTCGGCGTACCGGTCGCGTCTGATGTGTGGGTCGTCGGTGCCGGCGAAGTCCAGGCGCAGGCCGTTCACCTTGAGGGTGGCGCGCTCGTTGTTGAGGTCGATCCAGCCGGCCGCCGTGAACGACGACCGCATCTCCTCGTAGGGCAGGTCCGGGCCGTGCGGCTTGTGGCGCTGCTTGTTGGCCGGCAGCAGGTACTTCGCCGGGTTCTTGAAGTGCGGCTTCCAGTAGTCGTTCGAGCCGAAGACGAAAACACCCGGTACGTCGAGCAGCGCGCCGTACGCCTGCAGCAGCGGCAGGACCGAGTCCGGGTGGGAGATGTTGTCGCCGGTGTTGACGATCAGATCCGGCTCCAGCCGGGCCAGCTCGTTGACCCAGCGGATCTTCTTCTCCTGCGTCGGCATCAGATGCAGGTCGGACAGGTGCAGCACCTTGAGCGGCGCCGTCCCCACCGGCAGCACCGGCACGGTCACCCTGCGCAGCGTGAACCACCGCACCTCGATGGCCGCCGCGTACCCGACGCAGGCAGCGCCGACCGCGGTGACGACGGCAGCGGACTTCAGCGTCGTGGTGGCAAGCCCCCGGAAACTCATTTCACCAGCCTGCCACAATCGTGGGCATGTCCAACTCCGAACTGAAGCAGCGCCTGCACGATGACATGACCGCGGCCCTGAAGGCGCGCGACGAGCTCCGCAAGTCGACCCTGCGGATGGCGCTCACGGCCGTGACCAAGCAGGAGGTGGCCGGCAAGGAGGCTCGCGAGCTGTCCGACGCGGAGGTTCTCGACGTCCTCAGCGCCGAGGCGAAGAAGCGCCGCGAGTCGGTCACGGCGTACCGGGACGCCGGCCGCGAGGAACTGGCGGTCAAGGAGCAGGCCGAGGCCGACATCCTGGCCGAGTACCTCCCCGAGCAGCTCTCCCTGGAGGAGATCGCCGCCCTGGTCACCGAAACCATCGCCGCCACCGGAGCCGCCGAGCTCGGCCCCCGCGGCATCGGCAAGGTGATGGGCGCCCTCCAGCCCAAGGTCAAGGGCAAGGCCGACGGCGGCACCGTCTCCGCCGAGGTCAAACGCCAACTAGGCGCCTAGCAGGCAGGGCCGATCAGGCAGGAGCCGCGGCAGCCCGGGTGGCTGTCGAGTAGATGTCGTCCGATCGCGTCTGCGATTCCTGCCCGGTCGGTCGCTGCGAGTCCCTGGACCGCTTCGGCGGCAGGAACTCGACCAGCGGCGGTGCCAGCGTGTCGAGCGGCCCGCTCAGCTCGCGCACCTCGGTCCGGCAGATCAGCGTGACCCTGGCGTCGGCTTCGACAGGCGCATGCGAGGTCCAGGTCGCTGTCGCTCGGCCTGTCGACGTGCCGCGCCGGGGCAGCCCCAGGACGCGCTTCCCGTCGCTGTCCGTGGCAGCAGTGATCTCCACGGACTCGAAGACCTGCCGATCCAGCGAGATTCTGATCCGCGATCCCGCCGGCACCACGCCTGGACCGACCGAATGGGCGGTGACGAGCGTCGGGTACCAGACCGAGAAGCCGTCGCCCCAAGCCGCCTGCTGCCAGCCGGCACCGAGCTGGACGCCCCATGGAACGTCCTTCTTGGCCGTCGGCCGACTGAGAGCCCGCGCCGTCGTGGCGCCGGCGAGGTCGACGACCTCGACCTGGACCGGCAACGGATCGGTCACCAGGTCGGCGGGGAAGCGTTGGGGCTTCAGTGCCCCCGCCTGCAAGGTGTACTCCCCGGCCGGCAACTGCGGCAGCCGTACCTCCAGCCGTACTGCGTGACCGGGGCCGGCCTTCGGTACGCCGTGAACCGGGATCAGCCGGCTCCCACGGACCAGCACAGACCGTGGCGCGGCGAAGTACAGGCGGCTGTCATAGGTGAGAGCGACGACTGCTCCAGCGGGGACGCCGGACGTCCCGACGGTGAGGAGAGCTCCCAGTGCGGCCGGAACCTCGACCGACGCACCCTGCGGCCCTTGGACCAACCTCGAGGTGCTCATCGGGCCCACAGGAGTGATCCCCTTCGGCACCGGCGGCGCAGCGGAGGCCTGAGCGGACTGGGTCAGCTCGGCGGTGAGCACTGCACCGGTCGCGACCGCTCCCTGCAGGATCACGCGGCGGTGTGGTCGGATTCCCTCGGTGGTCATCGATTGCCTCTCGCCGGACGAATGGTTGCGATTCCTATCGGGGCGGCGCCTGGAAGATCGGCAGCCAAGTACCCCAGACCAGGTGCTGGGCGACCAGCGCGGCCAGCCACAGGACGACCGGTACGGCGGCCCGGACCCACCAAGGCAACAGCCTGACCAGGAAGGCCATCACCACCATGCTGAGCCCGGCCAGCACCCCAGGCCCAAGCAGAGCAGCGGTCTGTTGCTGAAGCGGCCAGCAGGACGGGTAGGTACAGCGATCGCCGGCCCCGGAGAAGCGGAAAACGTTGCTGATCACCTCGGCCACGCCCATCCCAGCGGCGGCGATCAAACCTCCGAGCCCCTGGAAGATCGCTCCGGTGAGCGATCCTTTGCCGTTTCGGCGCGGCAGGCCGGTCGCGGCGACGAGTGTCAAGGACATCCAGACGACGAGTAGTACCCAGGTCCTGTCGACGGGCTGACCGTGGTAGGTCACGCCTTGTGCGTCCTGGCTGGGGTCGACCTGGCCGAGATACTGGTTCAGCCCCATTCCGACCCAGCCGAACGACAACAGGCCGGCGCCGGCCGCGATCAGCAACCCGGTTTCCCACAGGGACAGCCACCGGCCCTGGGGCGCGGACGTACCGACGTCCGTCACGGTGGCGGATCCCGATGGTTCGTGGCCGGTCACCTGTCCGCCTTGTCTGTCGATGATTGAGACCCGCCCACTGTCTCATCCTTGGGCGGCCATCATTCGGGCGTAGACCTCAGCGCAGACGGTGGCATCGGCAGGGCTCGGCAACGTCTCGGCCTTGGCTGCCTGAATCAGCTTGGCATTGGTCAACGGGAAGTTTTCGACCGGACCGACGTCGATTCCGTCTGCCAGCTTCTTGAAGGCCGTCACGACGTTGAGTTCGACGCTGCCGAACCTGTCCTGGTAGAACTTCGCGACCCGCTGCTTGTCCGTGAGCTTGAGCAACCCCCGCAGCGCCTCCGACATCGACAGGTGGCCGTCCTTCATCGCCCGCGCCACCAGATAACCGTCGGAGTCGGCGACGACGTCCGCCCAGGGGAAGTTGCCGTCGGCGTTCCGGACGCCGATTCGCGCGACCAGGTACTGCCTCAGATCGAGGGTAGGGGTCTGCTGGCGTGCCTTCTCGTAGGCGCCCCAAGTGGAGAGCAGATCCAGGCACCAGCCGCCCAGGTCGCCCAAGCCGTAGTCGTTCTGCGTGGTGGGCACGTCCCAGACCTCGTAACCGCGAACCGTCGCGGCGAAGTGCGCGATGTCGCGATTCGACACCGGCTTGTTCGGCGTCAACCTGTTCAGCTCTTCTTCGGCCGCGGCACGGGCGAGTACCAGATCACCGGTGTCCAGCGTCGGGGTGTAGAGATTCCACTGGCCGTCCGAGCTGCCACTCCAGTACTCGGGCTTCTGCAGCCAGTGTGCGACGAACGATCGGGTGAAGGGTGCGTACGGCCGCAGGTTCTTCAGCAGGGTGCTGGCGTTCACCAGGCCGCGCTCGCAGGCCACTTCGGCCCGGACGAGCCATTCGAAGAAGGCATCGAAACCTGTGCCGGAGGTCGAGCCGTCGCGTTCGATCGGCGGTGAGACCACGGGGCCGAGATCGATCGGGGTGGCGTGGCTGGAGACCACGTCCTTGTCGATGCCGAGGGCGGTCGGCACGCCGGGCAGCTGGGCCTGGATCTCGACGATCTGGTTGTAGTGCCAGTTCTCCGGCATCGGGAAGCCCATATTGCCCGAGTAGCCGGTCGACATCCCGGCGACGAAGGCGGCCTCGGCCAGGTCGTTCTCGAGGATGATGCTGCAGACGTTCCGGGTTCCGTAGACGCCGATCTTGTACTTGCCGGTGACGCTGTCGTCCATCGAGTCGTTGACGCCGCGGAAGTAGTCGGCGACCGGACCGTTGATCACCTCGCCGACGGCATCGAAGTCGACGGAGAAGAAAACCACGCTGCCGGCCGGCAACCCCAGCACCCGGCAGCGCTCCAACGCCTCGACACCGTGCAAGCTGCCGTTGGCGCGAGTCATCACCGCAGGAGTGTCGTTGTACCGCTGATGGATCGGGAACAGTTTGAGGCCGGCCGCCTTCAACAGGTCCAGTTCCGGCGCGGTGATGAACTTGCCCGCGCCGACGGTGTAGCGGCCGATCGTCGTGTACCCGGCCGCGACGGCGCCGTTGGCCTGAGCCGCCGTGAGCTGCTTGTTGGTGTCGAATCCCTTGGTGGCAATGGTCGTGTCACCGCACGACACCAGCAGCGCGCACCAGGTGCTGTAGTCGCCGTTGCCGTTCACCGGCAGCTCCATGAACCCCTGGAAGTCGCGGGTGAACTGGGCGGTGTCGCCGTCGAACGTACCGTTGAACGGACTGTCGTACCGGTTGAATCGCAGCACCGCCTGATAGAGCCGGACGAACCGCTTGGCGCCGTCGACCGAACCCTGGGAGACGATCCCCTGAGTACGGATGCCGTCGCGGGTGCCCGGCCCGAAGTTGCCGGTTGCGACGCCGTCGGCCAGCCCGATCTCGTACTGCAACCCGTACGTCAGCGCCGTCTGCACCGAGCGGGAGTAGATGCCGTCACAGGGCACGAGTGCGAAGTCGCGGCGACTGAGGTAGGTCGCGTTCAGCCAGCGCTGAACCTCCCGCACCTGATTGGTACCGGGGCCGAGCTTCACATAGGCGTCCATGCTCATCAGGGACGCCATCAGCTTCACGTCGACGAACGGATTGTCGAGGCCGAGGCCCAGGTCGTTGCGCATCCAGCCGACCGCGTTGCTCAGGTTGGCGAAGGTGATCTCGTTGCCTGCATAGAAACCCGGGTAGCCCTTGCACCACATGGCCGCGCTCAACAGCTTGAGGACGTTGACCTTCGTCGTGCTGCCGTCGATCCGGCCGATCTGGCTGATGAACGCCGCGGTGGTGGCCGGTCCGAATCCGGACGTCACCGGCGAGATTCCGAGCTCCGTCTGCAATCCCCGGCGCAAGCCGTACATCACGGACCAGGCGGTCTGTCCGTCCTCATCGAGATGAACCCAGCCGTTGACCGAACCATAGGTCGCGTTGAGCCATTGCTGCGCCGCCAGCACCTGCACATCCACGAAGACGTTCCCCCAGTCCGGTCAGCCACAGCCGGGAGTCCGGGCGGCCCGTCGATTGTGTTGGCCGCCCAACACCGGGTCAACGAAACTGCAGCAAGTTGCAAGTCGGTCACCTACCGCTCCGTCGGCGGCTACGGTGCCAGGTGGCACATCGTCACTTCGGACCTTTGGCAAGGGGAGTCATGTCGAGAAACTGGAAGTCCGCCACGGCGGTATTCACCGCTGTGGCGGCCGTCGGCGCATTCTCGTTCCTGAGCGCGGCGCCTGCGGCCGCGGCGTCCTGCACCTACTCAGCGTGTAACGGCCTGAACCCGGCGACCGCCGGCTGCGACAAGGATGCCGTCACCAAGCTGGACTTGGTCACCACGTACAGCGGGTACTAAGCAGAACTCCGATGGTCACCGAGCTGCCACGCTTTCTGGACGCGAATCACGCCGCTCGACAGCGGGGGCGCCGATGGAGCCTATGGCTACATCGCCGGCGGTACGTACGGCGACGACGGGCAGGCCGTCACGCAGATCGTCTACACCAGCAACAGGGTCATCAACGAGCGACAGACGAAAATGATCTCCCAGTCCTACGCGTGGGAGCGTTTCTGCGCCTACGGTTCCAACGTTCGCGACGTCGGCTGCAAGATCACCACGTTGTGACCGTGTCCGGCTGAGGCGGCCGGACTCAGCGGCCGCCGCAGTTCGGATTCCAGACCGGACAGCCGCCACCGCCGGGCTTGCCGCCGCCACCGGGCTTGCCGGTGTTGGGTGGGTTCGGCGGCTGCGGGATGCCGGGAGAGTTCGGCGGGTTCGGCGGGTTGGGCTGCTGGATCTTGCTGCCGTTGGAGACGAAGATCGTCACCGTGGCGCCTTCGGGGGCGCCGTCCTCGCTGCGGGGGCTCAGGTAGGCGACGGTGCCCTGGACCTCTTCGGAGTCGACCTGGCCCGGAGCGATCCTGGCTTCGAAACCCATCCCGCGCAGCTTGTTCGCGGCCTCGTCCGGGTTCATCCCGTTCACGTACGGCAGGTCGACGACGTTGCCACGGCGGGTCTTGTCCGTCGGAGCGGTGAACTTTGTGGTCGGCATGCCCTTCAGGGCGCCTTGCATGGCGGTCTCCCAGATCGGACCGGCGGTTCCCGAACCAGAGGCGTCGTGCATCGTCTTGCCGTTGAGAGTCTGGTTGATCAGGTTCTCGTACTTCGGGGTCGCGTCCGCGACCACCGCGGCGGCCGCGAGCTTGTTGGAGTAGCCGGAGAACCAGACGGCCTTGTTGTCCTGGATCGTTCCGGTCTTGCCGGCCAGGTCACTCCGGCCGAACTTCAGGTGCTGCCCCGTGCCCGGTGGCTCCATCACCTGGTGCAGCACCTCGTTGACGCCGTCCGCGACCTCGGGCTTGAGCACCTGCTTGCAGCTCGGACCCGGCGTGTTGAGCGAGCGGCCGTTGTAGTTCTTCACCGAGGTGATCAGCTGCGGCGTGCAGTACTTGCCCCGGGCGGCGAAAGCGGCGTAGGCGTTGGAGAGCGCCAAGGGCGTCGTGTAGCCGACGCCGAGCGTGTAGGAGACGTACTGCTCCATCGGTTGCCCGGTCTGCGCGTCAGTGAGGCCCAGGTTCTGCGCGAGGGTTGCGATCGGGCAGAGGCCGACCTGCTGGGACAGTTGCAGGAAGTAGGTGTTGGTCGACGCCTGGGCCGCCTGGATCATGGTCGGTTCGGGTGCGGCCTTGGTCGAGTTCTTCGGGTTGTAGTCGTCGACCTTCGTCGTCCCCGTGCAGGTCTTGAACTTCACTCCACCGAGCGGGAGCGGGCTCGGCGAGGGGATCCGGTACGTCAGTGGGAATCCTGCCTGGATCGCCGCGGCGATCGTGAACGCCTTCATCGTCGAACCGTTCTGGAACCCGCCGTACCCACCCTGATAGGACTTCTCGACGTTGTAGTTGTACGCCGTCGTGTGGTTCTTGCCGTCGCCGTACGGCACGCTCTGCACCATCGCCTTCACCAGGCCGGTCCCCGGCTCCACCATGGTGACGGCCGCGATCGCGTCGTCGGTGGGCTTGCTGTGCTTGTCGATCGAGTTCTGCGCGGCCGCCTGGATCCGGCTGTCGAGTGAGGTGACGACGGTGATACCGGCGGTCTTGATGTAGTGCTCGCGGGCCTTGTCGGTCTTGCCGAAGGCGGGGTTGTCGAGCAGCTTCGAGACGATGTACTCGCAGAAGAACGGGTAGGGCGAGTTGGCGCAGCCGTTCGGGACCTTCAGCACCGGGCCATGGAGGACCGGCGTCTTGATCGCGGCGCTGGACTGCGCGGCGGTGATGACGCCGAGCTCCTGCATCCGGCGCAGTACGACATCGCGGCGTTCCTTGGCCTTCGCCGGGTTGTTCGTCGGGTCGTAACCGGTGGGGTTCTTCACCAGCCCGGCCAGCATCGCTGCCTGCGGCAGCGTCAGCCTGGACGCGTGCACCCGGAAGTAGTGCATGGCCGCCGCCTCGACGCCGTACGCGCCGTCACCGAAGTTGGCCAGGTTCAGATACTTCTCAAGGATCTCGTTCTTGGAGAACTGCTTCTCGACCGCGATCGCGTAGCGCAGTTCCGCGATCTTCCGCTCGTAGGTGTCGGCCGTGGCGTCTTTGATCGCCTGCTCGTCACCGCTCGCGTTCGCCTTCTCCACCAGGCTCAGCTTGACGAACTGCTGGGTGATGCTCGAACCACCCTGCTGGACGCCGCCACTGTTCTGGTTGCGGATCAGCGCGCGCAAGGTGCCCTTGGCGTCGAGGGCGCCGTGCTCGAAGAACCGGTCGTCCTCGATCGCGACGATCGCCTTCAGCATGATCGGGTTGATCTGCTTGAGCGTCACCGGCTCGCGGTTCTGCTCGTACAGGGTCGCGATCAGTTTCCCGTCGGCGGTGAGGATCGTCGTCTTGCGCGAGACCGGGACGGTCTTCAGTTCCTGTGGCAGGTCCTGCAGGGTCTCCGCCGTCTTCTCGGTGCCGAAGCCGGCCAGACCCGCGAACGGGATCGCCAGACCGGCCGCCAGAGCACCCGACAGAACACTCACCCCGAGGAACAGAACCACTGACTGGACGACGCCCCGATCGTCCTTATCCCTTACGCGCATGGACTAGAGCCTACGGGATCAGAGCGCCACGCCAATTCCTCGAATGTGTTTTATGTCACGTCAACCGGAGCGTGATTTCAAGCGTCTGTAGCAAGACGTGAAACAGCCGGCGAGACCCTTCACAGGTCTCGCCGGCTGGTCATTACCTACCTCAGGCGGCGAACTGCCGCGCGTCCACCTGGGCCGGCTCCAGGGCCAGTTCCAGTACCTCGCGGACATCGCTCACGGGGTGCACCGTCAGCTCCTTGAGCACCGACTCCGGCACGTCCTCCAGATCCGGCTCGTTGCGCTTCGGGATCAGGATCGTGGTCAGTCCGGCCCGGTGGGCGGCGAGCAGCTTCTGCTTCACGCCACCGATCGGGAGTACCCGGCCGGTCAGCGACACCTCACCGGTCATCGCGACCTCGGACCGTACCGGCCGTCCCGACAACAGCGACGCGAGCGCCGTGGTCATCGTGACACCGGCCGACGGGCCGTCCTTCGGTACCGCACCAGCCGGCACGTGGATGTGGGTGTTCCGCTCGGCCAGATCGCCGACCGGTAGCCCCAGCTCCGCACCGTGCGACCGCAGGTAGGACAACGCGATCTGCGCCGACTCCTTCATCACATCGCCGAGCTGCCCCGTCAACGTGACCCCGGTCGGGCCGGTCTCCTTGTCCGCCAGCGACGCCTCGATGAAGAGCACGTCACCACCAGCACCCGTCACTGCCAGTCCAGTGGCCACACCCGGCAGCGCAGTGCGCTCCGCCGAGTCCGGCGTGAACTTCGGCGACCCCAGGTAGCCCTTGAGGTCAGCAGCACCGATGGTCAGCGAACCCAGTTCCTCGCCCAGGGCGAGCTTGGCCGTGACCTTGCGCAGTACTCGGGCAATGGCGCGCTCGAGCTGCCGTACGCCGGCCTCGCTGGTGTACTCGCCGGCCAGCAACCGCAGCGCCGAGTCGTCGATGGCGACCTCCTCGACCGACAGACCGGCCCGGTCCAGCTGACGCGGGAGCAGGTGGTCGCGGGCGATGGTGACCTTCTCGTCCTCGGTGTAGCCGTCCAGCTGGACGAGCTCCATCCGGTCGAGCAGCGGTGCCGGGATCGAGTCGAGCACGTTCGCCGTGGCCAGGAAGACCACGTCGGACAGGTCCAGCTCGACCTCCAGGTAGTGGTCCCGGAAGGTGTGGTTCTGTGCCGGGTCCAGCACCTCGAGCAGAGCAGCGGTCGGGTCGCCCCGGTAGTCCGCGCCTACCTTGTCGATCTCGTCCAGCAGTACGACGGGGTTCATCGAACCCGCCTCGGTGATCGCCCTGACGATCCGCCCGGGCAGTGCCCCGACGTACGTCCGGCGGTGACCGCGGATCTCAGCCTCGTCCCGTACGCCGCCCAGTGCGACCCGGACGAACTTACGGCCCATCGCACGGGCCACGGACTCGCCCAGCGAGGTCTTACCCACACCAGGAGGACCCACTAGAGCCAGTACTGCGCCACTGCGGCGTCCACCGACCACTCCCAGCCCGCGGTCCGCCCTGCGGCGGCGTACGGCCAGGTACTCGGTGATGCGCTCCTTGACGTCGTCCAGGCCCGCGTGGTCCGCGTCCAGGATCGCCCTGGCCTCACGGATGTCATAGCCGTCCTCGGTCCGCTCGTTCCACGGCAGCTCGAGCACGGTGTCCAGCCAGGTCCGGATCCAGCCGACCTCGGGGGACTGCTCGGCCGTACGCTCCAGCTTGTCGACCTCGGCGAGCGCGGCCTTGCGGACGTGCTCCGGCAGATCGGCGGCCTCGACGCGGGCGCGGTAGTCCTCTTCCTCGGACTCGGCCTTGCCGTCCAGCTCGGCCAGTTCCTTCCGGACCGCGGCCAGCTGCTGGCGCAGCAGGAACTCCCGCTGCTGCTTCTCCATGCCCTCCTGGACGTCCTTCTGGATCGTCTCGGAGACCTCGAGCTCGGCCAGGTGGTCCTTGACCCAGCCGATCAGCTTGGTCAGCCGCTCGGAGACGTCAGCCGTCTCCAGCAGCCAGCTCTTCTGCTCGTTGGTCAGGTACGAGGCGTAGCCGGCCAGGTCGGACAGCTCCGCCGGGCTGGTCACCTGCTTCACCGAGTTGATGACCTGCCACGCCTCGCGGCGCTCCAGCACGGTCGTCACCAGGGCCTTGTAGTCGCGGGCGAGCTCGCCCGACTTGGCGTCGGTGATCTCGTCCAGAACCGTCGCGCCGACCCACAGGGCCGCACCGGGACCAGTGGTCCCCGCGCCGATCAGGACCCGGGAGACACCCCGGATGACGGCTGCCTGGGCTCCGCCCGGCAACCTGCCGATCTGCTCGATCTCACCGAGCGTCCCGGCCTTGGCATATTTTCCGTCCAGTCGCGGCACCAGGAGTACCTGGTCCGTGCCGGAAGCCTGTGCGGCATCGATGGCGGCGCGTGCCTCCGTGTCGGCCAACCGGACCGGCACGACCATTCCCGGCAGGACCACGACGTCGTCGAGCGGCAG
Source organism: Kribbella sp. NPDC051718 (assembly GCF_040681515.1). Classification (NCBI taxonomy): domain Bacteria; kingdom Bacillati; phylum Actinomycetota; class Actinomycetes; order Propionibacteriales; family Kribbellaceae; genus Kribbella; species Kribbella sp. NPDC051718. The sequence continues at coordinate 667,493 of NZ_JBFAYZ010000002.1, read as the reverse complement.
TACAGGAAGATTCAACGTCTCAGTCACGCTGTCACACCCTCTGTTGAAGATTGAGTCTGACAGGCTCAACCATCGTCCCCACCAGGTCATTCCCGGGCCTTCCGGGCGTTCGCTGAGGGTGAAAAAGGTGACTTCAGGCGGTCAGCAGGTCACCGATCGCGCGCAGACCGGCCAGATCGTGCACGTCGTCGGGCAGTGCCGGTACGTCGATGGTCGCGATCGACCGGTGGCCGCGCCGGAACCGCTCGGCGCGTTTGCGGTCGCTGACCACCTGCTGCATGCGGTCGGCGTGCAAGCGCAGGACGGCGGCCGTCAGCGCCGACTTGTCGTCAGCCTCGAGCCGCTCGGCAGCCGCCAGCGCCTGCTCGGCCGAAACGCCCGGTACGTGGGTGGTCGTCACCCGGTTGAGGACGACCCCGGCGAGTGGCATGTTCTCCTCGCGGAGCCGCTCGGTGAAGTACGACGCCTCGCGCAGCGCATCGTTCTGCGGAGCGGCCACCACCAGGAACGCCGTGTGCGGCTCGCGGAGCAGCGCGACGGTCTTGGCGGCCCGCTCCCGGAACCCGCCGAAGAGGGTGTCGAAGGCGGCAGCGAAGGTCTGTACGTCGGTAAGCACCTGCGCGCCGAGCACCTTGTTCATCACCGACATGGCCAGGTTGACCCCGGCCGACATCAACTTGAACGGGCCGCGAGCCGGCGCGAGCAGCAGTCGCAGGAACCGTCCCTCCAGGAGCGAGGCCAACCGCTCGGGCGCGTCCAGGAAGTCGAGTGCCGACCGCGACGGTGGCGTGTCCACGACGATCAGGTCCCACTCGCCGGTCCGCTCGGACTGCTTGTACAGCTGCCCGAGCTTCTCCATCGCCATGTATTCCTGGGTGCCCGCGAAGGACGACGAAAGCGCCACGTAGAAGGGGTTCGCGAGGATCTGGTCGGCCTTCTCGGGCGTCGCGTGCGAGAGCACCACCTCGTCGAACGTGCGCTTCATGTCAAGCATCATCGCGTCGAGCCGGCCGCCGTTCGCGGGGTCGACCTCGGCGACGGCCCGGGGCGTGTTGTCCAGCTCGGTCAGCCCGAGGGACTGAGCCAGACGCCGGGCCGGGTCGATCGTCAGTACGACGACCTTCCGCCCGCGCTCGGCGGCGCGCAGGCCCAGGGCAGCAGCCGTCGTCGTCTTGCCCACGCCGCCGGAGCCGCAGGTCACGATGATGCGCGTGCCCGGGTCGTCGATCAGGGCATCCAGATCCAGGGCCGTCATGAACGCAACTCCTCAGCCAGGTCGAAGAGAGCGCCGTGGTCGATCCCGTCCGGCAGCAAGGCGAGCTCCGTCACTTTCTTGCCCAGGGCATCTATCCGGTCGCGGTTCTCGCGCTCCAGCCCGACCCGGACGGCGTGGTCGTGGGCCTCCTGCGCGAGTGCGGTCGTGAGCTCCTTGGTGACGGGGATGCCGGCCGCCTTGAGTCCGCGGGTGAGCTCGGCGGCGGGCAGTTTCTCCTTCACCGCAAGGGCGAGCGCGTCGTCGTCGAGCGGGCTGTGCCGGACCATGTTGACGACGATCGACCCGACCTTGAGGTCCAGCGATTCGAGTTGCTCGACCGCGTCCAGGGTCTCCTGGACCGGCATCTCCTCGAGCAGGGTGACCAGGTGGATCCGGGTGACGTCCGAGCGGAGCATGCCCATGATGGCGTCCGCCTGGTTGCGGATCGGGCCGACCTTGGCGAGCCCGGCGACCTCGTGGTTCACGTTGAGGAAGCGCCCGACCCGGCCGGTCGGGGGCGCATCCAGTACTACGGCGTCGTACGCGAGCCGTCCGTGGGCCTTCCGCCTGGTCGCCTCGTAGACCTTGCCGGTGAGCAGTACGTCGCGGAGGCCCGGCGCGATGGTGGTGACGAAGTCGACGGCGCCCACCTTGTCGAGTGCCTTCCCGGCGCGGCCGAGGTGGTAGTACATGTCCAAGTACTCGAGCAGGGCCGCCTCGGCGTCCACTGCGAGCGCGTAGACCTCGCCCCCGGCCGGGCCGACGGCGATCCGGCGTTCGACGTACGGGAGCGGTGGTACGTCGAAGAGCTGCGCGAGTCCCTGGCGGCCCTCCACCTCGACCAGCAGGATCCGCTTGCCCTGATCGGCGAGGGCGAGCGCCATGGCGGCGGCGACCGTCGTCTTGCCGGTCCCGCCTTTGCCCGTGACCACATGCAGCCTCGCCATGATCCCCAGACTAGGTCGTGGGCCACAGCACGCTCGCGTTGACGCCCGTTAGAGTCCCTCCCATGAAGAAGTTCGAGTACGCCACCGTGCCGCTCCTGGTCCACGCGACCAAGGAGATCCTGGACAACTGGGGGCAGGACGGCTGGGAGCTGGTCCAGGTCGTCCCCGGCCTCAACCCGGAGAACCTGGTCGCCTACCTGAAGCGGGAGATCACCCAGTCATGAGCCACCCCGAGGAGAAGCTGGCCGAGCTCGGCCTGAAGCTGCCCGAGGTCGCCAAGCCGGTCGCCGCCTACGTACCTGCGGTGCGGACCGGCAATCTGGTCTATACGTCCGGCCAGCTGCCGCTGCGCGAGGGCAGCCTGATCGCCACCGGCAAGGTCGGCGCCGAGGTCACTGCCGAGGTTGCCGCCGAGTGCGCCCAGCAGTGCGCACTGAACGCGCTGGCCGCGGTCAAGGCGGAGATCGGCGACCTGGCGAACATCAAGCGGATCGTCAAGGCGGTCGCCTTCATCGCCTCCACCCCCGATTTCACCGGCCAGCCCCAGGTCGCCAACGGAGCCTCCGAACTCTTCGGCCAGGTCTTCGGCGAATCCGGCCAACACGCCCGCTCCGCCGTAGGCGTCCCCGTCCTCCCCCTGGACGCCCCGGTAGAGGTAGAACTCATCGTCGAGGTCGGCTGACAGCCGGTCTTCCAATGGTCCGGAATCTGAAGTCACACCTCATGTCCGGCCGGATGGCAGCTGAGGCGCTCTCGTACCTGCGAGAGCGCCGCACACCGGTCGAGGCCCGGCCGGCCTCGACTGTCATCCTCACACGGGACACTGCGGCCGGACCTGAGGTCTATCTGCTCCGTCGGCAGCAGTCGATGGCGTTTGCGGCAGGGATGACCGTCTTTCCCGGTGGGCGCGTCGATGCGACCGACTCGTCTATCGCGGACTCGTGGTCGGGGCCCTCTCCGGAGTGGTTCGGGGGGCGGATGGGGTGTTCGGCGGAGGATGCTGCGGCTTATGTGGCGGCTGCGGTCAGGGAGACCTTCGAGGAGTCCGGGGTGCTGCTGGCCGGGCCAGATGCTGAGTCCGTGGTCAGCGACACCAGCGGGGACGACTGGGAGGCCGACCGGGTCGCACTGGAGTCGCGGGAGCTCGGGTTCGCCGACTTCCTGCACAGGCGAGGCCTGGTACTCCGCGCCGACCTGCTCGGCGTCTGGGCGCACTGGATCACCCCCGAGTTCGAGCCCCGACGCTACGACACCCGCTTCTTCGTCGCCGCGCTCCCGGCCGGCCAGGTCACCCGCGACGTGACCAGCGAGTCCGACCAGGTTGCCTGGATGCCCCCTGCCGAGGCAGTACGCGCAGTGGAGGCCGGGGAGATGCTCATGCTCCCGCCCACCTACCTCTGCTGCCGTGACCTGATCCCGTACGCCGCCGTGGCCGACGTACTGACCGCGTCGACCGACCGAGAGATCCGCCCGATCCTGCCGACGGTACGGGTAGAGAACGACCAGGCCTACCTGGAGACGACGACATGACAGCCGAGCAGGTCACCGCCTACGCATCCCGGGTACTCGCGGCGAACCCGGGTCCGATGACCCTGGAGGGCACCAACACCTGGATCCTCCGGGCCCCAGACGCCGACACTGCCGTGGTGGTCGACCCGGGACCGATGCTGGAGCAACACCTGCGCGCAGTGCTCGACGCAGTCGCGGAGTACGGGTGCACTGTCTCGGCGGTGCTGCTCACGCACGGGCACTTCGACCACTCGGAGGGTGCCGCGTGGTTCGCTTCGCAGGCCAACGCCCCCGTGCGTTCGGTCGACCCTGCGTTCCGCATCCCGACCGACCACGCGCACGGGCTCAACGAGGGCGACGTGATCACCTCAGGCGACCTGCGGATCGAAGTACTGCCGACTCCCGGCCACACGATGGACTCGGTCTGCTTCTGGCTCCCACAGGACGGCTCGCTCCTCACCGGCGACACAGTGCTCGGCCGCGGTACGTCGGTAGTCGCCCACCCGGATGGAGCCCTCGGCCCGTACCTGGAGTCGCTCGAGAGCCTCCGCGCCTTCGCCAACTCCCCAGCCGGCGTCGAGCGCCTCCTACCCGGCCATGGCCCGGTCATCACCGACCCGGGCGCAGTACTGACCCACTACCTCAAGCACCGCCAGGAACGCCTCGACCAGGTCCGCACGGCAGTTGCCGACGGCTACACAACCGCCGAAGCGATCGTCCAGCACGTCTATGCCGACGTAGACCCCATCCTCTGGCCCGCCGGCGAACGCTCAGTCCGAGCCCAACTGGACTACCTGAACGCCTAACCGCTGGTCTACTGTATACACGCCACTCGATGGGTCGAACTGGCCCGCGAGACCGGCCGCGGCAAGGTCTGGCTCACCGCAGCCCTCCTCGGCCAGCACCCGGTCAGCCAGGAACTGGCAGAGCAGGTCGGCAAGCTCCTGACCCTCGACGCCGAGGTGATCGAAGCCCTGCAACTCCCACCCGTCCGCGGCGCGCACGTGGTCGACACCACCGAGCCGGCCGTCTACCGGCTCACCGAGATCGTGCAGGTCTACGGCACCGCCATCAACGACCTGATCCGCGAGGAGTTCGGTGACGGCATCATGAGCGCCATCGACTTCGAGGTCGGACTCAACCGCGTCCCCGACCCCGAGGGCGACCGGGTAGTCATCACCCTGAACGGCAAGTACCTCCAGTACCGAGAGTTCTAACCCACTCACAGCGCACCCCAATCCTCGGCATTTCAGGGGTTAACCCCTCAACCGGTGGGTTGCCCTGCCGGAATCTCAGGGGGCAACCCACCAGTTGCAGGGTTAGCCCTTGAAGAGGGTTGTCCACAGGGGAAGGTGGAGGCCCAGCGGCGGGGACGGGGAATGGGGATCCTGGGGTGATGAATCCTCTGCTGAAGCTGATCGCCGTCGAACACGGCGGCGTTTTCAGTCGCGCTCAGGCACTCAGTTCCGGCTATACCAATGAGCAGTTGCGGGAGCGTCTGGCTGACGGTCGCTGGGAGAAGGTCCGCTACGGGCAGTACGCCGAAAAGGTGGAGCTGAGCCTGACCCCGTGGGAGAGGGAAACCTGGCTGCATCGACGGTTGGCCTTCGCGGTGGCGAACTCGATCGCACCCGGAGCGATTGCCCTCAGCCACCAGACGGCTTTGACCTTCCATGAAGTACCGCTGTGGGGAGTGGACCTAACCGAAGTACAGGTCAGTCGGCTGGATGGACGTCGTGGCGGACCGGTTGCTGGTGTGCGTCATCACCGGGGTCGGTTTGCGCCTAGCGAGCTTACCCAGATCGACGGGCTGACCGTGGCGACCGTGGCGCGAGCGCTCGTCGAGATGGCCTGTACGACGTCCTTCGAGGCTGGCGTAGTGAGCGCGGACGCGGTCCTTCGGGATCATCCGATCGAGCCGGCGGCCATGCTTGCCAGGATCGAGTTCTGGCCGGGAAGTGCTACCGCGAAGGCGGCTCTCGCGTTCGCCGACAAACGCTCGGAGTCGGTCGGGGAGTCGAGGTTGCGGGTTCTCTTTCACCAGCAGGGTCTCCCGGAGCCGCTACTCCAGGTGGAATTCGGTGACGCCGACGGCTTCATCGGCCGGGTCGACTTCTACTTCCCCGAGCAGGGCACTGTCGTCGAGTTCGACGGCTTGGTGAAGTACGCGGCGGGTGATCGGGAGACGCTGATCCGCGAGAAGCTTCGCGAGGATCGTCTGCGGGCGCTCGGTCTCGAGGTGGTTCGGATTGTCTGGGCAGACCTCAAGTGGCCGACCGACGTCGCCACGCGTGTCCGACGCGCCTTCGCCCGCCGCGCCGCCTGAGGAGTTGATCCCCGAGTTGGTGGGTTGCCTCCCGAGATTCCGGTGGTGCAACCCACCATCTGAGGGGTTAACCCCTCAGATGTCAGCGGGTGAGCAGGGTCAGCGGGTGAGTAGGTCAGCGGGCGCGGCGTTGGAGGCGTTCGATGTCGAGGAGGACTACCGAGCGGGGTTCGAGGCGGACCCAGCCGCGGGAGGCGAAGTCGGCGAGGGCCTTGTTGACGGTTTCGCGGGAGGCGCCGACCAGCTGGGCGAGCTCCTCCTGGGTGAGGTCGTGGTGGACGTGGACACCGTCGTCGGCGGTACGGCCGAAGCGGCTGGCCAGGTCGAGCAGGGCCTTGGCCACGCGGCCGGGGACGTCGGAGAACACCAGGTCTGCCACGACGTCCGAAACCTTGCGGAGGCGAGAGGCCAGCTGCAGCAGCAGGCCGCGGGCCACCTCGGGCCGGCCGGCCAGCCAGCGGAGCAGCTCGTCGTGGGTCAGCGCCATCAGCGACGCGTCGGTGACCGCGGTGACGGTCGACTGGCGCGGTCCGGGGTCGAACAGCGACAGCTCGCCGAACATCTGACCCGGGCCGAGCACGGCCAGCAGGTTCTCCCGGCCGTCGGCCGACGTCCGGCCGAGCTTGACCTTGCCCTCGACGACGACGAACAGCCGGTCGCCGGAGTCGCCTTCGTGGAACAGCACCTGGCCACGGCGCAGCCGGCTCTCGGTCATCGACGCGGTGAGCGCGTCGGCTGCCTCGTCGTCCAGCTGGCTGAACAGCGGTGCCTGTCGGAGCACTGCGGCGTCCACGAATGGGCCTCCTCGGACCTGAACTGCGACTTACGAGCAGGCCTTGAGCCCGCTCGGCGCCAGGCGGATCGCACCCGGTCGCCCCAAAACCGTAGCTCCTCCTGTCCACCCACCGCCACGTAGGCCCGCCGGGACTCGCCGGAACACCGTTCTGGCGGCCCTGAGCGGTCCTATCCACTGACGTCCAGAGCGGTGCCGTAGAGGCGGCTGACCTTCAGCCTGATGACGACCCTCCGCTCGGCCACCAGCTGGTCGAAGAACGCCTGCCCGAGGTCACCCTGTACGTCCGCCGGCAGCATGCCCAGCAGCTCCTGCCCGGTCGCGTCTCCCGCCACGGTGGTGACGTCCGAGATCTCAGCCACCCCTTCGGCCACCGCGAAGGACCAGTGGTCTGCCGCCGAGACGTGCAGCGCCGCCCGCGGATCGTTTCGCAACTGCTTCACCTTGACCCGATCGGCCGTGGTGGAGAACCGCACGATCCGGGCGGCCGGGTCCCAGTTGTAGAGCATCGTCGTCAGATGCGGGTGCCCGCTGCGCGTGTTGGTCGCCAGTACGCCGAACTGCTGCTCACCGAGCAACGCCGACAAAGCGTCATCCGCGAGCACGCGCGGAGCGGGCCCGCCTTGATCATCAGACATGAGTGGGAAGTCTCCCGTTGGTCGAGGATTGATCAGCGAGCCAGTTGCCGTGGAAACCGTACGGGACCCGAACCGGCAGGTGAACGGTCGCCACCGGTGGTGCGGCCAGGTCGGTTGCGTCGATGATGACGAGGTCGCTGGTGTCGGTGGCCGCGTCGTGGACGTACGTCATCAGCCACCCGTCGCCCCCGGGACGGCCGTCAGCCGGTACGAAGGCCGCCTCCCCAGGAGTACGCCCCGGCCCGAACTCGTGCGAGCTGACCCCGCCGTCCCGCAGGTCGTACCGGAGCAAAGCGCTCTGTCCGCTCGGATGCGCGACAGTCGCGTGCCCATGCCGGGAGTCCTACCCAGCAAGGCGATCGTCGATCCGGGGGAACTCGGCCGCCCGGTCGTGGAGCTGCTCCTCTCGGACCACGCCGGTCGTCAGGTCGATGGTCCAGCGCCACAGCGTCGCATCGTGGTTCTGGCCGCCGAACAACTCGGGATAGCGCATGACATGGAGAACGATCTGCTCGTGCCCGTCCGGTCCGACCTGGTCGTGAGCGTTGAGCGTGTGGAAGACATAGCAGGGGTCGATCGAGAACCAGCGCACAGCGCCGTGCGGGTCGTCGCGCCGCAGTACGCCGAGCCGCGCGCCGTACCCCTCGTTCCAGCGGAACGGCATCCCGGCACCCGACCGCGCGGTGTCCAGATCGAAGACCACGGGCAGGTCCATGAAGATCACGTGACCGGCCGACAGGTGGAAGTCGTGGTTCATCGTCGCCGCCGGAACGTCGATCGGACGGCTGATCACCAGCTCGCCGGTCGCGTCGGCGCGGTGATAGGTCAGGTACGGCGCCCGCAGGCTGTAGCCGAAGAAATGCAGCTCACCCGTGGTCGGGCAGGTCTTCGGATGCGCGGTCATCGCGGTCCGGAGCCGGCCATCGAAGTCATAAGGCCCGACCGTCTCCAGGTCGCAAGTGAGTTCGTAGGGGTAGGAGGACTCGACCAGCGCCAGCGTGCGCCCGGCGTGCCGGACCACATGCGTGTTGGCGACCCCCGCCGTCAGATCCAGGTTTCCTTCGGCGTCGTTGACCGTGGCGCCGTCGGTGAAGGTCGAGGTACGGACCCAGCGGTTGCGGTACGACACCGCACGGCCGGCCTCGAGTCGTACGCCGTGGATCATGCCGTCGCCGAAGAACCAGTGACCCGAGGCCGCATCATGTGGATTCGGTCCGTTGCGGAGGTACCAGCCGGTGAGTGCGGGCGGGATCTGGCCGGTCACCGGCAGGTCATATGCCGTGAGTTCCCGCTCGACCGGGGCGTAGTTGCCGGCCAGGTGCGGGGCGGGTGCGGTCGTCATCACGAGGCCCGGAGCTGAGCGGCCTTGGCCTGGATGTGGGCGACGTAGCGAAGGGTGAAGACCATCGGTACGACGAACCCCGCGACCTGTACGACGGTCCGCCCCATCGACCCGGAATGCGCCAGAGCCAGAAGGCATAAACCGGTCACGGCGAAGCACCCGGTCCACACGGCCGTGATGATCACGTTGACGCGCACGAACAGCGGCTGACCCCAGTACTCCCGGGGCGTCGTCTGCTTGGCGATACCCAATGTGAAGGGCTTGCGGATGGCCAACGAGATCCCGGCGATGAGGGCGAGCGTGCCGGACGACAGCGCCGCGGCGTACGGGTGCAGCCCGCTGTCCGGGTTGGTGAAGGCCACGACCGTGATGACGGCGAAGAAGACCGCCGAGCCGATCTCGATGATCAAGGCGTCCGGCGTGCGGCCGGCCCGGGTCTGCTGGGCGATCAGCCCGACGGAGAGGACCAGCGCGATCAACGCGGCCCAGTTCCAGTGGGCCGACGGGATGAGCGCGTAGACGATCCACGGGGCGAAGGTCCGGAGGTAGGACATGAGCGGTACTCCCTGATCGACGAGCTTCCGAATCTGACATGTCAAAAGTAGAAGGTCAGTTATCGACATGTCAAGAGTGGAAGGTAGAGTGGGGACATGAGCCTGCGACATGCCCTGCTCGGACTGCTGGTCGACCACCCCGCCAGCGGCTACGACCTGCTGAAGGCCTTCGACACCTCGCTGGCCAACGTCTGGCCCGCGACCCAGAGCCAGATCTACGGCGAGCTGACCAAGCTCGCCGACAACGGCCTGATCGTCGTCTCGGAGCAGGGCCCGCGCGGCCGCAAGGAGTACACGCTCACCGACACCGGCCTGGCCGAGCTCCGCCGCTGGCTCATCGAGACCGAGCCGCAGCGCACCACCCGCAGCGACGTCCTGCTCCGCGTCTTCTTCCTGGGCGTCCTCACCCCCCAGCAGGCTCGTGACTACCTGGACAGCCAGGCCGTCCACGCCGCCGAGCTGCACGCCAACCTCAAGGCGCTCGACGCCGCGATCGAATGGGACGACGAGGACCTCTCCGTCTACGGCCGCATCGCCCTGGAATACGGCCAACGCTTCACCGCGATGCAACAGGAGTGGGCCGAATGGGCCCGCACCCAGGTCAGGAGTACGTGACGGAAATCTTGTAGGTGGGCGGACGTAGGCTGGCCTGCATGCCGATCCAGCGTGTCGAGGCCCTGGCCTCTGTGGAATCCCCGCTCAAGCTGCCGCGGAAGGCGCCTGTTTTCACCGACGAGACGTCGACTCAGCTGGTCCGGCGGGCGCGCAAGATGCACAAGGTGCTGACCGAGACCTATCCGGACGCGCATTGTGAGCTCGACTTCACGACTCCGCTGGAGTTGCTGGTCGCCACCATCCTGTCGGCCCAGACCACCGACGTCACCGTCAACAAGGTGACCCCGACGCTGTTCGCGAAGTACCCGGACGCGATCGCGTACGCCGAGGCCGATCGCGAGGAGATGGAGGCGATCCTCAAGCCGACCGGCTTCTTCCGGGCCAAGACGAACAGCCTGCTCAAGCTCGGCCAGGCGCTCGTCGACGACTACGACGGCGTCGTGCCGAACAAGCTGGAAGAGCTGGTCAAGCTCCCCGGTACCGGCCGCAAGACGGCGAACGTCGTGCTGGGCAACGCGTTCGGCATCCCCGGGATCACCGTCGACACGCACTTCGGCCGGCTGGTCCGCCGGTTCGGCTGGACCACCGAGGAGGACCCGGTCAAGGTCGAGCACATCATCGGCGAACTGTTCCCGAAGAAGGACTGGACGATGCTGTCACACCGGCTGATCTTCCACGGCCGCCGCCGCTGCCACGCCAAGAAGCCGGCCTGCGGTGCCTGTCCGATCGCGCAGTGGTGCCCCTCCTTCGGCGCCGGCCCGACCGACCCCGACCTGGCCGCGAAACTGGTGAAGATCCCAGCGTGACCAAGCCATCCAGCCCCCGTACTACGTTCCGCCACGCCGCGCTGATCGGCGTGCTGGTGGCGTGCGGGTTGCTGTTGGCTGCGTGCGGCGACCAAAAAGCGGCAACCCCACCGGCTGACGGCAAACCGCAAGCAGCCGGCCAACTGGTGCCCTGCCCGAGCGTCGAATCGCGCCCCCCGGTGGCCAACGCACTGCCGGACGTCAGCCTGCCCTGCCTCGGCGACGGCCCCGACATCCGGCTGTCCGACCTGCGCGGCCCGCTGCTTGTCAACGTGTGGGCGCAGTGGTGCGGCCCGTGCCGCAAGGAAGCGCCGTACCTGGCCGAGCTGCACGTCAAGGCGGGCGACAAGGTCAAGCTGATCGGCATCGACTACATCGACACCCGGCCGGACCTGGCGGTGAAGTTCGCCGTCGACCAGCAGTGGGACTACCCGCATGTCGCCGACCGCGACAAGCAGGTCCAGCAAGGACTCAAGATCGGCGGGCCGCCGTTGACCGCCTTCGTCGATGCGAAAGGTGCGGTCGTCTACGTGCACCGCGCGCCGTTCACGTCGCAGCAGGAGCTGGATCAGCTGGTACGCGAGAAACTGGGAGTGACCTGGTGAGGACCAGTACGACGTACGACGTGGAGCTGCCCGAGTTCCTGCAGCCGTTGCTGTCGGCATCCAAAGCGGTCGACCCCAAGGAGCTGTCGCGGTTCCTGCCGCCCGAGGACGACCCGGGCGTGCGCGGTTCGGCAGTACTGATCCTGCTTGCCGACGGCAACGATGACGACGGCCCCGACGTCTTGCTGACCGAGCGTGCCTGGACGTTGCGCAGCCATGCCGGCCAGATGTCCTTCCCTGGCGGCCGGATCGACCCTGAGGACGGCGACGGCGTCGAGGGACTGATCCGGACCGCGCTGCGCGAGGCCGAGGAGGAGACCGGGCTCGACCCGAGCGGGATCGACGTGTTCGCCGTCTGGCCGTCACTCTGGGTGCCGGTGAGCAACTTCGCCGTCTCGCCGGTGGTCGGTTGGTGGCGGGAGCCCTCGCCCGTGGCCGTGGTCGATCCGGCCGAGGTCGCCTCGGTGCACCGGGTGGCGCTCGCGGCGCTGGCCGACCCCGCCAACCGCGTCAGCTGCCTGCATCCGTCCGGTTTCACCGGCCCGGCCTTTACGATCGGTGACCTCTTCATCTGGGGTTTCACGGCCGGTCTGCTCGACAAGTTACTCAAGCTCGGCGGCTGGGCGCGCGACTGGGACCCCGGCAACGTCGTACCGTTGCCCGACCGACTGGTCGAGGCGGCCTGGCGGAGTGAGGGGCGGCGGCCGGAGGACGTTCGACGGCTGACAGCCATCGAGCACGACCTGGGGCGTCCGGAGGGTGTGGAGTGAGCGGTCTCGATATCGCGCTGCTGGTGGTGACGGTGCTGGTGGCGATCTCGGGTTACGTCGAGGGCTTCGTCCTCGGCGCCTGCGCCACGCTCGGGCTGCTGGCGGGCGCGGCGGTCGGCGTGTACGGCGTACCGCGGGTGCTGGACAACTTCTCGCCCAGCGTCGAGGTGTCCTTCGCGGCGCTCGTACTGGTCGTGCTGCTGGCGTCGATCGGGCGGACCGTCGGAGCGCTGCTCGGCTCCAGGTTGCGCAACAAGATCTCCTGGAAGCCGGTCAAGGCCGTCGACGCGCTGGGCGGCGCAGTACTGGCCGCCGCGTCGGTGCTGGTCGTCTCCTGGGTGCTCGGGGTGGCCGTCAGCGGCGCCCGGATCCCGAGCGTGACGTCCGCGGTGCGTGGCTCGCAGGTGCTCGCCAAGGTCGACGAGGCGTTGCCGGGTGGCGCCGACCGCGCGCTGCAGGCGTTCAACGACGTGGTGAACACCGATCTGTTCCCGCGCTTCCTCGACCCGTTCGTGCCGGAGCGGATCCGCGAGACGCAGCCGCCGGACGGCGCGATCGCGCGCAACCCGACCGTGCGGCTGGCGTACAGCCGGATCGCCAAGGTGACCGGTGTCGCGAACTGCTCGCGCGGCCTCGAGGGCAGCGGTTTCGTCTACGCCCCGCAGCGGGTGATGACCAACGCGCACGTGGTGGCCGGCGTCAGTTCCCCGAAGGTCGAGGTCAACGGCAAGTCGTACGACGCCAAGGTGGTGCTGTTCGACTCGAGCGTGGACATCGCCGTCCTCTACGTCCCTGACCTCAACGCCAAGCCGCTCGTCTTCGACAACGACGGCAAGGCCGACGCGACCGCGGTCGTGCTCGGCTACCCGGAGAACGGGCCGTTCGATTCCGAGCCGGCCAGGATCCGTTCCGAGGAGCGGCTGCGCGGGCCGGACATCTACGGCGACAAGACGGTCACCCGCAAGGCCTTCTCGATCTGGGCCCAGGTCCGCCCGGGCAACTCCGGCGGCCCACTGCTCTCCTCGAAGGGCACCGTGTACGGCGTAGTCTTCGCGGCCTCGGTGGAGGACAACCGCACCGGGTATGTGCTGACGGCTGAACAGGTCTCGGAGGACGCTGCGGCCGGGGCCAAGGCGACTCAGGAAGTCTCCACGCACAGCTGCACCTGATCCTGCAACAGATCGGGTCACCCACGGCGTTGGAAGGGTGTGACGATCACGGGCGGGGACACCGAGCGGCTCTCGTTCGACGAGTTGGTGATGTCGAGCGAGCGGCGCTTGCTGCGCCTTGCCCTGATGCTGTCCGGTGGAGTGCACAGCGCCGAAGACCTCGTCCAGACCGTACTGGCGCGAGCCCATCACCGCTGGGACCGGATCAGCGTCCTCGACAAGCCTGACGCGTACCTGAGCAAGATGGTCGTCAACGAGTTCCTGAGCTGGCGTCGACGCCTCAAGAACCAAGAACTGCCGCTGGCCGACCTCCCCGAAACCCCGGCCGGCGAGGACATCAGCGCCCGGCACGCCCAGCGAGACGCCGCCTGGCGCCTCCTTGCGGACCTCCCGCGCCAGCAACGCGCAGTACTCGTCCTCCGGTTCTACGAAGACCTCCCGGACACCGAGATCGCGGCCATCCTCGGCTGCTCGCCCGTCACCGTCCGCTCCAACGCCTCCCGCGGCCTGGCCACCCTCCGCGCCAACCTCCCGACCTCCGACAAGGACCACTGAAATGCCCAAGCTCACGGACGAAGAGGTCGGCCAACTCCTCCGCGAAACCTTCGCCGACAAAGAATCCCTCATCGACCAGTTGCCCGAAGCAACCAGTACACCGGCACGCCGCAAAGCCCCTGCCCTGCTAGCTGCAGCAGCCGTCCTCGTGCTCGTGGCCGGCGTCGCCGTGGCCACAGGTCTGAAGAGTGGGCCAGACGCTCAGCCGGTTGCCCAGAGCCCGTCCCCGGGAAAGACGGGGCCGACGCTCGAGGCGCAGGCCAAGAACTACCAACCTGACACTGGGGTGCTTGCCGGTGTTGCGGTCGCGGAGCTGGCCAAGTGGGAGCGGCCGGACGGGGGATGGCCGGTCGTCAAGGTGCTCAATGCGTCGTACTCCCAGGCGAGCTCTCCGACGGAGGCGGCAGGTAAGGGCACTCCGTTGAGCAAGCAGGAGCAGGCCGCCATCGCGAGGTCCGCTGGAGTTCCGATCGAATGGGTGGACAGCCGGCCGACCGGCCCGGACGTCTGCGACAAGGCGGACGGGACGCCATACGTCACGCTGGGACCGGTGGTCTTCAACAAGAGTCGCTCGTCCGCCACCATCGGGATGAGCATCTGGCGTGGGTGCATGGATGCGCAGTGGTTGACCTACCGTCTGGTGCCTGACGCTACCCAGTACAGCGGGGCCGGTGAGAGTGGCGATAGGTGGGCGGTCGCGGGGACGGTTGGGCCCGTCGCTGTGTCATAGGGACTGCAGCCACTCCAGTAGGAGCTCGTTGAAGAGGGTCGGTGTCTCCTCGTGTGGGAAGTGGCCGGCGGTGGTCAGTACTTCGTATTGGAGTGGCCCAGCGAGTAGTTCTGGGGGTGTGGTCGAGCTGGCTGGGTTGACTGCGCCGTCAAGGGCGCCGTGGACTTGCAGGACCGGGATGGCGACCGGCGTGCGCATGCGGGCGGAGTACCGGCGTCCGTCGGACCGTAGGCGCGAGCGTACGAACCAGCGGTGGTACTCGAGAGCGCAGTGCGGTGCGGGCCAGACCTGGAGCGCGGCCCGGTAGCGACGCGACGCCTCGGCGTCGGGGAAGGTGCCACCGGGGGCAGACCAGGCGCGGAGGAGTTGCTCGATGTGGATGCCGTCGTGGGCGAGCAACCGTCGCTCCGGCAGGATCGGCAGCTGGAACCAGCCCACCTGCGCCACCGACCGCAACTGCCCCGACCGCATCAGCTGCAGCGGGTGTGGAGCCGACACCGCCGCCAGTGCTCGAACCTGCTTAGACGCCAGTACCGCGGCCGACCACGCGACGAACCCACCCCACCCGTGCCCGACCACCACCGCATCGGTCGCCCCCAGCGACCTGATGACGCCTGACACGTCGGCCGAGACGGTGAACGGGTCATACCCTCGCGGAGTCTTGTCGCTGGCCCCATAGCCGCGCAGGTCCATCGCAACCGCCCTGTACCCCGCTGCGGCGACTACCGGCAGCTGATGCCGCCAGGCCCACCAGAACTCGGGGAAGCCGTGCAGGAAGAGCACCAAGGGATCGTCCGCCGCGCCACACTCCGCCACGTGGAACCTCGCCCCGTTGGCCGCCACCAGCGAATGCGACCACGGCCCGTCGACGAGTAAGTCAGATACCCCAGCGGGACTCAGTCGCCCTTGCCGATCGACTTGAGGGCCTCGACGGACTCCTTCGAGGTTTCGATCGCGCGCTGCGGGCCCTTCGCCTTGCCGAGCAGCCGCTTGCCGACCAGTACCAGCGCGGCCGCGATCAACAGGTAGAGCACGGCAACGATCAGGAAGGCCAGCGCCGGGTGCAGGCCGAGCGCGTTGACGCCGTACGCCGCGGCGATGGACAGCAGGATGATCGCCAGCAACGCCAGGAAGCCGGCGGCGCCGAACAGGCCCGCGCCGGTGCCGGCCTTGACCGCGGTCGACTTCAGCTCGGTCTTGGCGAGCTCGAGCTCGCTGCGCACCAGGCTGGACAGATCCTTGCTGGCATTGGCGACGAGCTGCCCGACAGTGGGCTCATCCTCGGTCTGCCCCATCGACATGGGCGCTCCTTCCACACTGGTCCTAGACCAAGACACTAGCTGGTACCCCCGTGCTATTCCTCGGCATACGCGCGGTTGCGGCGGAACAGCAGTGCTGCGGCGATCAGGGCGGACAACAGCGAGGCGACCAGGACGGCGGCCTTGGCGCGTTCGATCTGGGCGAGGTCGTCGCCGAAGGCGAGCTGGGCGATCAGCAGCGCGACGGTGAAGCCGATCCCGGCCAGTACCGAGACCGCGCCCACGTCGCGCCAGGCAAGGTCGGAGTTCAGCTCGGCCCGGGTGAAGCGCGCGGTCAGCCAGGAGCCGCCGAAGACGCCGATGATCTTGCCGGCCATCAACCCGGCGACCACCCCGATCGCGACCGGATCCGTCAGCATCGCACGCAACGCGTCACCGCTGAGCGTGACGCCCGCGGCGAACAGCGCGAACACCGGTACTGCGACGCCCGCCGACCACGGCCGCAGCCGGTGCTCGAGCCGCTCGGCCGGGGACCGCTCCTCGTCGGCGTCGGGCAGAACGCGAGTGACCAGGCCGAGCGCGACGCCGGCGATCGTGGCGTGGATACCGGACTCGTGCATGAACCACCAGGCCGCCAGGACGATCGGCACGTACAGCAACGGCGTACGGACCCGGCGGCGTTGGAGGAAGTAGAACGCCGCGATCAGGACGAGCGCCGCGAGCAGGTAGAGCAGGTTGATCCCGTGCGAGAAGAAGGCGGCGATCACCAGGATCGCGCCGAAGTCGTCGACCACCGCGAGGGTGAGCAGGAACGCGCGCAGCGCGCTCGGCAACGACCGGCCGACGATCGCCAGCACGGCCAGCGCGAACGCGATGTCCGTTGCGGTCGGCACCGCCCAGCCGTGTGGCTTGCCGTCGGCAACGGTCAGGTTGATCGCCGCGTAGATGATCGCCGGTACCGCCATCCCGCAGAACGCCGCGACCACCGGTACGACCGCCTCGCTGATCTTCGACAGCGTGCCGACCACGAGTTCGCGCTTGAGCTCGACGCCGGCCAGGTAGAAGAACAACGTCAGCGCGCCGTCGGTGGCCCACTGCTCGACCGTCAACGGACCGAGCTGCGCGTCCCGCAGGTGGTGGTAGCCGTCCTGCCAGGGCGAGTTCGCCCAGACGAGTGCGATCACCGCCGCCGCGACGAGCACCAGGCCGCCGGTCGTCTCGGCGCGCAACGTGTCCGCGAGGAAGGCGCGTTCGGACCCGAGGATCCGCGGGAAGGCTCGTCGTTTCTGCAGCAGCCGCACGGGGGGCTCCCCTTAAATTCAACTCAGCGTTCGGGCGTCGTCGGACCGATCGCCGACCAGACTTCCCGGCACACCAGGCGGCGGAGCGCCATCCCTCACTCTAACCGCCGTCACACTCTGTGCGCTCTGTTGTCGCCAAAGTTATGTCCTTCCTGCGAGGATGATTACTGGCGACCTGGGGTGCCGGACAGTAATGTCGGGCGTAGTTAGTGGTCTAGTAGAAAACTTTCAGGAGCACGCAAGCTCGCGACTCCCGGCAACCGGTTTGCCGGGCACATTCCCAGGGATACTGACGTCATGGCCCGCCCAAGGAACAACCCCGGTGACCTCGCGGAACTCCCGACAGAGCTCCGCACCGACCGGCCGAAGGGTGACCAGATCCGCGAGATTCTGAAGACCCTCACCCGCAGTCTCACCGCAGGAACGGTGCTGCCCTCGGAGCGCGTCCTGGCCGAGCGCTTCGGCGTCGCCCGGATGACGGTGCGCCAAGAGGTGGACAGGGTCGTCGCCGAAGGCCTCGCGGCCCGCCGGCCAGGCGGTGGCACGTTCGTCACCGAGCCACGACCGGCGCGGATGCTCACTTCGTCGTTCAGCCAGGACATGCGCGCCCGCGGCATCACCCCCGGCGCCAAGGTCCTCGAGCACAGGGTCGGTACTGCGGACGAGGCACTGGCCGGCGAGCTCGAAGAGCCGATCGGTGCGCCGGTACTGCACCTGGTCCGTCTGCGTACCGCCGACGGCGACCCGATGGCGATCGAGCGGACGGCGCTGTCCCTGCGGAGGTACCCGGGCCTCGAGGAACTCGACCTGGCCGAGGTCTCCCTCTACGACTCCCTCGCCACCCACTGGGGCGTCACCCTGGGCATGGTCTCCGCCTCGATCGTTGCCGCTCCACCGGACCCGGCCGACTGCGAGCTCCTCGGCATCGACTCCGCCGTCCCCTGCCTGATCATCACCTCAGCCCCTCGCACCGCCTCGGGCGAAGTGATCGAGTTCGGCCGGTCCGTCTACCGCTCCGACCGCTACGACATCACCGTCGCCTACCGCGCCACCTGACGCCGAGTAGACCAATTCCGGTACCCCACCTCAGAGATGAGTGGCCAGCACACCCAGCGCGAAGGCGCCACCTGCCAACGCAAGCATGAGGGTGGCCAGCGTGATCAGTTGTCGTTGCAGGGCTGGGCGCTCGGCGGCCGTGGCGAAGATCCGGCGCGGCCAGTGGTGCCAGGAGACGTAGTAGAAGATGCCGGTCGCGAGGAGTAGCAGTACGGCCTTGAGCGCGTGGATCCACCACTGCTGGTGGTCAAGCAGGAGAAGGATCGCGCCGGTCAGGGCGATCACGCCGATCAGCGCCAGCACCTTGTAACGGTTGCCTGAGGCAATGACTGCCGTGAGGTGCTCGCGGTCCTCTTCGCGCGGACCGAAGTACTTCTTCAGCTTCGGCTGCACGACGAAGAGCGAGTAAGCCATGCCGCCGACCCAGGCAGCGGCCAGGCCCGCATGAATGATGGCTACCAGGGCGGTCACGGGCCGATCTTGCCACGGTTGCGGGGATGGTTCTTGCCCATCCGTTCGTTGCCGCGTTTGTAGTTGCCGGTCCAGCGGGCCATGACTTCCTGCGGGTCGTCGTCGACCTCGGCCAGGAACTCGGCGGCTCGGGCAGCCCGCAGTACGGTGGCGGGCTTGCCGTGGTGGGTGATGCGGACGGTCCCGTCGGAACGCTCTTGGTAGTCGAATCCATTGGGTGCCGGCACAGCGCCATTCCAGCAGCGGCGGGGCGAGGCGGCAACCGGATAAAACAGCAGCCTGTACGCCGAAGCGGCGTACAGGCTGCTGATTGGAAAGAGTTGGTCAGTCCTCGTCGGACTTGCCGGACTCCAGGTTGGTCTTGATCAGGTCCATCACCGTGCTGTCGGCCAGCGTGGTGACGTCGCCGACCTCGCGGTTCTCGGCGACGTCGCGGAGCAGGCGGCGCATGATCTTGCCGGAGCGGGTCTTGGGGAGTTCGGCGACGACCATGATCTGGCGCGGCTTCGCGATCGGGCCGATCTCCTTGGCGACGTGGTTGCGGAGCTCCTGGACCACGTCCGGACCGCCGTCGCCGGCCTCCGAGCGGAGGATCACGAAGGCCGCGATCGCCTGGCCGGTGGTCGGGTCGGAGGCGCCCACGACGGCCGCCTCGGCGACCTTCGGGTGGGAGACCAGGGCCGACTCGATCTCGGTCGTGGACAGCCGGTGGCCGGACACGTTCATCACGTCGTCGACCCGGCCGAGCAGCCAGATGTCGCCGTCCTCGTCCTTCTTGGCGCCGTCACCCGCGAAGTACACACCCGGCCAGCGGGACCAGTACGTGTCCTTGAAGCGCTCGTCGTCGCCCCACAGCGTGCGCAGCATGGCCGGCCAGGGCTTGTTGATGATCAGGTAACCACCGGAGCCGTTCGGCACCGACTTGCCCGCGTCGTCGACGACATCGACACTCACGCCCGGGATCGCCTTCATCGCAGCGCCCGGTTTGCCTGCGGTCACGCCAGGCAGCGGGGAGATCATGTGCATGCCGGTCTCGGTCTGCCACCAGGTGTCGACGACCGGCGTCTTGTTGCCGCCGATGTTCTCCCGGTACCAGATGTAGGCCTCGGGGTTGATCGGCTCACCCACGGAGCCGAGCACACGCAGAGAGGAGAGGTCGAACTTCTCCGGGACCTGCTTGCCCCACTTCATGAACGTGCGGATCGCGGTCGGCGCGCAGTACAGGATGGAGACCTTGTACTTCTGAACGATCTCCCACCAGCGTCCCTGGTGCGGGGTGTCCGGCGTGCCCTCGTAGAGCACGGAGGTGGTGGCGTTGGCCAGCGCGCCGTACACGATGTAGCTGTGCCCGGTGACCCAGCCGATGTCGGCCGCGGTCCAGTAGACGTCGGTCTCCGGCTTGAGGTCGAACACGGCCCACTGGGTGTACGACGTGCCCACCAGGTAGCCGCCGGTCGTGTGCAGGATGCCCTTGGGCTTGCCGGTACTACCGGACGTGTACATCACGTACAGCGGGTGCTCGGCGTCGAACGCCTCCGGGGTGTGCTCGGTCGACTGCTTGCCGACGAAGTCCTCCCACCACAGGTCGCGGTTGGCGACCATCGCGGTCTCCTGGCCGGTCCGGTTGACGACCAGGACGTTGCGGACGTCCGGGCAGTCGACCAGCGCGGCGTCGACGGCCGGCTTCAGCGCCGCCGGGGCGCCACGGCGGTAGCCGCCGTCGGAGGTGATCACGACGCGGGCGTCGCAGTCCAGGATCCGGTCCTTGAGCGCCTCGGAGGAGAAGCCGCCGAAGATGACCGTGTGTGGGGCGCCGATCCGGGCGCAGGCGAGCATCGCGACCACGGTCTCGGGGATCATCGGCATGTAGATCGCGACGATGTCGCCGGCCTTGACCTCCAGCTCGAGCAGCGCGTTGGCCGCCTTGCTGACCTCGTCCTTGAGCTGGCCGTAGGTGATCTCCCGGGTGTCGCCGGGCTCACCCTCGAAGTAGTAGGCCACCTTGTCGCCGAGACCGTTCTCGACGTGCCGGTCGACGCAGTTGTACGCAGCGTTGAGCTTGCCGTCGGCGTACCACTTGGCGAACGGCGCGTTGCTCCAGTCGAGCGTCTCGGTGGGCTCGACGGCCCAGCTGATCCGCTTGGCCTGCTCGGCCCAGAAGCCCTCGAAATCTTCCTCGGCCGCGGCGTAGGCGTCGGCTTTGACGTTGGCGTTCGCGGCGAGTTCTGCGGGCGGCTCGAACCGGCGCTCCTCGTGCATCAGGTTCGACAGCGCATCGGACGGGTTGGACTCGGAACTGGTCACGTCGCGGACTCCTCGTTGAGAGCTGCAAGTCTTCAGCGCGAAACTGCGCGCTACTGCACCTTTCTACCAACGCCGGACCACCCGCGGTACTGGTGCCTCGCCCAGCCGCCCCCGATCTGCGCCGAACGGGCCAGAAACACGACGACCGGTGGGGAACCGGATCGTGGCCCGGCGCATCTGAGCTGATGTGCCGATCGAAGGAGGAGTCGCGATGTCGCAGCAGGGTGAAGTGACGGTCGAGGCCCCGAAGCGCCGCTTGTCCCGGGCAGCGCGTCGTCGGGTCCACGCCCGGGAGCGCCGCGTACGGCGTACCCAGGCCTCGGCTCGCGCCCTGCTACCGGTCCGCTAGTCCTTGGTGGTGACTGAGGACTTTGGCCAGCAGGGCAGCAAGCTGGCCCCGCTCTGAGGGGGAGAGCGGGGCGAACAGCTCGTCCTGAGCGGCCCGGACCAGGGTTTCGAGCCGTTCCCGCTGTACTTCGCCAGTGGCGGTCAGGGTGATGATGTTGCGCCGCCCGTCGTCGGGGTCAGGCGACCGTACGACGTACCCGAGGTCGGCCAGCTCGTTGATCGCGGCCACCACGTCACTGCGGTCGATCCCGGTACGCCGGCCGAGCGACGCCTGACTGGCCGGCCCGTACTCCGCCAGCGTCGCCAGCAGCCGGTAGTGGTACCCGCGGGCGTTCGCCGCGGCGAACGTCTCGCCGATGATTCGCTGCGCGTGCATCGCACTCTGCGTGAGCAACCAGCTGGGCATCCCCGCCAGCTCACTCGGCCCTGCTTCGTCACTGGTCGTCACAGCGCGAGTCTATTCCGTTGGGCTGACCAACGAGCAGCGGCCTTTTGCAGGTTGATGCAATTGGCCGCCAACAGTCTCGGATTGAGCCTGAGCCCGTGTCACGATGCCGGACATGGGGGAGGTGGTCGCGATGGAGGAAGAGACGCTGCGGTTGCTGGTCGGCATGCACCGCGTGGTGCGCCATCTGCGCCGGACCGGTGAGACCAGGGCGTTGCATCCGACGCAGTTCATCGCGCTGCGGCTGATCGGGGACGAGCAACCGATCCGGATCGGTGAGATCGCGGCGCGGGTGCCGTGTTCGCAGCCGACCGCGACGACGACTGTTGCTGGGCTCGAGGCGGCGGGGCTGGCTCGGCGTCAGCCCGACGTACTTGATGGGCGCGCTACTGCCGTCGTACTGACCCCGCGCGGCGACGACATGGTGAAGGCGGCCGGGCAGCATGCGGTCGACGACCTCACCAAGCTGCTCGACCGCCTGTCGGATGACGAGCGGGCGCTCGTACTGTCGGCCGGCGCGGTGCTGTCCCGGATGGCCGACGAGCTCTAGTCGAGTTATTAGTCGAGGCCGGGGACCACCGACACCGTGTACGGCGGGGTGCCGGGCTTGGCGTCGAGCTGGCTGTTGACCCAGAGCAGCCGGTGACCGTCGCGGGCGATCGTGGTCGGGGTGGAGTTGGTTGCTCCGGGCAATGAATCTGCGAGCACCTGGGCTTTGGTCCAGTCGCGGTTGAGCAGGGCGAGTCTGGTGACGTACTTGCCGCCGCCGGCGTTGTAGACGGCGTACAGGCGGTGGCCTTCGAGGAGGTAGCCGTCGCCGGAGAGGATGCCGTTCGCGCCGGTGATCTCCAGCGTGGTGACCGCTTTGGTGCGCAGATTGATGCGGTAGGTGACGTCCTGGCCTTGCTCGCCCACCAGCAGCCGGTGGCCGTCGGTGACGATGCCGTTGAGGAAGTACGGCGTCGGCTGGATCTTGTCGCGGGTCAGCCAGGGCTTGAGGCGGCCGAGACCGTCCTCGGTGAGGGTGGCGCGCCAGATCTGGTTGTGGGCCGAGTCGGTGACGTAGACGGCGTCGTCGGTGAAGGCGAAGTCGTTGAGGAACGAGCCCTCGGCGGCCGGCCGGATCGCCAGCAGGCGGCCGCGGGCGTCGTACATGTAGAGCTTCGAGGTGCTGGCGCCGGCGACGAGGACGCGACCCCAGCGGTCGACGTGGACGCCGGTGGCGGTCGTCCGGCCGTCGCTGCCGGCGGGGAGGAACGGCCTGAGCTTCGGGTCGCGGACCGTACCGCGGTAGACGGCGCCGGTGCCGACGCTGGTGACGTAGATCGTCCCGTCGCGAGTCACCTCGATGCCTTCCGGGGTGTCGCCTGGAGTGGTCGAGACGACATACGTCTCCGGACGCTGGTGGTGCTCGCGCTGAGCCTCGGCAAGGGGCTGGACGCCGGCCGCGAGAAGCGGAGCAGCCAGCAGGACGGTGGTCGCAGTACGTCGACGAATCATGCCCGCCAGCCTGATCTCCGGCTCCCGCCCGCCTCGACCGGTTTCGGTTCTCCCCGAAACCATGTCTCGTTGGGCTCCTGTGGCGGCACAATCGGGGCATGATGCGGCTTCATTTCAGTCCGGCCGACTTGGGTCGGGTGACGTTCCCGGCTGAGCCCGAGCCGCTCTGGGAGGCTGCGCTGGCCGCGCGAGCACTCGGCTCGCGCCCGATGCCACCGGCCGGCCGCCGCTGGCGACGCGAGGCGGCACCGCTGCTCCGGCCGTCGATGCGCCCGCTCTTCAAACTGGTCAGTCCGACCGGACGTCTCCCCGACTTCCTCACTCCGGAAGTACCGGCGCCCGGCCTGGAACCTGCCCTGGAAATCCTGATGGACACCCCCGCAGACGTCGTCCAGGACCAGCTCGGCCCGTACCTCCCACCCGAGGTCGACATCTTCATGAAGGGCCTACTCGCCGGCACCGCAGAGTCGCGCCGTGCCCTCGGCAACGCCGTCCGCGAATTCCACGACGACGTACTAGTCCCTTCCGGCGTAGAACTCGAACGCCGCTACGGCGCCGACCTAGCCCTCCGCTCGCGCGCCCTACTGCAAGGCGGAGTCGAGGGCTTGCTCACCACCCTCCACCCCGACATCGAGTGGAACGCCCCCATCCTCACCACCCACGGCCTAGGCCCCGGTGCCACCTACGACATCTACCTCGAAGGCCGAGGCCTGGAGCTCTACCCCTCCTCCCTCACCTCCGAGGCCCTAGCCCTAGACGTCCCCGGCCGCCGCCCCGTCCTCATCTACCCCACCGTCGACCTCCCCCTGCCCGACGACCAGGCCGTAGACGCCCTAGCCGACCTAGTAGGCCGCACCCGAGCCCTAGTCCTACGAGCCCTAACCACCAGCGCCACCACCACCCAATTAGCCCGCCGCACAGGCATCTCCCTAGCCTCGGCAAGCGAACACGCCCGAGTACTACGAAACGCCGGCCTCCTAACCACCCACCGAACCGCCGGCACCGCCCACCACTCCCTAACCCAAACGGCCCACCGCCTGTTGACCGGCGAACTCCACCGCCCAGGACTCCTGGATACGGGGTCGGGCGCGTAGGGGTGCTGTGGATGCGGGGTGCTCGCTCGTAAGGGACTGTGGTCCGCGGTCTCCGCTGCGGGGAGTGTCCTGGTCGAGAGGGTGTGCGTCAAGAGCGCTTCGCGTCCCTTCGGGATCGAACAAGTTCGACTCTTGACCCACACCCTCTCGACCAGGGAAGGACGCAGCTATCGGGATCCCGCGGAGGGGTCTGAGCCAGAGGGTCGCCTTGGCAAGGCGGATCGTGAGCCGGGGTGCCGATCGCAAGGCCGGTCGAGATGCGGGGCGCCGATGGCAAGGCTGGTCGGGCTGCGGGGGTGGCGATCGCAAAGTGGGCCGGTCTGCGGGGAAACGGTGCCGGAGCGGCCGGATTTGGTTGCCGAGGGCAACGGGCGGACCATCAACCGTCCATGGGGGCAGCGTCCTGCTCGGCGTGTCGGGTGATTGGAGGGCCGATTGATGGGCTGGCGATCCGGTCGGTTGCCAGCGCATACCCAAGTCGGTGAACCGGGTTGGCTGGCGGGTTTTGGTGCCGCTGGCGTGATGTTTCACGCCAGCGGCCCGAGAACCCACCAGTGGGCCCGCAAACTGGAGCCCCCGACTCATCGGACCGACAACCCGGTGGTGGCCTACCCATCAGGGCCAGCCTTGCTCGTCCCGGGCCGGTTGACGGGTCCGCCGGGCGGGGGGCTAGCCGATCCATTGTGGCCGGTCTTGTCAGCGGCTCGACTAGGACACTCAAGCAGCCCGGCGACGCGATCCACAGCCCCTTTACCGCGCCAACCCAGAATCCAGCAGCACCCTTGCCACCGGCAACCACCCCCTCCCGAGCGCAACGGAGCCGCCGGGAGGTTCGGACTCCCGGCGGCCCGTCTTACGTGATGGCTGCTAGTTGCGGGTGATGGTGAAGGTTGTCGTGGTGTTGCGGATGTCTACTGCGTTGTTGGAGAGGGTTAGGTTGTTGAAGGTGACCGTGCCTACGGCGGGGCCCTGGCCTGGTTCTGGGAGTTCGTTGGCCCAGATGCCGAAGCCGGACTTGGCGTCGAAAGCGTCGCCGGACTTGCGGGCGCCGGAGATGTTGATGTTGGTCAGGATGGTGTCGGCGACCGGGAACTGTGGTTGCCCGCCGACGTAGTTCGTCTGGAACATGATCCCGCTGTAGGTGGGATCGACGATGTCCACATCACTGACCCGGATGCCCTGGAACACCTTCGAGGCCGAGAAGATCCAGATCCCGGGGAAGGTCTGCGCTCCCCAGAAATGGCCGCCGGATCTGACCACCGAGATGTTCTGCCACAGCGTCGGCGGGGTCGCGCCGAAGCCGTTCATCGGGATGCCGAAGTCGAGCGAGCTGATCGTGATCCCGGAGTACACCAGCATGTCCGCGACGTACAGGTTGCGGAAGATGTTGTTGGTGCCGCCGTAGACCGCGAAGCCGGCCGCCCGCCAGGTCAGCGTCGCCGAGAGGTTCTCGAAGACGTTGTCCCGGACCTCGCCCCCGCCGCCGTCGACGGCGTTGAAGAGCGCGAAGCTGTCGTCACCGGTGCTGCGGGCGTCGTTGTTGCTGACCAGGTTGCCGGCCGAGCCGTTGGTCATGTTGATGCCGTCGGCGAAGGTGTCGCGGATCCGCGAGTTCTTGATCGTGGAGTTGTCGGTGTTCGCACCCCAGTACAGGCACATCTGGTGTTCGATCCAGATGTTGTCGATGGTCATGTTCGAGGTGCCGTTGAAGTTGAACACCTTGCCCGGACCGTCGTTGCGGCTGTCGTAGTTGCCGAAGTACGAGAACCCGCTGAACGTCGACCCGTTCGCCGACGAGGCGGCGTCGAACCCGACGTCGGTGTTGGTCTGGCCGGTCGGAGCGATGAACCGGGTGTACCAGGGACCGGCGCCGACGACCTTGATCGCCCGGCTGTTCACGTTGAACTTGCCCGAGGTCTGGTAGTCACCGGCCGGCAGGTAGACGCCCAGCGAGGTCGAGCTCTGCTGCGCCGTGTTGAGCGCGTTCTGCACGTCCTGCTGGCTGAATCCGGCCGGTACTACGTACCCCGAACCCGGGTTGGCGATCGGCGACACCTGCTCGGTGTCGATGAAGTCGATCGCATAGGTGGTGGTGTTGGCCGGGTCCTTCTGCAGCTTGATCTTCGTACCGGCCGGGAAGGTCCCGTCCAGCATGATGTTCGCCTCGTCGTAGATGTGCCGGGCCGGTCCCGCACCCGGCGAGTTGCCCGGGCCGGCCTCCGCGCCGTACAGCCACGCGTACTTCGAGGTCAGCGGCAGCGCCTTGTGGAAGGTGCCGTTGACGTAGACGTTGATGGTCGAGTTGATCCCGCCACCGCCGGCCGAGTCCGGGATGGAGAACCGGGTGACGAGCGTGTTGGTGCTCGCCTTGGTGGTGAACTCGACGAAGGCGCCGTTCGAGTTCAGGGTGACCGACTTGCGGCCGGACGCCTCACCGGCGAGGTCGCCGATGGTGCGGTTCGGGCCGACCACGACCGCGCCGCCACCTGTCGAGGCGTCTTCGGCCTCCAGGTGGTCGTACGGCATGTTCGCGCCGCGGCCCACGAAGAACGGCCGCTCGCTGGTGTTGTTGGTGCGCTTGACGGGCAGTTCGTTCGCATCGTCGGCGAGCACGACGCGGACGGAGTACCGGCCGTTGGCCGCTACCCAGGTGCCCAGGTTGACCGGGGCAGTGGTGGCGCCGGCGGCAATCGCACCGGAGTACGAGGCCGTCAGGGTCTTCACGACGGTACTTCCGCTCAGCAGCGTCAAGGTGATGCCGTGGGCGCCGGCCGCCGAGGCGATGGTGCCCTGGTTCTTGATCGCGACCGAGAACGTCACCGTGTTGCCGGCCGCCGGGTTGCCCGGGGACCAGTTGACAGAGGAGGCGACCAGGTCGGAGCTCGCGACCGGGGTGACGACCAGCGGGCTCGAGCTGTTGCCGGTGTTGTTGGCGTCGTTCTGCTCGATGATCGTGTTCGACTCGTCCACCTTGGCGCTCAGCGGGTAGCTGCCGGCGTCACGTGCGCCGATCGAGGCGGTCACCGTGGCGGATGCTCCGGCGGCGATGGCACCGACGGCGACGGTACCGACCTTCGTCGTACCGAGGTAGAAGTTGAGGTCCGTCGCGCCGGAGGCCGCCGTGCCGGTGTTGTTGACCCGGGCGGACAGCGTGATCGAGTCGGTCTCGACCGGTGCCGCGGGGGCCCACGTCACGTTGGAGACGGTGAGATCCGGGTTGGGGGCCGGGACGCCCATCACCTGGAGCTCGGCGACCTGGCCGGCGGGGGCGCCGGTGTTGGCGGTGAAGTTCAGCCGGACGTCGGCGATCCGCGCGCTCACCGGGATCGTGACGGTGTTGCCGGACGACGGGCTGAAGTTGTACGACGCGGAGCCGACGATGGTGCTGAAACCGGACGCGCTCTGCTCACGGCCGAGGATCGAGAACGTCTGGGTGCGGTTGCCCCAGGCGCTGT
The DNA here is from genome assembly GCF_040681515.1 of Kribbella sp. NPDC051718. Lineage (NCBI taxonomy): Bacteria > Bacillati > Actinomycetota > Actinomycetes > Propionibacteriales > Kribbellaceae > Kribbella > Kribbella sp. NPDC051718. The sequence continues at coordinate 639,646 of NZ_JBFAYZ010000002.1, read as the reverse complement.
CCGGGTTGAGCCGGATCACGATCGAGCTGATGTCCGCGTTCGAGCCGAGCTGGGTGGTCAGCGTGGCCGGGTTGGCGTTGCCTTCCCAGTAGGTCTGCACGTTGTCGTCGTTCGCGTTGGTCGCGACGAAGGTGAAGACCGAGCCGGACGCGGTGATCGGCTTGCCGAGCGCCAGGTTGGTGCCCGGGCCGGTGCTGCCGCCGCGGGTGACGGTGTTGCTGTTCGGCGACTGGTTGCCGACGGCATCCTTCGCGCGGACGAAGTAGCTGACCGAGGCGCTGGCCGGCTGGGTGTCGGTGTAGGTCAGCACGTTGCCGGCCACGCTGGTACGCAGCGCGCCGTTGGCGTACAGGTCGTACCCGGTGACGCCGACGTTGTCGGTCGAGGCGGTCCAGGTGAGCCGGATCTGGCCGGCGGCGGGTTCGGTGAAGGCCAGGCTGCCCGGGGCGGTGGGAGCCTGGGTGTCACCGGTCGCCGGGCCGTAGACCTCGAGTTCGGAGACCTGTCCCGCGGGCCAGCCGGTGTTCGCGGTGATCAGGATCCGGACGTACCGGGCGGTCGAGTTGCCGTAGTCGATCGTGAGCGTGTTGCCCGGTGCGTTGAACGCGCGCGACGCGGACGCGGACAGATCGTTGAAGTTCTGGCCGTCGGTACTGCCCTGGACGGCGAGGGTCTGGTTGCGCGAACCCCAGCCCGACGGCAGCTTGAGTACGACCTGGTTGGTGCTGACCGATGAGCCGAGGTCGACCTGGACCCACTGCGGGAACGCGTTGTTGGCGCTCTCCCAGTAGCTGCCCTGGTTGCCGTCGGTGACGTTCGAGGCGACGTAGTTCTGGGTGTTGCTGCTGGCGGTCGCGGTCTTGCCGGCCGCGAGGTTGGGACCGGCCAGTACCGCGGCCGAGGCGGTCGAGCCGCTGCTGTGCAGCCCGGCCGCGGCGAACATCGGTCCGGCCGTCAGCAGCAGACTGCCGACGACCGTGGCGGCCAGCAGCCGCCATCGTGCACGTGTGGTTCTCATGGCATCCGGGGCCTCTCCGATGGGCGGGAGTGTGAGGGCACAAGGGATTACGGCTGCCAAGAAAATTGCACGATGCCTACGGAAGTTTCGTAAGTTTGCTGATTTCTTGCACAGCGCTGGCTCATTGTTACGGCAGCGCTACGCGAGCGTCAACGGTTCATGACCGCACGCTTTGCTCGACCGAACCGGCCGAGGGGTGGCTGAGGTGGGAATCCGGCCCGAGCTCAGGCGGGGATCTTCACCCGGCCGAGCACGAGTTCGTCGGCGAGGGAGTTGCGCTCGACGACGTACAGATAGCCACCGTGCAGCACGAAGTTCTCGCCCAAGGCGGCGGTCGAGAAGGAGCCGTCGGGCCGGATCAGCCGGATGGCCCGACCGCGAGCCTTGCCGAGAATCGCCCGCTGCCCGGGGGTGTACTTGCCGTTGTAGTACCGACTGGTGTCCTGCGGTGGCGGCTGCGTGGTGCCTACCGCAAGCAGCCCGGCTGCGGCCGACATGCCGTTGCTGAGGACGCCGATGGCCTGGATGTGGCCCTCCCGGGTGAACGGCGCCTCCGCCACCTGGGCGCCGAAGCTCGCGGAGCCGGTGAGTTGGGACGCCGCGAGCCGGTTGACTGTTCCCGACGACGTGATGGCCAGGACCGAGAAGTCGACGGCGCCGCTGATGACGCCGTCGGTCCCCAGCGTGATCGTGCCGTCGGGCTGGGACTCCAGTTGTGTGATGCGCATCGTGGCGGTCGTGGTCCAGTCCAAGGCTCGGGTACCGGCCGGTGGCCAGATCGCGGCCGGCGTCGCCGCCTTGGCGGCGTCAACGGTGGTGAACTTGGCCGGCTTGCCCGCGATCGTCCGTACCGTCCCGTCCGCCTCGACGCGGCGAACCACTGCGCCAGCCTGAGCTTTCCCGTTGACGTTCACGGCGAAAACGAGCCGGCCGGCCGGGTCGACGGTGAAGGCAGTGAAGTCGCTTGGCGCCTGGCCACTCTGCTCGCCGTTCGACGGGGCGGCTTGCAGGCTGGCGCTGTCGTCGAGGCCGGAGATGGCGGTGTCGTAATCGATCACTGGTTCCAGGCTGCCGGCGGGCTTGATCCGGTAGACGGTGTTCTTCTTCGTGCCGATCCGGAGATCGATGTAGGCCGACCCGTCCGGCCCGACCGCGATCTCGGTGCCCATCCGCCACGCCTGGTCCAGTGGCACCACGGTGCGGGTGCCGTCCGGCCGGATCCGCTCCAGCCGCTTGTGGTCGAGGGAGTTGATCAGCAGGTTCGCCGTACCGTCCCGCGCGAACTCGATGTCCCAGACTGCTCCGCCGATTTTCGCGCCGAGTGCTTGGGTCGCGTTGGCATCGGTACCGCCGCCGGCAACGATCTCGAACCGCGGCGCGACCTGGGGGTTCGTGCTCTCGGGTGGCTGTTCACTGCTCGGCTGCGGCTCACTCGGCTGCGCAGTACTCGGTTGTGCGCTGCTCGGCTGTCCGGCCGGGTCCGGGTGGTCTGCTGATGCTGAATCGGTGCGGGTCGCTGAGCATCCGCTGACGAGGAGGGACAGAGCGGCGGTGGCTGCCAGCAAGCGATGCACGAACCGCACCGTAGTGCGGCGCCGGGTCAGCGGGAGGTGTCGGAGGTCAGCCAGCGGGTTGGGCGGAAGGTGAAGAGGGTGACGATGTTCTCCGGGTCGCCGAGTTCGGTCTGGACGTAGCCCTGGGCGTGGTCTTCGGGCATGTAGCGGCGGGCGATGGCGAGCATCTGCTCGGGGGTCGGCCTGGAGACCTCGACGAGTTCGGCCTCGACGGTGACGTACGCCGGGGGCATTTCTTCGCGTTGCACGACGAGGCTCACGACGCCGGCGTTCTTGATCAAGTCGATCCGCTTCGGTGCCCGGCGCTGCGTGCCGGTGAACATCGTGAGGTCGCCGCCCGGCTCGTACGCGTAGAACGTCGGGACGCTCGTCGGTGGGTGCCCGGGCTCGCCGGTCACGCTCAGCACGCCTACGTGGGTGCCGGCCAGGAACTCTTCGCGCTGTTGCTTGCTCATGGTTGCCATGCACTAAGCTTCATAAAAACAAGTAAGCTTTGTCAAGGGGAGTAGGGTGGTCGATATGACGACGAAGACCTACGGCCAGTACTGCGGTGTCGCCCGCGCGCTGGAACTGGTCGGCGAGCGCTGGGCGCTGCTGATCGTCCGCGACCTCCTGGTCGGCCCCAAGCGCTACACGGACCTCCGTGCCGGCCTGCCGAAGATCCCCACCAACGTGCTCGCCACCCGGCTGAAGGAACTCGAGCAGGCAGGCCTCGTCGAACGCCGCATCCTGCCGCGCCCGTCGGGTGCGATCGTCTACGAGCTGACTGCGTATGGCGCCGACCTGGAGGGCGTCGTCCTCGCACTGGGCCGGTGGGGCGCCCGCTCGCTGGGTGAGCTCCGCCCCGACGACATCATCACAGCCGACATCCTGGTGATGGCCCTCCGCTCCACCTTCCACCCAGGCAAGCTGAAGGCGAAGTACGAACTTCACTTCGGTGAAATCACCATCCACGCGACCATCGACCACGACGACCTCACCGTCGACACCGGCCCCCTCGAAGGCGCAGTCGTCCTGGAGGCGTTCGCCCCCATCGCCCCGCTCCTCACCGGCGAGCTGGACGGCGCAGCGGCCCTCAAATCCGGCCTGCTCAAAACCTCAGGCACAGCAAAGGACATAGATCGCTTCGCCGCAGCCTTCCCCATCGGTCCAGTTTGCGTGCCGGTCGACAGGTAGTGCAGCGCGGTACGGCGTACGCGGAACCGCTGTTCACGCTCAAAGTGCACTGGGTGCCGTCGACTACTTCCTGTCCTTCGGTACACGGCCAGTACGCCCGCGACACCTGGGGTGCCGCGGGCGTACGTAGTCCAGGGGACCGCTAGTGCTTGCCGGGGCCCTCGGCGCCGGCTCCGGTGAGGGAGCGGACGGAGAGTTCGTTGTAGCGGTTGGCTGCTGTTTTGTCCTTGCCTACGTAGGTGCCGATGACGCCTAGCAGGAAGCCCAGGGGGATGGAGATGATTCCTGGGTTGGACAGCGGGAACCACTGGAAGTCGGCGCCGGTGATCATCGACGTCGGGCGGCCGGAGACGACCGGCGAGAAGATCACCAGGACTACGGCGGAGATCAGGCCGCCGTAGATGCTCCACACCGCGCCTGACGTGTTGAACCGACGCCAGAACAGGTTGAAGAGCAACGCCGGCAGGTTGGCCGATGCAGCCACTGCGAACGCGAGCGCGACGAGGAAGGCGATGTTCAGCTTCTGGGCCGGGATCGCCAGGCCGATCGCGACCGCGCCGATGCCGATGGCTGCGAAGCGGGCGACCCGGATCTCGTTCTTCTCGGTGACCTTGCCCTTGGCGATCACGTTCACGTAGAGGTCGTGCGCGAACGACGATGCCGAGGTCAGCGTCAACCCGGCGACCACCGCGAGGATGGTGGCGAAGGCGACTGCGGCGATCAGTGCGAGCAGGATGGCGCCGCCGATCGAGTCAGCTCCACCGCCGACGACCTCTGCCAGCAGTACCGACGCAGTGTTGCCCTTGGATGCGGCGACAGCGCTGTTCTTGCCGGTATCGAGCAACGCTGCCGCACCGAAACCGAGCGCCAGGGTCATCAGGTAGAACGCGCCGATCAGCCCGATGGCCCACTGGACCGACTTCCGCGCCGACCGCGAGTCGGGGACGGTGTAGAAGCGGATCAGGATGTGCGGCAGACCGGCGGTACCGAGCACCAGCGCGAGTCCGAGCGACAGGAAGTCGATCTGGCCGGTCAGGTCCTTGCCGTACAGCAGACCGGGCTGCAGGAACGCCTCGCCCTTGCCCGAGTGCGCCGCCGCCGCACCGAGCAGCTTCGACGGATTGAAGTCGAACTTCAGCAGCACCAGGAAGGTGATCAGCAAGGTGCCGGTCATCAGCAGCACGGCCTTGACGATCTGTACCCAGGTCGTGCCGCGCATGCCGCCGATCGTCACGTAGATGATCATCAGCGCGCCGACCAGGACGATCACGCCGGCCTTCAGGCCTTCGCTCTTCACCCCGAGCAGCAGCCCGACCAGCGAACCCGCGCCGACCATCTGGGCCAGCAGGTAGAAGATCGACACGACGATCGTCGACGAAGCGGCCGCGGTACGGACCGGGCGCTGCTTCATCCGGAAGGCGAGCTGGTCGGCCATCGTGAAGCGACCAGAGTTGCGGAGGAGTTCGGCGACCAGCAGCAACGCGACCAGCCAGGCCACCAGGAAGCCGATCGAGTACAGGAAGCCGTCGTACCCGTACAGCGCGATCTGGCCGGAGATGCCGAGGAAGGAGGCCGCGGACATGTAGTCACCGGCAACGGCGAGGCCGTTCTGGGCGCCGCTGAAGGAGCGGCCACCGGCGTAGTAGTCGGCGGTGGTCTTGTTCTGCCGGGACGCCCACCAGGTGATGTACAGCGTCACGGCGACGACCGCGGTGAACAGCGAGATGGTCAGCGCCTGGTTGCCGGGTTCGGCGTCGGCGAGTGGGACGAGCAGGGTGTTCACCGGCGGCGCTCCCTCTTGTACTTGGCGTTCAGGCCACTGGCCAGCGGGTCCAGCTTGCGGTTCGCGAACCGGCCGTAGACCGCGGCGATGACGAAGGTCGAGACGAACTGGAGCAGGCCGAAGACCAGCGCCACGTTGATGTGGGTACCGCCGATCCGGTGACTCATGAAGTCGCGGGCCCAGTTGTTACAGGCGACGTAGGCCAGGTACCAGATCATGAACGCGGCCGTCCACGGCACGACGAAGTTCTTGTACCGGCGTTTCAGCTCCTGGAAGTCCTTCGCCTCGTACACGACCTCATACGCACGAGCTTCCCGCTCGTGCACAGTTTCCTCAGACATCTGCACCCCTTAGTCCGGAACGCGAACAAAGGCACGCTAGCGGTTTGTCGAGGAAATGTGTCCGAAAGCAACAAAATCGTTTTCAGGCCATCGTCCGGCGGTAGTTGGCCAGGTCGCTCGGGCGGGTGCGGTAGCAGTTGGTGAAGTACGGCATCCGCAGCGGCTCCGGGGGGCGGGCGGTGCTGTCGTAGATGGCGTCTATCTGGTCCAGCACCGACTCGCGGCGGGACTCGGTCAGTACGGCGACCCGCGAGTGCGACATGGCGAGTTGCTTCAGGCCGGTCCGGTCGAGGTCGTGCCAGTGCCGGAACCGGGCCGTCTCGACCATCGAGAAGAGGTCGGACTGGAGCAGCGTCGGCATCGGGTCGAACTCGTCGTTGCCGGCCAGGAAGTCCTCGCCGATCATCGCGCGATGCAGCCGCCGCACCCACGGTACGACCGTGTCGTAGTTGTTCCAGAGCAGCCCGAGGACGCCGTGCGGGCGGAGCACCCGGGCGATCTCCGGCAGTGCGCGGGCGTGGTCGAACCAATGAAACGCTTGTCCGACGATCACCGCGTCGACCGAGGCGTGCGCGAGCGGGATCGACTCGGCCGCGCCGACCATCGTGTCCACGCCGGCCAGCTTGCGGCAGACGGCGAGCATCTCCTCGGACGGATCGACCGCGACGACGTCGTGCCCGAGCGCCGCGGCGACCTGGGCGAGCTTGCCGGTACCGGCCCCGAGATCGAGGATCTGCAGCCGTCCCGGACCGAGGATCCAGGTCAGCGCGTCGGCAGGGAACGTCGGCCGGCCCGCGTCGTACGCGGCCGCGACGGCGCCGAACGAGTGCGCGCGTGCTGAGTCATCGGTGGTCATCACCGCAAATCATGCCGTAGCCACCGCCTCGCGGGGTGTTACTCGCCGAGCTTCTTCTGCTCGATGTGCGCGTTGAGCGCGGCCAGCGCCGGATGTTGGTCCAGAATGGCGACCAGATCCGCGCAGTTCCGGTCGCCCGCGTCGTACTCCTCGTACAGCGCCGTGAGCAGCTGCCGGTCGTCCTCGGTGTCCAGCGTGAGCCGGTACTGCGCTCCGCCACCGCTCCACGGCAGGTTCAGCAAGCGGACATCCCCGGCGCGATTCTGGTGCAAGTACGACGTCACGTGCTCGCGGTCGGCCTGCAACGTCGCCTTCGCGTCGGCTTCCAGCAGCCGGGCGGTCGAGAACACCTCGTAGTCCATTCCGCGCGGGTACGTCCGCTCGAGACAGTTCGACAGGTACAGCCCCTCGTCGCCCTCGGCCCGCCAGCGGTCGACGCCCGCGGCAACGACCTCGGGATCGATCAACGGGCAGTCGGAGGTGACCCGTACGACCGCATCCAGCCCGTACTGCGAGGCCGCGCCGGCGAACCGGGACAGCACGTCCTCCTCGCTACCCCGGAAGACCGGCAGGCCGAGCTTCTCGGTGAGGATCACGATCGGGTCGTCGTCCACGTTCGTGGTGGTCGCCACGATCACCGGCAGCCCGGTCCGGGTCAGCCGCTCCAGGTGGTACTCGAGATAGCTTCGCCCGGCCGCCGTCAGCAGCACCTTGGCAGGGAGCCGGGTGCTGGTCGCGCGAGCCTGGGTGATGATGCCGATATTCATTGAAACGCTTTCTTGGTGGTCCACTGGAACATCTCGCGGATCTCCGCCGGGTGGGCGAGATTCTCGACGCCAAGTTCGGTGTCGGTGAACTCGCGGGCCTGCGGCAACGGTACGTACGGCTGGTCCATCTCGGGCCACATCCGCTTGATCCGCGCCTGTCCGCCGAACGACGGGTGCTCGTTCTCCAGCAGCATAGGGTCTCCGTAGACGCCCGGCTGCAATCCGAGCGACGCGCCGTACAGGACCGCGGAGCTGAGCCGGTTGGAGGCGACCCGGCGGTGTTTGCGGATCTCCTTGAGCTGCTTGAGCAGGAAGTCCTTGTCGGTCTTGCGCCAGTGCAGGCCTCGGTACCCGTGGGTGATGACCCGGAAGCCGGCCTGTTCGTAGACCTGCCGGATCGCCTCGTTCTGGTACTCGTTCCAGTACAGGCAGACCGTCACCGGGCCCTGCTCGTGCTCGTTGATCGAGGCAACGATTCGGCCGTGATCGCCCAGGACGTGCTGCCCTTCCCAACCGTGGAACGGGTAGAAAATGGTGCCCTGGGCATCAGTGGTGGGGGCCGCCAGCTCAGGGTGGTTTCGCAGCAGATAGAGCCAGGGCGCGCCGATCACCGACTGGTTGCGCAGCCCCATCAAGAAGCCCCGGCGCCGGACACTGTCCGACCAGACGAACTTGGGCATCCCGGCGACGAAGGCCGTGTTGTACGCGAACCCGTCGAGAATGTTCCAGCCGTGCTGGAGATAACCCCAGATCCGTGGCGAGCCGTGCAGCCCGGCGTACTCTGCCATCACGTGCGCGTGGCCGTAGAAGTGGTTGGCGTGGTGCATCAGAGCCGCCGCAGCCGCTTCACGACCACCCGGGCCGGATTGAGCACCGCATGCCCGATCCGGTACGGCCGGGAGCGCCGGATCCCGTCCAGCTGGCTCTCGAACCAGGTCGCCTGCTCGTTCGCGTCGGCCAGCTCCTGGGACAACCGCGCGATGGTCGCGAGTTGCTCGGCCTGCCCCTGCGGCCGAAGGTTGTCGAGGGCAACGGTCAGCTCGCCGTCGACGGTCAGTCCGGCCATTGAAGCCAGCCGCGCGGTCAAGGCTTGCGTGTCACCTGACCATGGTTGCCGCGAGCCGGCTTCCTGCGCCCGCCGGACGAACCGCGCCAGATGCTCGACCGCACCACCGGACACCACAACACCAGAGCCGAACAGCCGGTACTTCGTGCCGTCCACGATCACGTTGTCCGGGGAGGCGATCGCCGCGGACTCCGACGCAAGCGAGTGCAGCCAGGTGACATAAGCGGGAACAGCGCGCCTGAGGGCTGCCTGGTCGTCGACTTTCAATGCCGCCAGCAACTGTTCTTCCAGCAGGATGCCTTCGCCGCTCGGAATCGACTGTGCAGGAAGGGTTTCCGGGGCCTTGTCGCCGATCACGAAGTACCAGACCGGCGCCAGCTCGCGACCGAGTCCGGCGGCGATCGCATCCTGGACCAGACGGTACGGGTCCATCAGCGTCGATCCGCTGTGCCGGGCGGCGACGGACCGGCCGATGGCGACTGCGGTGAGCGGGCCGGTGGGGGTGAGCATCGCGAGATCGGCCGCGACCAGATCGGGGTAGACGGCGTAGACGGTCGTCGACGAGGCGAGTGCGCCGAGTGCGGTGCGGATCGCGGCCAGACCGACCGGTGCTTCGAGGGTGCCGCCGACGACGCCGGGCCAGTCCGCGTTGCGGGGGACGGTCGCGGTGACGTCGGGCTGGAGCAGGCGCTCGATTCCGAAGGTGTTCTCGGCGGCCAGCAGGAGTCGGCCGCGGGGGGCCATCCGGGCCTTCAGGAGGGCGAGGCCTTCGGTCCAGGTCATCGCCGGGGTGTCGGGGCCGACCAGTCGAGGCAAGCCGTCGAGGGCTACGACTACGTCGTACAGGTTGGTGCCGGTGAAGCGGTCGAGGGCGCCGCAGTACACCTTGCCGCTGATCACTCGGGCGATCTGCTCGGCATCGGGTGCGGACCGGACAAGCACGTCGACCGTGGAGACCTTGTTGGCGATCAGGTCCAGTAGTTCCAGCGAATGCGGCCCTGCGACGAACACCTTGTCTGTAGGTCTGAGGACAGCATCGAGCAGAGCGGCCGTCGCCGAGCCGCCAGTCGCCGGCCGGCCGTCAGCGGGGCGCAGATCGGACCAGTTGAGCATCTCCGCCCCAACCATCAACAAACTAGGCCACCAGTTTCGTGAGAGTCTCGATCACCCGGTCGACGTCGGCGTCGGTCAGGTCGGGGAACATCGGCAGCGAGAGCTCCTCGCGGTAGAACTGCTCCGCGTTGGGGCACAGGCCGCGCTGGTAGCCCAGTTCGGCGAAGACCGGGTGCCAGTAGACAGGAATGTAGTTCACCTGGACGCCGATCCCGGCAGCACGCATGCCCTCGAACACCTCGCGGCGGCGATCGCCGAGCACTCGCACGGGGTAGAGGTGCCAGGCGGGATCGACGCCGGGGCGCTGCACCAGCGTACGGAGTCCGTCGATCCCGGACAGGGCGGCGTTGTACTTCGCGGTGATCTCGGCTCTGCGTTGCTTGAAGGCCGCGAGGCGGCGCAGCTGGGACAGGCCGAGGGCGCAGGCAAGGTCGGTCAGGCGGTAGTTGACGCCGAACTCGTGGACCTCTTGGTGCCACGGGCCTTCATCGGTGATGGCGAACCGTGAGGGGTCGCGGACCAGGCCGATGAAGTGGAACTCGTGCACCCGCTGGGCGACGGCCGGGTCCTTGGCGACGACGGCGCCGCCCTCGCCGGTCGTGAGGTTCTTGGTGGGGAAGAACGACAGCGTGGTCACGTCGGCGAGGTCGCCGACCGGGCGGCCGTTGGAGAATCCGCCGACGGAGTGGGCCGCGTCGTCGAGGGTCTTGGCGCCGACACGGTCCGCGATGGGCTGGAGGGCGTCGTAGTCCGCCGGGTGGCCGGCATAGTCGACGCCGGCGATGACCTTCGTGCGGTCGGTGGTGACGGCCTCGACGGCGGCCGGGTCGAGTAGGGCGGTGTCCTCCTCGACGTCGGCGAAGACGATCTTGGCGCCGAGGATGGCGGCGGTCGAGGCGGTCGCGACGAAGGTCATGGGGGTGGTGACGACCTCGTCGCCGGGGCCGACGCCCAGGCCGGCGTACGCCATGTGGAGGGCGGCCGTGCCCGAAGTACAGCTGACTGCGCGGTGGCCGCCGGTCAGTTCGGAGATGGCGGTCTCGAAGGCGGTGACGGCTGGGCCGGTGGTGAGCCAGTCACCGCGTAGGACGGCGGTGACGGCTTCGATGTCTTCTTCTGAGATCGATTGACGTCCGTACGGAAGCATCGGGTCAGTCCTCGAGCAGGATCTTGCGGATCTCGTCGATCGAGTACCACTGGTCGTTGGTGTCCGAGGCGTAGTGGAAGCCTTCGACGACCGGGGTGCCTTCGGCCGGTGCGACGTAGCCCCAGCTGGCCAGGTCGGGCTGCAGGACGAACCGGTTGCCGAGGGTGAGGGCGCGGCGGCCTTCCTCCGGGCTGATCATCTCCTCGTGCAGCTTCTCGCCCGGGCGCAGGCCGATGTCGTGCATGGTCGCGCCGGGCGCGATCGCCTCGGCCAGGTCGGTCACCTTCATCGACGGGATCCGCGGGACGTACAGCTCGCCGCCGGTCATCAGCTCGAACGAGTCGACGACGAACTTGACCGCCTCGGGCAGCGTGATCAGGAACCGGGTACAGCGCAGGTCGGTGATCGGCAGCGACTGGCCGGCCTCGTGCAGCGCGCGGAACTTGGGGATGATCGAGCCGCGGCTGCCCATCACGTTGCCGTACCTGACCACGCTGAACCTGGTCTCGTACGCCGCCGCGTAGTGGTTGCCGTTGATGAAGAGCTTGTCCGCGGTCAGCTTCGTCGCGCCGTACAGGTTGATCGGGCTGGACGCCTTGTCGGTGGACAGCGCGACGACCCGCTTCACGCCCGAGTCGATCGCCGCCTCGATCACGTTCTGCGAGCCGATCACGTTGGTCTGGACGAACTCCCACGGGTTGTACTCACCGCTGTCAACCTGCTTCAACGCCGCCGCGTGCACCACGTAGTCGACCCGGTGCATCGCCCGCATCAACCGGGCTCGATCCCGCACGTCTCCCAGAAAGAACCGCAACCTCGGGTCGTCCCCGAACGCCGCCCGTACTTCCCACTGCTTCAACTCGTCCCGGCTGAACACGATGATCCGCCGCGGATCGAGCTGCTCCAGCGCATGCCCGATGAACGCCCGGCCGAAGGACCCGGTGCCTCCGGTGACGAGAATGTCAGACCCGGTGAGGATGGACACGTAAGCCCCTTCTAGCCACAATTCCGAACCACGCGATCACACCACGCAAGTCCGTACCTTAGCTGGCCCGCTCAACGGACCGGATACCGTCTGGGCGTGGATCAGGTGCTGCGGGTTGGGGTTCGGTGTGATGTGGGGGTTCGGCGGGGGGTTGGGCATGTGATGCGGAGCCTGGCGCTGGCCGAGGAGTTGCGGGGGCGCGGGGTTGAGGTGGTGTTCGTTTGCGACAGTCCGAGCGTGCCGTGGGCGGATGAGCAGATCCGGTCGCGGGGGATCGCGGTCGAGGCTGCAGTGTGGACGGCCGAGGAGCATGTGGCGTCGGTGGGGCGGTTGGGGCTGGATGCGGTGGTGTTCGACTCGTATGACCTGCCGGGTGAGGTGTTCACGGCGGTGCGGCGGTCGGGGGTGCCGACGCTGGCGATCGTGGATGGGGAGCTGCGGGGGGCCGACGCTGATGTGTTGGTCGATCAGAATCTCGGTGCCGAGTTCGACCAGCCGGTACTGCCTGCGGGGAGTGTGAGGCTGGCGGGGCTTGAGTATGTGATGTTGCGGGATGAGGTGCTTGGGCTGAGGCCGGCGGAGGCGCCGGTACTACGGGCAGCGGGTGTGCCTCGGGTGTTTGCGTTCTTCGGCGGGACGGATGCCTATGGAGCCGGGCCGTACGTCGTACAGGCGTTGGCAGCGACTGGGGTGGCGTTTGAGGCGACAGTGGTCGCGCCTGGTGAAGACCTGGCCGACCAGATCGCCGCAGTGGAGCTTCAGCCGGGCCAGCAGGTGCAGGTGATCGGGCCGACGTCAGAGCTGGCCAAGGCGGTTGTGGAGTCTGATCTGGTCGTCAGTGCTTCCGGTACGTCGACCTGGGAGTTGCTGTGCCTAGGAGCCACCGCTGGTCTCGTCTGTGTCGTGGACAACCAGGAGATGGGCTACGAGCGAGCAGTAGCCACCGGTGCGGCCGCAGGGGTCGGCACGCTGGCCAGTTTGAAGGCAGATCCGTCAGACGCTGCCGCCGTACTCCGCAAGCTGCTCACCAACCCGCAAGAGCGCCTGCAACTCGCCCAAGCCGGTTGGAAGCTCGTAGACGGGCAGGGGAGAGCACGCGTCGCGGACGCGCTCATTCACCTGATCTCGTAGATCGTCGCGTCCAGCGTCGCGTGCCGCAGTCGCACGTACTGCTTCAGTTGCGGTGAGATCTGCCCGGCCCGGTGGTCGGCGTACAGCCAGCGCACGCCGAGCTTGCGCAGCCGCTCGATGATGGCCGGCGACGGCGAGGTGAAGGTCGCGTCGTTCGCGGCGAGCTGCTCCTTGTTCCAGTACGGCACCTTGCTCGGCTCCACGCCGGACGTGGCCGAGATCCGGCTCGACCTGTTGGTCCGTACCCAGCCCTCGATCAGTACCTGTCGCTCGGACAGCGCAGCGATCCAGAAGTGCCGGCTGTCGCACGTCTCGCCGCGCAGAGCGATGCAGTGCGCGTTCGTGGCGATCAGGTCTTCGCCGGCCGAGTTCTCCTTCAGCCACCGAGCAGCATCCGCCTCCGCCTCGGTCGGCCCATCCCGGCCCGGCCGCCCATAGGCAACGTCGCTTGCCGAGGCGGATACCAATCCCACCAGCGGCAGTGCCAACGCCCCGACCATGCACGCGGCAACCAGAGCAGCAAAGAACGCCGTCGGCACACCGCCACCTCGCCGGCCGGCCTTCCATCCGATCGCGACCACCAGTGCAACCGCCAGCACAGCCGCAACCGTCCAGATCAAAGGCTCCTTGACCCCACGCAGATCGGCTGCACTCCACCGAGCAAACCCACAAGCCGCCAACCCCAGCCCAGCAGCGCCGGCAACCAGTACTACGCTCCGCCGATCGTCGAGCCGCTCGACCAACCGAGCCAACCCGACACACGACAGCACCGCCAAGAACGGAAACGCCATCCGGTAGAACGACAACGGCTGATTCGTCACCAGCGCGGCCACGAACCCGCCGATCGCAAAGCCGGCCACGTAGATCCCACCCGGATCCCGCCAGAACCGCCGCAGGAACAGCACCCCGACGACGGCGAGCCCCCAGGCCACCAGGATCACCACCGCGCTGATCAACCCGGCCCGGTCACCCGCGGAAGCCTTGATCGCCGCGTACGGCGGCAGCTCCTCGAACAGCCCGCCGAACTTCACCTGCAACCCCGACGACTCGCCACCGAACACGACGATCGCCGACCCGACGAACAACCCGAGCGCGATCAGCACCCCGAAGAACGCATTCCGCGTCGACCGCCGGAAGAGGAAGACCAGCAAGAACCCGCAGACGGCCATCGGCAGCACACTGGCCTTGGCGCCGGCCGCAGCCAGCGCCACCAGCAGCAACAAGATCCATCGACTCCGTGGCGGCTGTTTGCGCAGCAGGTCGATCGCGATGACAGCCAGTACCAGCGCGAACATCAACCCCAGGTTCTGCGTCGGACTCAGGTACGCCCCCGCCACCATCGAGACCCCGCCGACCGACAGGTCATGCAGCGGCTCCAACGACCCGCCGAGCCCCGCAACGAGAACAGCAAGCGGCCCGGCCCAGACAGCGGCGGCGCTCTCACCCGGCTGCACGAACCGCTGCATCACCGCGAAGACCAGCGCACACCCGGCCAACGCGAACGGCAACCAACTCAGCGCATAGATCAACTGAGTGAGATCCACCCCGGTCGCCCACGACGTCGCCGCGGTGACCTGGTGGAAGAACGTATGGAACTTCATCGGCTCGCCACCGACCCACAACGGCACCACCGGTACGTCGGCCTTCGCGCTGGCCGCGAGCGCCTGGTGGAACGCCATCCCCGGATCACTCACCAACGGATCCGTGTACGCCGGTGCATACCGTCCCGGCCCCGAGCGGTAGATCGCGAACAGCACGAGCGACGTCGACAACGACAGCAACCAAGCCGTCCATGGCGTCAAAGGCATGGCGACCCGGCGCCAGATGCGATTGCGCACGTCGTGGTCCAGCACGCCCAGGACGAGCACGATCGGCGCCCAGCCCCACGACCAGCGTTGCAGCCCGACGGATGCACTGGCCAGGTACACGATCAACTGCGCGGCCGTACCGATCGCGAAGCCGGCCGCGAAGTCCTCGACCAGGCTGCCGCGATAAGCGCCGATCAACCGCCAGATCACCACGCCTGGCAAGGTCACCCCGACGACCAGGAACAGGCCGAACTTCGCGACGTCGAGAACCGGTGCTCGCGAGATCAGCAGGACCAGGACCAGCAACAGCACTGGCAGGGCCGCCATCCGGCCGGCGAGCGTTCCGGAGCCGGTGTCCTTCGGCCCGCGCCGCCGAGCCCTGGAGTGCATGCCGTCACCCTAATGCCGGAACGGCTCCGATGCGTAGGCGTGCCATCACTCAGGGGAGTTCGTAGACGAGTGCGTCCGAGGCCTTGAAGCGCAAGGTGGCAAGACTGTTCAGAGTGCTTGAGACGATCGTCTGAGTCGGATCCGCGTACAGCCAGCGGACGCCGTACTTCTCCCGCAGCACCCGCAGGTTGTCCCTGGTCGGGGCGACGAAGACGATGTCGTTCTCCTGCAGTCTCGGCTGGTCCCAGAACGGCAGCGAGTTCGGGCCCATTCCGGTCCCTGCAACGAGGTCGTTGAGCGTGTTCGTGTAGCCCCAGCCCTCGATCAGCACGTGCCGTTCGGACAGCGCCGAGATCCAGAAGTGCCGGGCGTCGCAGCCCAGCGTGTTCTTGCTCGCGCAGTGCGCGTTGGTCGCGATCAGTTCGCCGGGAGCGGCGTGGTCGCGCAGCCAGATCGCCGCGGCCGCCTGGCTCCTCGAAGGCCCGAGCAGTTGTTTGTCGGTCTGGGGAGCCAGTACGACCGGCTTGTACTCCGCCATGGCCTGAATCGGGAGGAACAGGCCGGCCCCCATTCCGGCGAGCGCGAAGGAGGCCATCGCGATCCGGGTCGGTCGGCCCCGCCGATGCCCGCCGCGCTTCCACAGGACCGTGAGGACGACGGCGACCAGGAGCAGCAAGCCGATCGTCCACAGCCAGGGCGTGATCAGCCCGTGGAGCGATCCGTCGGCCTGCCGGAACGGCTTGGCATCCGCCTTCACGATCGCCCGCGCAGCCGCCGTCGCCCCGATACCGCCGAGGACGGACGCGAGCACGACGAGATCGGACCACCTGTCCGCGAACCAGAACACCAGCATCCATACGCCGGCCGCAGCCAGCGCAGCGA
This sequence comes from Kribbella sp. NPDC051718, assembly GCF_040681515.1. Lineage (NCBI taxonomy): Bacteria > Bacillati > Actinomycetota > Actinomycetes > Propionibacteriales > Kribbellaceae > Kribbella > Kribbella sp. NPDC051718. The sequence continues at coordinate 623,609 of NZ_JBFAYZ010000002.1, read as the reverse complement.
TCACCGGTACCGCGGTGCGGTGGAAGTACAGCTGGCTGGTCCCCGGCTGGTCGGTCAGGATCATCGCGCAGAAGCCGGCGATCGAGATGCCGACCAGGAAGATCATCCCCGGATCGCGGAACCAGCGGGCCGCCGTACCGGTGAGGATGATCAGTCCGGCGGTGCCGAGTACCAGGCCGAGGCAGGCCGTGATCCCGCTGATCCAAATCGCACTGTGATCGAACTGGCCCGATGGCAGCGGATCGGCGATCAGCGGGTAGATGCCGATCTTGGCGAAGGTCACCCAGGGCTTCACCGCGAGCCCGGACGAATGCATGCCGAAGACCACGACGATCGAGGCCGCGAAGATGCCGCCGAGCGCCACCGCGATGAGTACTGCGGACCGGGCCAGCCGGCCATAGCAAAGCCGGACGAAGACGACCAGGGCGAGCCCGCAGATGATCAGAGGCAGCACAGTCGCCTTGGACCCGGACCCGGCCGCCGCGATCACGACGAACATCACCCAGGTACCGGGCGAACTCCGGCCGCGCAGCAGATCGACGCCGATGAGGGCCAGCAGCGTGATCAGCGCACCGCCGAGGTTCTGCGTCGGGCTGCCCCAGACGTAGTTCATCAGGCCTTCGGACAGCAGCGCGCCCTGTGGATAAGCGCTGACCGTGCCGCCGATCGAGGCGACTGCGATCGCCAGCGGACCCGCCCAGCGTGAGCTCGGGGCCAGCCGGTCGGTGAGGGCGAAGATCAGTGCGGTCCCGGCGATCAGCAGCGGCACCCAGCCGATCGTGTAGACGAGGTCGGTGAGGTCGATCCCGGTCGCCCACGAAGTGGCGGCAGTGAACTGGTGCCAGAAGTAGTGGTAGTCCATCTGCTCGCCGTTGACGTACGGCGCCTGCAGCGGGAAGTCGTACTTCGCGCTGGCCGACAGTGCTTGGTGGAACGCCATGTCAGGCGAGTTGGAGCGGGCATCCGTGTAGGGCGCCGGCAGCAGGTTCCGGTATCGCCCAGTGCCGTACAGCGGCAGCGCACAGGCGGCGACGATCAGCCAGGCGGTCACCGGATTGATCGGGCGCTCCACCTTGCTCAGCACACGCCGGCGCCACCTCGGCACCGACACCCCGGCCATCAGTACCGGCGCGGCCCACAGCCAAGCCCACTGCTGCAGCCCCAGCGGTGCAACGCCCATGTAGACGAGCAGCAGGATGGCCACGCCGACCAGCGACCCGGCGGCGACATCCTCGATCAGGTTGTGCCGGAACGGGCTGGCCAGCCGCCAGAGGATGAAGCCCGGCAGCGTCAGCCCGAAGACCCAGAACCGCAGTAGCGCCACGATGCTGTCGCCGGACGCATGCCCGGCCATCAACCAGATCGCCAGCACGGCCAGAGCAACCCCGGCACCGGCCTTCACCAGGCGCGCGGTCAGCGTCTCCGGAGCCTGGCGTGCCGCTGGCTGGGGAGGGCGGAGGACGGCCCGCAGTTTCCGTGCCGACGCCCGCCGCATCCGCGACGTGGCCCGCAGCCGGGCCGCTTCCCGGAGCCGGTTCTCCTCGATCTCCCGGGCTCGTTCCAGCTGGCGAGCGGTCTCGCGCAGCTGGGCCGCCTCGCGCCTGCGTTCGGCGAGGCTGCCGGGCGGATCGCCCGTCACGATTGACACCAGAGCAGCCTAGTGCCGCTGGCGGCTAGTAACCTCCCCGGCAAGGAGGTCTGTATGGCATCCAGCCAGCCGGTTCTGTCCGTCGTCGTACCGATGTACGACGAGGAAGAGGTGCTGCCGATCTTCTTCGAGCGAATGCACCCCCTGCTGGACGGTCTGGGGATCTCCTACGAGGTCCTGGTCGTCGACGACGGCAGCCGGGACAAGACGGCCGCCCTGGTCACCGATGCCACGGCCCGTTGGCCGCAGCTCCGCCTGGTCCGGCTGCTTCGCAACTCCGGTCACCAGGCCGCTCTGTCGGCCGGCTTCCGCAGGGCGCGCGGGGAGTACCTCGTCACGATCGATGCCGACCTGCAGGACCCGCCCGAGGTCATCGCCGAGTTGCTGGCCACTGCCCGGGACAAGGACGTCGACGTCGTGTACGGCGTGCGTTCCGACCGCTCGAGCGACTCCTGGCCGAAGCGGACGACCGCCCGGATGTACTACCGGCTGATGTGCCGTCTGGTCGGCAAGGAGATCCCGTTTGACGCCGGTGACTTCCGGCTCGTCTCGCGACGAGTAGTGGACGCAGTGAACGGGTTGCCCGAGGACGGCCGGGTGTTCCGGCTGGTGATCCCGTGGCTGGGCTTCCCGAGCGCAGAGGTCCCGTATGTCCGCGCGGTACGGGCGGCAGGCGTCACGAAGTACAACTGGACGAAGATGTTCCGGCTGGCGTTCGACAGTGTGACCGCGTTCTCGGCCGCGCCGCTGCGGCTGGCCACCTGGCTCGGGTTGCTCGGTGGGCTGCTGTCCTTCGCGATGGTGATCGGTGCGCTGATCATCAAGCTGTCCGGCAACAGCATCCCCGGCTGGACGTCGACAGTGCTCGCAGTGGGCGTGATCGGCGCGATCCAGTTGCTCTGCCTCGGCCTGCTCGGTGAGTACGTCGCTCGCTTGTTTCAATCGAGCCAGCGGCGGCCGCAGTTCCTGGTCGGCTACGACAGCCTCGAGGATCCGGGCCACCACAGCTATGCCGAGGCGATCGAAGCGCAGGAGAAGGACTAGTCTTCTGCTCTATGCCGGAGCTGTCGCCGATCCCGTTCGTCAAGGCGTACCTGGCGGGTGACGAGCTCGCGTATGTGAGCCGGTCGTTCACCTCCGCCGCGGTCACCGGAGACGGTCCCTTCACCGCCCGGGCGACCGAGCTGATCACCAAGCTCACCGGCGGGCTGGCATCGTTGCTGACCACGTCGTGCACGCATGCGCTGGAGATGACCGCGCTGCTGCTCGACCTCGCTCCGGGCGACGAGGTGATCATGCCGTCGTTCACCTTCGTCTCGACGGCCAACGCCTATGTACTGCGCGGCGCGGTGCCCGTCTTCGTGGACATCCGCCCGGACACCCTCAACCTCGACGAGACCCAGCTCGAAGCCGCAGTCACCGACCGGACCAAGGCGATCGTGGTCGTGCACTACGCCGGCGTCGCGGCCGCCATGGACGAGGTACTGGTCGTCGCTGCGAAGTACGGGCTGGCGGTGATCGAGGACAACGCGCACGGGCTCGGTGGGACGTACCGGGGTCGGCCGCTAGGTTCCTTCGGGGTGATGGCGACGCAGTCGTTCCACGGGACCAAGAACGTGCACTGTGGCGAAGGCGGTGCGCTGGTGCTCAACGACGCCGACCTGCTCGCGCATGCCGAGGTGATCCGGGAGAAGGGCACCAACCGGAGTCAGTTCTTCCGCGGGCAGGTGGACAAGTACCGCTGGGTCGACGTCGGCTCCAGCTATCTCCCGGCTGATCCGCTTGCTGCCTTCCTGACGGCGCAGCTGGAGCAGTTCGACCGGATCCAGGCGCCGCGGCACGCGATCTGGCAGCGGTACGACGAGGAGCTCGCCGTCTGGGCTGCGTCGCGCGGGGTCGGCGTACCGACCGTGCCGGCCGAGTGTGTCCATCCGGCTCACCTGTACTACCTGCTCATGCCGTCGCACGAGGACCAGCAGGGTCTCATCGCGCACCTGCGGGAGCTCAACATCAGCGCGCCCTTCCACTACCTGCCGCTGCACTCGTCACCGGCCGGTGAACGCTACGGCCGGGTCGCACCTGGCGGTTGCGAGGTCACCGAGCGAGTGAGCGACCGGCTCGTCCGCTTGCCGCTCTACAGCCAGCTCACGTCCGACGAGCAGGCCCGTGTGATCGACGGTGTCATCTCCTACGACCTGGTTGCCGCATGAGCTGGTACGACGCCCTGGAGTCCGGCGAGCTGACCAGCACGCCGGGTGAGTACGAGGCGAAGCGGTTCGGCGTCTCCGTCGACCGCATCTCGGTGTCGGCCTCCGCCGGTACGCCGGTGGACGAGGTGCTCACCGCTGTCGACAAGTCCTCGGCGGATGTCGTCATCCTGCGCTACCCCGCGCGTGAGGTGACCTGGTTCGCGGCGCTCGCCACTGGGACGCGAACCGCACTGCTGGCCGACAGCCTCGTCTACTGGTCGCTCCCGGTCGGCAAGGGTCGTCGCCCGGCGCCACTGGCCGGGTTCAGCGCGAGCCTGGAGAAGGTGGTCGACGACACGCTCGTGGACGACCTGGTGGGCGACATCTTCGGCGACTACGGGAACCACTACTGTGCCAATCCGCTGTTCAAGCGCTCCGAGGCGCTCGCCGGGTATCAGGAGTGGGCCCGGCGCAGCGTGGCCGACGCGGGTGCGGTCGTGCTGCGTGGGCCCGACCGGCGGGTGCTCGCACTGGCGACCATCGACCAGGAGAGGTCGTGGACCGAGGTCCAGCTTGCTGGCGTAGTACCGGCTGAGCAGGGGCGCGGGCGGTACGGGCATCTGTTGGCCGCTGTAGAGGATGCGAGCACCACCCGACGGTTGGTGATCTCCACCCAGGGGCATAACACCGGTGTCCAGCGCGCTTGGGCGCGCTACGGTTTTGAGCCTGTCCACACCCTGCTGACAGTGCACTTAGTAGCCGATCGGTTACTCTTAACGCCTCGTGTCGACGGTTGTTTGGCGCTTGCGGCGCCCAGGCACGCACCTCGCGGCACTTGACGAGCATCCACGATGCTCCGCATCGAGGACGCTCCTCAAGCACCGCGATGCACGCACCTGAACACCACAATCACTCAAACAACCGCCGACACGAGGCGTTAGCATGACGAATCGATTGAACTGAGCCGAGGAGACAGAAGCAGTTGTGACGCCGCGGCTGAGCGTGGTTGTGCCGTTCTACAACGTCGGGGAGTACATCGGGGACTGCCTCGAGTCGATCGCCCGGCAGACCTTCGCCGACTTCGAGGCGATCCTGGTCGACGACGGGTCGCCGGACGACAGCGCGGCGATCGCGAAGGACTTCTGCGGCCGTGACTCCCGGTTCCGGATCGTCGAGCAGCACAACCAGGGGCTGGGACCGGCGCGGAACACCGGCGTCCGGGAGGCTCAGGGCGACTACCTGACCTTCGTCGACAGCGACGACCTGGTCAGCCGGCACGGGTTCGAGTGGCTGATCCGGACGCTCGACGAGACCGGCTCCTGCCTGGCCGGCGGTAACGCGCGGCGGTTCAACAACAGCGCCGGCGTCCGGCCGTCGTGGATCCACCGGCTGCCGTTCGCCAAGGACCGGATCGCGACCCACGTGATCGAGACGCCCGACCTGATCCTCGACCGGATGATCTGGAACAAGGTCTACCGGCGGTCCTTCTGGGACGAGCACGGGTACGAGTTCCCCGCGATCAGGTACGAGGACTACCCGGTCACCCTGCAGGCGCACCTGGACGCGGTCACCGTCGACGCGATCGCCGCACCGGTCTACTACTGGCGCGAGCGGGAGTCTGGGGAATCGATCACGCAACAGAAGTTCCAGTTCGGCAACCTGGCCGACCGGGTGACGTCTGCTGAGCTCGTGCTGGACCTGATCGACTCCGGCGGCCCGGGCCTGGGCGAGATCCGGCGACGGGTGCACTCGCACTTCACCCAGATCGACATGCTGACGCTGATGATGGCCTTCGGCGCCGTGCCGGAGTCGGAGGAGCAGGAGCTGGTGCTGCTCGCCTCCAGGTTCTTGGAGCGGCTCGATCGTTCGGTGCTCACGCGTGCCCACGGGTACGACCGGCTGCAGCATGCTGCGCTGCGGGCCGGGGATGTCGAGCTGCTTCGGCGGTTGGCGCACTTCCGCAATGAGGGTGGTCTGCGTGGCGGTGCCCGGGCGCTGCCCAAGCCGGGTCGGCGGCGGCAGTTCGAGCACAACTATCCGGGTGTCCACGAGGCGAACACGGCGATCCCACGGTCGCTCTACCAGCTGCCGGCCCGGGAGCTGACGCTCGCGACCACGGTTCAGGACGTCAGCTGGCGAGATGGCGGGCTGGCGATCAACGGCACCGCCGAGATCCGGCACCTGGCGACGGATGCCGCGTCGTCGGCGTTGCGGATCGCGCTCGTGGTCGACGGGGCCGAGACGCCGTTGGCGGTACGGCGGCACGAGGCAACTGACTCGCACGGGGATACGGCTCTCGTCGGGTTTGAGGTGCACCTCGACAAGCCGTTGCTGGCCAGGCTGTCCGCGTCGGGGGCGCCGGGGCATTTCGCCGTACGGATGCGGGCCGGGAAGGCGCGGCGGGAAGGCAAGCTCCGTGGGCAGAAGGCGGGCAGCCCGGGGTGGCCGCCCGGCAACTGGATCTGCGCGAACAGCTGGGTCCAGCCCGGCCCCGGGGCCGATGGAGCGTTCGTACTGCGCCGGATGGTCGACCCCTGCCGGTTGACGTCCGTCGAGCAGTTCGAAGACGCCCTGGTACTACGGGGTCGCGTGCCCGCGGCTCTCGACAATCCGCAACTGCAGCTGACCCGGCCGCTGTCGGGACAGGACCAGGTGCTGTCGGTCGAACTGTCGAGCGACCGTCGGTTCAGCGTCCGGATCCCTTATGCGCCGATCATCGCGGAGACGAACCCGGACGACCCGTTCACGCAGCGGACCACCTGGGCGTTCCGGATGGTGGGTAGCGACGGAGCCGAGAAGCTGTTGCTGTGGACGGCCGAGGACCAGGCGGTCAATCACCTGGAGCAGGGCCGGCTGGTCTCGCTGACCCGGTCGACCGGCGGTTACGTCAACCTGCACGAGGGACCGGCCCGGCTGGTCGCCGAGCGGGCGTTGATCGTTGCTGAGAGCAATGAGTTGCGGATCAGCGGGCCGTTGACCGATGTCACTCACAGCTTCAGCTGGCGGCGGTACATCGATGACTCGGACGACCACCTGGACGTGGCGTGCCGGAGCGCGTTGTCAGACGGACAGTGGACAGCTTCGGTGAAGCTGCCGGCGTTGGTCCCGGAGAATCCGGTCGCGCACGCCGTCGATCCGCTGGCCAGCTTGGCGGACTGGGTGCTCTTCGCGGTCGCCGCCGATGGTTCGGCGCAGGCTGTGCAGTGTGAGCCGTTCCTGGCCAGCCGGTTGCCGTTGGTGGTCGAGCAGAATGGTCACTTGCTGGGTGTGCGGCCGCACGCAGGCACTCTTCACGTCGAGGTTCGCTGATGCATCACCACAATCATTACTACGGGCAGGCGCACATCCTGGCGCGGTACGCCGGGCTCGATGACGCGTATCCGCCTCGCCTGCGCGGCTACCTGCAGCACGGCTGGAACATCGGCGACGGCTGGAATCCGGTGCACGAGTTCTATGACGGTGCGTGGCGCTTCACCTGGAGTGACGCGGTGCGTCGCCGCGGGCATGCGCTGGGGCGTCGGAACTATCACAGCATCGGCGCGCCTTTCCTTTACCTGCTGGATCTCGAGCCTTCGCTGGGGGTCGTACCGGAGGAGGAACGGGAGGGGACCTTGTGGTTCCTTTTCCACGGTTGGGAGGGCGGCAAGATCGAGGGTGATCACAAGCGCCTGATCGACGAGATCCGGGAGACCGAGCCGGGGCCGGTGACGTTCAGCCTGTACTACACGGAGTACGACCGGCCGGAGATCCGTAAGTCGTACGAGGATGCGGGCTTCCGCGTGGTGTCCTTCGGACGGCGAGGTTTCTCCTACGAGGGCACGGATCCGCGGTTCCTCTACAAGCAGCTCGCGGAGCTGCGCAAGCACAAGCGGGTGGCGGCGAACCGGCTGTCCACCGCAGTCTTCTACGGGATCGCGGCGGGCTGCGAGCCGGCCGTCTACGGCGATCCGATGCAGATGGCGGGCGAGAACCCGCTGTTCGGCGGCGAGGCGCGGATCGCCCGGCTCTGGCCCGAGATGCTGGGCAAGGAGATCGATCTGGCGGCCGCGCGGGCGACCACCGAGCTGGAACTGGGCGTGCCGTGGATGATGCCGCCCGCCGAACTACGGATGTTGTTCGATTGGAGAGAGCGTGTCTGACAACCAGCTGGCCGTCGAGGTGGTTCGCGGTGAGATGCAGCCGTGGAGCGACTACAACGGCAAGCGTGGGGCTGTCGGGGGCCCGGTACTCCGGACCCTGCTGAACGACGTACTGCCTGCTGGGGCACGCACCCTCATCCTCGGCCCCCACGCGGCCGACCTCGTCTCTGTGGTGGTGGGCAAGTCCTCCGCTGCCACCATGCTCGTCCGCTCGGTCTCCGACGCTGCCGCCTTGTCTGAGCAGTTCCCGGACTTGCAGGTCATCGCGGGTGCCCTCGACGGCCTGACCGGTACCGCCTACGACGCGGTCGTCGCCGTCGACGGCCTGGACCGGGTGCTGGGCTACGACAGCCCGGACCTCACCTGGCCGCAGCGGCTAGACGCGCTGGCCACCCTCTGCACTCCCTCCACTGTCTTGGTCCTGGGCCTCGAGAACGAGTTCTCCCTGACCAACCTCCTGGACAGCCGTCTCCCCGCCAACCGCCACGGCGACGACGACTGGAGCCCCCTCCACGAGGACCCCGCGCGCCCGGTCTCCGCAGTCCAGCTAGCCGCCGAGCTGGCTCGCGTCGGTCTGCCCTTGCAGTCCGTCTATTCGTCCTTCAACGGCACCTTGGTGGCAGTGGACGTCGCCGCAGCCGCCCGCCCCGGCACCCTCCCCACCCGGCTGGCTGTCGAGGCTCTGGAGTCCAGCGACGTTCCCCTGCTCGCTCCGATCGCCGAGGGCGCGGAGACAGCAGCTCGAGCCGGTCTGCTCGCGTCGACCTCGACGGGTTGGCTGGCAGTCACTGCTGCTGCGAAGCACGCCATCTACACCGACAGGCTGACGGCCGACCGAGCTGAGGACCGCTGGTCGATCGCCGCCGTTGCTGCTGAAGCAGACGACGGGACCGCGTCGGCCGTGCCTTCGGAGCGCTCGACGGAGGTGCGGTACGACTCGTCGGTGGTTCCGCCCACCGTGTCGGCGGGGAGCAGCGTCGAGACCGTGCTGCTCCGACTGGCGGCGGCTGAGGACGTACCGGCGTTCCGCGAGCTGGCCGGTCGGCTTGGTGAGTGGGCGTTGGCGCAGACCGGCCAGGTCGTTCTCCGGTGGGATGACGTCACCATCGACGGGGACTCGTTTGCGTTTGGGGTCTCCGGGTGGGTTGCTGAGGCTGGGCGTAGTGAGGTGCTGGCGGCTGCTTGGGTGCGGTTCCATGAGCGGTTGATCGGTGGGCATCGACGTCACCCGTGGCCGCCGTGGATGGTGGGGGACGACCTCGTCAGCACCTGGCTGGCGATGTCGGGTGGGTCTGCGGATGATGTTGCTCGGGGCAAGGAGTTGGCCCGGGCGTTGTCGGCTGCGCTGGGCCGGGTTGAGTCGGCGGCTCCCGACGTACGGACTGCTTTGGCTGATGCCGAGCGGGCCAAGCATGAGTTGTTCGAGCTGCAGGGGCACGTGTTCGGGCTGGAGCGGACGATCGGGTTCCGGGACAAGGCGCTCAAGACTCGCGAGACGCGGCTTCGGGAGATGCGGCTTCAGGTTCAGAAGACTAATGCCGAGCGCACTCGCTTCCGCAACTCTCGCGCCTTCGCCGCCGCCACGCTGATCCGCAAGGCGGCGCTCATCCGCAACCCGCGCAAGTTCGCCTACAAGGTCAAGCGCCGCCTGAAGAAGAAGCTCGGCAACAGGTTCTAACGCCTGGCTATCAACAGTTGATGAGTGTCCGGCCAGTCGACGGCCTCGCCGGTGACGGTGCTGAGTGAGGCGACCGGAGCGATCCGGTTGTCGATCACCCAGTCGTTGCGCCACGCCTTCGACGCCGGGTCGATCGTGAACCCCGCCTGCTTGGCGACCGCCGACCAGCCGGCGAAGTTCAGCCCGCAGAACTGCTCGTGCGTCTCGCTCAACCAGTTGTCCACATAGTCCTTGCGCGTCAGGAAGTCCATCGCGTCCGCCAACCGCAGTACCAGCTTCCCGTCCCGCTCGACGTACTCGAAAGGCACCGAAGCATTCCGCCGGAAGTCCTGCGCGAACTGGAAGAACCGCGCCCGCGTCGACAACCCGGAGATGTAGGCAGCCGGATCGAGCAGCGCCTCCAACTCAGCAGGCTGACCCGGATTGGACCCATCGCTGTCATCCAGAGCCAGTACTACGCTCCGCTCCGGCTCACCAGGTCCGCACACATCGGAGTTGACCCACACCCCACCCGGCGCAGTGTGCGCGTAGAGCGCGTCGGCGAAGCGCTGCACGGTCGCCGGGCGCGACCCATCGGCGTACGACCAGATCTCGTGGGTCAACGCCAACGTGAGCGTCGTGTCGATCGAGCGTGCCGGGAAGACGGCCGAGCCGAGCATGTTGCGCTGGTAGAAGTAGACGTTCGGGTTGTGGAAGAGCCCTTGCTCCTTCTTGTGCACGCATTCGGCGTACAGGTGCCGCGCGACCTCGACCCCGATCAGATCCGACTCGTGGAACCGCGGATCCCCGTCGATGAGCTGCAGTGTCGCGCCGGTCGCGCAGCCGATGTCGAGGATGCGTCCGGGCCGGACGAAGTCCTTGATCTGCTGCCATTTCCGGTCGGCCGCCGTCTCGAAGGCGTCCGCGTAGGTCTTGTAATCGCGCGTCGTGGTCAGCCCGCCGTCATCCCCGACCACCGGGTCGTTGACGCAGCGCTGGATCTGCGCGTCGAGGCGATAGCGGTCGAAGACGTCAACCGTCGCCGGATGCGCCAGCTTGCGCCAGTCATCATTGCCAGCGGCAATCATCAGCAGGACGTCCCAGGGTCGCGGCTGATCCTCGGGCTCGACGCCGATCACCTGGTACCCGAGGTGTTCGTACAGTTTGGCGACCTCAGCCGTCGAGCAGGCGACCACCGTGTTCGTCGGGTCCAGCTGGACCTCGTCGTCGGTACCGGCCTCGACTGCCTTGATCGTCACGTCGGCGAAGTCGTCCGTCGGTGGGGTGTCGACCACGCCGATCACCAGCGACCGGATCCCGACGGCCACGCTGAGCCGCTCGATCGCGGCCTCGCGCCGGTCGAACGGCACCGGGTTGCGCTTGGTGGTGTGGTGGTTGGCCGACGTCACCGCCCAGACGATCGTCGCGTCGTACCGGCGCAGGAACTCCGCCTGGTAGCGCGTCAGGACGTGATGCCGGCCGGGGAACAGCAGGTACTCCATGGTCAGTCAGCCTCACGCTTGATGTCCGGATGGGCGTCCACGTCGGTGCGCTCGCGGATCACGTACGTCGGCCGGCCCATCGACCCCGAGTGCAGGCGGCCGACGTACTCACCCAGTACGCCGAGCGCGAGCATCTGCGCGCCGGAGAACAGCGCGACCATCGACGCGATCGTGGTGAACCCGGCGACCGTCGTCGCGCCGGTGATGTACTTGACGATGATCACGCCGAACAGCCCGACGCCGAACACCGCGCAGATGAACCCGAGGTACCCGACCAGCCGCAGCGGCTCCACGGAGTACCCGGTGATCAGCGTCAGCGAGTGCTTCATCAGCATCCAGGTCGTGTAGTTCGACTGGCCGGCCGCGCGCGGCTCCATCCGTACCGTCGTCTGCGCGATCCGCGTCGTCGACCACGACAACGCGACATCCACCGAGGCGTGCGGCCCGTCCAGCCCGTCGAACCCGTCGCGCAGGAAGGTACGGAACGCCCGGAACGCGCTGATCGACCGCGCATCCCGCACCGCCATCGCGGACGCTAGCGCCCCCTTCACCAACCGCGACGAGAAGCTCCGCGCAAACCCATGCTCTTCCTCGGTCGGTACGCCGTACACGAGGTCGACATCATCCGTCAGCGCCCGCAGCAACACCGGCACCTGATCGGCAGGATGCTGCAGATCGTCATCCATCGTCACGACGACTTCGTACCGAGCGTTCCGAACGCCCGCGATCAACGCATTGTGCTGCCCGTAGTTGCGGGCCAGCCGCATCGCCCGCACTTCGTCGTACTTGTTGGCCAACTCGCTGGCGACCTGCCAGGTGTCGTCCGGACTCCCGTCCACCACCAGCACGATCTCGAACCCGGTGGTCGCGCCGGGCAGCACCTGAGTGAGGTCCTCGACAAGTCGCGGAAGGGTCGCACCCGACCGATAACACGGCACGACAACAGAAACGAGCACTGCCCAACCCTAATCCATCAGCAGTGATATCGTTCCTTCATGGAACGAACGAAGGTGGCGGAGGAGCTGGCCGGGGTGGTGGTCGGTTTCGTCGGCGCGGCCCAGCGGGGGATGGTGGCCAACTTCGACCTGGCCAGGGTGTCGGTGCTGAGCGCCGTGGCCGCCGATGGGCCACTCCGGCCGCGGGAGGTCGGCAAGCGGCTCGGGATGGCGCCGTCGTCGGTCACCCGGCACATCCAGGCGCTGGAAGATGCCGGACAGTTGACCGTCGAGCCCGATCCCGAGGACCACCGGACCTGTCTGCTCGAGGCGACCGAAGCCGGGCGGGGTGAGCTGGACAGCCTGCAGGCGGTCGGCGGGACTGTTCTGGGTGAGGTGGTCGCGGACTGGTCGCAGAAGGACATCGTCACCTTGTCCAGCCTCTTGCAACGGCTTGTCGCGGACTGGGCGGAGCGCGGCGAACAGGCTCGGACGAAACCCCCGCCCGATCGCCGGCCGCGCTGGCGCCACCCGGTGCCAAGCCAACCGAAGGACTGATGATGCCCCGGAGCCTGAAGCTCGCCCGGCGTGCTGTCGGTGGGGTGATCTTGGTCCACGTGGTAGCGCTGATTCCGTTGCTGCTCGCGTTCCGGCTCAGGACGCTGAAGGCTCACAAGCGGATCTTCCTCACGGTGTTGCTGGGGATCCAGTTGCTTGCGCATGCGAGCTTGCCGATCACGCTGCACGAGTTGCCGGGCTACGGCGGTGCGGTGATCGCGGTGCAGGCAGTGTCGCTGGTGTTCGAGGTCTCGGCGTTGTGGTTGCTCTGGGCAACCGATGACTCGAAAGCCTGGTTTACAGCACGTCCCAGGTGAGCGGCGTCCCGGCCGGTACGTCGATGCGGAACGGCCGGCCGTCGACGGTGGAGTAGGCGTCGGGCTGCAACCCGCCGGCGGGGCGGACCGAGCGGACGTTGTCGGGCGAGACCCGCTCGCCGGCCTTGACGTCGCGGGTGACGTAGAGGGACCGGCGGAAGCGAAGGACGTTCTGCTCGGCCTGCTTGGGACCGATCACCGGCTCGCCGAGGGCCTCGTGGGCGATCGTGGTGCCTTCGACCAAGGCTCGCACCTCGTGGGGCTCCAGTGAGAATGCGGAGTCGACGCCGCCGTCGTCGCGGGACAGGGTGACGTGCTTCTCGATGACGGTGGCGCCGAGGGCCACCGCGGCGATCGAGGCGCCGATGCCCATCGTGTGGTCCGACAGGCCGACCTGGACGCCGAGCGCGTCACGGAGTACCGGTATCCCCCGCAGGTTCGACTGGTCGGCAGGGGCCGGGTAGCTCGCCGTGCAGGACAGGACGACGATCTGCTCGTTCCCGGTCGAGCGGGCGGCGCGGACGGCCGCGTCGATGTCGGTGAGCGTCGCCGAGCCGGTGGAGATGATGATCGGCTTCCCGGTCGCAGCCATCGCCCGGACCAGCGGCAGGTCGCCGATCTCGTTCGAGGCGACCTTGTAGCCGGGGACGTCCAGCTTCTCCAGCAGTTCGATCGCGGTCAGGTCGAACGGCGACGCGAACGCGACCATGCCGAGCGAGTTCGCCAGCTCGAACAGCGGCTCGAACCATGACCAAGGCGTGTGCGCCTCTTCGTACAGCTCGTGTAGGTGGCGGTCCGCCCACAGCTTGTGGTCGCCCGGCAGCCGGAACGCGGGCAGGTCGACGTCGAGCGTCATCGTGTCCGCGGTGTAGGCCTGCAGCTTCAGCGCCTGGACGCCGGTGTCGCCCATCGCGCGGACGATCTCCTTGGCTCGCTCGAAGTCGCCGTTGTGGTTGCCGGACATCTCCGCGATCACGAACGGCCGGTGCTCCGGGCCGATCGGGACGCCGCCGAAGTCGATCGTGCGGGTGGCGCTCATCGGGTCTCCTTCGGCTTGCGCCGGTCGTCTCTGGACAGCTTGATCGGGATCACAGTGAGCTCGCGGCCGTCGGCGTACCGGAGCTCCGGCTCGCCCTCGGTGAAGCGGAACCGGCGGTTCATCTGCCGGACGACGGTGTTGTGCTCGAGCACCTCGCCGGTCAGCTCGTCGAGGCCGAGGGTGTCGAAGGCGTACCCGGTGGCCTCCTTCATCACCTCGATCCAGGCGGGCAGCGTCTCGCCGGTCTCGGCCAGCCCGTCGGCGTCGAGGAAGAATCCCCAAGTGCCGGTGCCCTGCTGGAGGTCGAAGAAGTTGACCACGCCGGCGGTCCGGCCGTCGCGCTCGTAGATCAGCACCCGGCGGCTCGGGTCGACGCTCGCCTTGGCCCACCAGCCAGCGTGCTCCGCGGCGGAGATCTCGTGCGTGGTGATGCTGACGTCCCGGTTGGCCTGCTGGTTGCGCAGTGCCCGGATGGTATCGACGTCCTCGTCCGTGGCCTGGCGCAGCATGGCCCAACCGTACCGACCTCTTCTGCACCCGGCCCAACTGTGTAACTATCTTTCGACTTCTTTTGGACAATTGGTCGGAGAGTGACATGAGAGTCTGGCGGATCGTTGGCCTTCTCGGCGCCTCAGCCTGCCTGCTGGCCGGCGCCCTCACCGGTACCGCGACAGCCGCGCCGCCGGCTCCGGACAGCACCTGTACTCCGAACCCGGCCACGCCCCTTCGCCAGTTCCGGGCGAGTTGGGTGTCGTCCGTGGTGAACATCGACTGGCCGTCGCGGACGGGGCTGACCCCTGACCAGCAGAAGGCCGAACTGCTCGGCTGGTTCGACGATGCCGTCCGGCAGCACCACAACGCGGTCATCCTGCAGATCCGCCCGACCGCTGACGCCTTCTGGCCGTCGAAGGTCGAGCCGTGGTCGCAGTACCTGACCGGTACGCAGGGTGGAGACCCTGGCTACGACCCGCTGGCGTTTGCGGTCGCCGAGGCGCACAAGCGGAACCTGGAGCTGCATGGGTGGTTCAACCCGTACCGGCTCTCGATGGGCACGAACCTCAACGCGCTGATCCCGACGCATCCCGCTCGGCTGCACCCGGACTGGGTGGTGACGTACGGCGGGAAGCTCTACTACAACCCGGGCATCCCCGCTGCGCGCAAGCTGGTCGAGGACGCGATCATGGACGCGGTCTCGAACTACGACCTCGATGGGGTGCACTTCGACGACTACTTCTACCCGTATCCGGTTGCTGGTCAGGTGTTCGACGATGCGGCGACCTATGCGCAGTACGGGGCGGGCTTCCCGACTGTGGCCGAGTGGCGGCGGAACAACATCAACCTGTTGATCCAGGAGATCCAGCACCGGATCAAGGCGGTCAAGCCGTGGGTGAAGTTCGGTATCTCGCCGTTCGCGGTCTGGCGGAACAAGGGGACGGATCCGCTGGGGTCGGACACCACTGCGGGCGTACAGACGTATGACGATCTGGCTGCTGACACTCGGCGGTGGGTGCGGGAGGAGTGGATCGACTACATCGTTCCGCAGGTCTACTGGGCGGGTGGGTTCGCGCCGGCCGACTACAACAAGATCGTGCCGTGGTGGGCCGAGCAGGTGCGCGGTACTGACGTGCATCTGTACATCGGGCAGGCGACGTACAAGGTCGGTACGTCGACGCAGTCACCCGACTGGTCGGACCCGGCTGAGTTGAGCGACCACCTGGCGTTCAACAGCACGGTGCCGGAGGTGAAGGGCGACATCTACTTCTCGGCGAAGGACGTACGGGCGGATCGACTCGGCGCGACCACACTCCTCAACACCACCTGGTACACCCGCCCGGCCCTAATCCCCGCGATGCCATCCCTCGACTCACGGCCCCCACTGCCGGTGCACGCACTGCGCTCGTCCCGTACTCCGGCAGGCGTTTCCCTGCACTGGAAGGCGACCTCGCCCGACAGCACGTCATACGCGATCTACCGCCGCGACCTGACAGCCGGCGACTGGTGCGCCGACACAGACGCCCGCAACCTGCTAACCACCCTGCGCGGCACCACCTACGTAGACACCACAGCCCTGAAGGGCCACCACTACCTCTACTCCGTAACAGCCCTAGACCGAGCCGCCAACCAAAGCCTCCCGCTCCCGACGATTGGCTAGCGCCCGCTGGTCGGAGGAGTAGGCGGCGTAGAGCTGGACGACGGAGATCCGGTGGGCGGCTGAGACGGGAACCCACCGGGCGTCCCGCTGGGCACCCCACCGGTCGGTTGCGAGCTGGGGAAGCCAGTCGGCTGCGACGACGGGTAACCGCCCGGTGTCTGCGACGGGAAGCCACTGGGGGTCTGGGTCGGCGGCTGGCTTGGGAAGCCTCCCGTCGGCTGAGACGCGCACGGATTGGGCGACGGCGTTCCACCCGGCGTCTGCGTCCCAGCGGGGAAGCCCGGCGTCTGCGACGACGGAAGGCCGCCGGTCGTCGGGGACAGCGGGAAGCCGGGCGTCTGCGAGCCTGCTGGTTGCGAGGGAGCAGTGCTCGCGGGTGCTGCCGGAGCCGCGCCATTGGCTGGTTGCGAGGGGGCAGCGCTGGATGAGGCCGCCGGGGCGGCGCCGCCGGCTGGCTTGGAGGGCGGGGACGTCGGGAGGCCGCCGGTCGGCTGCGAAGTGGGGAAGGTGCCCGGGGGTTGCGATGAAGGTGGGCCGGTCGGGGGCTGGGAGGACGGGTTGCCGGAGGGCTGGGAGGGCGGGAACCCGGGGGTGGAAGGGAAGGCACCGGGGGTTTGGGTGCCGGTGGGGAAGGGGGTTTGGGTGGGGCAGGGGGCGGGGGTGGTGCGGCGGGGGTAGAGCTGGTAGACGCGGACTGTGCCGTAGTGGAAGCGGAGTTCTGCCAGGCGTTCGAGAGCTACCGGCGGGGTTGCAAGGCGTTCGTCTACCAGTAGCCATTGCACGCCGTACTGCGTGCGCAGCGTCTCCAGGATCTCCCGCGTCGGCGCCGTGAACGCCTCGTCGTTGAGCCGCAGGCGTTCCGGATTCCAGAACCCGCCCTGGACCTTCTCATCGGCCGCATAGCTGTCGTCGACGCGCTGGGTGTACGCCCAGCCCTCGACCAGCACCCGCCTCTCGGAGTACCCAGCGATCCAGTACGACCCGGTCAGGCAGCGATCGACCCCCGCCTCGCGGCAGTGGACGTTGGTAGCGATCAGATCGCCCGGCCCCGAGTTGCGCCGGATGAAGCGAGCCGCCTCGATCCCGCCCGGTGCGATCGACTCGTAGGCCGTGAGCGCAGGCGACGCGAACTCCTTCAGCGACCCCAGCGTCGGTGACACCGTCATCCCCAGCACGACCGCCACCGCAACCACAGCCCACAGCTGCCTCTTCAACCGGAACAGCAAGCAAAGAACGCCGACCCCGATGACAGCGATGACCAGCGCGACCACCAGCGGCTGCCCGAAGCAGTTCGCGCTGGTGCACGAGTCCTCCGACCGGTACCGACCCCAGTAGATCGCCGCTGCTCCGATCAGCAACGCCGGCGCGGCAACGTAGTACTGCTTCCGCTCGAGCGACCCCAGCCCCCAGGTCGCGAGCAGGACGCCGAAGATGAAGCCGGTACGCACGAAGAACACCTGCGTCTGGCCACTGTCGTACAGCAGGCCAGTCGCGACGACCGAGCTGACCAGACCGACCAGCAGCAACAGCATCAATGGATCGCGAGGCACCGGCCGCCGAATCAGCACCGCACCCACAGCGGGCAACAGCCAGCCGAGCACCACAACCACTGCGATCACCACCAAGGCAGCAGTCGAGTGCTGTGCGGTCATCACGTCCATCATGTGCCGGAAGGTCCGCGCCGGATGGAACTCGATACCGGACGGCTTGCCGCGCAGTACGACGAGGAAGGTGAAGCCGTAGCAGGCCGCAACGCCCACCCCGAGCACCAGAGCGCGCAGGTTGACGCGGCGGGCTCGCACGGTGAGGTAGATCCACGCGGCGGCCAGCCCAGCGGCGTACACGGGTAGTGCGGACGCCTTGGTCACAGAGATCGCCGCGATCAGTACTGCGGCCGCCACCAGCATGCCGATGACCTGTGCCCGCGTCTGCGTGGGCTTGCGCCGCAGCAGCAACGCAGTAACGGCTATCAGCGGCAGCATCAGCACAGTGGAGAACGACTGCGAAGGGTTGGTCAGCCAGCCCATCGAGAACGGGCTGTCGTTGAACAGCCGCGCGTCGACCGCCCGCGGCCAGGCAGCGAGATCGCCGGCGGCCACTGTCAGCCCGGCGCCGATCGGACCAGCCACCGAGCGGCTGGTCAGTACTACGCCGACCGCGGCCGCGCCGAGCACCGTCAGGAGGAGGAAGGCGAAGGGCGCCATCCGCTGCGTCAGTACGTCGAGCTCGACGCTGGTGATCCAGTGCGCCGACGCCAGGTGGTCGTACACCCCGAAGTGACTCGTCAGCGGCCGTCCGGACGCGTAAGGGATCTGTGGTGGGAAGTGATGGGCCAACTCACCGGCCAGCGACAGGTTGCGGGCTGCGTCCGAATCCGACCGCAGTGCCGCCGGCCCGTCGATCGGGATGAGCTGTGAGCCGACCCGGACAAACCACGCCGCGACCACGCCGACTGCGACCATCACACCGGCCATCGCCCACCAGGGCGTCAGCTTCACCGGCAGCTTGCTCCGCGGCACGGCCCGGTAGACACCGAAGGCGAGGGACGGCATCAGCAGGGCCGCGAGCGGGATGTCGAAGTACCGGCCGATCGGATAGATCAGTGCCTCGACGGCCAGGCCGAACGAGGTGCCGAGCACGGCGTCGACCGCGAACCAGCCGGTACCACCGGTCAGCCGGCGCCAGAACAGCGTGCCGGGGACGGCGATCACGAGCAGCAGGTAGCCGAGATAGGCACCCGAACTCCACGGCTTGTGGTCCTGCAGCGCGATGAACCAAGCGAGCGGTAGTACCGGCAGGCTCGCCAGCGAGGCAAGCCCCATCGCCCGTCCTGGTCTCGTCATACGTGTCCTCTCGGTCGCGTCCTCGCACACGGAAGAGAGCCCCGGACGACGAAAAGTTCCCTGCACTTCACAACTGCTGTCACAACAACGCCTGACAAACGGTCAACAGTGTATGAGTCGTTTACCAGGCGACGGCGCGCGCCTACACTGAGTAGGCGAACGCCCCCTGGTCCGTCACACAGCGCACGGGAGGTCACGTTCATGCCTGCCCAGCACATCGCGGGGATGCCGGTCGAGGAGATCCTGTTCGCCGCGCTCGCGGCAGCCACTCCGATGATCGCGCTGATCGGCTGGGAGATCCGGGACCGCCTCCGGCGGTTGCGCAGAAAACTCTCCCGTACGCCCGTGGACGTCGTCCAAGACCGAACTGCCGATCCAGCTCCGGAGGTGCAGTAGACCGTGTCAAAGCCGAGTCCACAGCAGCTAGGCTCTGTGGTCATGGCTGAGCTGACGCGGGAGCAGATCCGGGACCTGATGGGAGCGGTGCTGACGGCGCAGGGCAAGACGTTGCCGGCCGACGACAGCGCGGATCTGCGGGAGATCGGCTTCCGGTCGCTGGACTTCTCCGAGCTGGCGCTGCGGGTCGAGGACGAGATCGGCGACGAGCTGAACTTCGACGCGCCCGGCCTGCGCCAGATCGCCAAGGTCGGCGACGTGCTGGACTTCATCGAGCAGCTCCAGTCGGCGTGACCACGCGGCGCCGGTCCACTGCCCTGATCGGGGACGACAACACCGTCGTCGCCGGTGGCAAGACGGTGACCTGGCGGACCCTGCACAAACTGCCGCAGCTGCCCTCGCCGGCCGCGGTTCTGGTCGACAACGGCGCCGACGCGCTGGCCGCGGTACGGCATCACGCCGTACACGGCACCGAGCTGCTGGTCGCTACCACCTCGCGGGTCGACCTGAGCATGCGCGAGGAACTCGCCGACTCCGGCTTCGCGATCGTGATCGCGAAGGGCGACGAGCACTCCGTCGAGCCCGCGAAACTCAAGCGGGTGGAGGAATCCGGCCGCGCCTGGCTGCTCACCTCCGGCTCGACCGGCCGCCCGACCCGGATCGGCCACACGCTCGAGTCGCTGACCACCGTCACCACCCAGCAACAGCCCCGCACCTGGCTGCTTCCGTACTCGCCCGGCACCTACGCCTGGTGGCAGGTGGTAACGATCTCGCTGACCCAGGCCGACCAGGGCCTGGTCGTGATCGAGCCGTCCGAGCTCGAGATCTGGCCGTCGATCGCCGCCGCACACGGCGTCACCGCAGCCTCCGGTACGCCGACCTTCTGGCGCCAGACCATCTACCGCGACACCGACGCTCTCACCAAGGTGCCACTCGAGCAGATCACCCTCGGCGGCGAGCCGGTCGACCAGACGATCCTCGACCGCTTGCGCGAACTCTTCCCGCAGGCCCGGATCTCCTGGATCTACGCCTCGTCCGAGGTCGGCGCCTCCATCGTCGTCCACGACGGCAAGGCCGGTTTCCCCAAGGCCTGGCTGGATCGCGAGCCGAACGACGAGCGTCCGACGCTGTCCGTCGTCGGCGACGAACTCGTCATCGCCTCCCCGCACCACGGCGCCGGAATGGACGGCGCGGTCCACACCGGCGACCGGGTCGAGTTCGCCGGCGACCGGGTACTGATCACCGGCCGGCTCGACAGCGACGAGATCAACGTCGGTGGTTCGAAGGTCTCGGCAGGTGTGGTCCGCAGCGTGTTGCTGGCCCACCCGGGCGTCGCGTGGGCACGGGTCTTCGCCCGCAAGGCGCCGTTGGTCGGCAGGATGGTCGCCGCCGAGGTGGTGGCCAACCCGAACCTCGGGCCGATCACGGCCGACGACCTGGTCCAGTGGTGCTCGCATCGGTTGCCGGACTACGGCGTACCGCGGCGGATCAAGTTGCTCGATGAGATCCCGCAGAAGGAGACGTTGAAAAGCGATGTCTGACCCGACTGCAGTGCCGCCGTCCTCGGTGGTGCTGGTCTCCGGTGGTTCGCGTGGGCTCGGCCTGGCGATCGTCACCGAACTGCTGGCGTCCAGGGTGAAGGTGGCCGCGTTCGCCCGGACCGTGACCGCCGAGCTGACGGCGCTGGCGACGAAGTACCCGGAGGAACTGCACGTCGGCTCGGTGGACGTGAACGACGCCAAGGCGACGCAGGCGTTCGTCAAGGAGGTCGAGGAGAAGCTCGGCCCGATCGACGGCCTGGTGAACAACGCCGCCGTCGGCCAGGACTCGCTGCATGTGCACACGTCGGCCGAGCAGCTCGCGGGCATCATCCAGACCAACCTGACCTCGCCGCTCGTGCTCACCCGGTTCGTCCTGCGCCGGCTGCTCGCCAAGGGCTTGAAGGGCCGGATCGTCAACGTGACCTCGATCTGCGCACAGCGCGGTTACCCGGGTCTGGTCGCGTACTCCGCGACGAAGGGCGGCCTGGACGCGGCGACCCGGTCGATGGCTCGCGAACTGGGCGGCCGGGTGCTCGTCAACTCCGTCGCACCCGGCTTCTTCGCCTCGGAGATGTCCGCGGTGCTCGGCCAGACCCAGCTCGACCAGATCGTCCGGCGGACCCCCACCGGTCATCTGACCGAGCCGGAGGAGGTCGTACCGGTCGTCCGGATGCTCCTGCTCGACCAGACCAACATCAACGGCCAGGTCCTGGTCATCGACGGAGCAGCCTCCATCTAGCCTCGGTCTTAGCCCGGCAGGATGTTCATGTTGCGGTGGAAGACGTTGCCGGGGTCGTACTGCGCCTTGATCTTCGCCAGTCGCGCGTACTTCGCTTCCCGTACGACGCCTTGACCCGGTCGTAGTCGTTCTCCGCCATCGCGTTGACGTAGCTGCCGATGCCGAGCGCGTGCGGCTGCAGCGCATCCCAGAACGCCCGGACCCACGCGCGATCACCCGGCAGGAGCTCGGGCACCGGCGCGATCGCGACGAGGAAGACCGCGTACCGCGGCGAGCGGCCGCCCGCGAAGGCGGTCTCGTCCTCGCCGATCTCTGAGTAGGCGCCGTCGAGCCGGTAGAACAGCACGTTCGACAACGGTGACGACTTGAGCGGCACGTGCTGGGTGATCACGTCGATCGCCTCGTCCGACAGGGTTTCGAGATAGCTGCCCTTGTCGTAGCAGTGGTTGCCCCAACTGTTCGGCTCGTCGATCGACTGCTGCAAGGCCGTGTAGGGCATCGGCGTCGCGAACTCGAAGGCCGGCGGGATGGCCGCCCGGATCTGCGCGAGCACCTCCGCGTGCTCCTCGGGGGAGCCGAACCCGACCACGATCAACGCGTAGCCAGGCTGGTGATGCAGTTCCTCCGGTACGAACGGCGCAGGCGGCGCGTTGACCGCACCGATCACGACGTTGAAATCGACGGGCAGGGACGGGATCAGGTCGCGGGCGTACCGAAGTACCTCGACGCCCTGGTCCAGACACCAGAACTGGATGCCGTACTGAACGATCGGCCCGACGTCGTGCAACTGGAACTCGAACTGCGTCACCACGCCGAAGTTGCCGCCGCCCCCGCGAACAGCCCAGAACAGCTCAGGGTTCTCGTCCGCGGCCGCCCGCAGGATCTGGCCATCGGCCGTCACGATCTCCACCGACAGCAGATTGTCGAGCGTCAGCCCGTGCTTGCGCGACAGCCACCCCATCCCACCGCCGAGGGTCAGCCCAGCGATACCGGTATGACTGATAGCCCCCGCCGGTGTCGCGAGCCCATGCTCCTGCCCAGCCGCATCCAGCTCAGCCAGCTTGGCACCCCCACCAGCCACGGCACGCTTCGTCGACGGATCAACCGTCACCGCATTGAGCCGGCTGACATCGATCATCAGCCCGTCGTCGACCGTCGACGCCCCGGACATACTGTGCGCCCCACCACGCACCGCGATCTCCAGCCCGTTCCGTACGCCGAACAGCACCGCCGCCCGCACGTCCTCGGCACTCAAACACTGCGCCACCACAGCCGGCCGCCGATCGATATCCGCGTTCCACACCCGCCGCGCCTCGTCGTACGCCGAATCGCCAGGCTCGACCACCACCCCACCGATGGCCGCCCGCAACTCATCGATCCCACTGCTGGCCGTCTGCGTCATCCCCTACCTCCCCGAAGTCATCACTCCCCGTAACGATAGATGCTCGAGCAGTCGTTACGCGGTCCTATCGGGCAACACAACGCGCCTGGTTACCCGTCGCCGCGGACTGCCCATCGGCAGCCCGCGGCGACCGGACTATGCCGAATAGGAGCCGATCCGGGTGGCCTCCTCGCGGACGAGGTCGCCGTCGAAGCGGTCGGCGAGGTCGCGCTGGAACTTCTGGAAGGCGGCCAGATCGGTGAGGCCCTCGCCGTCGACCACGTGGACGAAGGTGACGCCGTCGTCGAGGCGGAAGCTCGCGTAAGTCAGGTTGGCCGGGGCGACGGCCGTCAGCTCGGCGAAGACCTTCTCGATCAGGATCAGGTTCTCGTCGGCTGCTTCCGGCTTCGTCTGGTAGCGGAACACTGCTGTAGCCATGGTTGCTCTCCTTCAGAGGTTGTCACCGGTACAGACAGCGGCCGAGGCCCGAACTCATCGCACCGATGAGTTCGGGCCTGCTGGGTTGTCAGTACCGGTGACAGCGGATTCCTGGAGGACACATGAACAGCAAGATCGGTACGACCGGCGAGCAGCGCTGGGTCCTGGGGCTGACCTCGATCGGCTCGGTGGTGGTGGCGCTCGACGTACTCGTGGTGGCGGCCGCCCTGACCACCATCCGGCAGGACCTCGGCGCGACCGTCGAGCAGCTCGAATGGACGGTCAACGCCTACAGCCTGAGCTTCGCGATGCTGCTGATGACAGCCGCGGCGATCGGCGACCGCTGGGGTCGGCGCCGTACCTTCGCAGCGGGCCTGGCTCTCTTCTCCGTCGCCTCGATCGCCTGCGCACTCGCCCCGTCGGTGCCGCTGCTGATCGCGGCCCGTACGGTTCAAGGCGTCGGTGCGGCCGTCGTGATGCCGTTGTCGATGAGCCTGCTCGGCGCCGCGTTCCCACCCGAACGCCGGGGCTGGGCGATCGGCATCTTCAGCGGGCTGACCGGCCTGGCCGTGCTCGGCGGTCCGATGATCGGTGGCGCGGTCACCGAAGGTCTGGCCTGGCAGTGGATCTTCTGGATCAACGTGCCGATCGGTGCCGTCGCGATCCCGCTCGTCCTGGCGAAGATCCCCGAGAGCCACGGCGCCGTCCGCCGACTGGATCTGCGCGGGGCGGCGCTGATCACCCTTGCCGTCCTCGGCATCGTCTGGGGCGTCGTCCGCGGCGCGGTGGCAGGCTGGTCGAGTCCGGAGGTTCTCGGATCGTTCGTCGTCGGAGCCCTTCTTTTGCTGGGGTTCCTGGTCTGGGAAGGACGCGCCGCGCAGCCGATGCTGCCGTTGCGGTACTTCCGTTCGCGCGCGTTCTCGGCGGGCAACGCGGCCGGCTTCTTCCTGACCGCCGCGCTGTTCGGTGCGGTCTTCTTCCTCGCCCAGTTCATGCAGGCGACCTTCGGCTCCGGCCCACTCGAAGCAGGGCTGCAACTCCTGCCGTGGACGGCCACGCTCTTCCTGGTCGCCCCGATCGCCGGACGCCTGGTCGACAAGATCGGCGAACGTCCCTTGGTCTTCACCGGTCTCCTCCTGCAAGCGGTCGGCATGTTCTGGATCAGCCAGGCCAGCAAGGGCACAGTCCAGTACGCCGACCTGGTGCCCGCCCTGATCGTCGCCGGCTGTGGGGTCTCCCTAGCCATGCCTGCGACGCAGAGCGCCAGCATCGGATCGCTACCCCCGGAAGCGGTCGGAATGGCGTCCGGTATCTACGCCATGATGCGGCAGCTGGGTGGGGTCGTCGGTGTCGCGGTGCTGGCAGCCGTGTTCGCGGCTGCCGGGGGATACGAGTCGTTCGAGACTGGGTTCGCCCGTGCGCTGGCGGTCTGCGGCGTACTGTCGTTGCTGGGAGCATTGGCCGGCCTAGGGATCGCCGTGCGACGTAGTACCGGCGTTGTGGTGCTGGAGCCGGCGGAGGAGTTGGGATGAACCTGGAGGACGAGTTCGCGCAGTACCGGGGTCAGCTGGTCGCCCACTGCTACCGGATGCTCGGGTCGCTGCATGATGCGGAGGATGCGGTCCAGGAGACGTACCTGCGCGCGTGGCGAGGGTTCGCCGACTTCGAGGAGCGCTCGTCGGTCAAGACGTGGCTCTACCGGATCGCTACCCGGGTATGCCTGAACGCCTTGCAGCACAGTAGCCGCCGGATGGTCCCGTCGGCGTTAGGGGCTCCAGGCATCGACCCGCACGATCTGGAGACGCAGTCGCTGGAGACCAGTTGGCTGGAGCCGTTCCCGGATCTACTGCTGAGCACTGACCCCGCACAGGTTGTGGGGACTCGGCAGAGTCTCCGGCTGGCCATGGTGGCGGCGCTACAGCATTTGCCGGCGCGGCAGCGCGCAGTACTGATCCTGCGGGATGTCCTTGCCTGGCAGGCGTCCGAGGTGGCCGGGCTGCTCGAGACGACGACCGCTGCGGTCAATAGCTCGCTCCAGCGGGCGCGTGCGGAGATGGCCAAGCTCGCCCCTGCCGAGGACGACTTCAGCGAGCCAGACGAACCGGTACGCCGTGCGCTGCTCGACCAATACGCCAAGGCGTTCGAGAAGGCCGACCTGGTTGCGCTGAAGGGCCTGCTGACCCAGGACACCCGGTGGGAGATGCCGCCGATCCCGACGTGGTTCAGCGGACGGGACGACGTACTGGGCTTGCTGGCGACGAAGGTCCTGCCTGGGGAAGGACGGCGGATCCTGGTGGAGACTTCGGCCAACGGGCAGCCCGCCTTTGCCATGTACGTGCGTGGCGACGACGGGATCTTCCATGCGCACTCGCTCAAGGTGCTGACCCTGACCAAGGCCGGGGTGTCCGCGGTGATGGCTTTCCACAACCCGTCGCTGTTCCCTGCTTTCGGATTGCCGATCGACCGTTATCCACAGGAGTGATGGAGCGCCGGGCGGGAGGTTGGCTTCGGGTGACAAACTCGTCCGCGTGAGTGATTCCGAGATCCTGCACCTGCTGCCCTCGGCGGCCGCTGCCGTCGTGCTCAACCACGAGGAGGCTGACGCGTTCCTGGCCCGCCTCGGTGGTTATGACGAGCGCGACCAAGCGCAGGTCGACAGGGTTCTGCAGGAGTTCCTGCGGAAGCTGATCCGGTCCGCCTGGGAGCGTGGGTGGACGCCGGGCGACGTGGTTCAGCATGCTCGACGGCGGTTGGAGCCGGGGGTGGAGCCGTTGCTGGTGGCGGTCATCGCCTCCGAGCATCGGGCCTATCCCGAGGTCGATCCGCGCTGGCTGGACCAGCTGCTCGACCTCGGGATCGCGGCGCCGTACTCCGAGTTGCAATTGACCACCTGGGCTTCGGGGCAACGGCTCGGTCGCTACCTCGCTCTCCACACGGCTCTCACGATCGCCGGCTTCCTCCAGTCGTTGCCCGGGCTCGCCAGGCTGTTCCCCTTGCCGGGGACGCCGGTGCAGGCCCGCGCGGCGGCCACCGGCGTACCGAACGACAAGATGCTCGGGCGGATCAGGGCCCTGCTGGCCAAGGCGGAGGCGACGGACTTCCCGGACGAGGCCGAGGCGTTGTCGGGCAAGGCGCAGGAGTTGATGGCCAAGTTCTCGCTCGACCAGGCGCTGGTGGACGCGGATCCCGGACTCGACCTGCCCGACGACTCCGGCGCCCGGCGGATCTGGGTCGAGACCCCTTATGTATCAGCGAAGGCGCAACTCGTCGGGGCCGTCGCCTCTGCCAACCGCTGTCGCACGGTCTCGATGGAGCAACTCGCCGTGGTCACGATCGTCGGCGCCGAGCTCGATCTCCAACTGACCGAGCTGCTCAGTACTTCGCTGCTGGTGCAGGCGAATCGCGCGATGCTTGCTGCTGGCAAGCACATCGGTCACCGGGGCGAGTCGCGGACCCGGTCGTTCCGGCAATCGTTCCTGATGGCGTATGCGCAGCGCATCGGCGAGCGGCTCCAGAAGACGACGGACGCGACGCAGGCCGCCGTGGCGGCTGCCGATGCCGATCGGCTGTTGCCGGTGCTGACCAAGCGTGAAGCGCAGGTCGAGGCGCTGTTCACGAAGTTGTTCCCGGACACGGTCACCCGGCGCACGAGGATCACGAACGGCGCGGGCTGGGCTGCTGGGTTGAGCGCCGCCGACCAGGCCCAACTGCAAGCCCGTCCCCAGGTACGTCGATAGGCTGCGGGCCATGCCGAGCGTCAAGCAGACCAGCATCCCAGGACTCCTGCAGATCGAGCTGGACTTGATCGAGACCCCGCAAGGGTGGTTCAAGGAGAGCTTCCAGCAGGCGAAGCTGGTCGACCAGGGGTTCCCGCAGGTCGAGTTCGTGCAGAACAACATGGCCTACACGACCGAGGTCGGCATCACCCGCGGCATCCACGCGGAGGCCTGGGATCGCTACATCTCGCCGGCGCTCGGGCGGCTGTTCACCGCGATCGTGGATCTCCGCGAGGGAGCGACCTTCGGTCGGCTGGAGACGTTCGAGCTGACGCCGGGGCAGGCGATCTTCCTGCCCGAGGGTTGCGGGCACTCGTTCTGCACACTGGAGCCGAACACGGTCTACACCTACCTGCTCGCCGCGCACTGGACGCCGGATGCACCGCGGACGATGGTCAACCTGTTCGACCCGCAACTCGCAGTGCCGTGGCCGCTGCCCAAGGACCAGTTGCAGTTCGTGGAGGCTGACGCAACGGCTCCCTATCTGGACGCCGTGACGCCGATCAGGCTTTGAGGCCGGCCAGGACGATGTCGAGCAGGCGGTTGGCCTGTTCGGGGGACATGTCGCGGCCCATCGTGATCCCGCCGACCAGCCGCAGGACGTCCATCAACTGGAGATCCTGGCGGACCGAGCCGTCCGCCTTCGCCGCGTCGAGCAGCAGGTCACCGGCCTGGCGGACGTTCACCTTGCAGGCCGTGAAGAACTCCGAGTTCTTGCCCAGCGCCACCGTCAGCTCACCGGCCAGGCTCTTCTTCGAGATGCTGTAACCCACGAAGCTGCGCAGCCAGGCGGCGAGCGCGTCATACGGCCCGAGCTTCTCGGCGAAGCCGTAGGCGCGGTTGCAGACCTGCTGGATCTCGTCGACGTAGACCGCCTCGAGCAGTGCCGTCCGGTTCGGGAAGCGCCGGTACAAGGTGCCGATCCCGACGCCGGCCCGGCGGGCGATCTCCTCCAGCGAGGTGTCGGTCCCGTGCTCGGCGAAGGCCTCCCGCGCGGCGGTGACCAGCAGGTCGTAGTTCCGGGCGGCGTCGGCGCGGGCAGGCCGGGTCGTCGGGAGTGGTGTCGAGGTCATCCGGCCCTCCTTGCCGAGGCGTAGTGGACAGCGCACGCAAAGTCGCGCCACAAATCCCTTGATAAAGCGGAGGGAGCCTCCGTATGGTGGAATCCGGAGGAGCTCTCCACTTCATCTGAAACCAACTCTAGCCCTTCCCGGGTAAGGAGCAAGTCACACTATGGCGGTAACTTCCGCAGGACCGGCCGGCGCCCGAACCGGTACGCCCGCGCGGCGGCCGGGGGTAGTCCTCGCAGTCATCCTGGTCACCCAGTTGATGGTGATCCTCGACGGCACCGTGGTGAACATCGCGATGCCCAAGATCCAGCACGCACTCGATTTCAGTCCCGCCAGCCTGTCCTGGGTGCAGAACGCGTACGCCCTCGCCTTCGGCGGGTTGCTACTACTCGGCGCCCGGGCCGGTGACCTGCTCGGTCGCCGGCGGGTGTTCATCACCGGCGTCAGCGTCTTCAGCGCCGCCTCGCTGCTCGGTGGACTCGCCCCGTCCGCCGAACTGCTGCTGGCGGCCCGGGTCCTGCAGGGCATCGGTGGTGCCATCGCGGCTCCGGCGGCCCTGACCCTGCTGATGCTCACCTTCCGCGAAGGTCCCGAGCGACTCAAGGCCCTCGGTCTCTACAGTTTGGTCTCGTCCGGCGGCGCGAGCGTCGGCCTGGTCCTCGGCGGCATGCTGACCGACTGGGTCTCCTGGCGGTGGGGCCTGTTCATCAACGTCCCGATCGGTATCGGCCTGGTCTTCGCGGCCCGGCAGGTCCTGTCCGAGACGCCGCCCGAGAAGGGCAAGTTCGACGTCGCCGGCGCACTCACCTCGACGCTCGGCATCACTTCGGTCGTCTTCGGTTTCATCCGGGTCGCCGAGGTCGGCTGGACGTCGCCCGAGGTGCTCGGCGCCTTCGCGATCGGTCTGGTCCTGCTCACCTCGTTCGTTCTGATCGAGCGCCGGGTGAGCCACCCGATCGTGCCGTTGCGGCTGTTCGGCAATCCCGACCGGGTGGCGGCGTACGCGACCATGTTGCTGGTGGTCGGCACGATGTTCGGGATGTTCTTCTTCCTCACCCAGTACCTGCAGGGAGTGCTGGAGTTCAGCCCGCTGCAGGCCGGCCTGGCCTTCCTGCCACTGACCGGGCTGCTGTTCGCCTCGTCCCGGATCGTGCCGAGGCTGCTCGGCCGGGTCGACGGCGGCAGGCTGATGATCGGCGGTTCGCTGCTGGTCCTGGCCGGCACGCTCTGGCTGACCCGGCTCACCGAGGACAGTACCTACCTCGGCGGCGTCGTCGGCCCGCTCGTCCTGTTCGGGTTCGGCGCCGGGATGCTGTTCATCCCGAACACCGGCCGCGCGCTGGCCGGCGTACAGCCGCAGGATGCGGGTGCTGCCTCCGGCATGCTGAACGTGTTGCAGCAGGTCGGCGGGGCCCTGGGCCTCGGCATCCTGGTCACCATCTTCGGTACCGCGAGCCGCAACTCGGACGCGGCCTCGAGGATCCCGGCCGAGCGGGTGCGCGAGATCCTGACCGACGGCGTGCATGCGGCCTTCGTCGGTTCCGCGATCTACGCAGCGCTCACGCTGACGGTCATCGTGCTCGGCGTCCGTCCGTGGAACCGCCGCGGCAACCCTTCACCGGCGGTCGAAAGGATTGAAGAAGTCCCCGTCGAGCTATGACAGTGAGTGCATGACCAAGACACTCGCAGTCATGTTCATCGCGGGAGCCGGCGCGGCGGTACTGACCGCCGTGCCGGCTTCGGCTTCCGTCGAGTCAGCACCGGGCCGGTGTACCTCTCCGGTCCTCATCCGCACAGCGGCAAGCACGGGCGGGCAGGGCAAAGGGATCTGCCAGCCGACCCACACAACCACCGCGAACTGCAAGGTCAACGGCCCGCTCGTCGTGGTCGGCGGCGTCGCAACCAGCATCTGGTACTACATCACCGACCACACCATCAGCGTCTCCGGCTACGTCAGCGCCGCCTACTACGAAACCGACGACTGGGCCGTCCCCTACTGCTGACTCAGGTCAACGGCAGTCGGTACGTCGTCCACTGGGTGTGCTGCTGGAAGCCGAGACGCTCGTAGAGGCTGAGGGCGCCGGTCGGGTTCTGGGTGTCGACGCCCAGGGATGCGCGTTTGAAGCCGGTTTCGGCGGCCTGGGTCATCAGGGCGGTCAGCGCCACGGCGGCCAATCCGCGGCCGCGGTGCGATCGGACGGTACCGACCTGGCCGACGTAGACCTCGCGGATTCCGGTCGCCGCGGTGTCGGCGTCGTACTCGTAGCCGTTCGCGTAGGCGACGATCTGGTCGCCGTCGAGGACCAGGAACGACAGCCCGGCCCGGAATGCACGCGACCCGGTGAACCAGACCCGCCAGGTCTCCTCGTCCTTCGGAGTCGAACCCCAGTGGTCCATGAAGACCTCGTTGTGGACCAGCCGCAGCGCCTCGTCGTACGCCGGTTCGAACGGCACCACCCGCAGCCCGTCCGGCAAGCTGACCGCCGGAACCGGCACGTCGAGCGGGCGCTGCAAGGTGAAGGAGTACCGGCACTCCTCGAAGCCCAGCCCGGTGAAGAGCGCGGCCGCCCCGACGTTCGTGCTGATCACGGTCGAGTTGAGCTCGGCCTCGGCAACGTCCGGGTGGTGCTCCTCGTGCAGTTCACGAGCCCGGCCGATCTCCCAGGTCAGCAGCGCTTGCCCGAGCCCGCGGCGACGCCACTGCCCCCGGACCGCGGAGTCGGTGTTGAGCCGGTCGACGTCGACCAGGTTCTTGCGCCAGTAGACGACGCCGTACGCCACCATCACCCCGTCGACCCAGAGGCCGACTGTGTCCCGGGCGGCGTTCATCTTCGGATCGCCGAGCTCCTCGACCAGATCCCCGGCGCTGTAGTTCTCGCCGTTCTGGTCGGTCACCTGCACGTCGTTCATCAACGCCGCCCACTCGTCGGCGTCGGTCTTCTCGATCGGCCGGGCCTCGACCCACTCCGGAAACGTCCCCATGCCGAGAACGGTAGGTGCCGAGCCGACGGCCCGGCACCTCATTTACCCGATCAGGCAGTCAGCTTCCGGCAGAGCCACTCGACGGCGAGCGGGTAGCGATACTCGATGCCGCCGTGCTTGCCCTCGAAAAGCTCGAAATACAAGCGCTCTTCCGGTACGCCGGCCTGCAGCGCCGCCCGATGGAACGCTGTCGCGCCGAAGTCGAGGTAGTACTCGTCCTGCTTGCCCGCATCGATCCACACGGCTCGCATCGACCCGAGCGCTTCGGCGTACCGGGTCTCCGTCGCGACCATGTGCACCGGATCGCGACTCAGCCAGCGTTCCCAGATCTCCGGGATGGTCCGGCCGAGCTCGTCATAGGGCAGCAGCACGGTCCCGTCCGGCTCGGCCGAGTAGGCCGCGGCGTACCCGTACATCTCGAGGAACTCCAGATCCTGCCCGGTCGTCCGGCCCGCGCGACTCTCGAAGTCGGCGAAGAACTTCGGGTACGACCCGTCGTACTGATCCCGCAGCATCCGTGCGGCCAGCGGGAACTCCGGCTGGTAGCAGACCTCGAACGCCGCATCACCCGCATGCGTCGCCAGCGCGCCGAACACGTCCGGCCGGAGCAGCGGAGTCACCATCGCCGCGTAGCCACCGCTCGACTTGCCGGTGATCGCGCGATGGTCGCGATCCGCGATCGTCCGGTACCGCTCATCGACCCAGGGCACGAGGTCGTCGCAGAGATACGAGTGGTACTGGCCGGTGCCCGGCGAATCGAGGTACTGACTGCCGCCGAGCTTCGTCCACGCGTCGACGAACACCACGATCGCCGGCGGCACGTCACCGGTCGCGAACAGCGCGTCCAGCAACTCCGGGTAAGGCTGGCGGAACGGCGAACGGTTGAACCACATCCCGAGGTGACCGGTGTAGCCCATCGCCACGTAGATCGACGGGTAGCGCTGGTCCGATTCGTCATACCCCGGTGGCAGGTAGACGAGCACCGGCCGCTCATGCGGATCGCCCAGCGGGTTGCCGCGCAGGAACGCGCTGTCGAAGATCGTCTGGTCGAACCGTCCGGCAAGCTCCGCGGACCACGGCAACATCGGCGAACCCCTCTCAGCTCACATCGAGTCAGGCGCGCTGATCCCCAGCAGCCCCAAGCCATCCTGCAACACCTGCCGGGTCGCCGCGCACAGAGCCAGCCGACTGGCCCGCACCTCGCCCGCACTGCTCAGCACCGGGCACGTCTCGTAGAACGCGGACAACGCGCTGGCGACCTCGAACAGATAAGTACACAACCGATGCGGCTGCAGCGTCTCAGCAACCTGTTCCACACAATCGCCGAACCCACCGAGCAACAACGCCAACCGTTGCTCCGCCGGCTGGTCCAGCACGGTCACCTTTGTCGGAGCCTCGCCGGCCTTGTCCAGCAACCGGGTCAAGCGGGCTTGTGCGTACTGGAGATACGGCCCGGTGTTCCCGGTCATCGCGACCATCCGGTCGAGGTCGAACACGTAGTCGTTGATCCGGTCGCTCGACAGATCCGCGTACTTGATCGCCCCGATGCCGACCGCCGCCGCGACACTCGCCCTCGCGTCGTCGTCCAGCGCATCCCGCTCGTCCAGCAACGCCCGCGCCCGCGCCGTCGCTCCGTCCAGCAGCGAAGCCAGCCGGACCGTGCCGCCGTCCCTGGTCTTGAAGGGCTTCCCGTCCTTCCCCAGAACGGTGCCGAAGGCAACATGCTCGGCCGGAACGTCGGCGGGCAACCAGCCGGCCGCCCGGCAGAGCGCGAAGATCTGCTGGAAATGCAGGCCCTGCCGATGATCGACCACGTAGACGATCCGATCGGCGTGCAGCTCGTCGATCCGATGCCGTACCGCCGCGAGATCCGTCGCGCTGTACCCGAACCCGCCATCCGACTTCCGCACGATCACCGGCAACGGCGAACCGTCCCGTCCCGCGAAGCCGGGCAGGAAAGCGCACAACGCCCCACCCGACTCCGTCAGCAATCCCGCGGTCGTCAGATCGTCGACAACGCCTTGCAGCCGGTCGTTGTAGGCGCTCTCGCCGACCACGTCGGCCCGCGTCAACGGCGACCCGAGCTGCGCATAGATCCGGTCGAACTCGGTCAGCGACACCTCGACCATCTGCCGCCAGATCGCCAGCGTCTCGGCATCACCCGACTGCAGCAGTACGACCCTTGCCCGGGACAGGTCGACGAAGTTGCCATCGGTGTCGAAATGTTTCCGGGCCCGTTGGTAGAGCTGCTGCAATCCCTCGATATCAAGGGTTTCCACCGCAAGGTCCTCGAACAGCACCTGCTCGACCAGCATGCCGAACTGCGTGCCCCAGTCGCCGACGTGGTTCTGCCGGATCACCTGGTAGCCGACGGACCGGAGTACGTTGCACAAGGCGTCGCCGATCACCGTCGACCGCAGGTGGCCGACATGCATCTGCTTGGCCACGTTGGGCTGCGAGTAGTCGACCACCACCCGCTCACCGCGCGGTGCGAAGACGACAGGCTCGTTGACGCCGGCCGCGAGGGTTGCCGGCAGCAGCGTGAGGTTGATGAACCCGGGCCCGGCGATCTGCGGTTGTTCGCACAACTGACTCAGGTCGAGCGCGTCCACCAACTGCGCTGCGACGGCGCGCGGCGATTGCTTGAGCTCATTGGCGAGCCTGAGCGCCAGGTTGGTCTGGTAGTGACCGAACTCGGGTCTGGTGGCGGCCCGGAGTTCAGGATCGAGTACGCCGTACTCCGCGCCGAAGGCGGCCGAGACGGCGGTGGACAGCTGGGTGGCAAGGGCAGACAGCACTGCGGACATGGCAGAGTCCTTGAGAAGAGAAGCAACTGGAACAGGATTGAGGTGTTCAGACAGTGCTTCGTCGTCGCAGGCCGAAGCGATCGCGCGCGATCACCGGGCTGGTCGACATGACGACCATTATGCACGACTCAGGACGAGAGCTGATGCGGTGACGGTGCCGGGTGTCGTTCGGCCAACGGGGTGATCGGTGGCAGCTCGGTCTCGCCGAGGAAGATCCGCCGGACCACCCGCTCCGCCGCCCGCCCGTCGTCGAACTCGCAGAACTTCTCCCGGAACAGCTGCCGATGCTTGGCCGCCTCGGCCTTCGCGAAGGCACCGGTCTGCAGCGCCGACAGCAACTCCTCCGGCGATCTGGCCACCAGCCCCGGCGGAAACGCGGTGATGTCGAAGTACGTCCCGCGGGTGCTGTCGTAGGCGCCGAGGTCGTCGACCAGCAGCACGATCGGCCGATCGAGGTTGGCGTAGTCGAAGCTGATCGACGAGTAGTCCGAGATCAGTACGTCGGCCGCCAGCATCAGGTCCTCGACCCGCGGATGGCTCGATGCGTCCACCACCCGGTCGGAGTGCGCGGTCGGATGCTTCGACAGCGAGTAGTGCGTCCGGACGAGCACCCGCCCGTGGTCGCCGGCCGCCGCGGCCAGTTGGTCCAGGTCGAGATGGATCCCGTCGCCACCCAGATCGACCAGGCCGGACGGCGTCCGGACCGAGTCGACCCCGTCGCGGAACGTCGGCGCGTACAGCACCACCAGATGCGAGTCGTCGAAGCCGAACGAGGCCCGGATCGCCCGGACGTCGTCCACGGTCGCGTTGAGCAGCCGGTCGTTGCGGGGGAACCCGTACTCGAGTTCCTCGAAGTGGGCCGGGTAGGTGCGTTCCCAGATCTCCGACGAGTACCGGTTCGACGACAGGTTGAAGTCCCACCGGTCGACCTGGCGCATGAGTTCCTCGAGGTCGAGGTCCTTCGCCGCTGCCGGGTAGTGGCGCAGATCGGTACCCATCGTCTTCAGCGGAGTACCGTGCTGGGTCTGCAGATGGATCTGCCCGTCGCGCTTGTCCAGCTCATTCGGCAGGTTCATGTTGCTGACGAAGTACGTCGCCTTCGCGACCAGCTTCTGGTACGCCGGTGAGCCCGCCACCACGTACTCGACGCCCTCCGGGATCGCCGCGACATGCTCCGCGTCGACCACCCAGACCCCGCGTAACTGGGGAGCCAGCTCGGCGGCCTTCTCGTAGATGGCTCGCGGGTTGCACGCGTACTGCTTGAACCAGTAGGCGCCGTAGAGGGCCAGGTTCGGGTCGAGGTCACCGCGGTGCAGCAGCTTGTCGACCGCCTTCCGCGGGCTCGGTACGGCGAGCATCTTGGCGCTGAGCTTGAGGGTCGTGTACGTCGCGTAGTCGTCGTGCACGATCTGCCACCGGCGGAAGCCGCGCCGGGTCTTGTCGACCACGTAGCCCTCGGGCTTCCAGCGCTTGGCGAAGGCCGCGGCCGCGTGGAAGAACTCGGCCCGATCCTCCGGAGCGAGTCGCTCGGGCTTGTCGATCACCGCGAGGATGTGGTCCAGCGACCGGTCGAAGGCGAACCGCCGCCAGCCGGCCAGCTCCGGATCGGAGGTGATGAACGCGTGCACCCGGTCGTACTGGTCGAAGATGTCGAACTGCTGCCGGGTCGCGGTGGCGTGGATGTTGCCGCCGGTGCGGTGCTGCCGGTAGTGCACGACGACCTGGTCCAGCGTCGCGATCCGCTGCGCGGTGAGCATCGTCGAGTAGGTCCAGGGCGCGTCCTCGTAGAAGCCGGCGGTGAAGACGAAGCCGTGCAGGGTGAGGAAGTCGCGCCGGATGGCCTTGTTCCAGACCACCTCTAGAAAGGTCAGGAAGACCGGCCGCTCGGCCGCGGTGAAGACGCCGGCGCCTTCCCGGGCGAACGCGTCGTGCCGCTGGTTGCGGACCACCTGGCCGTCCCAGTGGATCCGCTCGTAGTCGAACATGACGATGTCCGGCCGGTTGGTGTCG
The DNA here is from genome assembly GCF_040681515.1 of Kribbella sp. NPDC051718. Taxonomy (NCBI): domain Bacteria; kingdom Bacillati; phylum Actinomycetota; class Actinomycetes; order Propionibacteriales; family Kribbellaceae; genus Kribbella; species Kribbella sp. NPDC051718. The sequence continues at coordinate 587,490 of NZ_JBFAYZ010000002.1, read as the reverse complement.
TCGATCCGGGCGGCAATCGCGGCCAGCGAGCCGGGCCGGTAGACGTCGTCGGCGTCGAGGAACAGCACGTAGTCGCCGCGGCACTCCTTCAGACCGGCGTTCCGGGCCAGCCCGAGCCCGACGTTCTCGCTCAGGTGCAGCACCCGGACCCGCGGGTCGGCCGCGGCGTACTCCTCCAGGATCCGGCCGCTGCCGTCCGGACTGGCGTCGTCCACCCCGATGATCTCGAAGTCCGCGCACGACTGGCTCAGCACCGAATCCAGGCACGGCCGCAGCCAGGCCCGGGACGCATGACACGGGACCACGATGCTGAACCTGGGGACCCCGGCGGAGTCGGTGCTGGCGGCCATAGGTCTGCATCCTAGGGTGCTGACCATGAGCACAGACGTCTTCGAACCACTGGCCGGCCTCGAAGGGGTCGGTTCGGCGGCCCGGGCGGCCAGGGATGCGGTCGACGTGCTGCTGCGCGACCGGGGGCTGCGGAAGGTCGGCGCGGATATGACCGCCGAGGCGCTGCTCCGGGGCGCCCACGCGTCCGCGGCTTTGGCCGGCAGTTCGGTCTCCTTGGAGGAGGTACGCCGGGGAGCGGGCGACGCGTGGACCGCGGGGGCGGTCCGGATGACGGGCGAGCTGATGAGCCTGGCGCCACGCGTGGACACCGCGCCGGTACAGGTCTGGACCAGACTGCACCAGTTGGCGGCTGTCGAACTCGGCAGTGAAGACCAGTTGGGTCACCTGCGGACCAGTCGGGAGCCGATCCCGGACGACATCCCGGGGCTCTCGCCGGCGCCGCCCGCCGACGAGATGTGGGAGCGGTTGCACGGTCTGGCGCGGGCGCTGACCGTCCCGACCAAGGCGCCGGGGCTGGTGGTGGCGGCGATCGTGCACGCGGAACTCGCGGTACTCCGGCCTTTTCCGGTCGCCAACGGGCTGGTTGCGCGGGCCGCCGAGCACGCCGTGTTGGTTGCCCGTGGCATCGACCCGTTGTCGGTGACGGTGCCTGAGGTCGGGCACCTGGAGCTCGGCGGGTCGTACGCACAGGGTTTGCGGGATTATGCCGACGGTGGGCTGGTCGGCGTACAGGCCTGGTTACTGAGGAGTTGTGAAGTGATGGCGCTGTCGGCGGAGCGTTCGCCGCTCAATCTCTCTACTCAGTAGGGGGAAATTGCGAACGGCGCTCTCCGGGGAGAGCGCCGTCGCGAGCACAACATCCTGGTTACCAAGCGTGCACCTTGTCTGCCGCCCCATGGTTTCGGCGTTGGCCGAAGTCTGGGGTCGTGCTGCCCGGTTGGGATGGGCTGGTCGCCGCGTGGGTGCCTGGTTGCCGTGCGATTCTCTACCGGATCCGAAGATCCTTTGTGCTTCCTTTGTACTCTTCAGATCCCTTCAGGGGAAGGGCTAACGCCACCTTCATGAAGCTGAGAAGAACGGAGCCCGCCTCAACTTTCGGTGAGTTTCGAGCGCCGGCGGGCGGTGTACAGCAGGACGCCGGCGGCGGCCAGGGCGACGCCGAGCAGGCTCGCGGCAACGGTCGTCCGGCGCGCCTCGGCCAGCCGCTTGCGCTCCTCGAGTGCCACCGGCCTGCTGAAGTCGAGCACCGGCCAGTCGCGCGAGACGGCGAGCTTGCGCAGCGCCTTGTCGGGATTCACCGCGAACGGATGGCCGACCGCGGCCAGCATCGGCTCGTCGGTGATCGAGTCCGAATAGCCGTAGGAAGCCTTCAGGTCATAGCCTTCCGCGGCGGCGAGCTCGGTGATCGCGGTCGCCTTGTGCGGGCCGTAGGCGTAGACCGAGATCTCACCGGTGTACTTGCCATCGGCAACTACCATCCGGGTGGCGATCACCTTGTCGGCGCCGAGCATGGCGCCGATCGGCTCGACCACCTCGGCCCCGGACGAGGAGACGATCACCACGTCCCGGCCGGCCGCGTGGTGCTCCGCGATCAGCGCCACCGCCTCGTCGTAGATCATCGGCTCGACGATGTGGTGCAGGGTGTCGGCGACGATTTCGCGGACCGTCTGGACGTCCCAACCTGTGCACATAGCGGACAGGTACTCCCGCATCTTCTCCATCATGTCGTGATCGGCGCCGCCGAGCAGGTAGACGAACTGTGCGTAGGCGCTACGCAGTACGGTCCGCCGGTTGATCAGACCGCCGGCGTAGAACGGGCGGGAGAAGGCCAGCGTGCTGGAGCGCGCGATGATCGTCTTGTCGAGGTCGAAGAAGGCGGCCGATCGGGGCGTCACCGGGTGCTCCATGAGGTCGAGGATAGAGAACCCGGCGAAACGCCGAGGGGCCCGGCCTTTCGTGTGGCCGGGTCTCCCGTTAGACTGTTGAGCAGTGTGACAGTGACACTGGCCTGAACGCCTCTGATCGAGGTCCAGGCGCCGGTTCTTCAGGCGCTCAGTTGAAATTGAACTGAGATGTGTGAGATCCGGATTCGGGGGGTACATACTTCTCGACAGTGGCAGACTGTCGCCTCCTGATCGGCCCCCGGCTCCTCCCCCCGAGCCCGTGGCCGAAGACGGCCCCCGGTCACCCCCCCGCCGGGGGCCGTCGCCTTTCCTTTACAGGTAGAGCCCTTCCGGGCTCCCTCTTTCGCTGGCTGCAAGCGCTTACCGAAATAGCCCGATCTGCCCGCTGTCGGGCAGATGTCGGCCGCCGAACCTCAAAAAGCCATATAGTTTTCATTTTTGTTGAGCGTGAGAGCGTTCCCACTTTATGCAGGGTCTTGACAATGTAGTTGACTGGTCACACTTTGTGTCACATGAACCCGCGTACGAACCGCCCCCACGCCGCGGTCATCTCAGTCCTGTCAGCCCTGCTCCTCGCGATCACCGGTCTGGTCCTGATCACCCAAACCAGCTCCGCCGCGACCAACCTCGTCACCAACGGGACCTTCGAGACCGGCACGCTCGCCGGCTGGTCCTGTACTGCCGGCTCCGGCGCCGCGGTCAGTGGCTCGGCCCACACCGGCACCTATGCGCTGCAGGGCAGTCCCAGTTCGAACGACATCGCCCGCTGCAGCCAGACCGTCTCGGTCAAGCCGAGCTCGACGTACACGCTGTCGGCCTGGGTGAAGGGCTCGAACGTGTACCTCGGTGCCGACGGCGGCACCAGCACCTGGACGTCGAGCACCGGCTGGGCCCAGCTGAGCACGACGTTCACCACCAGCGCGTCGACCAGCAGTGTCGTGGTCTACACGCACGGGTGGTACGGCCTGCCGGCGTATCAGGCCGACGACGTCGTACTGGACGGCCCGGGCGGTACCGGTCCGCCGCCGGACACCACGCCGCCGACCGTCCCGGGTGGACTCACGGTCGGCAGCCCGACCTCTAGCTCGTTGCAGCTGAACTGGTCGGCCTCCTCGGACGCCAACGGCGTCAGCCGGTACGACGTGGTCCGCGGCACCGACGCCCCGCAGAGCGTGGGCAACGTCACCAGCTGGACAGCGTCGGGGCTCAACCCGAGTACGACGTACAGCTTCAAGGTCCGTGCCTGTGACGCGGCCGGCAACTGCTCGGCGTACGGCGCGACCGTCTCCGGTACGACGTCCAGCGGGCCGACGAACCCGCCGCCGGGGCCCCTGCCGAAGCACGTCCTGACCGGCTACTGGCAGAACTTCAACAACGGCGCGACCGTGCAGAGGATCTCCGACGTCCCGGCGGCCTATGACCTCATCGCTGTGGCCTTCGCCGACACCGGTGCCCAGCAGGGCGCGATCACCTTCAACCTCGACAGCGCCGGTCTGGGTGGCTACACCGTCGCGCAGTTCAAGGCGGACATCGCCGCCAAGCACACGGCCGGCAAGAAGGTCATCCTGTCCGTGGGTGGTCAGAACGGCACCGTCTCGGTGGCCAACGCGACCGCGGCCGCCAACTTCGCGTCGAGTGCGCTGTCGCTGCTGCGTGAGTACGGCTTCGACGGGATCGACATCGACCTGGAGAACGGTGTCAACGCGCAGTACATGGGTCAGGCACTGCAGAGCCTTCGGAACAGCTTCGGCAGTGGCCTGATCATCACCATGGCGCCGCAGACGATCGACATGCAGGCGACCACGTTCGAGTACTTCAAGCTGGCGCTGGCGATCAAGGACATCCTGACCATCGTCAACGTGCAGTACTACAACTCGGGCTCGATGAACGGTTGCAACGGGCAGGTGTACTCGCAGGGCACGGTCGACTTCATCACCGCGCAGGCCTGCATCATGCTGCAGGGCGGGCTCCGGCCCGACCAGGTCGGTCTGGGCCTGCCGGCCTCGAGCCGGGCGGCCGGTGGCGGCTACGTGTCGCCGACGATCGTCAACAACGCACTGGACTGCCTGGCCCGGGGAACCAACTGCGGAAGCTTCAAGCCGAGCACCACGTGGCCCACGCTGCGCGGCGCGATGACCTGGTCGACCAACTGGGATGCGCTCAACGGGGGCGGGTTCGCGAACCAGGTCGGCTCTCACGTCCACGCGTTGCCGTAATGCATAACTACCGACCCGCTCCGGTGCTGGAAGCACTCGGTGTCTGCTCGGAGGACGAGCAGCTCTACCGGGCGCTTCTGGCCCGGCCGGAAGCAACTACGACCGAACTGGTCACTGACACAGGCTGGGCCACCGCACGGGTGGCCCGGCACCTCCGGTCACTCCTGTCGCTGGGTCTGGCGTCCCGTACTCCGGGGCGCCCGGCCCGCTACACCCCTGCGGTACCCGAGGCCGCTGTGGAGCTCCTGGCGCTCCGCAAGCAGGCGGCCATCGTGCAGGCGCGTCTCGGTGCGGCTGCGCTGACCTCGGAGTTCCGGGCTCGCGGCGACGCCGGGCCGTTCACGGTGATCCGTGGACAGCAGGCGATGGCGCAGCGCTTCTACCAAGCGCAGCAGAGTGCGCAGACCGAAGTGCTGATACTCGACAAGCCGCCTTTCGTCGTACTGCCGATTGAGCCGCGACGGGCTCATGGAGTCGCCTACCGAACGGTCTACGACATGGCTGCGCTCGTGGAGCCTGCCGAGATCGCTGCTGCTCGTAGTGCGGGGCCTAGCTGCCGGATGCTGCGCGACGTACCGCTGAAGCTGCTGGTCGCCGATCAGCGGATCGGGCTGCTGCAGGCCGGGCAGGAGCTCGTCGAGATCGGACCGTCCACCTTGCTGGACGCGTTGGTGCGACTGTTCGAGCTGCTGTGGCAGCAGGCGACTCCGCTCTCACCGTCGGCCTCGGACGGGCCGCTGACCTTCGAGGACCAGCAACTGCTGGCCCTGGCGGCAGCTGGACTCACCGACCAGGCGATTGCTCGCCGCCTCGGCGTCGCCCAGCGAACGGTCGAGCGACGAATGCAGCGGATTTTGAAAGCCTTGGACGCAACCACTCGCTTCCAGGCGGGCTTACGAGCTGGTCAGCGAGGTCTGCTGACCTAGTCAGTTACGTCAGCGACCGTGGCGTCGAGGGCCTTGAGCAAGTCCTCGGCGCTCACTGTCATGCCGACGCCGTGGTCGCCGCCACCGATCGAGATCGTCCCGGTGATCCGCTCGTCGGCGATCACCGGCCAGGGGTTGGTGCTGCCGAGCGGGGTGATCGTGCCGCGGACGTAGCCGGTCACCTCGAGGGCTGTGTCGGCGCTGGGCATCGAGATGCGGTTGATGCCCAGCAGTGCGCGCAGCTTCGGCCAGGCGATCTCCCGGTCACCGGGGACCAGGATGAACCGGTAGTCGTCGTCGGAGAGCCGCACGACGATCGTCTTGATCAGCTTGGCCGGCTCGATGCCACGGGCGGCCGCCGCCTCCTCCAGTGAGTTGACCCTGCCGTGCTTGGTGACCTCGTAGGCCAGGCCGATCTCGGTGGCCGCATCGGTAGCTCGCGTCATGTCGTCAGTTTGGCACTGCGCCTCAACAGGAGAGCCAGGACCAAGGTGATGAGGAGCAGGCCACCGGCCTCGGCTGCCACTCCGGGCCAGGCGGCGTGCGTCCACGCGGTACCGGCGAGGCCGCCGAAGACCGAGGAGCCCAGGTAGTACGCGAAGAGATAGAAGCTGGCCGCCTGACCCGTACCACCGCCGCCTGCATGCGCACGTACTGCAACCCAGCCGCTAGCGACCCCATGCACGGCGAAGAACCCCGCGGTCATCACCGCGAGCCCAGCGACAACCAGTGGCAGCGGCCCGGCGAGCGTGAGTGCTATGCCGACTAATGCCACCAGACAGCCGACGGGCACCACCGCACGGCGGCCATAGGTATCAGCCAATCTGCCTGCCACCGCTGATGCTGCGGACCCGACCAGATAGACCGTGAACACCAGGCTGGCCAACCCGGGCCCCAGCTCGTACGGCGCTGCGGCGAGCCTGAACCCGGTCGCGTTGTAGACGGCGACGAAGGCGCCCATCGCTGTCGCAGCGGTTCCGTAAAGCGCGAGTAGTGCTGGGTCCTTGAGCACCCGCAAGGTTTGGCGGCTGCCTGTCGTGCGGACGAAGTTCTGCGACTCCGGCAACAGTACGGCGACCAGTACCGCGCAGACGACGCCGAGCACAGCGACGCCGGCCAGGCCAGCCCGCCAACCGCCGATGTCGGCGAGACCGCCAGCTACCAAGCGACCAGTCATCCCGCCGACGGCGGTGCCGGCGACGTACAGGCCGCTTGCCCTGGCGTGGCTGTCCTCGTGGACCTCCTCGCGCAGGTAGGCGATGGCGACAGCAGGTAGCCCGGCCAGCGCGATGCCCTGCAGGCCCCTGAGTGCCAGCAGGGTCTGCCAGTTCGGGGCGATCGCACAGAGAACAGCGATCGCCGCGGCGGTCGCTACTGACCAGCGCATCAACTTCGTGCGGCCGAGGATTTCAGAGGCCGGTCCTGCGATCAGGATCGCTACGCCGAGGCCGAGAGTGGCCAAGGACACACTGAAAGCGCTCTGGCTGGGGGAGATCCGGAAGACGCGGCTCAGCTCTGGCAGCAGCGCCTGGGTGCTGTAGAGCATGGCGAAAGTCGCCAGCCCGGCCGCGAACAATGCCGCCGACAGGCGGCGATAGCCAGCCTCGCCAGGGAGGTAGCCGCGGACGGTGACGGTCTGCATGCTGTCGACGGTGCCAGATGTTCTGACATGCGTAAAATGTCACGATCAGCGGAGATCGATACGCTATCCGTATGCATGTCGAAGATCTGCGCTGGTTCGTCGTGCTGGCGGAGACCGAGCATCTGACCGACGCGGCCGCTGTCCTCGGGACGAGCCAGCCGACGCTGTCCCGATCGCTACGCCGGGTCGAGGCCGCCTTTGGCGCGCGACTGTTCGAACGCGAGCATCGGGGCCTGCGGCTCAACCCCGCCGGCCGCCTGGTCCTCGAAGCGGCCCGGACGGGGACGACGGCGGTGGATGCTGCCAGGTCGCGGATCGAGGCGCTGCAGGACCCGGAGTCCGGCACGGTCCGGCTGGCCTTCCTGCATTCGGTCGCCACCGGTTTGGTGCCCGACCTGCTGAAGGCCTTCCGGGCAACGGCTCCCCGGATCCGTTTCGCCCTGCGGGAGGAGCCGTCGCACGAGATCATCCGCGACCTCGAGTCGGGCGAAGCCGAGCTCGCTGTCACCGGCCCTCGTCCGGACCCGGATGCCTTCGGCTGGCATCTGCTCGAACGCCAGCGGCTCTGTCTCTATGTACCACCAGATCACCCGCTGGCCGGCCGGAAACAGGTCGAGCTGGCGGAGGCCGCTGCCGAGCCGTTCATCGGCCTTCGTCCCGGCTTCGGCTTCCGTCGTGTCGTGGACGAGCTGTGCCGGGCGGCCGGCTTCACCCCGGTGGCAGCCTTCGAGTCCACCGACCTCTCGACCATCGACCGCCTGGTCGGCGCCGGTCTGGGGGTCGCAGTACTGCCTGCCGGTGCGGTTCGCGGCACTGACAGTGGAGCGACTCCTGTGCCGCTGGCCGGGGTCGAGGCTCGTCGGGACATCGGCTTGACCTGGCGGTCGGGCCGGGAGCTGTCGCCGGCGGCCCTACGGTTTCAGGCTTTCGTTGCACAGGTCGGACGACCGTCTGAAACCTGAAAGACTCTCGGCATCGTTAAAGTTCCTCCCGTGAGGAAGCTATTGAGTGGGGTCAGGCCGAATAGGCGACAGGTGTTCGTGGCAGGGGCGGTAGCGGCGGCGTCGACGGTGGCGACCACCGGTACGGCTGCCGCGGCCGCCGGTGCGTACGGATCGGGGAGTCTCGGCGAGTGGAGGGGCCTTTCCAAGGCTGTCGCGACCGAGGCGACGATCGAGCGGGTGCTGTCGGTGAACGGGGTGTTCATGTTCGGCGACAGCCTCGGCGTACAGGACGGCAAGGCACTCGCCGTGCGCCTGAAGAGCAAGCTGGGCCTGGAGCTTGCCGTGAACAACTGGTCGGGGCGGCCGACCAAGGACACCGTCGACGCGCTGGCCGACTGGAGGTCGAACTACGGGCTGCCGCGCCGGATCGTGATGGCGTGCGGCACCAACGACATCTTCAACCCGCCCGTGATGGCCGCGCAGATCGACCGGGCGATGAGCCTGGTCGGCCAGCGGACCACTGTGTTCTGGGTGAACACCCAGGTGGCCCGCACTGGTCTGGGGACCACGATGCTGCTGGCAGACCAGCGCAACAGCGCCTGGGTCAACCTGCAGTTGGCCGACGCACAGCGACGGCACTCCAACCTGCGCATCGTCCGCTGGGCCGAGTGGCTGGCGGCCAAGCCGTCGCGGCTCAACACCTATCTGCGCAAGGGGATCCACACTTCGGTCCCCTACGGCCAGGATGCCCGGAACGAGCTCATCGTCCAGGAGATCAAGGCCGGCTGACCTGTACTGAGTACTGCGGCGGGCCGGAGTACCAGCCCGCCGCAGTACCGGTCAGAACCCTGCGGTGATGCGGGTGAAGTCCCAGTCGCCCTGGGCGATACCACTGCAGTTGGAGACGACGCCGCCGCCCGCGCAACCGCGGTCACGGTTCACGCCCCAGAACGCCAGCCGGGCCAGGCCGTTGTTCTTGGCCCAGGTGGTGATGTTCTGCCAGGTCGCCGTGGTGGTCATCTCCTGCTGGTCGGACAGACCGTTCATCCCGGAGATGCCCTGGTGGGCGTAGGCCTGCGCGGTGGTCCAGCCGAAGACGGCCTTCAGCTTGTTGTTCAGGCCGGTGGAAGCGCCGACCGTGTCGTTGTAGATGTTGCTGCTGCCGAAGTCGAACGGCATCAGGGTGAAGATGTCGATGTTCGCGCCCAGTGCCTGCGACCGCTCGATCAGCCGGTTGCCGTAGTAGTTCGGGCCGGTGGTCGAGGTGCCGAAGGTCAGGATCGTCTTGATCCCGGGGTTGTTCTGCTTGACGATCTTCAGCGCGTTCAGGATCCGGTCCTGGACGGCCTCGTTCTCGAACTCGTCGGTGTTCTCGATGTCGATGTCGATCGCCTTCAGGTTGTAGGCGCTGATCACCTGCTGGTACGCGCCGGCGAGTGCCTCCGGCGTGCTGCAGTTCGGGCCCAGCTTGTTGCCCTGCCAGCCGCCGATCGACGGGACGATGTCCCCGCCGGCCGCCCGGATCTGCGAGATCGCGTTGGCGTCGACGCCGCCCTGGAGCGGCCGGTTGCCGTCCCATGCCGCGTTGCAGCCGCCGGACGAGAGGATGAAGGCCATCGTGAACCACTTGATGCCGGTCGCGTTCATGACCGTGGTCGGGCTTGGCGGGTCACCCCAGCCCAGCCACAGGTACGGCGCCGCGGTGCGACCAGGAGCCGGGTCAGTGCCACCGGGCTTGGTCGTCACCGACACGGAGCCCGTCTTGGGTCCTTCACCGGCGCTGTTCGAGCCGCTGACCTGGTAGCTGTACGCCGTGCTGGCGGACAGCCCGGAGTCCGTGTAGGACGTGCCGGTCGGCGTACCGACCTTGGTGCCGTTGCGGTAGACGTTGTAGCTGGTGGCGCCGCTAGCCGCCGACCAGGTGAGGCTCACCGAGTTGGCTGTGGAGGTACCGGCCAATCCTGACGGTGCACCCGGCACTGTGCCGCCGCCACCGCCCGTGCAGGAGCCGCCGTTCAGTCGGCAGGCGGAGATACCGGGGAAGTTGCCCGGGCTCCCGTTGAAGCCGAAGGTGACACTGGCGCCGGGCGCGAGCGGTCCGGCCCAGCTGGGCGGTGTGAAGGTGTGGGTCTGCCCGCTGCTGACACGGGTGGCGTCCCACGAACTGCTGATGGTGTAGCCGGACGGGAAGTCCAGGGCGACCGACCAGGTGCTGATCGAGGCAGTGGTGCCGTTCGTGACGGTCACCTTGCCCTCGAATCCGCTACCCCAGTCGGACACCTTCGTGAAGGCCGCGCTCACCGGTGCGGCCGAGGCCGCGGGGATGAAGAGGACGGACATCACCACTGCTGCTATCGCCGCGATGGCGACCGAAATGCGCTTGCGTTTCATCATGCTCCGATCAGTGGGCGGTACGTGATCAGACCCGGCCCCAGAGTGCGGGGACGTTCGGCGGTTCCCATCCGGTCAGCGAGGTGTGGCCCTGGATGCACCGATAGGTAATGCCGTTGTAGGACACCAGCGAGCCGGTCGCGTACGCCGTGTTCGGGGCCCACGGGGTTGCCGTCGGAGGGGTGGTCGGCGGCGTGGTGGGAGGTGTCGTCGGGGGAGTGGTCGGCGGCGTCGTGGGAGGCGTCGTCGGCGGGGTCGTCGGAGGTGTGGTGGGCGGAGTGGTCGGGGGAGTGGTCGGCGGGCCGCTGCAGCCAGGGGTGTCCGCGTTGACCGAGTTGACGACGTTGTTGAACAACGTGACGCCCGGGTCGAGCGCTTCGAGGCTGTACATCATGGCGCCGGCCAGGCCCTTGCAGTGGCCGTAGTCGGCCTTCTCCTTGATCGACCGGGCGTTGTCGCCGGTCCAGAAGGTGCCGTTGCTGTAGAACCAGGAGGCCTTGGTCGCGTCATCGAAGTACGTCGAGCCCGGACTGTCGACGAAGCCGGTCAGCTCCTTGTAGAAGGAGACGCCAGGCACGTTGCCACTCAGGGCGTGACCGTCGGCGGGGCCGGTGGCCGTCTGATACTTGCCGTTGGCAGTGGCCGGCACACCCTTCCATCCCCTGTAGTAGAAGGGATATCCGATCGTCAGCTTGTTCGCCGGGAAGCCGCCGGGGATCCCGTAGGCCGAGTCGCCGGTGGTCCAGGCCTGGATCGCGCCGTCGATCGAGTACTTCTTGGTGCCCGGCGGGATCGGGTTGCTCGGGTCGGCCGGGGCCTGGTACAGCGGGTCCTGGAAGTTCGTCGGACCGGTCGCCTCCCAGCCGCCGTGCATGTCGTACGTCATCACGTTGTTGTAGTCGAGGTACTGACCGATCTTGTCGGTCTCGATCGTCTTGATCTTGTCCTGCCCGGCAGGCGTCGCGGCGGTCAGCCACATCTTCTTGCCGCCGTTGGCGGCACCGAAGGCGTCGAGCTGGCGGCGGAACTCGGCGAGCAGGAGGGTGAAGTTCTGCTTGTCGGCTGCGCTGTAGTGGTTGCCGGTGTGACCGTTCGGCGAGCCGGGGTACTCCCAGTCGATGTCGACGCCGTCGAAGATGCCCGCAGCGCTGCCGGGACCGCCGAAGCCGTCCACCATCGGCAGGTCGCCCTTGATGAACATGTTCACGCAGGAGGTGACCAGGGCCTTGCGCTTGGCGTCCGTCGAGGCTGCGTCGGAGAAGTACTTCGAGTAGGTCCAGCCGCCGATCGAGATCAGGATCTTCAGGTTCGGCTGCTTGGCCTTCAGCTTCTTCAGCTGGTTGAAGTTGCCCTGGATCGGCTGGTTCCAGACGTCGCCGACACCGTCGACGCTGATGTCCGCGCCGTACGACTTGCCGTAGTCCGCGAACGCGTCGCCCGCGCCGTCACCCGCGTTCGGGTTGCTCTCGTCCTGCGAGGCGGCCTGGTTGGCCATGAAGCAGGTGTGGCTGGTCGGGTGGATGTTCGCGAACGCGTAGTTGAGGAAGTCGAGCTTGCTCGCGACCCCGGTGGTGATCAGATTCTTGGGATAGAAGGCGTTCTGGTAGATGCCCCACTGGGTGAAGTAGGCCGTCTTCACCCCACCGCTGCTGGCGGCCAGCGCCTGCGGTTGGGCATCGGGGGAGCGGGTCTGGGCGGTGGCGACCGAGATGCCGGCAACGGCGATCAGGGCGGTTGCGGCCACTGTGGACGCGGCAGCGACGCTGCGCATTCGACTCATGGGGCGGACCTCCATCAAGGAGCTGTGAGGAGTGCACGGGTGTCCAGCAGGTGTCCACGAATGGACGCTTGCCGAGCGTTCTGAGAGAAACTTAGTTAAGGACGCTTCGAAAGGAACCGTAGCTCTTCACCGCCCGCAGGTCGCCGGGTCACGATGGCGGATTGCCGCACCTGACGGATATCCGACAGTTCTCCACAGCCTTGGTTTTTCTTCGGGCCGCACGCCCGAACGACGGCACCTTCTAAGGCATGAACAACCTCCTCCCAACCCGCACCCCGTCCCCCGTACTGACGCCCGCAAGCACACCCGCATCAACGCCACCGCCGACCCACTCGCCGACACCCCAGCCGAGACGCTCGTCGATGCCTCAGCCGACGCACTCATCGATGCCTCAGCCGACGCACTCGTCGACGCTCCAGCCGACCCGCTCGTCGACGCCTCAGCCGAGCCGCTCATCGACGCCATCGCTGACGCGCTCGCCGACGCCCCAGCCGACGCTCTCGTCGACGCCCCGGCCAACCGTTCTGCTCGCCACCGCCGACGAGTTCCTGCTCGACGACCTGCTCCGCCTCGCCGCCGCCGCCGAGGTGGTCCCGCAGGTCGAGCGCGACCTCCTCGGCCTCCGCCGCAACTGGCAGACAGCCGTCCTCGTCGTAGTAGGCGACGACCTGGCCGAGCCCCTCGCCCGCACCCAACCTCCCCGCCGCCCAGCCGTCCTGCTCGCCACCCGCCCACCCACCAACCCAGCCCGGCTCCCAGCAGACGCCCCCGACGCCTATCGCCTCGCGCTCGCGATCGGCGCCGAAGGCGCCTTCGTCCTACCGACCGACGAAGGCGAGCTCAGCGCCAAACTCTCCGACGCACTGGACGGCAGCACCCGAACAGCCATCACCCTCGCCATCGTCGGCGGCTGTGGCGGCGCAGGCGCCACCACTCTGGCGGCAGCTCTCGCCATCACCGCCGGCCGCCGAGGTCTGCGCAGCATCCTCATCGACGGCGACCCCCTGGGCGGCGGGATCGAATTGGTCCTCGGCACCGAACACTACGAAGGCTCCCGCTGGCCCGCCCTCCTCAACGCCGCCGGCCGCGTCAGCGCCAGCGCCCTACGAGCCGCCCTCCCCTCGGTCGACGGCCTAGCCGTCTTGTCCTGGGACCGCTCCGACGTGACAGCCCTGCCACCAGAGGCGATGCGCTCAGTGCTCGGCGCCGCCCAACGCAGCAGCGACCTGGTCGTCGTCGACCTCCCGCGCCGCCCTGACCCGGCAGCAGAAGAAGCCTTCGTCCGAGCAACCTCGACGCTAGTGGTCGTCCCACGCGACGTGCGTTCCTGCGCCGCCGCAGCTCGACTAGTGGCTCCGTTGAGGGAGGTCGCCCACGACCTGCGAGTGGTCGCCCGCGAGCCTGGACTCAATGGTCTCTCCGCCCTCGATGTCGCCGACCATCTGTCGTTGCCCCTGGCCGCCAAGCTCGGATTCGAGCGAGACCTGGCGACAGCACTCGACGACGGCCGCTTCGACCCACGACCTCGAAGCGCGTTGGGCCGAGCGGCAAACGAAGTACTCGACCTGTTCGGCCTCTACGACTTGCTCGCCGCATGACCGTCTCACCCGAACTCCTCGAGCGCGTCCGCAGAACCCTTGCAGAGAAGGGATCTGAGCCAACCCCGGCTCTAGTGGCTGCTGCCCTCCGTGTCGACGGCGCCCTGGTCGGCGACTCGATCGTGCTGGCCGTCGTCGCCGCCCTCCATCGCGAGGCGATGGGCGCCGGCCCGCTCGACGGCTTGCTGTCCGAGTCCGGCATCACCGACATCCTCGTGAACGGCCCCAACGAGGTCTACGTCGACCGCGGTTCGGGCCTCGAACGCATCCACCTGCGAACAGGTGACGAAACAGCCGTACGTCGCCTGGCAACCCGCCTGGCCGCCGCTGCCGGCCGCCGCCTCGACGACGCCACCCCGTACGTCGACGTCCGCCTTCCCGACGGCACCCGCTTCCACGCCGTCCTCTCACCGATCGCCGCCCCCGGCACCTGCCTCTCCCTCCGAGTCCCCTCCCGAAAGGTCTTCACCCTCGACGACCTGGTCACCGCAGGCTCCGTCCCCGCAAGCGGCGCCTCCGTACTCCGAGACCTCCTCGACGCCCGCGTCGCCTTCCTGATCAGCGGCGGCACCGGCACAGGAAAGACCACACTTCTCAATTCCCTGCTCTCACTGGTAGATCCATCCGAACGCCTGGTCCTGGTCGAGGACGCGTCCGAGCTCTACCCCGACCATCCCCACGTCGTCCGCCTCGAGGCTCGCCCACCCAACGTGGAAGGCGCCGGCGAGATCTCCCTCCGCGACCTGGTCGGCCAAGCCCTCCGAATGCGCCCAGACCGCCTGGTCGTAGGCGAAGTCCGAGGCGCCGAAGTAGTAGACCTCCTGAGCGCCCTCAACACCGGCCACGAAGGTGGCTGCGGCACAGTCCACGCCAACTCCGCCGCCGACGTCCCCGCCCGTCTCGAAGCCCTCGGCGCCATGGCCGGCCTGACCCGCGAAGCCATCCACAGCCAAATCTCCTCAGCCCTGCACGCCGTAATCCACCTGACCCGCACCCTCAACGGCACCCGCCGAATCACCGAAATCCGGGCAATCACCCGCACCCCCACCGGTCAAGCCATAGCCGTCCCCGCCATCGAGTTCCTCCCCGCCGGCCCACCCAAGCTCCACCAAGCCGCCACTCTCCTCACCCACCACCTAGCCGGAGCAGCCTGATGCGAACCCTGACAGCTCTGCTCGCTTCGGTCACCGTCCTCACACTGCTCCCGACCCCAAGCCGAGCTCTCCACCGTCTCAGCGCACCACCCCCGCGACCACGCAGTCAGTCACAGCTGTCTGGCGGCGGTGGGGCTTTCGCCCAATCAAGCACTCGCCGACTTGGGGCGCTGGCAGTGATCGTTGCCCTCAGCATCTTGCTCGCACTATCGACCGACCCGTCGATAGTGGTGACTGCGCTGACCATCGGCGTCGTCGCTTTGGTAGTAGCCAGCCAACGCACCCGATCCGCCAAAGCCCGGATGGCAACGGCCCGCCGAGCCACCGTGATCGAAGCCTGCGACGTCCTCTCAGCCGAACTGACCGCCGGCCGCCCACCAGCAGCAGCGCTGGAAGGCGCCGCCACAGTCTGCCCAGACCTCCAGGTCGCCTCAGCAGCCGCCAAGCTAGGCGGCGACGTCCCTTCGCTCCTGGAACTGATCGCCGAAACCCCAGGAGCAGAAGGCCTCCGAGCGCTGGCCGCAGCCTGGCGAGTAGCCGATGAATCCGGCGCAGCCTTCGCCGTCATCACCGAACGCCTGGCCGACTCCCTCCGCGCCGACGAATCCATCCGCCATCAAATCCTGACCGGCATGGCCGGCCCTCGAGCCACCGCCCGCCTGCTGGCCGTCCTGCCCCTCTTCGGCACAGCTCTCGGCTATGCCCTAGGCGCCAACCCCCTGGCCTTCCTGACCCAGACCCCACCCGGCTGGCTCTGCCTAGCCCTAGGTCTGACCCTCTCCACCCTCGGCCTGCACTGGACCAACACCCAAACCAAACCACCCAGCCTTGGAATGCGATGACCGAACCTGTTCTCCCCGCCCTCGCAGCAGCTCTTGCAGCAGTACTGCTCCTACCAAGCCCACCGTGTCGCCGCCGACTCGCGAGACATCGTCCGCTCGGCACCCGCTGGCCCTTCAATCTCGCAAAAACAAACGAGGTACCGCCAGCCACCCGACGGCTCCACCTCACGACCGCCACCATCGCCGCAGCCGCCCTGCTCCTCCTGCTCGGCATCCCAACTGGCGTAGTCCCAGCAGCCGTCGCGTTCTTCGCGACCCCGATAGCCCTCAGCCGACTGGAACCCGCAGCTACCCGCCAACGAGCGGCGCGCCTAACCGCCGACCTCCCTCTAGCGGTCGACCTACTAGCCGCCTGCCTAAGAGCCGGTCGACCGCCCCAAGCCGCGATCAGCGTCGTCGCCAAATCCCTCGGCGGCCCACTGGCCGACCTCCTTACCGAGGTCGAGGGCCGCATGAACCTAGGCGCCGACCCGATCGACGCGTGGTCCACCCTCCTCAAAGAGCCGTCCTGCGCAGCCTTCGCCCGCGCCACCCAACGAGCCCTCCGCTCCGGCGCCCCACTCGCAAAGATCCTCGAACACCAAGCTGACGACGTCCGTCAATCCCGCCGCTGGTCCGCCGAAGCCCATGCCCGTGCGGTCGAATCCCGCTCGGTCGTCCCGCTCGGCCTGTGCTTCCTCCCAGCGTTCATGCTGCTGGGCATCGTCCCCACCATCGCCAGCTCGCTGTCCGGCCTGCTCAGCTTCCTAGGCTGACGGCTTCTCCCGGTATGGCTCCAGCGCCGCGGCGACATTCGTCGCAAGAAACTGGGTGACCCTGTACTCACAGACCCCCGCAACCGAGAACGGATCGCCGGCCACCAGTTCCTCCATCGCAGCCCGATCATCGCCAACGGCCAGGATCACCCCACCATCTCGCGGCTCCTTACGCCCCGACGCCAGAAACACACCCGCGTCGTACTGCGCCTTCACCCAGCTCAGGTGATCCGCCATGAACCCATCGACGCGGTCGAGCGGCACGGTATAGGTCAGCTCCAGGACAAACATGCCGATCACGCTAACCCGCGCGTACCGGCCGTTCCTCAGTCGCCCTGTTCGGCTGCCTCGAGCAGAGCCTCCGCCGCCGACGTCCGCGCATACAGAACAACCCGTCCCACCCGATGCGGGGTGACGAGCCCTCCTGCCCGCAACGCGCTCAAGTGCTGCGAGACGCCACCGGCGGTCAACCCGATGCGCGCGGCAAGTTCGGTCGTCGACCGCGGCGAGCCGAGCAACGCCAGCAACTCAGCACGAGACCGACCCAGTACCGCAGCCACCCCGGCCGAGGTGCTGCGTACCGGCGCGTTCCCCGACGTACTGCGTACCGGGTCGCTCCAGAGCGTCGCCACTCCACGTGCCGGATAGGTCAGCGTCGGCTGCCATGGCGGGATCGTGCTCGAGTACACGGTCGGCCAGACGAAGGCGGACGGCGTCATCAGCAGCCCCTCACCGGCCAGCTGCCGCACACCCTTGAAGCGCCGGTGCTTGATCTGCAGCGACCCATCACGCCACTTCACGGTGTCGGCGAGATCGTCGAACAGTCCGGCATGCCCCGCCTGACCGAGCTTCCGCCCGCGATAGAGCAGATCGCCTTCGAGCAGCGCCCGGATCCGCCCCCAATGCGGAGCGATCGCCATCTCCCAGTACGCCTGTACCTGCCCGGCAAGCCGCTCGACGCCACCCCGCGGATCGACGTACAGCTCCGCGATCGCAGCCGTCGGCATGGCGCTCGCCCTACCGCGCACACTCGTCCTCCTGCTCCTGCGGGGGAGGGTGACCTCGTCGAGAGAGCCGATCGGGTTCTTCCAGGCGTAGGCGAGGACGTCGAGATCGGCGCGGAGCTGGTCGGTGGGGACTCGGCGCAAGGCGCTCAGATCCGTGGCCAGGTCGGGTACGGGAGTCCGCGGCGGTGGAGTGAGGAAGTCGGCGAGGTACCAGACGCGCGGATCGATCAGCTCGAAGAGCAGCCCGAGGTCAACACCTGATCGGTTGATCCGCTCGGTCGTCGTCTCGGCCCAGCGCCGATGGAACGTCTGCGAACGCGGAGTCTTCAGCAACCGGATGCTCGCGACGACCTCCCACAGCGGCGAGACCGCGAGCCGCGTGCGGGCGAGGTCCTCGACGGTGAAGGTGATCGTCAGCATCTCTGTCGCCTTGTCGATTTAGTGGTGGCTAAATCATTGCAGAAGAGCGCCTGATCGCGGCGAGTCTGTCGGCATGACTCTGGAATCAGCGCGATCAGTTCAGTCAACGATGAGGATCGGCGAGTTGGAGGTACGCAGGCTCGGGTTCGGCGCGATGCGGCTGACCGGGTTCCGGCCGGCCGCGGACCGTACCGATGCGATCAGGGTGGCGCGGCGTGCCGTCGAGCTGGGCGTGAACTTCATCGACACCGCAGACTCCTACGGCGTCGGCGCCAACGAGGAGCTGCTGGCCGAGGCCCTGTATCCGTATGCCGACGGTCTGGTGATCGCCACGAAGGTCGGACGGACGCGACCCTCGCCGAACGAGTGGACGCCCTTGGGGCGCCCGGAGTACCTGCGCCAGGCGGCTGAACTGTCGCTTCGGCGGTTGAAGGTGGAGCGGATCGATCTGCTGCAACTGCACCGGATCGATCCGACCGTGCCTTTCGAGGATCAACTGGGGGCTATGGCGCAACTCCAGGCCGAAGGCAAGGTCAGGCACGTCGGCCTGTCCGAGGTGACGGTCGCGCAATTGGAGGAGGCGCGCCGGGTGATCGACGTGGTCAGCGTGCAGAACCGGTACAACCTGACCGACCGCGAACACGACGCCGTCCTAGCTCATTGCTCAGAGCAATCAATAGCCTTCATCCCCTGGCTCCCAGTCGCGAACGGCGACCATGCCTCCTCGCGGACACTGGCCGATATCGCCACCGAACTGGATGCTACGCCGACCCAGATCTCTCTTGCATGGTTGCTGCATCGCTCGCCCGTGGTGGTCCCGATACCTGGAACGAAGTCGGCCGAACACCTCGAAGAGAACGTGGCGGCGGCCCGGATCCAACTGACCGCCGAGCACCTCACCCACCTGGCTGCGGTCGACGGCCGGTAGTTGTCCCCAGGCTGAAAACTCCTTTTCTGCAAGGCTTCCGGCGACGGCATGTTGTCAGTAAGCCGCGCCGGAGCAGCCGGACGGCAGATCAGGAGGTTCGACATGTCCAAGGCGCTGGTACCCGCTCGCCGATCCCGCAAGCGCACCGAGCGCGGCGCCGCCACCGCGGAGTACGCCGTGACGATGGTCGCGGCCTGCGGGATCGGCGGCATCCTCATCGCGCTCTTCAAGTCGCCGGCGATGCTGACGTTGCTCAAGGCAATCATCAACTACGCGCTGAAGGCTGCGGGTGTGGACGGCGTGCAACTCTGACGCGATGCAGTAGCCCCTCCGGCCGCGGCGCCTCCCCTCACCGCCGCGGCCGGCCCACCGCCTGGAAGGACCCGCCGCATGCGAACCCGAGACGAACACGGCTCCGTCACAGCCGAAGCCGCCTTCGTTTTCCCTGTACTACTTGCTGTCCTTGCCCTCGGCCTCTGGCTGGTCGGCACGGTGATCACCAATGTCCGTTGCATCGACGCAGCCCGAGACACGGCCCGAGCCGTCGCCCGCGGCGAGTCCGTCGAGTCGGCCCGCCGCTTGGGTGAACGCGCAGCTCCACCAGGCGCAACCATCACCATCACCCGACAAGACGTCACCATCCACGTCGAAGTCGCCGCCACCCCCTCCAAACCGCGCGGCCTCCTCGCCGCCCTACCCCACCCAAACCCCAAAGCCACCGCCATCATCCAAGCCGAACCAGCCCAGTCCGATGACTGACAGAACAGACCGCGGTAGCGCCACCCTCCTGTCCCTCGGCATCGCAGCCGTCCTACTCGGCGCCTCCATGATGGGAGTTCTCTGGTCAGCGGTATCAATCGGCCACCACCGAGCCGACACCGCCGCTGACCTGGCAGCCCTCAGCGCAGCCCAAGCCCACCAATCCACCCCCGACCACGCATGCACCACCGCCACCCGAATCGCCAACACCCAAGGAGCCACGTTGAAGTACTGCCATGCCGACGGAGACACGGTCACGGTGGCAGTCACAGTGAGACTCCACCTAGGGGCCCTCAGCATGCCGCTACTGACCAGCGAAGCCCGCGCCGGACCGATCGGAGGAGGAGGCGCCGGACCGATCGGAGGAGGAGACTGGCCGGGTGACGGATGACTCGACTGAACTGCTGGTGGTGGACGCCGCGAACGTGGTCGGCTCCCGCCCTGACGGCTGGTGGCGCGACCGCCCAGGCGCAGCCCGCCGCCTCCTCACCAAACTGCAAACCCTCCCATCCCAACTCGACACCCCGACCGAGATAGTCGTAGTCCTGGAGGGAGCAGCCAAAGCCGCCGTCGAATCCACCCCCGACCCACTCTTCCCCGACCTACAAATAGTCCTAGCCCCAGCCTCAGGCGACGACGCCATAGTCGACCTAGTAACCAAAGCCGTTGCCCAAAACAACAACCGCCCCATCACCGTAGTAACCGCCGACCGAGGCCTCCGCACCCGCCTAGACCCCCTAGGCGCCCACTCCACCGGCCCAACCTGGCTCTGGTCCCAACTCCCGTCCTGACCCACTCTGCCCCGGCCGCCGTCCTGGCCATGGCCGGCCCGGGGAACTCGGTCAGGCGCCGGCGGCGCCGTCTATGGGGATGATGGCGCCGGTTACCACTGAGGCGCGGTCGCTGAGTAGCCAGGCGGCTAGTTCGGCGATCTCGCGGGGGTCGGCCATCCGGCCGAGTGGGGTGCTTGCGTTGATGCGGTCGATGACTCCTGGGGTGGCTGCTTCCCAGGTGTCGATCATCTCTGTCGCCGTGCCGCCGGGAGTGATGCCGTTGACGCGGATACCCTGCGGGGCCCAGGTTACGGCGGCTGTCTCGGTGATGCTGTTGAGTGCGCGCTTCATCGCGCCGTACGCGGGGAGGGCTGGGTTCGCGCGGCGGCTGCCGATGCTGGAGGTGTTGACGATCGCTCCGCCACCGCCTCGTCGCATCAGCGCGTACTCGGCGTTCATCGCGGCCCAATGCGCCCGGAAGTTCACCTCGAACTGTTCCTCGATGTCCTCGTCGGTGGTCGTGTCGAGCGGGCCGGGCCGGTGCTGGATCGCCGCGCCGTTGTTGAACGCGCCGTCGAGCCGTCCGTGCAACTCGTCGACCCGGTCGATCGCCGCGCGAATGCTGGCCCGGTCGGCGAGGTCCACGGTCACGGCATCCGCGACGCCGCCGTCAGCGCGGATCTCACCGACGATCTTCTGGAGGACGTCGGTACTGCGGGACGCAAGCACGACGGCAGCCCCCTCCGACGCGAACAGCCGCGCCGCGGCCGCCCCGATGCCGCGGCTGGCTCCCGTGATGAACACGACCTTGCCGTTGAGGAGGCCGATGGGTGTGTTGTCGAAATTCGTGGTCATATCGCCAGCGTCGGGCGTTAGCCGATCCGGATACAGGCACAGGCTGTACCAGGATCCGCCCCGGGACAGCGGGCAGACTGGGGGTATGGACAAGCAGGAGCTCGGAGCGTTCCTCCGGAGTCGCCGCGAGCGCCTCCGGCCGGAGGATGTGGGGCTGCCGTCGGGGGCGCGGCGTCGGACGCCTGGCCTTCGCCGGGAGGAGGTTGCGGTTCTCGCGCACATCTCCACCGAGTACTACGTGCGACTCGAGCAGGGCCGGGCGCCGCGTCCGTCCGGCGAGGTACTTGCTGGGATCGCGGGCGCGTTGCGGCTCACGGACGCCGAGTCCGATCACCTTCACGTGCTCGCCGGTACTGCGCCCAGTCGCACCGGACTGCACCGACGCGATGTCCGCCCAAGCATCCTCACGCTCCTGGAACGCCTCCCGCAGACGGCGGGGTTCGTGACGTCCGCCCTGTTCGAGGTACTTGCGTGGAACGACCTCGCCGCAGCGCTGATGGAGGACTTCGCCGAGCGGTCTCCCCACGACCGCAATCTCGCCCGCCGCGCCTTCCTCACGCCGACCCACGACGACGGTGTGATGCTCTACGGCGTCTCCGACGTGGTGGAGTTCCGGCAGAACGTCGTGATGGAACTACGGTCCGCCTTCGCCCGCTATCCGGCCGACCCCGCGGTGACCGGGCTGGTCGAGGAGTTGCGGGCCGGCAGTTCCGAGTTCGCCCGGCTCTGGGAGCGGCACGACGTACAAGCCACCCAGATGCTCACGAAGACCTTCCACCACCCGGTCGTCGGCGCCATCACCGTCGACTGCGACTCACTCGCCCTGACCGACCGCGACCAGCACCTGGTCCTCTACAGCGCCCCAGCCGGCTCCCGCGACGCCGAAGCCTTGGCCCTCCTCAACGTCCTAGGCACCGAGACCAACACCTACCGTCAATAACCCACCCACCGACATCACCGAGCCGGCCCACGCGAGGCAGTCGTGGTGGTTGCGGGGTGGTCAGTCGAGGAGCCAGCCGTTTTGTTCGGCGGTTTGGATGGCGTCGGCTCGGGTGCGGGCGCCGGTTTTGCCGATGGCGGACCAGAGGCGGGTGCGGACCACGCGTTCGGAGACCTGGAGGTTGCGGGCCATCAGGGCGATGGTGCCGCCTTCGCGGGCCGCACGGAGGGTTTCGGTTTCGCCGTCGTTGAGGGGGCTGTCGGCGTACCGGAGGGTTTCGGCGGCGAGGTTGGCGTCGACGACGCGCAGGCCGAGGTGGACCCGGCGGACGGCGTCGGCGAGTTGGGGTGCGGGGCTGCCTTTGAGGGCGAAGCCTTTGGCGCCGGCTTCCAGGCCGCGGCGGAGGTGGCCGGGTCGGCCGTACGTGGTGAGGATGACGACGCGGCACTCCGGCATCGAGGTGCGCAGCCGGCTGGTGACGCTGAGGCTGTTGGCGCCAGGGCCGGCGGCGTCGAGCAGGGCGACGTTGGCGCGGTGCTGTTTCGCGGCGCCGACCACGTCGTCGGAGCGGCGGAGCTCGGCGACCACCTCCAGGTCCTGCTCGCGTTCCAGACCGCTTCTGAGCACGCCTCGGCTGAGGATCTGGTCGTCGACCAGCAACAGCCGGATGCGGTCTTGCAAACGAGCCTCCGGGGGACCGTCCGGGCACCGGGGAAGTGTGTCCGGGAGGAGATGAGCATGACGTCGGTTCCAGATCATGGAGCCCTGAAACTCAGCGCGTCCACATCAACGCGACATCTCTACCAGATTGCGACCAGATCGCGACCACACGGTCCCCGCCTCCACCAACCCCAGCCCCAGCGCCGACCCACGGCAGTACGGCAGAGGCACTTCCGGTATCAGCTGGTCAGCGAGAGGAAGCGGTTGTCGTGGGTGAGGAGGGCTGTGCCGGGGTCGGTGGGGGCGGGGATGGACTCGTAGGGGGAGCGGATGGGGTGGGGGGTGCCGTCGGGGGTTAGTAGGAGGGTGTTGGGGGCGTCGACTACTACTAGTTCGTTGCCGTTGTGGAGGACTAGCGGGGCGTCGTAGCCGGCGGAGATTGCGGTGCGGCCGGCGGCTAGGCCTTCGAGGACGGCGGGGACCAGTTCGTCGGGGCCTTCGGCTGAGGCGTCGATGGCGATCCAGGTGGTGGGGATTCCGGGCGTGGTCAGTGACGACGGGTTGTGATAGTCGCTGCCGCCGATGGGCGTGGTGCCGAGGCCCCAGGCCTGCCACCAGGCGACTGGGCCGCCCCAGCGATGGTCTAGCCAGGAGGAGTGCCAGATCTCGGCCAGTGGCGGGTGTTCCGGGAGGGGCTGGCGCCAGGAGCAGTCGCCGCCTAGAGGGTGGTTGATGGAGAGTAGCCCGCCGCGGCGGGCTACCCCTGTCACCCAGGTTGACGCCGGTTGGCGGAAGTCGATGACGCCGATAGCTCCGAAGGCGTTCGCGTGGCCGGTGTCTGTGGTGACCTCTTGGCCGGGGATCAGCCCGATGCCGAACTGCCGGCTCAACCCTGCCAGCTCCGCGTGGTGCGCCTCGGTGTTGTGGTCGGTGATCGCCATGACGTCCAGCCCGGCCGACACCCCGAGGGAGGCGAGGTTGGCGATCGGTGTCGAGCCGTCCGAGTGCAGTGAGTGCGCATGGAAGTCACCCGCCACCCACCGAAGCCCGTCGGCAGCAGGCAGCACCCGCCGCGGCGGACGAGCCGGTACGCCGACAGCACCCGTCAACGCCACGTACTCGTCCAGTCCCGGGATCACCGAGACAGGCCCAGTGACCGCCTCGACCACCAACTCGACCCCATCGACCGGAACCCGATGCAGCCCGATCACCACGAACCAGGTGCCCTCCTCCAGCTCACCGGCCACATAGCCAGGTGTGGCGGCAGTGGGGGTGATGGCAAAGGTCTGCCGTGCGCCACCGGACCACCCGCGCCATCCGCCGGCTCCCTCACAACCAAGGTCGATCACCGCGCCCTCTACATCGGGGACGGTCAGAGTGACCAGTAGCCCGGGGCAGCCAGCAGGGATGTCGACTGGCAGCGAGTGCCAGACCGAGGCGGCCCGGTCGTCCAGCGTCCAGCGCTGCCGGTACGTCGTGATCGCCATCAGCCGACGACAGCCGGTTGCCGAGCCAGCAGTTCGCCGGACTCACGGTCGTACAGGAGAACCCGCTGTGCGGGAGCAGTCAGTACTACGGGAGTATCCGGCGCAGGCTCATCCTCCTCCGGCACCGTCACCCCGATGAGGACCCCGTCGCACTCGACGCTGACCAGAGACATGGTGCCGAGGTTCTCCGCCACCACCACCGACCCACGGATGGATGGGCCGGACACATCGCCAGTGGACAAGGTCAGGTATTCCGGCCGGATGCCAACGGTCACCTCGGCACCCGTCGGCACGGCCGATGTTGCTGCAGGCAACGACCCGCCCGCCAGCGAGACCGAACCGCCGGCCGAAACCACTCCCGGAAGCAAGTTCATCGGTGTCGAGCCGATGAAGTTCGCGACGAAGGTGTTGGCGGGACGGGCGAAGACTTCGCGTGGGGTGCCGAGTTGCCGGAGCTTGCCGGACTGCATCACCGCGATCCGGTCGGCGAGCGCCAGCGCCTCGGCCTGGTCGTGGGTGACGAAGACGGTGGTGATGCCCAGATCCCGCTGCAGCTTCTTCAGGAACGTACGAGCCTCGAGCCGTAGCCGTGCATCCAGATTGGACAACGGTTCGTCAAGCAACAACACCTTGCCTTCGGAGGCAATCGCGCGAGCCAGCGCGACCCGCTGCTGCTGACCACCCGACAGCTGCCCGGGGCGCCGCTCGAGCAACCCCTGCAACGACAGCTCGCCCGCTGTGCGCGAAGCAACCGCAGAACGAGTAGCGGCGGCGACCCGGCGTACCTTCAAGGGATAGGTGATGTTCTCCGAGACGCTCATGTGCGGGAAGAGCGCGTAGTCCTGGAAGACCATCGCCACCCCGCGCTTGCCTGGCTCGAGTCGCGTCACGTCGGCCGCGTCGATCCGGACCGACCCCTCGGTCGCGGACTCAAGCCCGGCGATGGTCCGCAGCAGCGTCGTCTTGCCGCACCCCGACGGACCGAGCAGTGCGAAGAACTCGCCGTCGGCGACGGTCAGGTCGAGTCCGTCGACGGCGCGGACGCCGTTCGGGTAGACGGTCGCCAGGCCTTCGATGTCGATACCGGCCATCAGCTCTTGATCCCTCCATGGAAGCGGAACCCATAGCGCGAGTTCACCAGCAGATACAGCACGACGACCGGGATCGAGAACAGCAGCGAGAACACCGGCAGAACCTGCAGATTGACGCTGCCACCTTCGTCGGTGAAGGTCTGCATCAGTACCGGCCCCGGCTGCAGCTCGATCGACCGGATCAGCAGGAAGGGCACCAGGAAGTTGCCCCACGAGTTCACGAACGCCCAGACCAGGATGGTCGCCAGCCCCGGCCGGGCCACCGGCAGCACCACGTCCCGCAGGATCTGCAGCGGCGACGCACCGAAGACCCGGGCGGACTCCTCGTACGACTTCGGCACCGCGTCGACGAAGTCCTTCAGGATGAAGATGGCCGCAGGCAACAACCCGCCGGTCATCACCAGCGCGACCCCGAACCGCGAGTCGATCAGCCCGAGCTGGAACATCATCACGAAGATCGGCACCATCGCCGCGGTCCCGGTGACCACGGACGACAGCAGCAGAAGCCCGTACAGCAAGGCGTCCCGGCCCGGGATCCGCACCCGCGACAGCGCATAGCTCGCCAGCGCCGCGAACACAGTCACCGCAACAGCCGTAGTACCGCAGATCAGCAGCGAGTTGACCATCGAGTGCAGCGCATACGGATGCTCGAACGTCTTGCGGACGTTGTCGAGCGTCCAGTCCGGCCAGTGCACCCCGAGTCCCGGCGACGAGTCGAACGGCGCCGAGGCGATCCACAGCATCGGTACGGCGAAGAACAGCGTGATGACGCAGATCATCACGTAGAAGCCGATCCGGCGGACGACGTAGGCGGGGTTCATGAGCGCCTCCGCAGCAGTCGCAGGTAGAGCAAGGCGACGAGCAGGTTCGCGATCAGCAGCAGGAACGAGATCGCCGACGAGTAGCCGAGCTCACCGCCTTGCAGCGCGACGTTGTAGATGTAGACCGGCACGGTCTCCGACTCGTGGTTCGGTCCGCCCTTGGTGAGCAGGAACGGCGAGAAGTCGTTCGCGGTCCACAGCGAGATCAGCAGCGTGTTGGTCAGCACGTGCCCGCGGATGTGCGGGAACACGATGTCCCGCAGCGTCTGCCAGCCCGACGCCCCGACCATCCGCGCCGACTCGAGCTGCGACGGTGGTACCGCTTGCAGCGCGGACGAGTAGAGCATCATCGAGAACGCCGTACCGCGCCAGGTGTTGAACAGCACCAGGCAGACCATCGGGTAGTCGATCAGCCAGGCCGTGCCCTGCGTCCCGAGGATGCTGTTCAACGTGCCGGTGTCCCGGTCGAAGAACGCGATCCACAAGTACGCGACGACGGTGGATGGCAGGATCCAGGCCAGCAGAACAAGGCCTTCCACGGTACGCCGTACAGCCGGGCGGGCCCGGCGCATCGTCCAGGCGAGCGCAAAGCCGAGGATGTTCTGCCCGATGATCGCCGAGCCGAGCACGAACAGCAGCGTCAGCCACAACGCGTTGTGGAACAGGGCGTCGTTGAGCGCCTTGGTGTAGTTCGACAGCCCGACGATCGACGGCGACACGGCCTCGACACCGGTCAGCCGGTAGTTCGTGATGCCGATGTAGATCGTCCAGATCGCCGGGAAGACCAGGAAGGCCCCGATCAGCAGCAGCGCCGGCGCCACGAAGCCAAGGGCCCGGCCGATGCCGAGCCCCGCCACGTCCTGGGCCGGACCGCGGACCCGCGCCGGGCGGCCCGGCACGGGTTCGGTGACGGAAGCCATTAGTTGCTGGTGACCTTGTCCTTGCTACCCGCGGCGGCCTCGACTGCCGTCTGGTAGCTCTTCGCCGCCGCGTCGGTGGTTTTGCCGCCGACCACGTCCGCGGTCGCCTGCTGCAGCGCGGCCGAGATCTTCGGGTACTCCGCCAGGCCCGGCCGGTACTGCGTCAGCGGCAGCACCTTCGTGGCGACGAAGGTCAGCATCGGGTCGCTGGCCAGTACCTCGGTGTTGACGTCCGTCCGCTGGGTGATCTTGGCAGCCCCGGCCAGTGACGCCTTGACCATCTCGGCCGAGTTCATGAACTGCAGTAGCTCCCAGGCCTGCTGGGGGAACTTGGTGTTCGGGTTGATCGCGGTCGCGCCACCACCGGACATCGAGACGAAGTCCTGGCCCTTGACGCCGGCACCGGGCTTGCTGGCTGGGATCAGCGCGTAGCCGACGGCGCTGTCGCGGTCAGCCATCTTCGCGACGCCGGCCTTGGGCTCGACGACGCTGCGCCAGAAGTAGTCGCCCTCGAGCAGGATGCCGATCTTGTTGGCGGCGAACTCGGCGAACGACTTGTCCCGGCCCTTGGCCTCGCGCTGCAGGATCGGATCGCCCAGACCGGTGCTGTAGATCGACTTGTAGAAGTCGAGCACCTGGCGGATCTGCGGGGTGTTGCCCAGCCACTTGCCGTCGGTGTTGATGGTCGCGCCGGTGCCCACCAGGAGCGGCAGGGTGCCCTGCATCGTGGTCGCCTCGCCCATCGCGGTACCGGCGTTGATCTGGATCGGTGTCACCCCGGGCAGCTTCTTCAGCGCCTGGCCGGCCGCGGTGATGTCGTCCCACGACTTTGGCTGCCAGTCGGCCGGCAGCCCGGCCTGCGCGAAGAGCTTCTTGTTGAAGTACAGGACCCGCCCGTCGGTTCCACCCGGTACGCCGTACCGCTCGCCGTCGAAGCTGCCGAGCTGCTGGACCGAATCGGGGATCTGCTTCCAGCCGTCCCAGCCGTCGACCTTGGCGGCGTCGCCGACCGTGTCGGTGAGCGGCTTGATGTAGCCGGCCTGGGCGAACTCGCCGACCCAGATGCCGTCGATGCTGAACAGGTCCGGGCCGGCCTTGTTCGACAGGCTGAGCGCGAGCTTCTGCTTGTAGACCTCGTCGTCGGAGCCGTCGCCCTGGAACTTCACCGTGACGTCGACGCCCTTGGCCTTCTGCGCCTCGACGAACTTGGGGATCAGCACGTCCTCGGTGAACTCGGCGCCGGCGCTGCTTTTGCCGCCCTTCACGGAGTTCGAGCCGATCACCAGCTCGACCTTCTTGGCGTCGGAGTTGCGGTTCGCGTCCTGGTCGCCGCTGCCGGAGTCCGACGAGCCGAGGCAGCCGGTCAGCAGCACGGTGGCGGCCGTTCCGAGGACGGCCAGCCGGAACATACGCGGGATACGTCGCATCAGGGGCTCCTTGCGGGGGTCGGTGCAGCCGGTGCCGGTTCACCTTGGCACTCGGCGGGAACTTTGTGAAGACTTTTCTACGACCCGAAGCGAAACTTTGTAACTTTCCAACCTCCGGACTGTTGCCCTCGGCCACATCCAGCGGCGGCCGGCGGCTGTCAAGTCCGATCCGGGCGGCGCGCATTGCGGAAGAGTTAAAGTGCCCTCGCGGTTGAATGACAAAGGGTAGCGAGGTAGATACAGAACGTGAGATCGCGAGGTAGCGTCAGCACCGATCGGATCAACGGAAGCGGAGGTGAAGAACATGTTGCTCGGACTTCTCCACGGCCTGCTGGATGACTGCTACTACTACTGGCACTGCCACCACGGCTGTTGGTGGTGAACCGCTGACCGGGCTCCTCCGCTGACGCGCAAGCAGCGGATCGCCTATCACTGAGAATCTGACCACCGCGGTTCATGAACCGAAAGGAAGGGGCCGGTCCCGAGTATCTCGGGACCGGCCCTCCTCTGTGTGGCTGAGGATCCTCCTCGTTACTTCTGGGCCAGCTGCATCATCTGCTTGGGCAGAGTCGTCATCTGGGCCGGTACCGGGGTCTTCGCCTGCAGCAGGCTGAACAGGCTCGACGCGGCGTTCGCGATCGGCAGCGGCAGGGCCAGGCCCAGCGATGCCAGCAGTGCGTTCACGAGTGCCAGGACAGCGCCGAGGATGTCCAGACCCGGCAGCGGCAGTGCGCTCCAGCCCTGGTACTTCGCCCCGCTGGCCGACTGGATACCGGTCGGCTGGGCCTGCTTCTTCACGCCCTTGCCGAGCAGCGAACTGAGTGCCATTCCGTTCGCCGCGTTGACGAACGAGCCGGACGACTCGTCGTAGTTCCACTTCTGGCCGTCACCGGTGCGGCAGGGCAGCACCAGGACCGGTGCGTTCTTCGGCGTGGTAACCAGGTCGGCACCGGTGTCCAGGCAGGCGCCGGTCTTCGCAAGGGCGCCACCGACGCTCTTGCTCATCGCGACCTGCAGCTGGCCGGAGTCGGTGAGCACCCATTGCTGGGTCTTGCCCTCCTTGCCCGGAGCGCAAGCCATCATCACCGCCATCGGGACCTTGTTCGACGTGACGAAGGTGAGGCAGTACCGGGTGTCCGCCCGGTTCGCGATCTGCTTCACCACGCCGACCTCGACGCCGGGTGGGGTGGCCGGGGCCGGAGCCGCCGCCTGAGCGGGGATCGCGGTGGCCAGGGCGACGCTGACGGCGAGGACTGCCACGCCGGTGCGACTCAACATTCTACGGATGATCAAGACAACCTCCAGAGGTCGTGCTATCTCGCGGCGTCGGGTCGTCGGGACCTCGAAGCGAGAGCGGCCGAGCCTGGTTCCGGGAACCGCGACGGACACCCCATTGCGCGTGGGGCGAGCTGCGGGTCGATCCCCCGATGAGGAGGCGGTGTGGCCCGGAAGGCCGGCGGTGACTCAACGCGACGTTGACGCCACGACCAGTAGTGCACAGGACCGTTGGAGGTGGCTATCGAGATCAGCAGAAACTTGATGCCAATGGCAACTAACTGCCACCGAGGAATTGTTGCATCAGGCATCGATATGTGGCTGGGTGAGCACCGTGCCGCGGCTGAGTGGCGGCTGTGCCGGGATCGAGATATTACAACGAAAACCGTTTCGGGGCACGTTCCCTGGCTGAGCCGGTTTCACCTTCTGGGAAAGGTGAAACCGGCTCATTGCGGCCCAGCTCAGTGCGGTTGCTTCGAATCAGTGCCGTCGGCAACGATGTGCCGTTCGGCGGCCAGCCGCTCGCCGTCGGCGACGTCGACGGTCCGGCTGTCCGGGTCGTCGTCGGCCGGGTCCGCGGCGTGCCGGCCGACCGGTGTGGCCGGCTCTTCGTCGGCCTGCGGGGAAGCTGAGGTGTCAGGTTCGACGGTCGCGACCTGCTGGCGAAGCTGCCGGACCTCGCGGTGCCGGCGGTAGCCGCGACCGAGTCCCTTCTTCGTCAGCCACAGGCCGAGGGTGACGGCGATGCCGGCGGCGGCACCGAGGAAGAACAGGGTGGGGACGGCGAGTCCGAAGTCGACGCCGAACACCGACATCGTGGTCGAGTCGCCGGACGAGACCGAGACGCCCAGGCCGAAGAGGACGGCAAGGACGATCAGGACGATTCCGAGAGCCAGCATGATCGCTGCCTTTCTTCCAGCAGCCTGGTGCTGGAGGTTTCAGGCCTCACTGCGAAGAAGTGCGGTAAGCAGCGCCACAGCGCCGCCTTTGTCGAGCGGGTTGTTCCCGTTCCCACATTTGGGTGACTGTACGCATGACGGGCAGCCGTCCACACACTCACAGTGTGCTATCGCCTCCCGTGTCGCGGTCAACCACTCGCGCGCCGCGGCGTACCCGTGCTCGGCGAAACCCGCCCCGCCCGGGTGCCCGTCGTAGACGAAGACCGTGAGCCGGCCGGTGTCGGCGTGCTTGGCGGTCGAGACGCCGCCGATGTCCCAGCGGTCGCAGGTGGCGAACAGCGGCAGCAGCCCGATCGAGGCGTGCTCGGCCGCATGAGCAGCCCCCGGTACGTCGCTCAGCCCGAGCTCCTCGACGAGCTGGTCGGGCATGGTCCACCACACCGCCTTGGTGCGCAGTGTCCGCTCGGGCAGATCCAGAGGTTGCTCGTCGAGCACATCACCGGTGACGAGCTGCTTGCGCTGGAACGAGATCACCTGGTTGGTCACCTGGACCCAACCCCGGGACAGCTCGGCCGCACCCCACTGCCGCGTCTCCTCCGTGGCCAGGATGCTGATCTCGGTGACGTCGCGAGCGAACGTCGTGTAGTCCGGCGACGCAGCCTCGACGATCGCAGCGTGGTTCTCCAGGTCGAGCGTGCGCACCAGGTATGACTCTCCCGCGTGCACGTAGACCGCGCCGGCGTGGACGCTGGCGTGTGCCGAGCCGCCGTCGACGGTACCGAGCAGCCGGCCGGTCTGGTCCTCCACGATCTGCACCGTCTTGCCGCCCGCCGAGCGGATGTCGATCGCGTCGACCGCCCGGTCGCGCCGGGTCCAGAACCAGCCGTGCGGCCGTTCCCGGAGCAGGCCCTGTTTGACGAGTTGCTTGATGACGGTCTCGGTGGTGGCGCCGAAGATCTCGTAGTCGTCCGGAGTCAGCGGCACCTCCTGGGCGGCGGCGCAGAGCTGCGGGCCGAGGATGTACGGGTTCTCCGGGTTGAAGACAGTCGCCTCGACCGGCCTCCCGAAGATGGCAGCCGGGTGCCGGACCAGATAGGTGTCCAGTGGGTCGTCCCTAGCGACCAGAAGCGCCAGTGCGTCGCCGCCTGACCGGCCAGCACGCCCGGCCTGCTGCCAGAGGGATGCGCGCGTCCCCGGCCAGCCGGACAGTAGTACTGCGTCCAGCCCGGCTATATCTATGCCGAGCTCCAATGCGTTGGTCGCGGCCACTCCAGTCAGCTCGCCGCTCTGCAGCATGCTCTCGAGCCGCCGCCGCTCCTCGGGCAGATAGCCCGCCCGGTACGCCGACACCTGCTCACTCAATGCCGGGTCGACCTCAGCGAGGTTCGCCCGAGCAGTCATCGCGACGGACTCGGCTCCCCGGCGAGATCTGACGAATGCGACGGTTCGGACGCCCGACACCACCAGGTCGGTCAGTAGGTCGGCCACCTCGGCCGGGGCGGAGCGGCGTACCGGCGCTCCGTTCTCGCCACGGAGGGAGGTCAGGGGCGGCTCCCAGAGGCCGAACGAGATGCCGCCCCGGGGGGAGCCGTCCTGCACGACCTCGACCATCGGCAGGCCGGTCAACCGCTCCCCGGAGACAGCAGGCTCGGCCACTGTCGCCGAAGCGCAGACGAAGATCGGGTGCGCCCCATACTGCGCACAGACCCGCCGCAGCCGGCGCAGGACTCCAGCGACGTGTGCGCCGAACACACCTCGGTAGTGATGGCACTCGTCGACCACCACGTACTGCAGTGATCCGAGGAACCGTGCCCAGCGCTGGTGGTTCGGCAGGACGGACCGGTGCAGCATGTCCGGGTTGCTCAGTACATAGGTCGCGTGGTCGCGGGCCCAGTCCCGCTCGGTCCGCTCCGAGTCGCCGTCGAGGGTCGTCGCACGCAACCCGGCGACGTCGTACGCCGATACCGCGCGCAGCTGGTCATGGGCCAAAGCCTTGGTGGGGGACAAGTACAGAACGGACGCCGTCCGCCGATGTGGTGACGCCGCGTGCGCGATGCTCAAGGTGGCGAGTGCCGGCAGCAAGTAGCCGAGCGACTTGCCGGACGCAGTACCGGTGGCGACCACGACATGCTTGCCGCTGTACGCCGCTTCGGCCGTCGCGACCTGATGACTCCAGGGCGCGGTGATGCCGGCATCGGCAAGCTGGCTGAGCACTTCGGGTGGGGACCAGCGCGGCCATTCACTCGTTTGACCTAGTCGAGGTGGCACCGATTCGACATGCGTCAGCCGCTCGGCGCGGCCCGGTCCCGCGGCGAGCCGCTTCAGAATCTCGGCTGCCTCACTCACGCTGCGACCTTAGTCAGGACCATCGACAGGTTGCGATCCGAGAGTGCACGAGCGAATGCGCAACGAGTGTGCAAATGCGGATGCACGCGTCAGTTTGGACAGTCGGCTCGACGCGGGATGCACCGAAATGAAAGAGTTTTCGCACACGGCCCTACTCACGGTCCGTACATGGTTGAATGCAACAGTTCACGGGATCGGAGGCCGAAGTGGATCTGTCGCTGGCGACGCGCGCGGAAGGCGCGCGCATTGTCGTCGAGGTGGGTGGGGAGATCGACGCGTTCGCCGCGCCGAAGCTCCGCGACAAACTCGACCAGCTGATCGAGGCGGGCAACCACCAGCTGGTCGTCGACCTGGAAAGGGTGGAGTTCATGGACTCCGCCGCGCTCGGTGTACTGGTCGGCGCGCTGCGGAAGATGGAGGCCCACGACGGCTCGCTGTCGCTGGTCTGCACCCGCGAGCGGCTGCTGAAGATCTTCCGGATCACGCATCTGGACAAGGCTTTCGAGATCCATCCGGACGTCGCCTCGGCCATCTGAGGCGGACCCGGTCCGATCGCGGGGCAAGGGAAAAGGTGTCCCCGCGATCACAGACGGTGAGCTGTCGGCCGTCGGTGGCGGGTATGACGTAGACCACCCTGTCATCAGGTCTGGTAGTTGACCCGTTAGAGTGACCCACCGCGCCAGGCCTTTGGCGCTGTGTCGTAATTCTCAACCCTTCGGTGTGCGGCAGTACGGGGGCCGTTCAGCCCTGAGGGGTTGCCTACAAGGAGGACGGATGTCGTCGCTTGCTGTACAAGCGGTGGATCTTTCGTCGAGCAACACCACGCTGGTCGCCGTTGTCGGAGTGATCGCGATCCTCGCGGTCGCCATCGCTCTGGTGTTCCGTCGTCAGGTGCTTGCCGCGAACGATGGCACCGAGAACATGAAGGTCATCGCCCAGGCGGTACAGGAAGGCGCTGCAGCCTATCTGTCCCGGCAGTTCAGGACGTTGTCGATCTTCGCCGTGGTGGCGTTCCTGCTGCTGTTCCTGTTGCCTGTGCACAGTGACGGCGGCAACGAGACCACGCTGAAGATCTTCCGCTCGGTGTTCTTCCTGATCGGGGCCGGCTTCTCGGCCGCCATCGGCTACCTGGGGATGTGGCTCGCGACCCGCGCCAACGTCCGGGTCGCCGCGGCTGCCCGCGACGAAGGCCGCGAGCCCGCCATGCGGGTGGCGTTCCGGACCGGTGGAACCGTCGGCATGGCGACCGTGGGCCTCGGCCTGTTCGGCGCCGCGCTGGTGGTGCTGCTCTTCAAGGGTGACGCCCCGACGGTGCTCGAGGGCTTCGGCTTCGGTGCCGCCATGCTCGCCATGTTCATGCGGGTCGGCGGTGGCATCTTCACCAAGGCCGCCGACGTCGGCGCGGACCTGGTCGGCAAGGTCGAGCAGAACATCCCCGAGGACGACCCGCGCAACGCCGCGACGATCGCCGACAACGTGGGCGACAACGTCGGTGACTGCGCCGGTATGGCCGCCGACCTGTTCGAGTCGTACGCCGTCATGCTGGTCGCCTCGCTGATCCTGGGCAAGGCCGCCTTCGGCGAGCAGGGCCTGATCTTCCCGCTGATCGTGCCGGCCATCGGCGCCGTCACCGCGGTCATCGGCGTCTTCCTGACCAAGCCGCGGGCCGGCGAGAACGGTCTGCGGACGATCAACCGGGCCTTCTACATCTCCGCGGCGATCTCGGCCGTGCTGTGTGCGGTGGCGGCGTTCGCCTACCTGCCGAGCAAGTTCGCCGACCTGACCGGCGCGACCGCGGCGATCGCGGCGCAGGACGGCGACCCCCGGGTCATCGCCACCGTCTCGGTGATCATCGGCATCGTGCTGGCCGCGATCATCCTGGCCCTGACCGGGTACTTCACCGGTACCGAGGACAAGCCGGTCCAGGACGTCGGCCGGACCTCGCTGACCGGTGCGGCCACCGTCATCCTGTCCGGTATCTCGGTCGGCTTCGAGTCCGCCGTCTACACCGCCCTGGTGATCGCCGCCGCTGTCTACGGCGCCTTCCTGGTCGGTGGCTCCGGTGTGCTCGCGCTGTTCGCGATCGCACTGGCCGGTGGCGGTCTGCTGACCACCGTCGGCGTCATCGTCGCGATGGACACCTTCGGTCCGGTCTCCGACAACGCGCAGGGCATCGCCGAGATGTCCGGTGACGTGGACGGCGAGGCGGCCCAGATCCTGACCGAGCTGGACGCCGTCGGCAACACCACCAAGGCGATCACCAAGGGCATCGCGATCGCCACCGCGGTACTCGCGGCGACCGCGCTGTTCGGGTCGTACACGGACTCGATCTACGCCGTGCTGAACGACGCCGGCGACGCCGCGTTCAACATGGACGCGCTCGTCTTCGACCCGTCAACGCTGGTCGGCCTGATCATCGGTGCGGCCGTCGTGTTCATGTTCTCCGGACTGCTGATCAACGCCGTCGGCCGCGCCGCCGGTGCGGTCGTCTACGAGGTACGTCGCCAGTTCCGCGACATCCCCGGGATCATGGAAGGCACCGGCAAGCCGGAGTACGGCAAGGTCGTCGACATCTGCACCCGCGACTCGCTGCGTGAGCTGGCCACTCCTGGTCTGCTCGCGATCGCGGCCCCGATCGCCGTCGGTTTCGGGCTGGGCGCCTCGGCGCTGGCCGGTTACCTGGCCGGCGCGATCGCCAGCGGCACCCTGATGGCCGTCTTCCTGGCCAACTCCGGTGGCGCCTGGGACAACGCGAAGAAGCTGGTCGAGGACGGCAACCACGGCGGCAAGGGCTCGCCGGCACACGAGGCCACCATCATCGGTGACACCGTGGGCGACCCGTTCAAGGACACCGCCGGCCCGGCCATCAACCCGCTGATCAAGGTGATGAACCTGGTCTCGGTGCTGATCGCGCCGGCCGTCGTCGGGATGTCGTCGATCGGTGAGGACAAGAACACGGCGCTGCGGATCATCATCGCCGTCGTCGCGTTCGTCATCATCGTCGCGGCCGTGGTGGTCTCCAAGCGCCGGGAGTCGGTCATCTCCGACACCCCCGCCGAGGCGACGATCGCCGCCTGACGTAGTACGCCGAACAGGCCCGCCGGAGTTCGCTCCGGCGGGCCTTTCGTTTGCACGGGCCGCTTCTTCCGGGGTCGACCATCAGCCGGAAGTCACGTTCATTTGCTTGCCGGACAAGACGTTCGGCCATCAGTCGTCGACTTTGGTCGGATGTGCGGCGCGCCGGAGTACGGGATCGTCGGGGTCGGGTCAGGGGGTCAACCGATGGCATCCCGGGTCCGGCGGGCGGCAGAATCCACCTAAGGGTGGACACACCGGATCCGCCCGGGGTCCGATGTGATGACCCGGCCGGACCTCGATACTGAGGTGGACGAACTGCCCGCCCATGAACACACTGGCGCGCCACCGAACGAGGAGTACGGGATGATCGAGGCAAAAGGCCTCACCAAGCGATACGGCGCTACCGTTGCCGTTGACAACCTTTCATTCGAGGTGAAGCCGGGGAAGGTGACCGGCTTCCTGGGCCCGAACGGGGCCGGCAAGTCGACCACCATGCGGATGATCCTGGGCCTGGACACCCCGACCTCCGGCGACGTCCGGATCGACGGCCAGCACTACAGCGACCTCAAGCAGCCGCTCAGCAAGGTCGGCGCGCTGCTGGACGCCAAGTGGGTCCACCCGAACCGGTCGGCCCGGGCCCACCTCGCCTGGATGGCGGCCTCCAACAAGCTGCCCAAGACGCGAGTGGACCAGGTGCTCGAGGCAGTCGGCCTGACCGAGGTGGCCGGCAAGCGCGCCGGTGCCTTCTCGCTCGGTATGTCCCAGCGGCTCGGCATCGCCGGCGCACTGCTGGGCGACCCGGAGATCCTGCTCTTCGACGAGCCGGTCAACGGCCTCGACCCCGAGGGCATCGTCTGGATCCGGAAGTTCATGCACCGGCTGGCCGACGAGGGCCGGACAGTCTTCGTCTCCAGCCACCTGCTGTCGGAGATGGCGCTGACCGCCGAGGAACTGGTGGTGATCGGCCGTGGACGGCTGAT
This sequence comes from Kribbella sp. NPDC051718, assembly GCF_040681515.1. NCBI lineage: Bacteria > Bacillati > Actinomycetota > Actinomycetes > Propionibacteriales > Kribbellaceae > Kribbella > Kribbella sp. NPDC051718. The sequence continues at coordinate 550,321 of NZ_JBFAYZ010000002.1, read as the reverse complement.
CTCGCAGACCAGCACCAAGAACTTCGTCGACAACGCCAGCGGCAGCAGCATCAAGGTCCGCAGCCCGCAGCTGGACCAGCTGCAGAGCCTGCTGCAGCAAAGCGATCTGATCACCCGGATCGAGGACGTCGAGGACGAGGGCAAGGTGCTGTTCGTCGACGGCGAGGTGACCACCGACTCGATCGGCGAGGCGGCCGCCGCGCAGGGCATCGTGCTGCACGAGCTGAGCCTGCAGCGCGGTTCGCTGGAGGCCGCCTTCATGCAGATGACCGGTGACTCGGTCCAGTACCACGCGCACGACTCGGAGCTGGCACCGCCGCTGGCGGCGGCCGAGGTCGTCGTGGCCGAAGAGGAGAAGAACTGATGTCCCTGATCACCGTGGAGCGGATCAAGCTCTTCAGCACCCGCTCACCGTGGTGGTGCATGGTGCTCGCCCTGGTGCTGGCCGACGGGTTCATCACCCTCGGATTCATCTTCGGACCGGACGAGACCACCAGCACCTGGCGGCCCGCCGACGCGGTCGGCTTCTACCTGTTCGGCCTGATGGTGATGATGGTGATGGCGACCCTCTCGGTCACCACGGAGTACCGGTTCGGAACCATCCGGACCAGCTTCCTCTCGGTGCCCAAGCGGACCCCGGTCCTGCTGGCGAAGACACTGGTCGCCGCAACGCTCTGCGCCGTCATCGGCCTGGTCAGCGCTTTCGTCGCCCTGGGCCTGGGCACCGTGCTGGTCCCGAAGGCTGACTTCGCGCTGTCGCGCGGCGCCGACTGGCGGGCCGTGCTGGGGATCGGCGTCGTCTACTTCCTGGCCGCGCTGATCGCGGTCGCGGTCGGCATCCTGGTTCGGCAGAGCGCCGGCGCGATCGCAATCGTGATCTGCTGGCCGCTGCTGATCGAGGGCATCGCGCAGACGATCCCGAAGGTCGGCGAGTTCATCAACGACTGGGGTCCGTTCAGCCGGGCCAGCTGGTTCATCAACGGCGACCAGGGCCCGGGCACCACCGGCACCGACGCGCTGATGTCGCCGGGGTGGTCGCTGGTCTACTTCGCCGGCTGGGCGATCGGACTGCTGGTGATCGCCCTGGCGGTCGCGAAGAAGCGCGACGCCTGACAGACGGCCGCCGGGTGGGTTTCCCGCCCGGCGGTGCGAGGCCCGGCCGGGCTGAGGGGTCCTGGCCGCCACGGCTCGTGAAATATCCGGAGTGATCCGGATATTTCACGAGCCGGTTCCTTTTCCGGCGGCCGCCATTCTTCGGGTGGCCGCCGGAATTCAATCGGTCAGCGGCAGTTCTTCTGGCCGACGATCTTCCAGTTGCCGGTGTTCGGCACGATGCGATGCTGGTAGCAGGCATTCGCCTGGATCTCGCCCAGGCTCTTGATCGTCTTGAAGATACCGATGAGCGAGATCTTCGGCGCGACGTCGCAGATCACCTTGACGATCTTCTGGACCGTTCCGGGCAGCTTGGCGATGCCCTTGCAGGCGATGTAGGCGCCGGCGCCACCGGCGGCGATCAGCGCGCCGAGCGTCAACTGGACCTCGGCTCCGAGCATGTTCAGGTAGATGCCGCGGCCGTAGGTCAGCTTCGGGTCCATCGTGATCGGGTACTGGGCGCCGGCCGTGTCGACGCGTTGCACGAGCTCACTGCCTGCGGACGCCTCGTACCAGGTCTTGAGCGTGCGTCCGGTGGCATCCACCGCCCAGGGGGCCTCCACGACGCCTACCAGGTCCGTTCCGGGCTTCGTCAGCTGGTAGCCCGCCCCGGCCTGTTCGAGCCGCCAGCCGGGCGCGAGGCCCAGTTCGTACCGTGCGGTGTCGCCGCTGCGCAGGACGGTGATGACCTGGCCGCCGTCCGGGAGCTGCCGGACGACCGAGTTGCGTCGGTCCTTGGCGCTGATCGTGTGCGAGACACCGGCCGACGAGACCGTCACGCTCTTGGTGGCGTCGCGGACCTCGACTCCCGGCCGGGCCGCTCCGGTCGCTTCCGGGCCGCGGGCCGCCAGCGCCTTGCCGACGACCGCCGCGGTGTCCGGGCTCGCATTGGCCACCTGGCTGCCGGCCAGAATGACACCGAAGGTCACCGCAATCGAAACCATCCCCCGAATGAATTTCATTTCTTCTCCTTTGTCGTGGTGATATTCGGAGACTAAGGAGAATGCCGCATCCGGTGGCAACCCTTTCTGCAGCAAGCTGCAGATATTCGGCGCCGAGTGCATCGATCGAATCGGAACCGCAATGTGGCCGGGCTTGCGGTCGTCACGACTGTTCACCGAACGGGGCTGCCGGGCGGCCTCGGGCTTTGTTAGCCTGCGGGGCATGACCGATTGGGCGCAGGTGCGCGCGGACGGGTTCGCCGTACCGGCTGGTCGTCCGGTCGATGAGCTGGTCACCGAACTCTCGGCGATGCTCCGGTCGCCCGATCCGCAGATCCGCGACGCGCAGGCGTACTCGACCCTGGCCACCTGGATCGGCAACGGCGTGCTCGGGCCGGCCGAGCTGCGGGCGCTCGGCGACGACATGATCGGCCGGTTCGCCGACTCGGAGATCCAGGCGCGTACGTTCGCGCCGCTGATCCTCGACTCGATCGTCTCGCAGGGCGTCTTCGAGCCGTCCTGGGTGCCGCCGTTCGAGCGCTGGTACGTGGCTGAGGAGGATCTGCGCGGCTTCGACCCCAAGCTCGGGTGGCTGCACGCCGTGGCACACGGGAGCGATCTCCTGGGGGCGCTGGCGCGGGTCCAGGCCGTCGAGCCGGTGCAGATGCTCCGGCTCGGCATCGGACGGCTCCTGACACCGACTGAGTACGTGCTGCGCGATCTCGAGGACGATCGGCTGGGGTTTGCCCTCGCCGTGGCGCTGACCCGGCAGGATCTGTCCGAGGAGGACGCGGTCGGCTGGCTCGATCCGGCGATCCGCGCCTTCGGCACACTACCGGCCGCCGGCTTCCGCCCCGAGCAGACGAACACCCTCCGCACCCTGCGCGTCGTCTACCTGCTGGCCGACCACGGCGTCCGCCTCGACGAGGACCACCCGAACGTCCAGCTCCCACACCGCGACCAGGTCAAGTCCAAACTCCTCGACCTCTTCCGCACCGCCACCCCGTACTACTTCTGACCCCACCCGCCGCCGTGCCCCCGCCCCCCGACCCAACCACGCGGCCCGACCCAACCACGGCGTCCGACCCGACCACCGCGGCCATCCGCGCAAACTACGCCCGAGTCGCCACAACATACGCAGGCCCCTGGGCAGAAACCCTCGCAGCCCACGGCCGAGCCCTAGCCAACCGCCTACGACTCACCCCACAACCCCCAAGCGGCAATGTTGTGGGTGGGGTTGGGGCTTGGGTTGTGGAGGTGGGGTGTGGGCCGGGGTTGGTGCTTCGGCATTTGGCTGAGGGGAATCCGGGGGCTCGGGTGGTGGGGGTCGATCTGACTGAGGAGATGTTGCGGCTGGCGCCGGCGCAGTTCGGGCGGGTGGCTGGTGATGCTCAGGCGTTGCCGTTCAGGGCCGGGGTGGTTGATGTTTTGGTGATGCCGTTTGTGTTGTTTCATCTGCCTGAGTTGGCGGTGGCGCTTTCCGAGGTGCGACGGGTGCTGGTTGAGGGTGGGGCGTTCGGGGCCGTCACCTGGGCGGGGCATGATCCGCATCCGGCGTACGACGTGTGGGTGCGGGTGATCGACGAGCATGGTGCGCCGCCGGATCCGTCGCCGCAGATGCCTTCGAACGACATCACCTCCGATCCTGCGAAGCTCCGGATCGCCTTGCAGACGGCGGGGTTCGGTGAGGTGGAGATCAGCGTCGAGCGGTTCCGGCACCAGCCGACCGCGCGTGAGTTCCTGGCACATTCGCAGGTGATCGGCGCGATGGCCCGGCGGATCGAGCAGCTGCCGGCAGACCGCCGTACAGCCTGCCTGGCGGCCGCGGAGCAGGAGCTGAGCCGGTTGGACCCCGATGCGTTCATCGAGTCCGGCACAGTTCTCTACGCGACCGCCAGAGCCGGCTGACTACTGGAAGGTTGCGGTAGCGGTCAGGGTGGGGAACGTCACCGTGCCCGAGGCCGGGGTGGCGCCGGAGTCGATGGCGGTGAACGAGAGGACGCTCTTCGCGGTCAGCTGGACGACCTTGGTGGCGGCCGGGACCGGGATCGGGATCACGTCAAGGGTCTCGGCGCCTGGGACTGGCGGGATCGGGGCGCCATCGGCCGTGACCGTGAGGAAGGGCGGTACCCAGCTGGTCTTGTAGAGGATGTAGTTGAAGTCCAGCTTCGAGTCTGTCTGGACCCGCAACCAGGCCTTGCCGGCCGGGGCCCAGCCCTTGGTCGGATCCCAGGGGGTCAACGCTGCCTTCTTGAGCGAGAGCAGGTAGGAGCTCTTGTAGTACACCCCGATGTTCCGGACGGTGAGCGGGAACGACTTGTTCAGGTCGACGGAGACGCCGGTGCGGTAGTACGCCGCCGCGACATCGGTCGTCGTGCGCTCGCCGGTGGTGAGTGAGAGCTTCTGGACCACGCCGGCGTTGGTCGCGGTCAGCGTCAGGTCGGAGGCGTCCTTCGGAACCGACGCGACCAGGGTCCGCTCGGCGGCGGCCGCTTCCGACCCGTCGGCGGGGAACACCTCCACCGGGCGTTGCTCGCTGCCGACCGTGACGGTCCACTTGGTCAAGGCGGCCTTGGAGGTGCCCGAGTTGACCGCCGAGCTGCCGGTCAGCGGGTCGAGGGTCGGCGTGGTGCTGAAGACGGCCACGACGAACTTCTCGCCGCTGGCCGGTGCCTTGACCTCGGTGCCCGCGCCGATGGTTTCCGGTGTCGCGAGGCCCTTCAGGGTGAGGGTGCCGTCGGGGACGATCAGCTTGCCGGTGGCCGGCTTGAGATCGAGCTTCTCGCTCTTGTCGCTGACCGTGGTGAGCCCGGCTTGGGCGGCCGGTGCCGGCGGCGCGGCCAGCGCGTCCGCGTTGTCGTCGGCCTTCTTGTCGTCCGGTCGCCAGAAGGTGCTGCTGCCCGGCCGCACCTGGGACTTCTGCCACTGGTCGGTGTCGGCCGGCTCGAAGCCGGGCTTGTCGCCGCCGGTGGTCTGGATCGGCAGCACGTCCCACACCTGGCGCTCGGGGGTGCCGAGCCGGCGGATCGGGCCGCAGGCCAGCGTGCCGAGCGATTGCTTGCCATCGGCACCGGTCACGAAGTAGCAGCGCGCCGACTGGTCGAGGTTCTTGTTGGACTCGGCGTCGACCTCCTTGTGCCAGTCGCCCTCGGTGGTGGTCAGGAATGCCGAGGCGGTCTTCTTCTCGACCGTGCCGGCGCCTGTCTCCAGACCCGACGCCCCGCAACCGGCCAGGACCACCAGTCCCGCGGCCAGGGCGACACCCACTCGCGTCTTCATCGCGTTTCCCCTCGTTCGACAAGCATTGATTGTGCTGACCTCCGACACCTGAAATCCTGCCAGTTCGCAGGGCCTCCGGACCGGGCATTCGCAAACCTGTGGATAACCGCCGGTGTGCCGGCGACGGCCTGCGAGGATAGCGACATGGAAGAGCAAGAGTTGCCTGCGGGTCTGGTCGATCGGCTGCGTGCCGCCTTCGAGGCCGCGGCGTACACGGTGGAAGGCGTTGCGGCGCGGTTGGGTGCATCGGCCGACAATGCATTGGCGCGCAATGAGACCACCCTCGCTTTCCGGCACACGGCTACCGGCGACTCGCTCGACACGATGATCCGGCTGTTCCTGCTCCAACGGGCGGTGCCCAGAGACCTTGTGGAGAAAGCATTCCCGGGCGATACGACCGAACTGCTTGCCCTGGGCATCTTACGGGAAGCGGGGCATCAGGTCGCCGCGGCGCTCGACGTCCGGCCGTATGCCGAGGACGACCGGCATTGGTGGGTGATCGCGGATCTCACGCCGGGGCTGGATGGCCGGCGTGAGCCGATGCGGCCGGACTACGTGCTGGGGATCGCGCCGGCGAGTCTGAGCCTGGTGAAGCTGACCGTGCCGATCAAGGCGGAGAGGGCGCTCGACATCGGGACGGGGTGTGGCATCCAGGCGCTGCATCTGGCTGATCGGGTCGGCCAGATCGTTGCCACCGATGTCAATCCGCGGGCGCTGCAGTTGACCCGATGGACGGCGGCGCTCAACCGGGTCGAGCTCGATGTACGCGATGGAAGTCTTTACGAGCCGGTTGCGGGCGAGCAATTCGATCTGATCGTGAGCAACCCGCCGTACGTGATCGCACCTCCGGCGGCCGATGCGCGGCTGACTTATCGCGAGACGGGGTTCGCGGGGGATGCCGTTGTCGAGCAGTTGGTTCGGCAGGCTCCGCAGCACCTGACCGAAGGCGGCTGGTGTCAGTTGCTCGCCAACTGGACTTGCGTTCGCGGGCAGGACTGGCGGGAGCGCATCGCGGGATGGACTGGTGATCGGTCTGGGTGGGCGGTGCAACGCGAGCAGCTCGATCCAGCGGAGTACGTGGAGTTGTGGTTGCGCGATGCGGGTTTGCAGGGGCGTCCGGAGTACACGAGTCGGTACGACGCCTGGTTGCGGTGGCTCGACGAGCAACAGGTCGAGGCGATCGGGATGGGATGGATCAACCTGCACAACGTTGCGGGCAGCATGGACGCGGAGGAGTGGCCGTACGAGATCGAGCAGCCGATCGGTCCGCATGTGCGTGATCGGTTCGAGCGGGTCGAAGGATTGCCGGCGGACCTGACTGGCCTGTACCTGACGATGGCCGACGACATCGTGCAGGAGACGGCGGGTCAGCCCGGCGCCGAGGATCCGGCGACGATCGTGCTCCGCCGACAACGCGGAATGCGCCGGGCCGAGCAGGTGGACACGGTCCTGGCCGGCTTCGTCGGTGCCTGCGACGGCGAACTCACCGTCGGCCAGATCCTGGACGCCCTTGCCAGCCTGCTGGAACGTGAGGACCTGCACGCCGACTACCTCCCGAAAATCGCAAACCTCATCAGAGAAGGTTTTCTCACAACATGACCGCTCGCGGCGCTACGCGCCGCGAGCGGGGCGGTGAGGGCGGGGCCGGCTCGAGCTGGTGGTGAGTAACGGGTCGACTGAGCTGGTCGTGAGGGCCGGTCGGTTCGAGCTGGTGGTGAGGCGGGCTACAGGTGAGGCTGATCGGGGTCGGGGAGGTCGGTGCCGTCAGCGTCCGGGCGGAGGCGAGGTGGCGCGCAGCGCCACGAGCCGGTGTGCGGGCAGGTGTCGCCGCGGGGTGGGCTGGTCAGCTCAGGGAGGTGCGGCGGCGGCGTTTTTCTTCGTACATTCGGCGGTCGGCGATGGTGAGGAGTTCGGTGATCGAGGTGCCGTCGGTGCTGCTGGCCTGGCCGACGCTCAGGCGGAGCATGGCGAACCAGGGTTGGGCGGCGCCTCGGGCCACCAGGTCGGCGGCTGCTTTGATGCGTTCGACCAACTCGCCGGCGCCTCGTCCGTCGGGGTTGTCGAGGACGATGACGAACTCGTCGCCGCCGGCTCGGGCGACGACGTCGTCGGCGCGGCATTGCTCGGTCAGGAGCTGGGCGACGCGGCGTAGTACCTCGTCGCCGCAGGCGTGGCCGTGGCTGTCGTTGATGACCTTCAGGTTGTCGACGTCGATCGCGAGCACGGCGATCGAGCGTCCCGAGTCGAGCGCCGCGCCCATCCGCTCGTCCAGCGCCCGGCGGTTGCCGACGCCGGTCAACGGATCTTCGCGTGCGGCCCGCCACTCGGCGTCGTGCCGGATGGAGAGCTCATGCGTCGCGAGCGCGCTGCGTACGGCGTACAGGCCACGCAACCGCTCGGCCCACCAGCCACGCGTGATCGCTCGTGCGTACTGCAGACCTGACGACGCGCCGCCGTCCCCGGAGTCAGCCACGATCCGTACGGCGGTATGCCGCACCAGCGCCTCGACCGGCGGATCAGAGGTCGGCGGCAGATCGGTCGCAGCCCGCTCGGCCGCCTCCATCGCCTCGTCGAGCCGGCCCATCGACGCATAGGCCTGGGCCAGGTAAGCGCCGGCGATCGCAGCCATTTCGGGCGAACCCAGCTTGACCAACTGGTCGCGACAGTCCTTGAGAATGACCGCGGCCTCCGCCGGATCCGCCTCGAAATCGCTGGCCGCGAGCCACATCCGCCCGGCGATCGGCCAGTAGCCGATCAGGTTGGCGCGGACGATCACCTCATTGGCCTCCGCCGCCCAGTGCTTGGCTGCATGGCGCCGGCGGACGATTTCCGCGTCGTACTCCGGATCGCCCAGCCGCTCCATCTCGTGTGCCCACCGCATGTTCGACTCGGCCAGGTTCATCCGGTTGATCGCAGGCGACTCGGGCAATCCGAGCGGATCCACCCCTGCCGCGGCGGCGAACTCGAAATGCGGGATGCACAACTCGAACAACCGCAGCAGGTCGTACGCGTAACCCAGCCCCGTATGCGCCCAGCTCGCCAGCCCCAGATCCTTCGTCCTGGCCAAGGCGTTCTCGGCCGCGACCAGGTCGGCCACCGAGTCACCGCCCTGCCCCGTGCGGATCAGGGTGACGATCCGGACCGCCAGCGCATTGGCTTCCCAGCCTGGCTCCTCGATCGCGCGGGACACCCGGATGCAGCCGTCGACGGCGTCCAGCGCGGTCTCGGCGTCGGCGGTGTAGTGGGCGGCGACGGCGCGGACGTACTCCGCGGCCGCGCGCTCGCTACTCGGCTCGGGACCGAGCTCGGTGAGCAGCAGCCGGATCTCGGTCGCTGCTCCGGCCGGGTTGCCCGACTGGGCCCGCGTCATCGCAGCCGCGATCCGCGCGGTCACCCCCGACGTCTCCCGCACCCAACCTCCCGCTCGAATGTCGCTCTGGCTACCTGGAACGGCGCTTGTCCTCGTACAGCCGGCTGTCCGCCATCGGGATCAGCAGCTCGACGGGCACACCTTCCGCGGTCGCGGCGTACCCGATGCTCAGGCTCAGCTTGCTGAGCCACGGCTTGGCCGTCGTGGCGGCCACCAGGGCCACCGCGGCGCGGATCCGCTCGGCCAGCTGCGCGCCACCCTTGGCGTCCGGCTGGTCCAGTACCACGAAGAACTCGTCCCCTCCCGATCGAATCACGGCATCGGTGGCACGTGCCTGTTCTACCAGCAGATCCGCCACAAGTTGCAGCAATTCGTCCCCACAGGCATGCCCGAAGGTGTCGTTCACGATCTTGAGGTCGTCCACGTCGATGGCCAGCAACGTCACCGCGCGCTGCGAGTCGCGGGCCGCGGTCAGCCGCTCGTCCATCGCACGCCGGTTGCCGATCCCCGTCAGCGCGTCCTGCCGAGCGGCGTGCCACTCGGCATCGTGGCGGGCCGAGAGGTCATGCGCGATCAGGGCCTGCCGTACTGCGTTCAACCCCCGCCGACGTTCTTTCCACCAAGCGCGAGCCACGGACTGGGCGTAGTCGAGAGCGGACTCCGCACCGCGTTCACCCAGCCGGACCGCGAGCTCGGACCGGGTCTGCAGCACCAGCAACTCGGTCGACGGATCGGACAGCGGAATCAGATCCTCGATCGCGCGATCGGCCGCGATCCGCGCCTGCTCGAAGTCGCCCTGCTCGGCGAAAGCCCTTGCCAGGTAGGAACTCGCGATCGCCAGCCGCTCGGTCTCGCCGAGCTTGCTGATCTCGTCGCGGCACTCCGTCAGGTCCTTGATCGCGGCGGCTGGGTCGGTCGAAGTTGCTGCCGCGGCCAGCCACAGCCGCGCACTCAATCGCCAGAACTCCTGGCTCTCGTCCTCGACGATCACCGTCTCCGCCTCGCGGGCCCAGTGCGCGGCCGAGGCGAGCCGTACCTCGATCTCGGCCCGGTACGACGGGTCGCCGAGGCGCTCGAGCTCATGCGCCCAGCGCAGTTGCGTCTCGGCCAGATTGAGCCGGTCGATCGCCGGCGACTCGGGCAGCGGTAGCGCGTCGTCCTCGATTCCCACGGCGATCTCGTAGTGCGGGATACAGAGTTCGAACAGCCGCAGTACGTCGTACGCGTAACCGAGCCCGGTATGCGCCCAGCCGCGAAGCCCCGGATCCGTCGTCCGGTCCAACGCATGTTCGGCGGCGACCAGGTCGTTGATCGTGTCGCCACCACGACCGCTCCGGGCCAGCGTGATGATCCGGATGGCGAGCGCGTTGGCCTCCCAGCCCGGCTCGTCGATCGCCCGCGCGACGGCGAGGCACTCGTCCACCGCCGCCAGGGACTCGTCGGCATCGCTGGCGTGGTGCGCGGTCACTCCGCGCACGTACTCCGCCGCGGCCAGTTCATAACTCGGTACGCCGGCGAGCGCGGCGCGGATGGCGTCGATCTGGGCAGCGGCGACGACATGCCCGCCGGACTGGGCAAGCGTCATCGCTCCCGCGATCTGTGCGGACAACTGCCCCGCCTTCATCGCCCGCCCTCCCCTTGTCGTCACCCACCGTCCAGGTGAGACCGCCCATTGTGGCGGCGTAGGGGGCCGCTGTCACGAGCTGGCAGGTTCCGGTCGGTCCGGTTCAGCCGGCCGCCTGCTGTGTACCGGCCACCGAGTGAAGCTGGACCGGGAGGGATTCGACGCCGTAGACGATGGAGAAGTCGCGGAACCGGAGCTGGTCCTCGGAGACCGCGAGGGAGAGGTCCGGGAAGCGGTTGGCCAGCGCGAGGAAGGCGGCGCGGAGCTCCATCCGGGCCAGCTCGGCGCCGACGCAGCGGTGCATGCCGTGGCCGAAGGCGAGGTGGGCGGCCGGGGCGCGGCGAGGCCAGAAATCCTCGGAGTCGTCGCCGAAAACGGCCCTGTCCCGGTCGGCGCCGGACAGCGAGACGGCGACCAGGTCACCCTTCTTGACCTGCTGGCCGAACAGTTCCTGGTCGTGCTTGGCGAACCGCGGGAAGGCGACCTGGACGACTGTCAAGTAACGCAGCAGCTCCTCGACGATCGCGTCGACCGACTCGGGCTCGGTCCGCAGCTGGGCGAAGATCTCCGGGTCGCGGAGCAGTACCAGGGTGCCGAGCGCGAGCATGCTGGCCGAGGTCTCGTAGCCGCCGAGGAAGACGCCGTCGGCGAGCCCACCGAGCTCGATGTCGTCGATCCCGTCGCCGTGCTCGCGGATGATCGAGCCGATCAGGCCGTCGCCGGGGTTCTTGCGCTGCTTGCCGACGATCTCGAAGAGGAACTCGCGCGACTCGCTGGCCGAGCCGAACACGCCGATCCCGCCGCCGGACAGGTCGAACCGGGCCGGGCCGAGCGCGCGGAAGCGATCGCGATCCTGCTCCTCGACGCCGAGCAGGTCGGCGATCAGCAGGAACGGCACGTTGAAGGCGAAGTCGGTGACGATGTCGACGACCGGGCCCTTGGCCTCCATCAGGTCGAGCTGGTCGTTGACGATCTTCTCGATCATCGGTTCCAGCCGGGCCAGCCGGCGCTTGGTGAACTCGGGGGTGAGCAGTTTGCGCAGCCGGGTGTGGTCCGGCGGGTCGGTGAAGCCCAGGCCGCCGATGCCCTCGGACGGCTTGTTCGGGTCCGAGCCGATCATCGGCCGGATGTCGTTGCTGAAGTTGACGGAGTCGGCCAGCACGACCTTGGCCTCGGCGTGGCCGGAGACCATCCAGACGTTCAGCCCGAACAGGTTGGCGAGCTTGTGCATCGGCTCGATCTCGCGGATCGCGGCCAGCTCGGGCACCGGGTCGAGGCCGGCGCGCCGCAGCGGCATCGAGACCTGGCGCGGGAAGACCCGCATCTTCGACAAGTTCAGACCACCCTTGCGAGTGGTTCGGCTCAAGACTCGGCTGCCGACCCATCTCTTCAGGTATGTCGCAACCATGACTCCCACGCGCCCTCTCTGAAACCACTGCCCCCGACGGCTTTCGTCTACTTCGAAAGTAGTCGTATCGGGGACCAGATCTGATGGTGTTGGCACCACTTTCGCGGTGGCGTTGGCACCACCATGGGAGGGGGCCATGGCGCTGCTTCGTGGTGCCAGGTCAGACCTTGTCATGGACGAGGGCCGAGATACCACCGGAACCCACCTGTACCGTCCCCTGGGACGAGTGACAGGTGGGTTCCGGGGTAGCTCAGGGAAAGTCCAGCCGAAAGTCGGTTGCGCGGACTCCGGCCGGCTGCCGGGTCAGGCGTTCTTGCAGGTCAGCCGCGCCTCCGCCCAGTCTGCATGGTCGCTGGTGACGCCGTCACCCGCGTCGGTCACCTGCAACGTGAGGAGCTGGCCACCGGTCGTGTCGACGCTGACGGGCACCGTGGGCGAGGTTCCGGTGAGCAGATCCGATGTGTACTTCGCCACACCGTCGACGAGCACCTTGAAGCTGACCTTGCCCCGGTCCTCCATCTCGTCGTCCACCCCGACCTTGGCGGTGAAGCCGGTGCAGTTGCCGCCGAGCCGCACGGTCACCGACGACGGTGCGTGCGTACCCAGTCCCTTCGCGTACTGCGTTCCGTCGAGCGTCAGGGTCGCGCCGTCACCGGCCGCGTCCTCCCCGTTGCTCTTGTCCCGCTCGACCGGACCCCAGCCGTTGCTCGAGTCGACGAACTCCAGATCGCTGACCCAGGGCTGTCCGGTCGGCGCCGGAGGCAACGGCTTGTCCGCCAGGGTCGCCGCGAAGAAGCCGAGTCCGCCGCCGGGCAGCTTGATCGCCTTCACCGTCTTGCCCGGGGTGACCGGTACGGCGGTGTAGAAGACCCGGTAGTCCGTGGTGGTGTTGGCCAGACCGGATTGTGTATACCGGCCCTTCATCGAGACGGCGAGTTTCGCGCCACCGGTCGCCGGGTCCTGGCAGCACCAGTTCGGTAGTTGCAGTGCCGACTTCGACTCGGTGCCGTCGGAGTAGATGATCGTCACGTCGCCCTTGGCGTTCAGGCTCGCGCCGGCACCCAGCAGGGCCAGCGACGATCCGGTGCCCGAGACGAGGATCGGCGCGGACTGGTTCTTCACCAGGTTCGGCGTACCGGGTGCTCCGGTCGGCCAGGTGAAGTCGGCGCCCTGCACGGTGACCTTGGCGCCCGGGGTGTAGCCGGCCGCGGCCAGTGCTTCACCGTTGAAGCTGTTGCCCGAGCCGTCGAAGTTGCCCTGGACAAAGGTCTTCGCGTCGCTGATGCCGACCACAGTCGCCGCCTGCGACAACGATGCATAAGGCAACTGTGCGGTCGCCACCGTGCTGTTGCTGTAGGTGTCATCATGCACTTGGTACGTCGCATCGAGCCGCAAGGTGAAGCTCGCCGGTTTGACCGAGGCCGCGGGCGTCACCGCGAGCTTGGTGGTGACAGTCTTGCCCGGGTCGACCTTGGCGAAGGTGCTCGTCCCGGTCGAGGTCCAGCCGGCCGGCAGGTCCAGCGCGAGCTTCACCTCGCGCATGGTCGCGTCGCTCGGGTTGGTGAAGCTGGCCGTCAGCTCGGTGGCCTGGCCGGGTGCGTTCCACAGAGCCGGCGAGGAGAGTTCCGGTGTACCGGTGGACTCCAGGACTGCCTTGCCGCCGCCGACGGAGGTGGTGCCGGCCAGGCGGACAGTGGCGGTCGTTGCCGTCGAGATGGAGGCGGTCTTCACGAGCACGACGCCGTTCTCGTAGTACCAGCCGGTGCTGGCTGCGAGGTGCGCGTCCTTGCTGGCCTGCTTGTTGAGCTGGACGTTGTCCACCGAGACGTCGCGCGGGGCGGTGCCGGTGTGGACGGTCAGCTCGTACGGACGTGCGCTCGGCTTGCCGGCGTACGAGCCCTTGCTGGCGCCGATCTTGACGGTGACGTCGCCGCGGGCCGCGACGGGTGCGGTGACCTCCAGCAGCTGCGAGGCCGACTTGTCCTGCTTGTAGTCGCGGGTGACGCGGTCGTCCTCGTAGAGGCTGAACGACGACTTGCCCTCGGGGTAGACGTCAACGGTGAGCCGGTCACCGAAGCCCTGCTCGGCGGCGCTGTTGATGCCGCTCTTCCACATCGGTACGACGGCGCCCGCCTTGACGAACAGCGGCAAGGTGTCGAGCGGTGCGTGGTAGCCGTTGACCGTGGTCGGGCCGGTGTAGACCTTGCCGGTCCAGTAGTCGACCCAGTTGCCCTTGGGCAGGTAGATGCCGCTCTTGACGTCGTCGGCGCTCCAGGACGGTGCGACCAGGAACTCCTTGCCGGCCAGGAACTCGTACTTCGCGGCGTCGCCCCAGGTGTTCGGGTCGTCCGGGTACTCGAGCACCAGCGAGCGGTCCAGCGGAGCACCGGTCGCGTGGGCCTCAGCGGCGTACGAGTAGAAGTAGGGGAGCAGGCGCTCGCGCAGCTTCAGGTACTTGCGGTTGATCGAGGTGTAGGGCTCGCCGTACGTCCACGGCTGCTTGAACGCCGGGGTCGCCCAGCCGGACATCGTCATGAAGGCAGGGTTGAAGGTCTTCCACTGCAGGTCCCGCGTGTAGCTGACCGGGGAGCCGCCGAAGATTCCGTCGACATCCCCTGCGCTGTAAGCGATTCCGGAGTTGCCGGAACCGGTGATAGCCGGGATTTGCCACTTGATGGCGTCCAGCGAGCCGCTGTGGTCGCCGGTCCACTGCACTGCACACCGCTGCGCACCTGCCCAGCCCTCGACCATCCAGGCGTAGCCACGGGCGTTGCTGTACTGCTCGATGCCGTCGTGTGCGGTGTCGCAGGCGCTCAGCGCGTACCGATAGCCCGGGCCGACCCAGGCGACGTCCAGCTTGCGTACGCGGACTCCTGCTTCGCCTACCTCAGCCGGCTGGCGGTCGAGCGAGGACTGGGTCCACAGGCCCATCTGGATGTTCCGCTTGCGCAGCTCGTCGCCGGTCTGCTTGAGCGCGGGGATGTCTCGCTTGCCCCACCAGGTGCCGGCGACCTGCTCCGATTCGGTGTTGGCCGAGTAGCCGCAGCCGTAGTCGTCGTTGACGAGCATCCAGCCGCCAGGCATGTCGTTGTCCTGGAACTTCTGTGCGACCTTCACTGCGTCCAGCGTCGTCGTCTTCTCCGGGTTGACCTTCCAGTCGTTGCTGGGGTCCGGGTCGGTCGCGTAGTGGCCGCGGTTGTAGCAGTCCGAGTCGCCGTACTCGAGCCCGTAGATCGGCGGCATGAACGGCCGGCCGGTGAGCTCGGTGTAGCGGTCGAGCGAGGTCTTGAGGTCGCCGACGAAGTAGTAGGCGTCGAACCGCTTCTCGTCGTGCTTGGTGACGACGGGACTCGTGAAGCTGTAGCTACCCGGCGCGAACGTGTTCCGCAGTACGCCGTACCCGGCAGTGCTCATGTAGTACGGAGAGGCGTTGGGGTTGCCGCCGTCCTCCCAGTTGAAGTCCCTGGCGACCGTGATGGTCTGGTCGCGATGGGAGAAGCGGCCGTTCTGCATGCCGCCGCCGAAGAACTGCTCGTTGGCGCCGCGGCTCAGCGACTGCCTGGTGGAGCTGTCGGTCCAGGACAGGGGTGCCGTCTCGGACCAGACCTGCTGCCCGTTCGCCCGGTAGAGCGAGAAGCGCAGCGGCGACTTGTTCGCCCGTACTTCGACCTTGCCGGTCGTCAGCGAGTAGTAGCTGCCCTTGTCGGTCCAGCTCGTCGCGGGCTTGGCGTAGTCGGTCTTGGTGACGATGTTCGACGCCGGGGCGGTCGGGTCCGTCGGTGGGGTGTTCGCCGGATCGGTGAACATGCCGTCCGGGGCCAGCCAGATCCGGAACACGTCGTCCTTGACGAAGACGACCCGCACCTTCGCAGTACCGGCGGACAGCGTGTACTGCGCGCCGTCGGCGGCGAAGTCGGTCACTGCGCCCAGTGACGTGCCCGCCGCGGCTGCGGCCGGTTCTGCGCTGGCGGGGCCGACGGCATTGGCCAAGGCACCCGCTACTAAGGCCAGGGATGCCCCGGCGATGACTGCTGAACGTTTAACGCGGACAAAGATGCTCACGAGTGCCTCACTTCACGCATCTATGAACAGGATTGCGCTATTGATAACCCACCAGCCCATCGGTTGTCACTAGCTCGGGCGCAGCTGTTGTCATGAAGTTGAGACGGGGACTCGATCCGGTGTTGGCCCCGGGCCGGCGGTCGTGAGGGCTTTGATGATTCGCATGACGAACAATCGAAGCTTCAGCCGCCGCCGGGTCGTTGGTGCCGGCCTGGCGGCGAGCGTCTTTTTGTCGGTCCCCGCGCTCGCTCAGGCGTACCCGATCGGCGAGCGCGACAGCGGGCCGACCGTCAGCGGCGCCCTCGCGACGCCCGGCGCCACGGCGACGTACCCGCCGACGAAGATCCACGTGCCCGATCCGACCGGGCCGGACAAGATCGGCACGATCGAGCTGCACCTGATCGACCAGGCCCGTGACGACGCGAGCGCGCCGGGCGGCAAGCGCGAGCTGATGGTCAGCGTCTGGTACCCGGCGCGGCCTCGTACGGAGGGTCCACTGGCCAAGTACATGCCGCCGAAGACGGCGGACGTGCTGAGCCACAGCCTGGCCAAGGCCGCGTTCGGCCTCGATGACCCGGTCTTCGACTTTGCGGGGAGCGACACGCATGCCCAGGTCGGGGTACCGGCGCAGCTCGGCCGGCATCCCGTCGTGCTGTACTCGCCGGGCTATCCGCTGAGCCGGTTCTACGGGACTGCTCAGGTGGAGGAGCTGGTCAGCCGCGGGTACATCGTGGTGACGATGGACCACACGCACGAGGGGCCGGTCGAGTTCCCGGGCGGGCGGTTCGTACCGGGTACTGACGTACTGCTGCCGACTGCGGACGAGACGAAGGCGGCTGTCGACGCTCGGGTGGCGGATGCGCGGTTCGTGCTCGACAAGATCTCGTTGCTCGCGTTCGGCCTCAACCCGGATGCCGAGCGGCGCAAGTTGCCGCGCGGTCTGCGGCAGGCGATCGACATCAACAGCGTCGGGATGTTCGGCTTCTCGGCCGGCGGGCACACGACGGCCAACGCGATGCTGGCCGACCCGCGGATCAAAGCAGGGGTGGATCTCGACGGCACGCTGGCCTACGACATGCAGAAGGGTCCGCTCGGGCCGGCCGCACTGCACGGTCTGGACCGTCCGTTCATGCTCTTCGGCTCGGACGGCAGCCAGCGGACGGATCCGGGCAAGCCGGACACGTTCGACATCTCGTGGGCGACGTTCTGGCAGCAGCAGAAGGGGTGGAAGGTCAACCTGCAGCTGCCGGGCACGAACCACCTCGGCTTCTCCGACTACCAGTTCTTCTTCTACGACATCTTCTACGGGCTCACCGGGGACGACGACGGGGCTGTCCAGGTCCAGGCCAACGTCGGCGGCATCCTCGACCGGCACCGGATGCTGCTCTCCCAGCGGACGTACCTGACCGCGTTCTTCGACCAGTTCCTGCGCGGACAGCCGCAACCGCTGCTGCAGAAGCAGTCGCAGGCGTTCCCGGAGGTTCAGTTCGTGTCCTGATCGGGCAGCCGGGTGCTACCTAGGGATGACCTGGAGATCACGCCTAAGGACGATTCGCTGAGGCGGTTGCTGGGATTGGCTGGAGGGCATGATCCAGCGCCGAATCATCGCAACCGTCCTTGCGACCACCTTCGCAGCGCTCGCCGTACCCCTCGCAGTACCCCTAGCCACCCGCATCAGCCCGCCGGTGGCTGCTGCGGCTCCGGTGGCCGGGGCAGTCGCGCCGTACAGGGCGGTACTGCCGGAGCCGACCGGGCCGTACGGGATCGGCACCAGGGAGGTGCACCTGGTGGATGCCCGGCGGGCGGACCCGTGGCGGCCGGGGAAGCGGCGGGAGTTGATGGTCAGCGTCTGGTACCCGACTCGAGGCATCCACCGGCAGTTCGCCCCGTACGCCGAGCCGGCCGTCGCCCCGGCTCTCGGCGCCGAGATGGCCTCTCTTCTGCGGCTGCCCGGCGACACCGTCGACCTGGGCGGCAGTACTACGCACGCCCGGCGCCACGCCAAGCCCTGCGGCCGGCACCCGGTACTGCTCTATTCACCCCCGTCGGCCGTCTCCCGGGTGATCGGTACGAACCAGGCTGAGGAGCTGGCCAGCCGGGGCTACATAGTGGTGACCATCGACCACACCGGGGAGGCGCCGGTCGAGTTCCCGGGCGGCCGGGTGGTGGGTGCGCTGCTGCCGTGGACCGCGCCCGGAGCTGTGAAGAAGGCCACGGACACGCGGGTGGCGGATGTGAGATTCGTCCTCGACTCGCTGCCGGGGCTGCCGCGCCGGCTGAGCCACGCGATGGACCTGAGCCGGATCGGGATGTACGGGTACTCGATGGGCGGCTCGACGGCTGCCTCGGCGATGCTGGTGGACCGCCGGATCGACGCCGGGGTGAACCTGGACGGTGGGATGCGGGACGGGGAGCGGTCGAGCGAGGTGAGCCGGCGGGGGCTCGACCGGCCGTTCCTGCTGGTCGGCGGTGGGGCGCATTCCCGGAGTACGGACCCGACCTGGTCCAGCTTCTGGACGGTTCAGCGCGGCTGGAAGCAGGAGTTGCGGCTGCCTGACGGCGGGCATGGATCGTTCGGTGACTATCAGTTCACCATGCCCGGCCTCGCGCGCGCGTCAGGTATCGACCCGTCCGTACTGTCGGAGGACCTCGGTACGGTCTCTCCCGAGGTGTCCGTCGCCTTCACGCGACATGCGCTAGCCGGGTTTTTCGGTCGGTTTCTGAAACCCTGATGAGGCCGATGGCGCCCCGAGCGGTTACCGTGCGTTGAGAAATGCGTTGCTGTCGGCCGTACTCTGTCCGTGGACGGGTCGGTTTGTGTTCGGGGGAACAAGTTGTCCGGCCGCAGGCGTTTGAGGGCACAAGTGGAGCGTTGACAGGCAAGGAGCGCAGTGGCAGGGGCAACAGGCACGAAGACATCGTCCGGCAAGTCGTCGACGGCTGCCGGTGGTCAGCGCCGCCTGGTGATCGTCGAGTCGCCGAAGAAGGCGCGGATGATCGCCGGCTTCCTGGGCGCCGGATACGTGGTGGAGTCGAGCTTCGGCCACATCCGCGACCTGCCCAAGGGCGCCGACGAGATCCCGGCGAAGTACAAGGGCCTGCCGTGGGCGCGCCTCGGGGTCAACATCGAGGACCACTTCGACCCGCTGTACGTCGTACCGGCGGACAAGAAGGCGCAGATCCGCAAGCTGAAGGACCTGCTGAAGGACGCCGACGAGCTCTACCTGGCCACCGATGAGGACCGCGAGGGCGAGGCCATCGCGTGGCACCTGCTGGACGAGCTGAAGCCGAAGATCCCGGTCAAGCGGATGGTCTTCCACGAGATCACGCCGAAGGCGATTCAGGACGCGGTCGGCAGCGCGCGGCAGATCAACGACGCGCTCGTCGACGCCCAGGAGGCCCGGCGGATCCTGGACCGGCTGTACGGCTACGAGGTCTCGCCGGTGCTCTGGAAGAAGGTCATGCCGAAGCTGTCGGCGGGCCGGGTCCAGTCGGTGGCGATCCGGATGGTGGTCGACCGCGAGCGGGAGCGCATCGCGTTCCGCAGCGCGTCGTACTGGGACCTGGACGCCAAGCTCGACGCGGGCGAGGGCAAGACCCCGCGGATCTTCCCCTCCCGGCTCGTCTCGGTGGACAGCCGGCGGGTGGCCCAGGGCCGCGACTTCGCCCCGACGGGTGAGCTGAAGAGCCAGAACACGGTCCACCTGGACGAGTCGACCGCCACCGCGCTGGCCGCGGCGCTGCGGGACTCGAACTTCACGGTCCGCTCGATCGAGTCCAAGCCGTACACCCGCAAGCCGTACGCGCCGTTCCGGACCACCACGCTGCAGCAGGAGGCCGGGCGCAAGCTCAACATGTCCGCCTCGCAGACGATGCAGATCGCGCAGCGGCTGTACGAGAACGGCAACATCACCTATATGCGTACCGACAGCGTGACGCTGTCGGACACCGCGATCACGGCGGCCCGGGCGCAGGTCCGCGAGCTGTACGGCGCGTCGTACCTGCCGGACAAGCCGCGCGTCTACACCTCCAAGGTGAAGAACGCGCAGGAGGCGCACGAGGCGATCCGGCCGGCCGGCGAGCACTTCCAGACGCCGGCCCAGACGGGGCTGAGCGGCGCGGAGTACCGGCTGTACGAACTGATCTGGATGCGGACGATCGCGTCGCAGATGAAGGACGCGGCCGGGAACAGCGTCTCGATCAAGATCGACGCTCGCGCGTCGTCGGGCGAGAACTGCGAATTCACCTCGTCCGGCCGGGTGATCACCTTCCACGGCTTCCTGAAGGCGTACGTCGAGGGCGCGGACGACCCGTCCGCCGAGACCGACGACCGCGAGACGCAGATCCCGGACGTGTCCGAGGGCGACGTGCTGCCGGCCACCGAGGTGCTCGCTTCGGGGCACGAGACGAAGCCGCCGGCGCGGTTCACCGAAGCGACGCTGATCGCGCAGCTGGAAGACCGCGAGATCGGCCGGCCGTCGACGTACGCGTCGATCCTGGGGACGATCCAGGCGCGAGGTTATGTGTACAAGAAGGGCACGGCGCTGGTGCCGGCCTGGCTGGCGTTTGCTGTCGTGCGGTTGCTCGAGCAGCACTTCACGCGGCTCGTCGACTATGCGTTCACGGCCTCGATGGAGGACGTGCTGGACGACGTCGCCGCCGGGAACCTGCAGCGCGAGGGCGTGCTCGGGCGCTTCTACTTCGGTGACGACGGGATCGAAGGCCTGCAGTCCATGGTCAGCGATCTGGGCGACATCGATGCCAGAGAGATGTCGACGTTCCCGGTCGGCGACGCGGACAGCGGGATCGTCGTACGGGTCGGTCGTTATGGGCCGTATGTCGAGGGGCCGGAGGAGACGCGGGCCAACGTGCCCGAGGACCTGCCGCCGGATGAGCTGACGGTCGAGAAGGCGCGGGAGTTGCTGTCGCAGCCTTCGGGTGTCGAGCTGGAGCTTGGTACGACGCCGGATACCGGGCTGAAAGTTGTGGCCAAGGCCGGGCGCTTCGGGCCGTACGTGACCGAGGTACTGCCGGAGGACGCGCCGAAGAGCGCGAAGCCGCGAACCGGGTCGCTGCTGTCGACGATGGCGCTGGACACGGTGACGCTGGCGGATGCGCTGAAGCTGCTGTCGCTGCCCCGGGTCGTCGGCAAGGACCCGGAGTCCGGGGATGAGATCACCGCGCAGAACGGGCGCTACGGGCCGTACCTGAAGAAGGGGACGGACTCGCGGTCGCTGCAGACCGAGGACCAGATGTTCGACATCACCCTCGAGGAAGCGCTGAAGATCTACTCCGAGCCGAAGCAGCGTGGACGGCGTGCTGCCGCGCCGCCGCTGAAGGAGCTGGGGGCGGACCCGGAGTCGGGGCAGCCGGTGGTGGTCAAGGAGGGTCGCTTCGGGCCGTACGTGACCGATGGCGAGACCAACGCGACCCTGCGCAAGGACGACTCGGTCGACACGATCTCGCTGCTGCGGGCGGCTGAGCTGCTCGCCGACAAGCGGGCGCGTGGGCCGGTGAAGAAGACCGCCAAGAAGGCTCCGGCGAAGAAGACTGCTGCTAAGAAGACAGCGGCTAAGAAGACTGCAGCCAAGAAGACAGCGGCTAAGAAGACTGCAGCCAAGAAGACCACTGCTGCCAAGAAGACGGCCGCTAAGAAGGCCTGATGCCCAGTACTGCGAAGGGCCCGGCCGAGGTCACCGCGGCACGCCTCCGTGAACGAGGCGAACGCGTGACCCCGGCCCGGCTCGCCGTAGTCGAAGTACTCGCCGGCACTGACGAACACCTCAGCGCAGAGCAGATCGGCGAACGGGCCGAGCAGCTGCGCCCCGGCATCCACCGGGCGACGGTCTACCGCGCGCTAGACGCCCTCGGCGAGTTCGGCCTGGTCACCCACGTACACCTGGGCCGAGCCGGCACCACGTACCACCTGGCCGGGGACCTCGCGCCCCGCCACCTACACCTCCGCTGCAGCGAATGCGGCACGGTCCTGGACGTAGCCGGCGACATCCTCGACCCAGTCCGCCGCAAACTCCTCCGAGAACTCGGCTTCCACCTAGCCCCCGAACAGGTCGCACTAGTCGGCCTCTGCAAGGACTGCAGCAGCTAACTTCGGGCTCGTGACGCTTGGCGTCACCTCGCGCCCCGAGAAGGTGGCGGGGTAGCCCCGCCGTTGGCTGACGGCCGAGCTGCCCGCGGCGCACCCCACCTCCGGGATGGCGCCCGGTTGGTTGCCGAGGGCAATGGCCGGTTCGTAGGCGCATGCCAAACTTCACAGGCAAGCGGTTACCCCGGCGTGTCGGGACGGTTCGCGCTGGTTAGGTATGCGTGGCGGTCCGCCGATTCCTTCAGTTGCCAGCAGATCGCGCCCGGCTCGTGACGCTTCGCGTCACCTCGCACCCAGGGATGGTGGTGGGTAGCCGGCGTTAGCTGGGGACCGGCCTGGAGGGCTACGGACTGTCGGAGACTCCCCGTCGCGTGCTACAGGTGGCTACTCGCGGGGCTACAAGCGGAGCGTCCGTAGAGGCCAGTGGCCCAGCGCGGGTACTTCGGGCGTACCGGCGTACCGGCAGATCCGTTGCAGGAGAGGCGTGTCGTCAGCTCGTGACGCTGGGCGTCACCTCGTGCCTGGGGATGGGGGTATCCGCCACCGTCACGCGCGGGAGCGGTTGATCCTCGGTTGAGGGCTGCCGTTGGCGCCTGTCAGTTGTCAGGGGTGGGGCTGTTGTCGCCGGGCCAGGTCCAGTGGGGGACTTCGTGGAGGGGGTGTAGGTCGGCTTCTGTTGTGGCGTTGGAGTTTTGTAGGGCTACTTGGGAGCCGAAATCGACGTGTTCGCGGACTGCTTGGCGGACGGCTGGGTCTTGGGGCATTTCGGCTGTGTCCAGGGCGGTCATGTAGAGGTCTACGAAGCGTTGGCGTTGTTGCTCGGTGATGTGTAGGCCGCGGTGGATTGCGATCAGGTGGGCGAAACCTAGTTCGCGGGAGAAGCGGTCCGGGCCGCCGAAGGATTCGGCGGTGAAGGCGGTCAGGTGGTCGACGTGCTGGGGCTGGCCGGTGCCGAACAGCGGTTGCAGGAGGGGGTCGCGGAGGACGCTGTCGTAGAAGGTCTGCTCCAGGCGGTGGAGGGCCTCGAGGCCGCCGGCGAATTCGAAGAGTGTGGGCATCAGCGTCCTCCGGCCAGGAGTACCGCTGGTCGCCGTAGGCCGTCCCGTACGACGCCGCAGTGCTCCTTGGCGCAGACGCTAGCGGGTGATGAAGGGGTTCGCTACGGGTATCTCTTCGGTGGTTGAGAGAGCGCGGCAGGGCGGGACGATAGGCTCGGCTGATGGTGGTGGTTGGGGATTCGGTCTCACGCCACAGTGCGCGGCGGATTGCGCTGGTTGCGCAGGGGTTTGGGGAGGCGCGGCCGCGGCGGGTTGATGTGCGGCAGGTTCGGCGGGTGGTGGGGCGGGTCGGTGTGCTGCAGCTCGACTCGGTCAATGTGTTGTGTCGGTCGCACTATCTGCCGGTGTTCAGTCGGCTGGGGCGGTACGAGCGGCCGACGCTGGATCGGATGGCCTGGGGGGATGAGCCGGAGCTGTTCGAGTGCTTCTGGGGGCACAAGGCGAGCTTGTTGCCGGTCAGCAGCTATCCGTTGGTGCGGTGGCGGATGCGGGCGGCTGAGGGGCAGGTTTGGGGGGAGGCGCTGGCGGCGGGGGTGTCGGTGCCGTGGGCGGTGGTGGTGGGGATGGAGCGGCTGCGGAAGGAGCGGCCGGGGTTGGTGGGGGAGGTGTTGGCGCGGATCGCGGATGAAGGGGGGATGACGGCGGGGGAGGTGGGCGCGGGGGAGGTACGGCGGAAGAAGGCCGATCCGGATCCGGATCCGTCGACGGGGTCGATGTGGAATTGGCAGGACGCGAAGATTGCGGTTGAGTACTTGTTTGCGTCCGGGCAGGTGATGATCGCTGGGCGGCGGAATTTCGAGCGGGTGTATGACCTCACTGAGCGGGTGCTGCCTGATGCGGTACTGCGTGCGCCCGAGCTCGCCGTCGATGAGGCGCAGCGTGAGTTGGTGCGGATCTCGGCGCGATCGCTCGGGGTGGCGACGGCGCGGGAGCTGTGTGGCAAGACGGGTGGGCATTATCCGTTGCCTGCAGCAACTGCCAAGCGGATTGTCGCCGAGTTGGTGGAGGCCGGTGAGCTCATTCCGGTGAGCGTCGAAGGAGTCAAGCAGCAGAGTTACCTGTCCCAGGCTGCCGACGACCGGCCGGTGGATGCACGCGCGCTGCTCTCGCCGTTCGACACGCTGATCTGGAACCGCGACCGCACCCAGCAGCTGTTCGACTTCTTCTACCGGATCAGCATCTACACGCCGGCCGCCCAGCGCATCCACGGGTACTACGTGCTCCCGTTCCTCCTCGGTGACCGCCTCGTCGCTCGGGTCGATCTGAAGGCGGATCGTAAGACCTCCACCTTGCTCGTCCCCACCATCACCGCCGAGCCCGGTGCACCCGATTTCATCGAGCCGCTGGTCGCGGAGCTGGAGCTGATGGCCCGCTGGCTGGGGCTGGAGCCGGTTCGCTTGCCCTGACAAAGTCGGTGAATGTCTGTCCATATCTGTTCATCGGTGTGGATTTGTGAACAGATCGGTCGTAGGGTCGATGTCTGTGACCTACGACCACAGTTATGTCGAAGACTTTGCCTCGGGTGCGGGTGTGTTGGCTCCGCGAGCCTGGCTGGATGACGATTCCGCGCGGGTGGGGCTCGGTGGGGAGTGGAGTTTCCGGCTCTCGCCGAGCGTGGCCGAGGCGCCGGACGACCTGAAGGATCCGGACGTGTCCGGCTGGGACACCATCGTGGTGCCGGGGCACTGGCAGCTCGCCGGGTATGGCAAACCGGCGTACACGAATATCGACTACCCGTTCCCGGTCGACCCGCCGCATGCGCCGACGGCCAATCCGACCGGCGACTACGTGCGTACCGTGCGTGTTCCTGGCGACTGGGACGGTTCCCGCATCGTGCTGCGGTTCGAGGGGGTCGACTCGCGGTTCGCGGTGTTCGTGGACGGGAAGCCGGTCGGCTGGTCGTCGGGGTCGCGATTGCCGAGTGAGTTCGACCTGACCGAGTTGGTTGCTCCGGGCAATGAATTCACCGTCGCGGTCCGGGTGCACCAGTGGTCGGCGGGGAGTTATGTCGAGGACCAGGACATGTGGTGGCTGTCCGGGATCTTCCGCGAGGTCAACCTGCTCGCGCTCCGGCCGGAGGCGCCGACCGACGTGTTCGTGCACGCCACGTACGCTGATGGCGCCGGCACGGTGAAGGTCGATTCCGACGTACCGGGCACTGTCGTGGTGGAGGAGCTGGGCCTCGAGTTCCCGACCGGGTTCGAGACGCCGGTACCGAGCGTCGAGCCGTGGAGCGCCGAGAGCCCCCGTCTCTATGACGCCGTACTCCGGACCGCGGGCGGCGTGGTCCGGCTCAAGCTCGGGTTCCGCACGGTGGCGATCGTCGACGGCGTGCTGACCGTCAACGGCAATCGCGTGCTCTTCAACGGCGTCAACCGGCACGAGTTCCACCCGGATCGCGGGCGCGCGCTGACCGAGCAGGACATGCTCGACGATGTACTGATCATGAAGCGGGCCGGCATCAACGCGGTCCGCACCAGCCACTACCCGCCGCACCCGCACTTCCTCGACCTCTGCGACCAGTACGGCCTGTACGTCGTGGACGAATGCGATCTCGAGACGCACGGTTTCGGGTACGAACCGCAGCCGCCGAACCTGCCGAACCCGGTGATGGATCCGCGCTTCGAGGCCGACCTGGTCGAGCGGATGCGCCGGATGGTCGAGCGGGACAAGAACCACCCGAGCATCGTCATCTGGTCGCTGGGCAACGAGTGCGGGATGGGCGACAACCTCAAGTCGATGTACGCGTTCGCGCATGACCGGGATCCGTCGCGGCCGGTGCACTACGAGCGGGACACGCATGCGGAGTTCGTCGACATCTACTCGCAGATGTACACGTCGCCGGAGGATGTCGAGCGGATCGGGGCGGACAGTACGTCGTACCGGGGGCTGCCGTTCATCCTGTGTGAGTACGGGCATGCGATGGGGAACGGGCCGGGTGGGCTGTCGGACTATCATGCGCTGTTCGAGAAGTACCCGCGGTGTCAGGGCGGGTTCATCTGGGAGTTCATCGACCACGGGCTGCGAACGACGGTCGACGGGCGCGAGTTCTACGCGTACGGCGGTGACTTCGGCGAGGAGATCCACGACGGCAACTTCGTCTGCGACGGCCTGCTGTTCCCGGACCGTACGCCGTCGCCCGGCATGCTCGAATACATCAAGGTGATCGAGCCGCTCGTCATCACCGGCGACTCCACCGGTATCACCATCACCAACCGCCACGAGGTCCTCGACACCAGCCACCTCACCTTCCACGCCGTCACCGAGGTCGAAGGCGAGCGCGTCGCCGCTGACGTGCTTTCTGTACCGCCGATCGCCGCCGGCAGGACCGCGACCCTCGAGCTGCCTGCCGGTATCGACGTACAGCCGGAGACTTGGGTGACCGTCACGGCGGAGCTGACCGAGAACACCCCCTGGGCCGAAGCCGGCCACCGGATCGCCTGGGGCCAGATCCGCCTGGACCAGCCGATCGGCGCCCGCCACGCCGGCGCCAAGGCGCCGGAGGAGGCGGTAGCGGGGGCCGGTGAGCAGAGTGCAAGCGGGGCTGGCAGCGCGAGCGGGTCGGCAAGCGTTAGCGCAGCGGTTGGGGGCGGCTCTGCCTCTTCCGCTAGCTCCGCCGAGGTCGCCGGAGGCGACGAGGCGCGGCACGCGCGGGGGGATGCTGGGGAGGATGTTGTTGCTGGAGTGCGTGGGATTGATGTTGCTTCGTTGGGGGTCACCGGGCTGCGGCTGGATGTGTGGCGGGCTCCTATTGATAACGATGTGATTCCGGGGGTGGCGGACAGGTGGAAGGAGGCGGGGCTGCATCGGGTGCAGCAGCGGGTGGTTTCTGCTGGGGTGGTTGATGGGGCTTGGGAAGTGGTTACCCGGACAGCGCCGCCGGCTCTGCAGTGGGGGCTGGTTGCTACCTGGCGCTGGACTCATGGGCAGGACGGGTCGGTGGTACTGGATCTGTCGGTGGAGCCTGATGGGCAGTACCCGGCGACTCTGCCTCGGCTGGGGATCACCTTTGAGTTGCCGAAGGTTGGGCGGGTTGAGTGGTTCGGCACGGGGCCGAGTGAGGCGTACGTGGACACGCGTGCGGCTGCGGCGGTCGGCAAGTACTCCGGCACCGTCGAACAGCTACAGACGCCGTACATCCGGCCCCAGGAGAACGGTCACCGGATCGACACCCGGTGGGCCCAGCTGGACTCCCTGCGGGTGGAGGCGGCCCCCGACCTGTTCGGCCTGACCGTGCGCGACTGGACGACAGCAGACCTGGCCAACGCGAAGCACGCTCCGGACCTGGTCGCCGGTGACACCACCTACGTCACCATCGACCTGGCCCAGGCAGGTATCGGCTCCAACTCCTGCGGGCCGGACCTGCCAGATCGCTACACCCTGCACACGGCTCCAGCTTCGCTGTCGCTGAAATTCAGCAGGTGACCGTGCACAACGACAGGAAGTAGTGCATGACGGGCCGCCTCCGGGCTCAGGTTCACGCCTGGAGGCCGGCCCGTAAGGCGCGGACTTCCTGTCGTTGTGTACGCAGGTGGGAGGGTGTCGGCGGGGGCGACTAGGCTTCGTGGCGTGCCGGAGGTGTATGACCCAGTGACTGATCCTGCACCGGCGCATGACCTGCGCGCGGTGTTGCGGATCCGGGCGTTCCGGCGACTGTGGATCGCGTTCGGGTTGTCGAGTCTGGGCGACTGGATCGGGTTGCTTGCGCTGACGGCGATGGCTAAGGCGTTCGCGGGGGATGATTATCAGGCGGCCAACTTCGCGATCGGTGGGGTGCTGTTTCTCCGGGTGCTGCCGGCGTTGGTGATGGGTCCGGTGGCCGGTTGGGTGGCGGATCGGCTCGATCGGCGCTGGACGATGATCCTGGGGGATCTGATCCGGGCGGCGTTCTTCGTCAGCATCCCGATCGTCGGCACGCTCACCTGGGTGCTGGTGGCGACCGTGCTGATCGAGATCGTCAGCCTGATCTGGGGGCCGGCCAAGGACGCCAGCGTCCCCAACCTGGTGCCCCGGCACCGGCTCGAGGCGGCCAACCAGCTCAGCCTCGTCACGACGTACGGGACGGCGTTGCCGGCGGCCGCGATCTTCACCGCGATCACCCTGGTCACCCGCGGTCTCGGCGAGTTCTTCTCGATCAACCTGGCCGTCTACGTGAACGCGGCCACCTTCCTGATCTCCGGCCTGGCGATCGTCTCGGTCGCGGAGATCGGCCGGACGGGTCAACACGACCACGAAGAGCACCCGACGCTGTGGCGCACGATGGTCGAGGGCTGGTCCTATGTGACCGGTACGCCGGTGGTCCGCGGGCTCGTCGTCGGTATCTCCGGCGCCTTTGCGGCCGGCGCTGTGGTGATCGGGCTCGGGCGGACGTACGTGGAGGATCTGGACGCGGGCGATCCGGGGTACGGCGTGTTGTTCGGCGCTGTTTTCGGTGGGCTGGCGCTGGGGATGGGGTTTGCGCCGCGGGTGTTCTCCGGGTTGTCGCGGCGGAGGTTGTTCGCGGCGGGGCTGGTCGGGTCCGGGATCGGGCTGGCCGGGCTGGCGTTGATCCAGCAGCTTGAGATCGCGACCATGATCGCGATCGTGCTTGGCTTCTGCGCTGGTGCGTCGTGGGTGTCCGGATACACGCTGCTCGGGCTGGAGGTGCCGGACAATGTGCGGGGGCGGACGTTCGCGTTCGTTCAGTCGGCGGTACGGACGGTACTGGCCGTGACGCTGGCGGTTGCGCCGTTCGTGGCCGGTGCGATCGGTCGGCGTACGGTCAATCTGCCGGGGGATGGGTCGGTCACTTACAACGGCGCGTCGATGACGATGCTGATCGCGGCGATCCTGGCCGGGGTGATCGGGCTGGTTGCCTGGAAGCAGATGGATGACCGGCCTGGGGTGCCGTTCTGGCGCGATCTGCGGCGCAGTTTCGGGAAGACGCCGGGGGTGTACCCGACGACCGGGCTGTTCATCGCCCTCGAGGGCGGTGAGGGCGCGGGTAAGTCGACGCAGTCCGCGCTGCTGGTCGAGTGGCTGAAGGAGCAGGGGCAACAGGTGCTGCTGACTCGTGAGCCTGGGGCGACCGATCTCGGCAAGAAGTTGCGGCAGATCGTGCTCGATCCGGCGACTGGGGAGATCTCGCATCGGGCCGAGGCGCTGCTGTATGCCGCGGACAAGGCTGAGCATGTCGATTCGGTGATCAAGCCGGCGCTGAAGTCGGGTGCGGTGGTGATCACTGACCGGTACGTCGATTCGGCGCTCGCTTATCAAGGGTCCGGGCGTGATCTGGATCTGAGCGATGTCGAGCGGGTGAATCGCTGGGCGACCGATGATCTGCGGCCCAACCTGACGATTCTGCTGGATCTGCCGCCGAAGAGCGGGCTCGGCCGGTTCGAGGAGCGGGACCGGATCGAGGCGCAGTCGGCCGACTTCCACGAGCGCGTCCGGACAGCATTCCTGGAGCTAGCTGCCGCCGAGCCACAGCACTACCTGGTACTCGACGCAACCCAGGACCGCGCCGCACTAGCCACCCAGATCCAGGCCCGCCTACTCCTCATGCTGCAGGCGCCGGCGGGGCAGGCCGCGGCTGAGGCTGATGGGACGCGGGCTGAGGCGGGGCGGCAGTCGGAGGTGGGGCAGTGAGTGTTTGGGATGACTTGGTGGGGCAGGAGCCTGCTGTTGAGGTGTTGCAGCGGGCTGTTGCTGGTGCTTCGGCTCGGTTGCGGGGTGAGGGCGGTAAGGCGACGGCTGGGATGACTCATGCGTGGCTGATCACGGGGCCGCCAGGGTCTGGGCGGTCTAACGCGGGGCGGGCTTTTGCTGCTGCGCTGCAATGTTTGGACGGTGGGTGTGGGGAGTGCGCCGTTTGCCGTACGGCGCTCAACGGCGCCCACCCCGACGTCACGCTGATTCGCACCGAGATGCTGTCGATCCGGGTCAGTGAGATCCGCGAGCTGGTACGCCGGGCCGCGATGAGCCCGACGCAGGGTCGCTGGCAGGTGATGTTGATCGAGGACGCCGACCGGCTGACCGACCAGGCCGCCGACGCGTTGCTGAAGAGCATCGAGGAGCCGGCCCCGCGGACCGTCTGGGTGCTCTGCGCACCGACCGTCGAGGACGTCGTACCGACGATCCGCTCGCGCTGCCGGTTGCTCGTACTGCGCACCCCGCCGGTGGCCGCGGTCGCCGAGATGCTGACCCGGAAGTCCGGGATCGAGCCGGAGCTGGCCAGCTTCGCGGCGAGGGCGGCGCAGGGGCACATTGGGCGCGCGAAGGCGCTGGCGCGGGACGAAGTCGTCCGCGGCCGGCGTAACAAGGTGCTCGAGGTTCCGTTCGAGCTGCACGACATCGGCGCCTGCCTGAACGCGGCCCAGCGCCTCGTCGACGCTGCGAAGGAAGAGTCCAAGGCGAGCGCCGCGAAGGTCGACGAGCAGGAGCGCACCGAGCTAGAGCAAGCACTCGGCGTCGGTACGAAGGGTGCGAAACCGCGCGAGGCGGGCGCGGCGCTGAAGGAGCTCGAGGACGGGCAGAAAGCGCGCGCCAAACGCTGGGAACGCGACGTGCTCGATCGGTCGCTGGTCGACCTGATGGCCTTGTACCGCGATGTTCTGGTCGTTCAGACCGGTGCGGGAGCAGAACTGATCAACGCCGAGCTGAGCCAGGACATCCAGCGGCTGGCCGGCCGGACCAGCCCCGAACAGACCGTCCGCCGGATCGACGCGCTGACCGGTTGCCGGGAGGCGATCGAGGGCAACGTCGCGCCGTTGCTCGCGCTCGAAGCGATGACGATCGCCCTGTTCGAGGGCTGAGACGCGCGTCTGAGCGGCGGACGCGCGTGTAACGAAGGCGAGGGTGTGCGCGATGTTGGGGTGGCCAGGCTGACCTGGACCCGCCAGTGTCGTTAACCCCCCGAAGGATGCTCTTTGACCCAGCCGCCCCCGCCGATCCAGCACGGGCCGGTCCAGCACGGGCGGGCTCCGCTTCCGTCGGCCGAGTCCTGGCTGGAGGGCGTGCCGACACCCGCGCAACGTCGGCTGGATCGTTATGCCGTCGCGGCGTTCGCGACCAGCCTGCCGGGGCTGGTGCCGATCGCGGCGGTGCTGGGGCTGGTCGGAATCCGGCGGATCAGCAAGTCGGGTGGGCGCGGGCGGGGGCTGGCGATCGGCGCGCTGGTGATCTGTGGGTGCTGGATGATCGCGTTCGGGGTCGCTGCCGCGCTCAACCTGTACGGCGAACGCCGGGCCGGCATCGGGCGTACCACCGGCATCTCGCAGGTGGAGGTGCGGCAGTGCTTCGACGCCGACCTCGAGGTGGCGACCCTGCGCCAGGTGAAGATCGCGGACTGTGCGGTGCCGCACACGGGTGAGGGGTACGCGAAGGTCCGGGCGACGCTGACCGGGCTGTCCGCGGACCAGCGGACGTCGGCGGCGACGCAGCAGTGCGCGACCGCTTTCCAGAGCTTCGTCGGCAAGGCGTACGAGCAGTCCGAACTGGACATCTACTACGTCGTACTGGAGGATCGTGCCGTTGCTGACGGCAACGTGCTGTGCATGGTCGGTAAGCCCGGCGAACAGTTGACCGGCTCCATGCGCAATTCTCAGCGCTAGGGGGTCAGCGAATGAGCAATCCATCCGAGCCGGACCGGGATTCGGACCGGCCGCAGGACGACGTGACGCGGCCGGTGCCGACGTACGGCGACCCGCCGACGGCGGAGTATCCGCAGCAGCCGCCGACCTACGGGCAACCACCGCAGTCCGAGCCGCCTCGGTACGGGCAACCCGAGCAGCCTCAATACGGGCAACCCGAGCAATCGCAGTATGGCCAGCCGCCGCAGTACGGGCAGTCGTCGCCGTATGGGCAGTCGGAGCAGGCGCAGCAGCCGCCTTACGGGCAGGCGCCGCAGTACGGGCAGCCGGGGTATGGGCAGCCGCAGCAGCCTGGGTATGGGCCGCAGTACGGGCAGGCGCCGCAGTTGGGGCAGGGGCCGGGGTATGGGCAGCCGCAGTACGGGCAAGGGCAGTACGGCCAGGGACAGTACGGGCAGCCGCAGTACGGGCAGGGGCAGTATCCGGGGCAGGCGCCGGCGGCGTACGGGTATGGGTATCCGGGGGCGCGCGGGGACAAGACCAATGCGCTGGCGATCGCTTCGCTGGTGTGTGGGCTGGGCGGCCTGGTGGTCGGGATCACCGCGCCGATCGGCGTGATCCTGGGCATCATCGCGCTGGTGCAGATCAAGGCCAAGAAGGAGTCCGGTACGGCGATGGCCGTCGTGGGCATGATCGTCGGCGGCCTGATCACCCTGTTCGGCATCGTGCTCATCCTGGCCTTCGTGGCCTTCGGCGACGCCAACGACTTCTAGCGAAGACACCTCGGAGTTCCAACGAAACCGCACGCCAGAAGCCATAGCGTCCACCAGTTGGCGGTTTGGCACGTAGTCTGGCGCGGTGGGCATGGTGATGGCGGTGTCGTTCGAGCGGTACGGGCGGCTGTACTACCTGGACCCCGGCTCGCACAGACCGCGGGTCGGGGACAAAGTGCTGGTCCCGACCGACGACGGGCCCGAGGTCGCCGAGTGCGTCTGGGCACCGCAGTACGTCACCGAGGAGATCGGTGGGCTGCCGCTGTGTGAGGGCGTCGCTACTGCTGCGGACCTCGACCGGGACGAGCAGAACCGGCAACGGCGGGCCGATGCGCGGTTGACCGCCAAGCGGCTGATCCGGGAGCACGGGTTGCCGATGAAGGTGGTCGGCATCGACTTCGTGGACCGGCGGGCGGATGTCGATCAGTTGGTGATCGTGTACTTCTCCGCGCCGCACCGGGTGGACTTCCGGGAGTTGGTCCGCGATCTCGCCCGTGGGTTGCGGGCGCGGATCGAGTTGCGCCAGGTGGGTGCGCGGGATGAGGCGCGGCTGCAGGGTGGGATCGGGCCGTGTGGGCGGGATCTGTGTTGCGCGACGTTCCTGAAGGACTTCGAGCCGGTCAGTGTGCGGATGGCGAAGGACCAGGACCTGCCGCTGAACCCGCTGAAGATCTCGGGTGCCTGTGGGCGGCTGATGTGCTGCTTGAAGTATGAGCACCCGCTGTACCAGGAGTTCAACGCCAAAGCCCCAGCCACCGGGACGCAGGTGGAAACCCCTGCGGGCGACGGTGTCGTAGTCGGCCACAACGTCCCGTCGGACACGGTAGTAGTCCGCCTAGCCGCCTCCGGCCGCCGCTGCGCCTGCAGCCGAGCAGACGTCTGCTCCCCCCGCCAACAGTACGAAGCCTCAGACACCACCACCCCCGACGCTCCCGCAGTCGAGCCCGTGCAGTCGGTGGAGCTGATCGAGCGCCCGACGACGACTGAGCCGGAGCCCGAGGTACAAACGGAGCCAGAGAGCGGTCGGCCCCGTCGTAAGCCGCGGCGGCGGCGCAGGTTGAGCCAGGGTGAAGGTGACAACGCGGGGCCGGAATCGGACGGAAGTACGGGAGATAGTTCGCTGTGATGATTCGTCGGGCTGCTGTGGTGTTGGTGGTTGCGGGGCTGGTGGCGGGGTGTGGGGTGGCTAGTCGGGCGCAGGATGCTGACGGGGGTGGGGGGAGCGAGCCGAGTAGTGCGCCTAAGGGGCCTGCTGGGCCGGTGCCGGCGGGGCTGGAGAAGTTTTATGGGCAGCAGCCGGATTGGGAGCGTTGTGGGTCGGGGAACCAGTGCGCGACGATCAGCGTGCCGCTCGACTACAGCAAGCCTGACGGGAAGACGATCGAGCTGCGGGCGCGGAAGGTGCCTGCGCGGGATCGGTCCGGACGGATCGGGACGTTGTTCATCAACCCGGGCGGGCCGGGGGCGTCCGGGCAGGAGTTCGCGGCTTCGGCCGGGTTCGTGCTGGGGGCGCCGCTGCTGCGGAAGTTCGACGTCATCGGCTGGGATCCGCGCGGGGTCGCCGACTCGACGCCGGTGCGGTGTCTGGACACCGAGCAGCTGGACAAGTTCATCGCCACCGACGGCAGCCCGGACGACGACGCCGAGATCGACGCGCTGAACACCCAGGCCAAGGCCCTCGCGGACGGTTGCCAGCAGCGCTCCGGCGACCTGCTGCCGCACGTGTCCACGAAGGACGCCGCCCGCGACATCGACGTACTGCGCGGAATCGTCGGCGACCAGGAGCTGTACTACCTCGGCATGTCGTACGGGACGCTGCTCGGCGCGACCTACGCGGAGCTGTTCCCGAAGAACGTCGGCCGGCTGGTGCTCGACGGCGCGGTCGACCCGTCGAAGTCGTCCGAGGAGAACAACATGGCCCAGGCGAAGGGCTTCGACACCGCGCTCGACGCCTTCGCCGAGGACTGCGCACAACGGTCCTGCCGGCTCGGGGGTACCAAGGCCGAAGTGCTGGCGAACGTCGACAAGCTGATCAACGACAGCGACGCGACCCCGCTGCCGGGCGACGGCGACCGCCAGGTGACGCAGGCGCTGGTCGTGCTGGGCGTGATCTTCCCGCTGTACGTGAAGGACTACTGGCCGCGGCTCGAGGACGCGGTGGTCGACGGTCTCGCGGGCAAGGGCGCGCGGTTGCTGGCGCTGGCCGACGAGTACACCGACCGTACGCCGAAGGGCTACGGCAACAACCAGAACGAGGTGATCTACGCGGTCAACTGCATCGACCGCCCGGATCTCACCTCGGTCGCGCAGGGCAAGGCGGAGGCGGCGAAGTTCAAGGCCGCGTCGCCGCGGTTCGGCTCGTTCCTGCTCTGGGGCTCGCTGCCGTGCGCGAACTGGCCGGTGAAGCCGGAGGACAAGCCGCACAAGATCACCGCGGCCGGCTCGAAGCCGATCGTCGTCGTCGGTACGACGCGCGACCCGGCGACGCCGTACGACTGGGCGGTCGGGCTCGCCGGGCAGCTGGAGAACGGCGTACTGATCACCCGGGACGGCGACGGGCACACCGGCTACAACGAGGGCAACCAGTGTGTCGACGACGCGGTCGAGACCTACCTGCTGAAGGGCACGCCGCCGACCAGCGACATCAAGTGCTGAGGTAGCTAGTTCGGGCGGGTGTCGCCGACGTCGGTGCCGGAGATCTGCAGGCTGTCGGTGGCCTTCGCCAGCACGGCGCGCAGGCCGGCTTCGTCCTGCGGGCGGCCGCCGACGGTGATCTCGACCAGCGTGCGCTCGCCGTTGGCGGTCGGGCGGAAGCTGGACAGGCCCATTCGCGGGCCGCGGGTCTGATCGGTGTAGGTGTAGATCAGCGTGCCGTCGTCGCGGCTGATGACGTTGAGGTCCTTCTCGTCGATGCTCTTCTCGCGGGCCGCCACCATCTCGTCCGGCGTCTGCTTGCTGCCGCGGGTGTCGAAGCGGATCTGCCAGACGCCGGTCGGATCCACATACTTCGGTCTGGTGCCGCCGGTCGCGCTCTTCCAGCCGGTGGGGATGTCCGCGGTCGCCGGTGCGTCGTCGGCGCCGAACGCCTGCGACGTGAACTGGAGCGAGTCGGCCTGCAACCCGTCGCCGGTCTTCGGCGTCTGGGTCGGCTGACTCGTCACCACCTGGCTCGACGGGTTGTCGCCGCCGCGTGAGTTGATCGCCAGAACGGTGCCGAAGACGGCGACTCCTACGGTCATCCCCGCAAGCGTCGCCACTAGCGCCTGGTGCCTGGGCGTGAGCATCCCGACCTCACTTCCGCGTCTCGGTGCGCTTCTCGATTATCGGGTACGAAGGGGGCGTGAGCGAAACCGCGTACCGTAAGCGCCTGTGGAGATGGACGAAGCACTGCGCCGGTACGACGCCGGCGACGCCGGTCGGGCCGAACTCAAACTGCTGGTGAAGGAGCTGCTGAAGCTCCTCGTCGCCAAGGCGCCCGGCCACGCGGTGGAGGTGCGCGTACCGCCGTACGGCGCCGTCCAGTGCATCGAAGGCCCCCGCCACACCCGAGGCACCCCCGGCGCCGTCATCGAAATGCCCGCCGACATCTGGATAGACCTCGCCCTCGGTCGGACCACTTGGCCAGAAGCTCGTCTGACCGGCAAAGTCCGAGCCTCCGGAGAACGCACCGATCTCACCCACCTCCTCCCTCTCCTCACCAACTGATAGTCCGCCGCGGCGCTGCGCGCCGCGGCGGACTATGTTGAGGGCGCCACGTGCTGCTGGTGGCAGGGCTGGCTGGGTTACTTGGCGGTCCAGACCGTGGTGCGGCCCCAGATGAGGCTCAGGGCGCCGGTGTTGGAGAGGGTCAGGACTGCGTCGTGCGGGGTGGCTTTGGCGGACCAGAGGGTTTGCTTGCCGGCGGAGAGGACTGCGAAGCCGCCTAGGTCGCCGCCCTGGACGAGGGCGTAGGAGCCGGGGTGGCCGGCGGTGTTGCTGTGCCACAGGATCGTCTTGCCGTTCTTCAGCAGCTGGAGGTCGCCGGTCTTCTGCATCTTGACCGAGTAGACGTGGTTCCGCGAGATCAGCACGTTGTCCGTCCGGAGCGCCTCCAGCTGACCCATCCGGCCGAGGATCATGTGGTGGTTCCAGATCGCGATGCCCTTGGCGTTGTAGAGCGACAGGACGCCGTCGTTGTGCAGGATCAGGTTGGCGTTGGGAGCGTTCGTGCCCAGCTTCCAGATCGTGGTCCGGCCGTAGATGAGGACCAGGTTGCCGTCCGTCTGCAGCCGCAGGACCGCACCCGGCTTGGACACCGGCGTCGTCCAGGTCGCGTTGTAGCCGGGACCACGGGTCAGCTCGGCGTAGCCCTGGGCGTCCATCCTGAGTACGTACTTGCCGCCGTTCGCCCGGAGGTACTGGCCGACCTTCAGCGACTGCCCTGCCTTCAGCGTGTCGGAGACATACGAGGCCTGGGTCGTGGACGTGGTGGCGGCGGAAGCCGGTGCGGCGGCCAGTACCGCAGTACCGGCCAGCAGTGCCGCGGCAGACGCGGCCAGAGCGACGGTGGCGCGCAGTTTGTTCCTCACGCGAGTGGATCCCCCTAGGTCAGATGCTTCCACCCCAAGAGACGCCACCGCCGCCCAAGTAGTTCGCTCAGTGCAGCTTCTTCACCAGGGTGCGTCCCCAGATCAGCACCAGCGAGCCGTCGTCGCGGACCTGTACGACGGTGCCTGGCTTCTTGCTGCCGGCCGTCCAGGTCGGGAGGTTGAAGTTGTTGTAGACGGCGAAGACGCCGTCCGGCGTCAGCCTGGCGATCGAGTCCGGGGTCTTGCTGGGGTCGGGCGCCCGCCAGAGCAGCGTCTTGTTGTTCTTCATCAGCTCGAGATCGCCGTTCGGCCGCATCTGCAGGGTGTAGACCTTCGACGGCGAGAACAGCGAGACCGCGATGTTGCGCGGGCCGGCCGCGAACAGCTCGCTGCCCGCCCACAGGGTCTCGATCACCATGTGCCGGTTCCAGACCGACTTGCCCTGCGGGGTGAGGATCTTCAGCAGCCCGTCGTTGGGCAGGACGAGCTTGGCGTTCGGGTTCGCCTTGGCGCCGGCGCCCCAGATCTTGGTCCGGCCGTAGATGATGCTCAGGGTGCCGTCGGTCTCCATCCGCAGGACGGAGCCCTTGCGCTCGGTGGCGATGTACCACTCGGGCTGGACGGTGCCTGATCTGACCAGCTCCAGCCGGCCGGTGGCTCGCATCACGAGGATCCACTGGTGGTCCTTGGAGCGGATGTACTGACCGGCCGTCAGCCGCTGGCCGGGCAGCAACTGGTCGGCGATCGCGGTCGTCGTGGTCGGGGCTGCCCGGGCGGGTGTGGTCACCAAGGCGGCTGCCGTCGCCAGCGTGGCAGCGAGAACTGCGGTGAATGCCTTCATTCGTCAGACGGTAGGGGAGCAGCCGGGCCAAAACGCCGAACGGCTGTTGCAGCAAGCTGCAACAGCCGTCCGCGGGGTACACCGCCGCCCAAGTAGTTCGCCGAACTCAGTGCAGGACTTCGACCACCGTGCGCCCGTAGATCAGTCGCAGCCCGCCGGTGTTGCTGAGCTGCAGGATGGTGCCCGGGCTGCGGGTCTCGAGCCGCCAGACGGGGTCACCGCCGAGGTTGAGCGTCTCGAAAGTTCCGTCCGACAGCAGCCAGGCAGCCGAGCCAGGCCCGCTCTTGGTATTGGTGCTCCACAGCACGGTCTTGCCGTTCTTCAGCAGCACCAGGTTGCCGTCGGTACGCATCTGCAGGGTGTAGATGCGGTTCTGCGAGTACATCACCAGGTCCCGGCCGGCCGCGTCCGCCGAGTGGATCATGAAGCTCGGCCAGAGCGTCTCGATCACCATGTGCCGGTTCCAGACCGCCTTGCCGGCGGTGTTCAGGAGCGTCAGGTTGCCGGTGTCCGGCAGCACCAGCTTGGCGTTCGGTGCGTTCTTCGGACCGATCGAGGAGATCTTCGTCCGGCCGTAGATGACGTCCAGGGTGCCGGTCTTGCTCAGTACCAGAACAGATCCCGGCCGATAGGTCCACGAGGACCACAGCGGCTCCTGTCCCCCGTTCTTGAGCAGCTGGACCGTGCCGGTGTTCGCCATCCGGAGCGTGTAGACACCGTTTCTGGAGCGGATGAACTGGCCCGACTTCAGCCGTTGGCCGGGGAGGAGCTGGTCGGCGACCGCCGTGGCCGACGTGGGGGCTGCCTGGGCGGCGGGGGTGACCACCAGGGCGGCTGCGGTTGCCAGCGTGGCGGTGAGCAGTGCGGTGAATGCCTTCATGCGTTCGACGGTAGGGGAGCGGCCGGGCCAAAACGCCGAACGGCTGTTGCAGCAAGCTGCAACAGCCGTCCAGGGGTAAAGCTCAGCGACCGCCGGTGCCGCTGGCCCAGACCGGCGTACGTCCGTAGACGACGACCAGGTTGCCGTCGTCCTGCATCTGCAGGACCGAGCCCTTGCGGGTCGTCCGGCTGGACCACAGGGCCTTCTTCTTGGCGGTGTAGACGACGAAGTTGCCGTCGGTCTGCATCGTCGCGAACGCGCCCTTGCTGATCGTCCGGGTGCTCCAGATCGGCGTCTTGCCGTTCTTCACGATCACCGCGTTGCCGTCGGACTGCATCTGCAGCCGGAAGATCCGGTTGTGCGAGTACAGCATCTGGCCGGTCGGCAGCACCCGGCCGGCGCCGAGGGTGACCATCACCATCCAGCGCGACCAGGCCGCCTTGCCGCGGGAGTTGTAGATCACCAGGTTGCTGTCGTTCTGCACGGCCAGGGTCGCGTTGGTGCTGCCGTGCGTGCCGCTGGCCCAGACCGGCGTACGACCGGAGACGACGACCAGGTTGCCGTCCTTCTGCATCACGATCGCCGACGACTTCTTGTTCGTCGCCGTGCTCCAGACCGGGGTCTTGCCGTTCTTGTAGAGCACCGCGTTGCCGTCGGCCTGCATGATGAAGGTGTAGACGCCGTTCTTCGAGCGACGGTACTGCCCCGGCTTCAGGATCTGGCCGGGCTTCAGCAGGTCGCTCACGGCGGCTGTGGTGGTGGCGCTCGAGACCTGAGTGGTGGTCGCCTGAGCCGCGGCAGGGACAAGCAGCGCGGTGCCGGCGACTGCCGCACCGGTGGCGAGAACGGCCAACGCCCGGGCATGGGCTTTGAGATTCGAGATCATGCGGCCGACAGTAGGACGGAAATGGGTTCATCCCGGGCCGGTGCAACTGTCACTATGTGCCAGTGGCAACAAGTTTCCGGACCCGGCTGGCCCGCCTGAAGATCGATCTGACGCCGTGGCGGGGGTCGCGGGACTTCCGGATCCTGGTGATCTCCGGCTCGGTGTTCTTCCTCGGCGGCATGGTCGGTTACGTGGCGTTGCCGTTCCAGCTCTACCAGTTGACCGGCTCCAACTTCGCCGTCGGCGCGATGGGCCTGGTGACGATCGTCCCGCTGGTCGTCTTCGGCCTGTACGGCGGTGCGCTGGCCGATCACGTCGACCGGCGCAAGATGCTGGTCGCGACCGGAATCGGCCAGGCGCTGATCTGCGCGCTGATGCTGACCAACTCGCTGCTGGCACATCCGCAGATCTGGCTCATCTACGTCTGCGGCGGGCTGAACGCGATCGCCACCTCGTTGCAGCGGCCGAGCCGGGAGGCGCTCTTCCCGCGAGTGGTGAAGCACGAGGAGATGGCCGCGGGCGTCGCGCTGATGTCGCTGACCATGCAGGTCGGCCAGCTCGCAGGTCCCGCGCTGGGCGGCGTACTGGTCGGCACGGCCGGGGTGAGCTGGGCCTTCGCGATCGAGCTGACCGGCCTGGTGATCGCCACCAGCCTGTACGCCGGGCTCGGGTCGTACAAGACGAGTGAGCACAGCAAACCGCCGAGCCTGCGCGGGATCGGCGAGGGCATCGTCTACGCCTACCGGCGTAAAGACCTGCTCGCCACCTATCTGGTCGACATGGTCGGGATGTTCCTGGCGATGCCGATCGTGTTGTTCCCGGCGTTCGCGACCGACATCCTGAAGGAGCCGAAACTGCTCGGTCTGCTCTACAGCGCGGAGGCGATCGGCGCGATGTGCGCGAGCCTGACGAGCGGCTGGGCCAAGCGGGTCCATCACCAGGGCCGGGCCGTCGTCTGCGCGACGATCGTCTGGGGCGCGTCGGTGGGGATCGCCGGGCTGGCGCCGAACATCTGGTTCGCGATCGGTTTCTTCGCGATCGCGGGTGGCGCGGACATGGTGTCGGTGCTGTTCCGGTCGGTGATCTGGAACCAGACCATCCCGGACGAGATGCGCGGCCGGCTGGCCGGGATCGAGATGCTCGGCTACTCGCTCGGCCCGCTCGGTGGGCAGGCGCGGTCGGGGCTGGCGGCCGACCTGACGACCGTACGGACCGCGATCGTCAGCGGTGGCGCGCTCTGTGTCGTCGGAGTCGTCGGTACCGCGGTCTGGCTGCGAGAGTTCTGGCGCTACGACTCCCGTACCGACGAACACGCGATCCGCGAGCGTGACCTCCGTGGTCGAGTACAACCCACGGAGTAGCTTCGGGAGCATGGTGCTGCTCCTCGTCCTGCTCGGCATCGTGGTCCTGTTGGTCGTGGTCGGCATTCATGACCTGGTCCAGAAGAAGCACTCGATCCTGCGGAACTATCCGGTGATCGGGCATCTGCGCTTCCTGCTGGAGAAGATCCGGCCGGAGCTGCAGCAGTACTTCATCGAGCGCAACTACGACGGCCGTCCGTACGACCGCGACACTCGCTCGACGATCTACTCCCGGGCC
Source organism: Kribbella sp. NPDC051718 (assembly GCF_040681515.1). Classification (NCBI taxonomy): domain Bacteria; kingdom Bacillati; phylum Actinomycetota; class Actinomycetes; order Propionibacteriales; family Kribbellaceae; genus Kribbella; species Kribbella sp. NPDC051718. The sequence continues at coordinate 509,207 of NZ_JBFAYZ010000002.1, read as the reverse complement.
AAGGGCACGAACGAGGAGCAGCCGTTCGGGACCGAGCGGGATGTCAACGAGGTCGGGTACGAGTACCTGGTCCACTCGACCGCGCCCAAGCCGGTCGCCCAGGAGTTCCCGCGGGTCAGGATCGGTGGGCCCGACTGCACCTCGCCGTACGAGATGGCGCTGCTGAACGTCTCGGCGATGAGCTTCGGCGCGATCAGCGCCAACGCGATCGAGGCGCTCAACCGGGGTGCCGCCCGGGGCGGGTTCGCGCACGACACCGGTGAGGGCGGGATCAGCAAGTACCACCGCAACGGCGGCGACCTGGTCTGGGAGATCGGCAGCGGGTACTTCGGGACGCGCGACGCCGACGGCGGATTCGACCCGGAGCAGTTCCGCGACAAGGCCGCCGACGACCAGGTCAAACTCGTCTCGCTCAAGCTCAGCCAGGGTGCGAAACCTGGCCTCGGTGGGGTGCTGCCCGGCGCCAAGGTAACGCCCGAGATCGCGGCCGTCCGCGGCGTTCCGGTCGGCAAGAAGGTCGTCTCGCCGCCGTACCACCAGGTGTTCTCGACGCCGCGCGAACTGGTCCTGTTCATCGCCCGGATGCGCGAGCTGGCCGGCGGCAAACCGACCGGTTTCAAGCTCTGCGTCGGCTCGCGTACCGACGTACTGGCGATCTGCAAGGCGATGGTTGCCGAGGGCATCACTCCGGACTTCATCGTGGTCGACGGCGCGGAGGGCGGGACCGGCGCGGCGCCGCAGGAGTACGAGGACCACATCGGTACGCCGCTGACCGAGGGACTGCTGACCGTCCACAACGCGCTGACCGGCGTCGGCCTGCGGGACCGGGTGAAGATCGGGGCCAGCGGGAAGGTCGCCACCGGCGTCGACATCGTCAAGCGGATCCTGCAGGGCGCCGACTACACCAACGCGGCCCGCGCGATGATGATGGCGACCGGCTGCATCCAGGCGCAGACCTGCCACACCAACACCTGCCCGGTCGGCGTCGCGACCCAGAACCCGCGCCGGATGCGTGCGCTCGACGTCACCGACAAGACCAACCGGGTGGCGAACTACCAGCGCGAGACGGTCGCGTCGGCGATGCAGGTGATCGCGTCGATGGGGCTCGAGAGCCCGGACCAGCTCGAGCCGCGGATGTTGCTCCGGCGGATCGACCACACCCGGACCGAGAGCTATGCCGACCTGTTCGAGCACCTTGCGCCGGGGCAGCTGCTGGGCGGCATTCATGACGTGTCGAAGGCCTGGGCCCGGGATTGGGTACAGGCGGATCCGGACGTATTCAGACCATAGGGAGCTACTGCTGTGAGCACTGTCGCTGAGCTGCTGGTGGAGTCGCTGGCCTCGCATGGCGTGAGGTCGGTCTGGGGTGTCGTCGGCGATGCGCTCAACCCGGTCACCGATGCGATCCGGCGCGAGGATCGGGTCGACTGGATCGGCGTACGGCATGAGGAGGCGGGTGCCTTCGCCGCTGGGGCGCAGGCGTCGCTCACTGGTCGTCTGGGCGTGTGCATGGGGACGGTCGGGCCGGGGGCGATCCATCTGCTCAACGGCCTGTACGACGCGGCCAAGTCGCGGGTGCCGGTGCTGGCGATCTGTGGGCAGGTGCCGCGGGAGGAGATCGGCAGTGACTTCTTCCAGGAGGTCAACAACGATGTGCTGTTCGCGGATGTCGCCGTCTTCACTGCGACGGTGTCCACTGCCGAGCAGGCGCCCGGGCTGATCGAGCAGGCGGTCAATGCGGCGCTGGCGGAGCGCGGTGTCGCCGTACTGTCGATCCCTGGTGACGTTGGCGGTCTGGAAGTGCCGCACGGTACGCGCGTGCCGCAGTTCCTCGAGCCTGCGTCTGCGACAGTGCCCGAGGCGGCCGAGTTGCAGAAGGTCGCGGCTGTTTTGAATGCGGCCGAAAACGTGACGCTGCTGGTCGGCATGGGCGCTCGGGAGGCGCTGGCTGAGGTGCAGCAGCTCGCTGAGGTGTTGGCGGCGCCCGCTGTGCTCACACTGAAGGCCAAGGAGCGGTTCGAGGAAAACCTGCCGCAGGAGGTCGGGCAGTCGGGGCTGCTGGGCAATCACGCGAGCAAGGTGGCTTTCGACGGGTGTGACGTGCTGTTCCTGGTGGGGACCGACTTCCCTTACCGGGAGTTCCTGCCGGCGGGGAAGACCGTCGTACAGCTGGATGTACGGGGTGCGCACATCGGGCGGCGGGTGCTGGTCGACCACGGGCTGGTGGGGCATGCGCAGCCGACGCTGGCTTCGTTGTTGCCATTGCTTCACCAGAAGACGTCCACTGGGCATCTGGACAAGGCGCTGAAGTCGTATGGCGCGTGGCGGGAGCGGCAGGTGCAGTTCACGGATCCTGCGTTCGACCGGAAGCCCAAGGGGTTGCTGCGGCGCAAGGTGGACAACCCGGAGGCTCGGATCCGGCCTGAGTTGCTGGCGGCGGCTGTGGATCGGCATGCGGCCTCTGATGCGCTCTTTACCAGCGACACCGGGATGTCGACGGTGTGGCTGGCGCGGTTCGTACGGATGCGGGGCGAGCGGCGGTTGATCGGGTCGTACAACCTGGGGTCGATGGCCAATGCGATGCCGCATGCGCTGGGGTTGTCGGCGGTGGATCGGTCGCGCCAGGTGGTGGCGTTCTGCGGTGACGGCGGGTTGTCGATGCTGTTGGGGGATCTGATCACGGCGGTGGCGTACGAGTTGCCGGTCAAGTTGGTGGTGTTCAACAACGGGCGGCTCGGGATGGTGAAGCTGGAGATGGAGCAGGTCGGGCTTCCGGAGTACGGGACGAAGCTGGCCAACCCGGATTTCGCGGAGGTGGCCAGGGCGATCGGGCTGACCGGGATTCGGGTCGAGCGGCCTGGCGACGTGGAGGAGGCGGTCTCGCGTGGGTTGGAGACTGCTGGGCCGGTGCTGATCGACGTACTGACGAATCCGGACGAGATCGCGGTCCCGCCGGCGCCGACGGTGCATCAGGGGTGGGGGTTCGCGATCGCCAAGACCAAGGAGTTCATCGAGAGTCACGAGTAGTCTCTGTGACCATGCGTACTCGGTTGGTGGTCGCTCTGCTCGGCAGTACCGCGTTGCTGGCCGGGTGTGGCGGTCCTGGGGGCGAGACGGCGCCCAGTGTGCCGCCGCTGGTGTCGGTGAGCACTACGCCTACCGAGACGCCTACCCCGACCCCGACTGAGACGCCGAGTACGCCGCCTACCTCCAAGGTGGCGGACACCTTGTGCGTGCGGATGAACCAGACGCTCGTGCAGTCGACGCTTGGTGTGCCGGCGGTGCGCATCCAGCCCAAGCCGGTGCTGCCGGAGCTCGGCTTCCCGACGTACGACCAGTGCCAACTGGGGTTGAGCACCGACTCGTCCGGTCCGGTACTACGAGTTGGCACGTCCGTCTTCTATGCGACGGCTGTGGATCTGGCGGCTGTCCGGAAGGCCTACGACGCCACCAAGGGCGAGCCGGCCAAGCCGGTGACTGTCGGGCAGGGTGGATTCGGCACCAGTCGCTTCGTCGTGTTCCTGGTCGGCGGCAAGCTGCGCAAGATCAGTGGGCCGCCCGCGACGCTGGCGAAGTACGTAGTACTGGCCCAGGACGCCGCCCAACAGACCGAGGGGCTGCCAGACCCCGCGCCCTACATCACCCGCCCGGAGTGCGAGCGCGGCACGTCGGCCGCCACCAAGGTGATGGGCATCGAAGCCTCGGTCCGCCGCGACAGCGAAACCGACGCCGGCGACATCGTCTGCGCCTGGCTCACCAAGACCCGCGTCCTCTACTCCAGCGCCCGCCGGGTCAAGGACGCCGAAGCCGTCACGGCCCCCATCAGCAAGGCCACGACCTCGTTCCCCATGCCCCTGGGCGACGAGGCCTACGTAGACACCGTCACCGGCCGCTCCATCATCCGGGTAGGCACCGACAAGATCGTCGACCTGGTCCCCCTCCCCGCCGGCACCACCGACAAGGACGACATGGCCAGCTTCGTCCTAGCCATGTCCGGCCTCTACACCCGCTGACGGACGGTCAGCTGGCGTCTTTGTGAGCTGCCAGGTATTCGCTCAAGGCCTCTCGTGCGACGTCGCTGGCATTGCGGTGATGATTCTTGGCGAACGCGTCGAGGTCCGCGTTGAGAGCGCGGGGGAGCCGAACCTGCCGGACCGGAGATTTCTCGCCCGGAGCGGCGTCGGGGTCGATCGACGGCCGACCGCCCTGCGAGTGCTCGATCAGCTCCCGGCCGAACGCCGCGACTTCCTGCCCCCGCAAACGGGTCTTCGAATCACGTGTCGGGGCCATCTCGTGCTCGGCCCACTCAGCCGCCGCGTCGTAGTCCTTCTCGCTCATCTCTCCTCCTCCATCCGCTCAAGATGCTTGGACCGAGCAACCATCACGTGAAACACATGCAGGTCACGCGGTGGACTGATCTCGACCATGACCTCCAGCAACTCCCCGCCGAGCTGCCGTGGCGGTCCGATGAACAACGTCGGCCGGCGATCTCGGGTGCCATCTTCCAGCGGCTGGCTCGCAATCCGTTGGTCAGCCCGGATTTGATCGGGATCAACGCGGGTGCCGCGCTGGCCGCAGTACTGATGATCACGGTCTTCGGTACGGCGATCGGATGGATCCCGGCCGGAGCGCTCGTTGGATCTTTGCTGACAGCAACAGCTATTTACCTGCTCGCTTTTAGGCAAGGGATTGCCGGCTATCGGCTCGTGCTGGTCGGGATCGGTGTCACCGCGATCGTCGGCTCGATCACGGCGTACCTGCTCACGCTGGCCGACATCTACACCGCGAAAAGCGCCTCCATGTGGCTCGCGGGCAGTCTCGCCGGACGGTCTTGGCCGCACGTGACGCTGATCGGGATCACCTTGCTGGTCTTGGTCCCGGCCGCGATGGCCGGCTCGCGACAGCTGAGACTTCTCGAGCTGGGTGACGACCTCGCTCGCACTCTCGCGGGTCGGGTCGAGCTGTCCCGAGGATTGCTGATCGCTGTTGGGGTCGGCTTGGCCGGGCTGGCGACGGCGGCGGCCGGACCGATCGGTTTCGTGGCGCTCGTCGCGCCGCAACTCGCCCGTCGCCTGGTCGCCGAACGTGTCGCCGGACTGCTTGCCGCGGGGGCGATCGGCGCGTTGCTGGTAGTCGCTTCCGATCTGCTCGCGCGGGAGCTCTTCGCGCCGACCGCGCTGCCGGTGGGGGTCGTCACCGCGTTCCTCGGTGCGCCGTACCTGCTGATTCTGATGGCCCGCGCGAACCGCGTCGGGCAAGGAGGCTGACCGATGGCGGTACTGCGCACCGAAAAGCTGACTCTCGCGTACGACGCGACGCCGGTCGTGACGGAGCTGTCCGTCGAGATTCCCGCCGGAAGGATCACGGTGATCGTCGGAGCCAACGCCTGTGGGAAGTCGACGCTGTTGCGCGGCCTGGCCAGGCTGCTGGCGCCGAAGGATGGCGCCGTCTATCTGGACGACGCCGACCTAGCCGGGTTGTCCGGGAGCACCCTGGCGACGAAGCTCGGCATGCTGCCGCAACAACCGGTGGCACCGGATGGAATCACCGTCTCCGACCTAGTCGGCCGCGGCCGTCACCCACATCAACGCTGGTTCCGCCAATGGTCGGCAGAGGACGAACGCGTAGTCGCCGCCGCGCTAGAAGCAACCGGTACGTCGGACTTGGCGACCCGTTCCCTGGACGAACTATCCGGCGGCCAACGCCAACGGATGTGGATCGCCCTAGCGCAGGACGCCGAGACCATGCTCCTGGATGAGCCGACAACCTTCCTAGACCTAGCCCACCAACTAGAGATCCTCGACCTGGTCCAAGACCTCAACCGCGACCGCGGCAAAACCATCGTCCTGGTCCTCCACGACCTGAACCTAGCCGCCCGCTACGCCGACCACCTGATCGCTCTGAAGTCCGGCGAAATAGTTGCCCAAGGCAGCCCCTCCGACATCATCACCGCAGCCCTGGTCGAGCACGTCTTCAGCCTCCCCTGCCAAATCATCGAAGACCCCCTCACCGGCACCCCCCTGGTCCTACCCCGCCCCCGCCGCACCCACTAGCAACCAACCCGTCCACCGGTTGCACTCGCTGCGCTGGCTGGCAACCAACCCCGTCCACCGGTTGCATCACCGGCGGGCCTCTGGATCTGCCCGACCCCGCCACGCACGCATAACCCTCGCGTACCACCCCGACACGCCGAAGCAAGCGCTTGCCTGTCGACTTACGTATGCGCGGCGATCCGGCCATTGCCGCCAGCAACCAAACCCAGGCCGCCAGCCCCCCGATTGGAGGTTGGGAGGATTTTCCGGAGTTCGGGGAGCCTTTTCTGCCGTATCGGGGGTGATAGCCACCCCAATCCCCTTTCCCTGAGGGGTTTTGCCACCATCCCGTCAATCCGACCGGCCTTGCCGCCCGCACCCCGCAACCGGCCAACTTTGCCGTCGTTACCCCGCAAACCGACCGACCTTGCCGTCGTTAACCCCGCGAAACGACCTGCCCTACCCAAATGGCCTCGGGGCCAGACTCCTGCGCGGGAGCCCGCCCACCACAGCCCCTCAGCGAGCCTGGCGACGGTTCGCCGCTGACCGCCGTGCCGGCTGACCGCCGTGCTGGCTGGTCTCTGCAGGGGTGGCTTTCGTGGTGACTGGTTGTCGAGCCTCGGTGGCTATGCGGCCGGCTGGGCGGTGTACGGCGGGCTCTGCGTCGGTGGGGGCTGAGGTCGGTGATGGTGCAGTTCGCTGGCTGCCGTGTGGGTGGAGGGCGAGCTTGTCGAGGGTGCAGTCCGGAGGCCGCCGTAGTGGCTGGTTGTGGTGTCGGTTCGGTGTGGGGCTGTTGGCGGGTGGTTGGTCGGGGTGGGGGTCAGGTTTGGGTCAGGGCGGTGGCTATGAGGGTTATGGCGGTGGTGATTTCGGCGGGGGTTCGGGCGGCGTAGCAGAGGACCAAGCCAGGTGGGCTGGGGTGTTGGGTGTGCCAGGAGAGGGGTTGGGTTTTTACGCCTAGGGCCAGGGCGGCGGTTGCCAGGGCGATGTCGTCCAGGTTGTCGGGGAACGTGATGGTGAGGTGGAGGCCGGCGGCGGCGCCGTGGACTGTTGCTGTGGGCAAGTGGGTTTCGATGGCGGTGATCATGGCGTCGCGGCGGGTGCGGTGGCGGCGGCGGACGAAGCGGAGTTGGCGTTCTAGGTCGCCGGATTCCATCAGGTGGGCGAGGGTCAGTTGGGGGAGGCCGGCGTTGCCTAGGTCCGCGTGGCGTTTGGCGGCGATCAACTGGTCGCGGTAGCGCGGGGGTGGGAGCATCCAGCCGATGCGGAGGGCGGGGGCGAGGATCTTGGAGACGCTGCCGGTGTAGATGACCTGTTCGGCGAGCATCGCCCGTACTGCGGGGACGGGCGGCCGGTCGTACCGGTGTTCGGCGTCGTAGTCGTCCTCGATGATCAGGCCGCCGTCGATGGCCCACTGCATCAGTTCCCGTCGGCGTTCGCCGTCCAGCACTACGCCCGTTGGGAACTGGTGGGCCGGTGTGATGAGGACGGCTGGGGCGCCGGTCTCGCGCAGTACGTCGACGCGGAGCCCGCCGTCGTCGACCGGGACGGGTGGGGTGCGCATCCCCCAGATCTGCAGATGCTGGCGGGAGCCGAGTGAGCCTGGATCCTCGACGGCCAGCTCGGTGATGCCCTCGCTGCCGAGTACCTGGCAGATCAGCGCGAGTGCCTGGGAGACCCCGGCGACGATGATCAGGTCGGCCGGATCGGCCTTGATCCCGCGATTGCGAGCGATCCAGTTCGCCACCGCCAGCCGCAGGGCCGGCGCACCGGCCGCGTCGCCGTACCCAAAAGCCGACGCGGACATCTCACTCAGTACAGCCCGCTCCGCCTTCAACCAGGCAGCCCGCGGAAACGCCGCCAAATCCGGCACCCCCGGCGTCAGATCAAACCGCGCAGGCACCGCCCGCATCGCCTCGAAAATCTCATCCCCAGGATCCCCCGGCAGTGCCCCCGCCCTCCGCCGGGTGGAGGAAGCGGGAGCGACCCCGCGCTCACCCGCCCGAGCACCACGGCTGCCGGCGCCGCCGCCACCACGCGCGCTGTGTGCGCCGACAGGGCCGACCCCACGCGCGCCGGCCGCGCCGACCCCACGCATGCCGACCGCGCCGGTGGTGCCGATCCCACGCGCGCCGACCGCGCCAGCGGAGCCGACTCCACGCTCGCCGGCAGCTGCGGCGGTGCTGATGGGGGTGGCTACGACGGTGGTGCCGGCTCGGCCTCGGGCGGTGGTGTGGCCGTCTTCGGTTAGGCGTTGGTAGGCCTCGGTTACTACGCCTCGGGAGACTTGGAGTTCGGCTGCGAGTTGGCGGGTGGCGGGGAGGCGGCTGCCGATGGTGAGGCGGCCGTCGGCGATTGCGGTGCGGAGTTCGTTGGCGAGCCACTCGGCCAGGCCGCCGGGCGGGGCTTCCTCGGGGCGTAGTTGGAGGAAGTCGGCGCCCGCTTTGGACCTACCGATTCCACGCTGATTGGACCTGTCCACCGGACCATTCTGGGCGCACTTTGGAGTTGGGGGAACTACGAAATGCGGAGGTGGGTCATGGGAGTGATGCTTGTCGTCATCGTCGCGCTGGTGGCCGGGTTGGAGTGGAGTCGGCGACGGCAGGCCGGGCCGCAGGAGCTGGGGGCCGGGCGGAGCGGCGTACAGGATCGGGATCTGGAGCGGTTGAGGGCCGAGCTCCGAGTGCTGGCCGACCGGGAATCTTGACGCTGAACCGGGTGTGCCGGATTGGGGCCGACTGGTAGACAAGGTGCATGTCGCCGACCGAACAGCTTGAGATCGAGACCAAGTACGACGTCGACGAGCACGCGATCCTGCCGGTGCTGCTGGAGCTGCCGGGAGTCGTGAGCGTCGCGCAGCCCGTCGAGCTGAACCTGGAGGCCGTGTACTTCGACACGGCAGGCTTCGACCTGGCCGCCAACAAGGTGACGCTCAGACGCCGCACCGGCGGCGAGGACGACGGCTGGCACGTGAAGCTGCCGATGGCCGCAGGTGAGCGCCTGGAGATCCGGCACCCGCTCGGCCGGGCGGTGCGGAAGGTGCCGATCCAGGTCGTCCGGATCGTCCGCGTGCACGCCCGCGACCACGAGCTGGTCCCGGTGGTGACGCTGAGCACCCGGCGGATCGTCCACCGCCTGCTGGACGCCGAGGGCGAGGTGCTCGCCGAGATCGCGGACGACGAGGTGACCTCGACCGTCGACGGTGAGTCGGAGAGCTGGCGTGAGTGGGAGGTGGAACTCGTCAACGGCGAGACCGAGCTCCTCGAGGCAGCCGAGCCGCTCCTGCGGTCAGTCGGCGCCAAGCCCGCGTCCGGGCCGAGCAAGCTGGCCCGAGCGCTTGGCGACCGGGTGCCGAAGCGGGACGCCTGGGAGCTGCCGGAGAAGCCGACCACGGCCGACCTCTTCCGCGCCTACGCGACAGCGCAGGTCCAGGCGATTCACGCGCGAGACCCCGGCGTACGCCGTGACGTGCCCGACTCGGTCCACAAGATGCGGGTCGCGACACGACGGCTGCGATCCGCTCTGGCGACGTACCGGCCGGTCATCGATCGCGAGGTCGGCGACCAGTTGCGCGACGAGCTGAAGTGGTTCGCGGGCGAGCTGGGTGGCGCGCGCGACGCCGAAGTACTGCGTGAGCACTTCAGCACCGCGATCGACGCGCAGCCGTCCGAACTGGTGATGGGCAGGGTCGGCGCCTACATCGACACCCACCTGAGCTCGGTCTACAAGGCCGCCCGGGTCGAGGCGCTGGCCGCGCTGGAGAGCGAGCGGTACTTCCGCCTGCTCGACGCATTGGACGAACTGGTCGCGAACCCGCCGCTGATCGGCGAGACCCGCAAAGCGTCCAAGCAGCTGCCCGAATTGCTGGAGCACGACTGGAAGCGGATGAGCAAGGCCGTCCGCCGGATGGAAGAGGCCGAGGACACGGCCGAGCAGGATCACGAGCTGCATGAAGTTCGCAAGGCCTCGAAACGACTCCGGTACGCCGCCGAGTCGGCCCTCCCGGTCCTCGGTGACGAGGCGGCCGGCCTGGTGTCGCGGGCCAAGGAGGTCCAGGAGGTGCTCGGCGACCACCAGGACAGCGTGGTGGCCCGTGAGTTGCTGCGGCAGCTCGCAGTACAGACCTATCTGGATGGCGGGAACGCCTTCACCTTCGGGCGTTTGCATGCCGCCGAGGAGCAGCGTGGTGAGGCATCGCGAGTGGCCTTCCTTGAGCTCTGGCCGTCGCTGAAGCACTGAGAACGCGAAAAACCCGGGGAGCCAAGCTGGGTGCGTGGTCCCCCGGGTCTCGGGGTTGAAGCTGTCAGGCAGGTTCGCGAGGAATCAGCAGGGCCTGCCTGACAGGTCTAGTGGGTGGTTGCCTTCTCGGCACCCGCCCCGGTGAGCGAGCGGACCTCCATCTCGGCGAACTTGTCGACGTTGGTGCCCTCCCGGCTGGTCAGCGTGCCGATGATGCCGAGCACGAAGGCCAGCGGGATCGAGACGATGCCCGGGTTGTCGAGCGGGAACCAGTGGAAGTCGATCCCGGTGTCGGTGATCATCGACAGGCTCGCGCCGGTCTTCTTGTCCACCTTGCCGGAGACGACCGGGCTGAAGATGATCAGGAAGATCGCCGAGCCCAGACCGCCGTAGATGCTCCAGAGCGCGCCCCTGGTGTTGAAGCGCCGCCAGAACAGCGAGTAGAGGATCGTCGGCAGGTTGGCCGACGCCGCGACCGCGAAGGCCAGTGCCACCAGGAAGGCGATGTTCTGGCCGTTGGCGAAGATGCCGCCGACGATCGCGACCGCGCCGATCACGACCACGGTGATCCGGGCGACCCGGATCTCGCCGTCGCCGCTGACCTGGCCCTTCTTGATCACCGAGCCGTAGATGTCGTGGGCGAAGGACGCGCTGGCCGTGATGGTCAGCCCGGCCACGACCGCCAGGATGGTGGCGAAGGCGACGGCCGAGATCACGCCCAGCAGGATCTCCCCGCCCAGTTCGTACGCCAGCAGCGGCGCGGCCGAGTTGGCCTTACCGGGAGCCGCGCGGATCTTGTCCGGCCCGACCAGCGCAGCTGCGCCGTACCCGAGGACGAGGGTGAACAGGTAGAAGATGCCGATGATCCAGATCGCCCAGCTCACGCTGCGGCGGGCCTCACGCGAGTTCGGCACCGTGTAGAAGCGCATCAGTACGTGCGGAAGGCCGGCCGTACCGAGCACTAGCGCCAGCCCGAGCGAGATGAAGTCGAGCTTGCTGATCCCCGTTGCGCCGTACTGAAGACCCGGGCTGAGGAGTTTCTCCCCGGCGGCGGGACTCTTGTCCACGGCGGCGCCCAGCAGGCCGGACAGGTTGAACGTGTACTTCGCCAGCACCCAGATCGTCATGATGCCGGCGCCGATCACCAGCAGGACCGCCTTGACGATCTGCACCCAGGTGGTGCCCTTCATGCCGCCGACGAGCACGTACGTGATCATGATCGCGCCGACGACCGCGATGACGATGTTCTGCCCGGCCTTGCTCGAGACACCGAGCAGCAGCGCGACCAGGCCGCCGGCGCCGGCCATCTGGGCCAGCAGGTAGAAGAAGCAGACACCCAGGGTCGAGATGGCCGCGGCCATCCGGACCGGACGCTGCTTGAGCCGGAAGGACAGCACATCGGCCATCGTGAACCGGCCAGTGTTCCGGAGCAGCTCGGCGACCAGCAGCAGGGCCACCAACCAGGCGACCAGGAAGCCGATCGAGTACAGGAAGCCGTCGTACCCGTTCAGGGCGATGGCGCCGGCGATGCCGAGGAACGACGCGGCGGACAAGTAGTCACCGGCGATCGCGATGCCGTTCTGCGGGCCGGTGAACGACCGGCCGCCGGCATAGAAGTCGGCCGCGCTCTTGTTGTTGCGGGAGGCCCGGATGACGATCGCCAGGGTGGCCACCACGAACGCCGCAAAGATCGCGATATTGACCGTCGGGTTCCCGACAGTGGTTGCCAGCGGCAACAGCAGGGGCGCGCTCACTTGTCGTCTCCCTCGATCTGGTCACGCAGGTGCTTGGCGTCCGGGTCGAACTTCTGGTCGGCCCAGCGGACGTACAGCAGCGTGATCGCGAAGGTGGAGACGAACTGGCCGAAGCCGAACAAGAGCCCGACGGTGATGTTGCCGCCGACCTTGTGCGACATGAAACCGTGCGCGTAGTCGGCGAGCAGGACGTAGACGAAGTACCAGACCAGGAACAGCCCGGTCATCGGGAACACGAAGCGCCGGAACCGGCGACGCAGTTCGGAGAAGTCCGGCGACAGCTGGACATCTCGGTACGTCGTCAGTTCCGGATCGCCGGCCGCGCGGCGCGTATCGCTCATCGCGGGACCTCCAGACGGGATCAGGCCGGGCGGAAAGACCGGCGCGCAGGGTTGCTGCTCGTACTGTGGTCCAGCTCACTCCCACCCAACAGCACCGAACCGCACCGAGCGCCCAGTGGCGGGCACCCTTCGACCGGCGGTGGAGGCGACTGCGATGAGCGGTCGGAACGGTACGACGAACGGTCAGGCGGGTGGGAGGCCTCGGTCGACGTCTACTGCTTCGGGGGTGTGGAGGCGGACCATGCTGCGGGCGGTGCCGCGGGGGATCTTGTGGGGGGTGAGCTTGGAGACCGTGATGACGGTGATGAAGGCCAGCGGCATCGTCCAGGCGGCGGGCTGGGCGATCAGGGCCTTTGGCCAGCCGGCGCTGGGTGGGCCGATGACGTTGACCAGTACTGCGGTGATCGCGGCGACCCCGCCGACGATCAGGCCGGCCGCGGCGCCGACGATGGACATCTTGCGCCACCAGATGCCCAGTACCAGCAGGGGACAGAAGGTCGAGGCGGCGACGGCGAACGCCAGGCCGACGGTGTCGGCGAGGCTGAGCGCGCCGGTGATGTTGAAGGCGGCGTAGGGAAGCGCGATCGCCAGCAGGGCCGCGATCCGGAAGCTGTTGACGGCCAGGTAGTCGCCGCCGGTCAGCCGGTGGAGGCGATTGCGCAGGAGGTCCTGGTCGATGACTCCGGCGATGGCGACGGTCAGTCCGGATGACGTCGACAGGAACGCGGCGAAGGCTCCGGCGGCGACGAGTGCACCGAGCAGATCTCCTGCTGTACCAGGGAAAATGCGGCCGGGGAGCTCGAGGACGACGGTGTCGGCGCCGCCGCCGATCAGGTCTGGCGCGAAGGTCCGGCCGAGGATGGCGTACAGGGGCGGGAAGAGGTAGAAGGCGCCGAGCAGGGCCAGCACGACGACCGTCGTACGGCGGGCCGCGCGGCCGTCGGGGTTGGTGTAGAAGCGGACCAGGACGTGGGGAAGGCCCATCGTTCCGAAACAAAGGGCCAGGAGCAACGAGTAGGTCGCGTAGAGCGGGTGGTTGCGGCCGCCTGCTCTGGAGAGTGGCTCGGCCCATTCGGCGCCGGCTCCTTGCAGGGAGTGCAGGACGCCGACGGGGTGGTCGCCCGATCGCCAGGCGATGAAGATGATGAAGATCGGCGCGGCCAGGGCGGTGAGCTTGAGCCAGTACTGGAAGGCTTGTACGAACGTAATCGAGCGCATGCCGCCAGCGGCGACGTTGATCACCACGATGAGCGCGACGAGGGCTGCTCCGACGGCCGGCGGTGCACCGGTCACCGTATGGACGGTCAGGCCGGCGCCGCGGAGTTGGGGAAGGAGGTAGAGGGTGCCGATGCCGACCACGAGGCAGGAGCAGATCCGGCGTACGACCGCGGACTCGAAGCGTGTCTCGGCGAAGTCGGGGAGGGTGTACGCACCTGAGCGCCGGAGTGGAGCCGCGATCAGGACGAGCAGCATCAGGTAGCCGACGGTGTAGCCGACCGAGAACCAGAGCATGTCGGCGCCGTTCACCAGCACCAGGCCTGCCACGCCGAGGAAAGATGCCGCCGACAAGTATTCGCCACTGATCGCGGACGCGTTCCAGCGTGGCGTTACCGCCCGGCTGGCGACGTAGAAGTCGCTGGTGGTTCGGGAGATCCGCAGCCCGAACAGCCCGATCCCGATCGTTGTCGCGATCACCAATCCGATCGCGGTCAAACTCATTGCCGGGTTCATCTACTTACGCCCGACGAACTCGGTGAACTCGGCTTCGATGCGTTCGGCGTGCCGGACGTAGATGCGGGCGGCGATGTAGACGACGGGGTAGACGATCACGCCGAGCAGCAGCCAGGGGAGCGGGATGCCGAAGATCGGCAGGGTGCGGGTGGCGGGGACGAGGAGGAAGAGCAGCGGCAGGCCGCCGAGGGTGACGGCGGCACCGGCGATGACGGCGAGCGCGAGTCGGAGCTGCGACTGGATCAGCGAGCTCATGTAGACCTCGCCGACGCGGGTCTGCTCGTCGATCTCGCGGGTGCCGGTGTGCGCGGTCATCCGGCGCGCAGCGGAGGTGCGAGGGCTAGTCACCCGGACCCGCCGGGGCGGCTCGACACCGCTCATCGCCGCACCGGCTCGTTCCGCATCGGCTCGTGCCGCATGTCAGCCTCTCAACGAGGTTGAGCGGACCAGGAGGTCGCGGAGTTCTCGGGTGTGGCGGCGGCTGACGGGGAGCCAGTCGTCGCCTACCCGGACGGCGCAGCGGCCGCCGTCTACTCGCATCTCGTCTACGTGGGCGAGGGCGACCAGCGTGCTGCGGTGGATCCGGGTGAAGCCGGCGTCGTGCCAGCGCTCCTCCAGGGTGCTGAGCGGGATCCGGACCAGGTGCGAGTTCTGGCCGGTATGAAGCCTGGCGTAGTCGCCTTGCGCTTCGACGTACCGGACAGTGGAGCGCTGGACGAACCGCGTGACGCCGGCCAGCTCGACCGGGATCGTCTCGTCGTCGGTGGTGTCGTCCTGCGGCGGCACGGCGGTGGGCGTACCGAGGTTGACCACCCGGCGCACCGCGTCGCTCAGCCGCTCGGCCCGGACCGGCTTCATCACGTAGTCGGCCGCGTCCAGCGCGAAGGCGTCGACCGCGTGTTCGTCGTACGCGGTGACGAAGACGATCTGCGGCCGGCTCTTGAACCTGGACAGGATCTTCGCTACTTCGATCCCGTCGAGGCCGGGCATCTTGATGTCGCAGAACACCACGTCCAGGTCACCGTCCTGGAGGATCTTCAGCGCGTCGGTGCCGTTCGAGGCGGTCTTGATCTCGCCGATCCGGGAGTCCTGGCGCAGCAGGTAGACCAGCTCATTGAGCGCCGGCTCCTCGTCATCAGCAACGAGGGCACGCAGTGGAGAGTCGGTCATGGCCCACAGACTAAGCGGATGCATGCACCCCTGAGGAGTATTTGGGCACCCGGAAGCTGACCTTTGTTCCGGCCTCCGGGGCGGTCTCGACCACCAGGCCGTAGGCGTCGCCGTAGACCTGGCGTAGCCGGGCGTCGACGTTGCCGAGACCGACCGAGTCGCCGCTCGACTCGCCCGCCAGGGCGGCGCGGATGACGTCGGGATCGCTGCCGGAGCCGTCGTCCTCGACGCTGATCTCGGCCTCGAGCCCGCGGTCCTGGGCCCGGATGGTGATCCGCCCGACGCCCGAGGTCCCGTCCAGGCCGTGCCGGACGGCGTTCTCGACGAGCGGCTGGACGACCAGGAACGGGATCGCCACGGAAAGCACCTCGGGCGCGATCAGCAGCGAGACCTTGAGCCGCTCGCCGAACCGGGCCTGCTCCAGGACGAGGTACCGCTCCACGTTGCGCAGCTCGTCGGACAGCGTGGTGAACTCACCGCCGCGGCGCAGCGCGTACCGGGAGAAGTCGGCGAACTCGAGCAGCAGCTCCCGGGCGCGCTCAGGATCCGTCCGGACGAAGGATGCGATGGCGGCCAGCGCGTTGTAGATGAAATGCGGGCTGATCTGGGCTCTGAGCGCCCGCAGCTCCGCCTCCATCGCCCGGGTCCGCTCCTTGTTGAGCTCGGCGAGCTCCACCTGGCCGGAGACCCACCTGGCGACCTCTTCGGTGGCTCGGACGAGTGCTGCCGACGAGCGGGGGCTGTAGGCGACCAGAACGGCTACTACTCGGTCCTCGGTGACGATGGGCGCCACTACCGCAGTACGGATCGGGCACTGCGGGTCGCCGCACGCCACGTCATGGATACCCAGTACTGCGGTACGCCCGGTCCGCAGCGTCGCCGCCGCGAGCCCCTTGACGTCCCCACGGTGGTTGCTCTCGTACGGACCACCTACCCCGTCCCAGGCGAGTACACCCGACGAGTCGCAGATGGCGATGGCCGCAGTGCCGAGGAGGTCGCGCAGATGCTTGCTGGCCTTACCGGCCGCCGCCGGGGTCAGCCCCTCGCGCAGGCTGGGGGTAGCGAGCGAGGCGGTGTGCAGCGTCGCGTACGTCGCCTTGTCGGCCGGGGTGCCGAAGTGCTTCCGTCGCCGCGC
Organism: Kribbella sp. NPDC051718; assembly: GCF_040681515.1. NCBI lineage: Bacteria > Bacillati > Actinomycetota > Actinomycetes > Propionibacteriales > Kribbellaceae > Kribbella > Kribbella sp. NPDC051718. Next base: position 492,805 of record NZ_JBFAYZ010000002.1, on the reverse strand, counting down.
AAACATGCCCTGACGGTAGCCGCTCAGACCTCCGAGCGCGGCCTGAACGCCTCAAGCGCCTCGGTGTCGGAGTAGTTGGAGCGCAGGTACGCGTCCAGCCACTCCTCGATCCCCGGGTACGACGAGTCCTTGGCCAGCTGGTCCGCAGCGGTGTCCGGGAGCGCAGTACGACGGAGCTGGACACCCGCTGGAGTCAGGAGAGCCCAGCTGGCACCCGGTGCGCCGTACGGCATGCCGATACTGCCTGCGTTGACCACCAGCCGCCGGTCGACCTGCCGGGCGAAAGGCATGTGCGTATGCCCGCACACAACCGTCCTGACCTCCTCCGGTACGCCGCCGAGCACCGTCGCCCACCTTGCGATAGGGCTGTCGACCAGCACCATCTCCTCGTCATCCCGGGGCGTCGCGTGGCAGAACAACGTGTCGCCAAGGGTCACCGTGGTCGGCAATGCGGCCAGCAGCTCGACCTGGTCGTCCCGGAGCTGTGAGGCGGCCCAGGGACTGACCGGGTCCGGCGGATCGCCCTTGAACGACCCACGAGCCATCTCCACCAGCTCCCGGTCCGCATTGCCGCGCACCCACACGGCCCGCTCGCCCAACCCCACCAGGAGATCCAGCGTCTCCACCGGCTGCGGCCCGCTGGCGATGTCCCCGGCCAGCACGATCACATCAGCGGCAGCTACGTCCGGCTCGGCCAGTACGGCCTCCAGAGCAGGTAATACGCCGTGAATGTCGGCCAGCACCACGATCCGGTCCATCTGACTAGTCTGCCGCCGATCCGTCCCCGCCAGGGCGCCCGTTAGCTGCCGGCAGACAGGTCAGGAGCCGAGGTGTACTTCGCTGTGCGGCTTCAGTGGGGTCGCCAGCTCGCAAGCGCCGGTACTGACGGTGCAGCGGATGATCCCGCGCTGGCCGTAGCCGTCCTCGCCGCCGCCGTCCAGGGCGTCGACGACGATGAGCAGGTGCTGGTCGTCCTCGGGCACGGTCTGGAAGAAGCAGCTCTTCCACTGCCGGAGGATCACTCCCGTCTGGGCGTCGAGCGCGGTGGCGGTCCCGGAGCAGTAGCCGTCGGCGTACGCGTCGCCGCCGAACGCGGTCCGGGCGTCCGGGGTGAACCCCTCGATCGCGCTCTCGCAGGTCTTCCAGAGTCGCTTGCCGGTCGCGATCTCCTTGACGTCCGAGCAGGATCCGCTGTCGGAGATCAGCCCCATCGAGACGACGAGCCGGCCGTCCGAGGAGATGCCGGTGGGCGAGGTGACGTCGAGCTGGGTGGCCTTTGCCGCGCCGGGCGTCCAGGAGTAGAGCTGCGAGCGGCCGCCTTCGGTGGCGGCGTACTCGAAGTAGACCTTGCCGTCCACGACGGAGAGGACGCGCAGTCCCCACGCGTTCGGCAGGTCGAGCTTCTGGTTGTCCAGGCCGCCGTTGTCGGAGTACACGGTGCCGCCCTTGAGGGCCTCGCTCTGGCTGCCGGTCCGGGTCGAGGAGTACGCCGCGACGGTCGCGTCGGCGCTCGTCACCACCGTCGTGACGTCCGGAACCCGCTCGACGGTGCCGGTCGTCGGCCCGAGCTTGAGCAACTCCGTCCCCAGGCGCCTGGTGACGACGGCGAGCACGCGGCCGTTGACCCGGGCGATCTGCTGGATGTCCGCCTTGCCGGGGATCGTCTCCGGCCCGCCCGCACCGCCGCTGACCACCCGGCCGATGAGGTACGGCACCTGGGGATCGCGGCCGCGGGGCAGTTTGGCCAGGTTCAGGGTGATCTTGACCGGCCCGGAGGGCTTGTCCGGCGTCGTACTGGGCGCGCTGGGCGTGCTGGGCTTCAGCGTCGGAGTGGCAGGCGAGGTCTTGGTGCTCGGGGTCGTCGGTGCGGACAGCGGTGCCGCCGTCCCACCCTCGGAGCGCGGGCCCTGCTGATACGCGACGACGCCGCCGATCACCACCGCGGCGACTGCCACGGCGGCGACGAGCACGACCAGCCGGCCGTTCTTCTGCAACATGACGACGTTCCTAACGCGCTGAAGGGTCCAGACCGATCATCGCAGGATCACGCTCTGATCGAGGGCGTCCGGCGTCGAGCGCTCGCACTGGCCAGTCGGGATGCTGCACCGGATGATCGCCAGCTTGAGGGTGCCGGCCACCGGATTGCCGGACACGACGGTGACGGCGAGCAGGTGCTGGTCGTCCTCGGCGACGGCGTCGTAGAACTGGCCCTTCCAGGTCCGGATCAGCTTGCCCGTCCTGGCCTCGTGCGCGGTGAGAGTCTCGGAGCTGCCCTCGAAGGAGGCGCCGACACCGACTGCGATCCGGCTGTCAGGGGTGAATCCGACCAGTCGGCTGTCACAGGTACGCCAGAGTTGCGTGCCGGATTCGATCGCGGTGACGGTGGCGCAGCTACCGTCGTTGAGCTGCTTCAGCGAGGCGGCGATGGCGCCGTCGTTCGCAACCGTGACGGGCGACGTGACGGTCTTCAGCGAAGTCGCCTTCGAGGCGCCCGGCTTCCATTGGTAGAGCGTTTGCTGGCCTCCGCTGGTCGCTGCCGCCCGGAAGTAGACCGACGAGCCTCGATAGGCCAGTACTTCGACGTTCCAGCTGTTCGCGAGTTCGAGCTGCTGGACCGAGCCGTCGACCTCGGCGTACAGGTCGCTGCCCTTGATCCCGCCGCCCTTCGCGTCGAATCGGGTGGTGGAGTACGCGACCGCTGACTGGTCCTCCCGGCCCACGAGGGACGAGACGTCAGGCGTCTTCCGCACTTCTCCGTACCGGACCTGGATCAGGTCACTGCCGAACGGGAGCTTGTCCTTGTCCGCGCTGACCCGCTCGACCACGGCCAGCGCGGCGGTGTTCAGCCGGGCGATGCCCAGAATGATCCCGGTACCAGGGATCTTCACCGGGCTGCCGGGACCTCCCCGGACCTCTCGGCCTGCCAGGTAAGGCAACTGCGGCGCCCGGCCGTCGCCAAGCTTGCCCACCACCACGTCGACCGTAGCCGGGCCGGTGTTGGAGCCAGTGGTCGTCCCAGTGCTCGGCAGGGTGCTCCCAGGAGTGCTGCTGGGCGGTGGCGTCGGCGGAGGCGTGGCCGTGGTGGGTGATGAAGGCTTGGGAGTCGTTGACGGCGTACTGCTCGGCCCCGGCAGCGGTGTCGCGCCGGAGGCCCTGTCGGCCGGCGCCTGCTGGGAGGCGAACACACCACCGGCCACCACTGCGGCAACCGCCACAGAAGCAAGCCCGGCGGCCAGCGGCCCGTTCTTCCGCACCAGGTCGAATCTCTTCACGCTCCAGCTCCCCTCATCTGCCCAGTCCGAGCGGTACGTCCACCGTGATCGGTGTGGCCCGCTCGCACCGTCCGGTGCTGATGTCGCAGCGGATGATGGCGCTCTTGGTCCCGGGATCCCCGCCACCCCCTTCGGCGACCGCGACGATCAGCACGTGCTGATCGTCCTCGGCAGCGAAGTCCTGGAAACAGCCCTTCCACTTGCGGATCAGCCGCCCGGTACCAGCGTCCAGTGCGGCGATCTCGCGGATGCAGAATCCGTCGGCGTAGGCATCCGAACCGATCACCGTCCGGCTGTCCGGGGTGAATCCCCTGAGCTGGTTCTCGCAGGTCCGCCAGAGCTGCTTGCCGGAGGCGATCCCAGTGATGGTCGAGCAGGTGCCGGCGTCGGTGAGCAACTGCATCGAGGCCGCGACGGTGCCGTCGAGAGAGACCGCGGTCGGGAAGTTGACCGCCGGAATCACGGTGGCCTTGGCTGCGCCCGGCGTCCACTCGTAGAGCAGCCGATCGCCCTTCTCGGTGGTGCCGGCCCGGAAGTAGACCTTGCCGCCCCGATAGGCCAGTACTTCGACCTCCCAGCTGTTCGGCAGGTCGAGCTTCCGGATCGAGCCGGTCTTGGAGTACACGGCTCCGCCCTTGCTGATCGGGCCGCGCTGGTGGAGCGTCCCGACGGCGTACGCGGCCGCGGACTGATCGGCGGTGATCGCCAGGGACGAGACACCCGGCGTCCGGGCGCGGGGCACCGTAGCTGAGCTTCTGCAGTCGCTGCCCTTGTCGGTCCGGACGACGGCCAGTACGTCGGTGTTCATCCGGCCGACCAGCACGGCACCCTCGGGGATCTTCCGCGCCTGGCCTGCACCGCCACGGACCTCGCCCCCGACCTGGTACGGGATCTGTGGCGCCCGACCGCCGGGCAGCTTGCTGACGTTCGGTTCGACGGTGGTCGGGCCGGTGGAGGTGGTCGCGCTGCTGGGTGGCGGGGCAGTCGACGGCTTCGGCGGGAGCACCGGCGGCATCGTCGGGGTCGGCTTAGGCGTGGGGGTCGGCTGCGGTGTGGGAGTCGGCTTCAGCGTCGGCGTCGTCGAGGGAGTCGTCGACGGCGTGCTGCTCGTACCCGGCAGCGGACCGTTCTTGACCTTCTGTAGCGGCGTGGCCATCAGGCGCTCAGAAGGAGTCGGTTGGAGGCCACGGGCGTGGCCAGTTCACAGTCGCCGGTACTGATGGTGCAGCGGATGATCGCCGTCTTAGCGTTGTCGCCCTCACCCGACGCGGTCGCGACCATCAGCAGGTGCTCGTCGTCCTCGGGGGTGATGCTCTGCAGGCAGCCCTTCCACTCGCGGAGCAGCTTGCCGGTCTTCGCGTCGAGGGCGGCCTCCGCCGAGGAGCAGTAGCCGTCGTCACCGGACGGCACCCCGAACACAGTCGCACCGCTGGGGCTGAAGTCGTTGAGGTAGTAGTCGCAGGTCTTCCACACGCGCTGGCCGGTCTCGACGGTGGTGACCGCGGAACACGAGCCGGTGTTGCTGACGAGCAGGGCCGTGGCCGCAGCCTTGCCGTCGGCGGACATCTTCGTCATGGACGCGAGCGCCTTCACCAGCTTGGCTTCCGGCTCACCCGGCGACCAGACGTAGGTGCTCCAGCTGGCGCCGCTGCCCAGTACGTCCGAGGACTCGAAGTAGACCTTGTCTCCCACGAAGGAGAGCACCTTGAAGTTCCAGCGCTTGGTCAGCTTCAAGGCGGTCAGCGACGTGCCGGTGTCGGCGTAGATGGTGCCGCCCTCGACCGGTCCGTCGGCACCGAGGGCGGCGTACGCGACGCCGCTCTGGTCGGCCTTGGCCTCCAGGTGGTTGACGTTCGCGACGCTGGCAGCGCCGTTGGCGTCGAACCGCAGTACCTGCGAGCCGTTTCCGTTGGTGGTCAGGGCGAGGACCGAACTGTTCACCCGGGCGATCTGGAGGACGTCGTCCTTGCCGGGGATGGTGACCGTGCTCCCGGCACCGCCACGGACCTGGCGGCCGTCCAGGTACGGGATCTGCGGCTGCCTTCCGGTGCTGAGTTTCGCCACGGCCAGGGTGATCTTCGTCGGGCCGGTCAGCGTCGGTGTGTCGGTCGGGACCGCCGGTGCACTCGACGGCTGCAGGGACGGCGTGGTCGCCGGGGGCTTCGGTGTCTGGGTGCCCTTGGACGGCGTCGTGGTCGTGCTTGTCGGGGCAGGCAGCGGAGCGGCGTAGGCAGCGCTCTGGCGCTGCGGGACCTGGCGAGACGCGATGGTCGCGCCCAGTACGACGGCAGCGACCGTCACGGCGGCGACCAGCGCGACCAGTGCGCCGTTCTGCCGCTTCATGACCAGCCACCCATCACCCGGAGCGCGTCGCGCCGAGGCGTCTTGGCGGGCTTCGTCGCCAGCTCGCAGGCGCCGGAGCCGATGCTGCAGCGAATGATCGCGCTCGCCGTGTTCTCGCCGGTGTCGACGGCCATCAGCAGGTGGTCGTCGTCCTCGGCGGTCGTGGTGAGGAAGTCCACTCCGGTCCACTGCCGGCGTACCGTGCCTGACCTGCTGTCGATGGCGGTGGTGGACGGGTTGGAGCCGCCGTTGTGGAAGTCCGGGGTCGCGTAGACCGTCTGGCCGTCCGGGGTGAAGCCGTCGAGCGAGTACTCACAGGTCCGCCACAGCTGCGCGCCGTCGGCCAGCGCCCGCACCGCAGAGCAGAAGGTCTGCTCGGCGCCCTCGAGCTGGTCGACACCGTTGGTGCCCTGGAAATCCACGCCCGCTGGGGTTTTGAAGGACTTCAGCACCTCGACCTTGCCGGTCTGGGTGTGCCAGACGTTGAGTGTCGCGTCGGGCTCGTTCGGATCGGTACCGGCGGCGAAGTAGACGGTCGTGTCGACCACGGCCAGGACAGTCGAGTACCAGTCGTTCGGGCGGTCCAGCTTGTTGTCGGCGAAGGCGTTGCGCCAGTAGACGGCGTTGCCCTTGCGGCGGGTGTGGTCCGCATTGGATCGGGCCGTGCCGTACGCGATGGCGTCCTCGTTCACCGAGGTCACCAGGCTCGCGACGTCGGGAGTGCGCTCGGGGAGGACACCGTCGAGACTGACCCGGACCAGCTCGGAGCCGCCCAGGCCGACTTCGCGGACCACCATCGCGTCACCGTCGTACCGGACCGCGCGGAGGATCTCCTGGTTGCCGGGGATGGTGATGTCGCCACCGAGGCCGCCCTTGAACACCCGGCCGTCGAGGTAGGCGACCTGTGGTTCACGGCCGACCGGCAGCTTCGTGAGGTCGACCTTGACCGTCGGGATCGCCGGACCGGAGGGCGTCGTCACCGGGGTCGCCGATGGTTTCGGGGTCGTCGGAGGCGTGGCTGGAGGCTTGGGCGTCGACTGCTTGGCCGTGGGCGTCGCGCTCGCGGTCAGCGGCTGAGCTGCGGCCGACGGGGACGTGGCCGGGCCGCGGCGGGCCGCGAGGGCTCCACCGCTGACCACAGCCAGTACCGCGACCGCCGCCACCCCCATGGCCAGCGGGCCGTTGCCCGTTTTCACGTTCGGTCGTCCAATCGGTTCGTCCCCGTCCGGGATAGGACGCGGGTCGACGCGGTTTTGTTCGTCATGAGCCGAGAAGAAGTGTTCCGGACGCCAGCGGGGTCGCCAGCTCGCACCTGCCGGAGCTGACCGTGCAGCGGACCAGGGCCGATCTGGACCCGGGTTCGGGCCGGTCGTGCCAGGCCAGTACTACGTGATCGCCGTCCTCGGGCCTCGCGTCGCGCAGGGACGGGCCGGTCCACTTGCGGAGCTGGTTGCCGGTCTTCGGGTCGAGCGCGACGTTCTCCAGATCGCCGTACGGGTCGCTGCCGGCCGGGATGCCGATGGTGAAGGTGTTGCCGGGGCCGAAGCGGGTGAGCTGGTACTGGCAGCTGCGCCAGCGCTGGGTGCCGGTGGTGGCGGTCATCAGCGTCGTGCACATGCCGCTGTCGTTCTGTGAGGCCAGTCCGGCGACCAGGGTGCCGTCGCCGGAGACGGCGATCGGGGACCGGACGGTAGTGAGCCGGGTCGGCTTCGGCTGGTCCACTTGCCAGCGGTAGAAGTTCCAGGGGCCGGTCAGGTCGTCGCTGGACTGGAAGTAGACGGTGTCGTTGGTCACACCGAGGACGCGGACGTCGTGCACACCGGGCTGGGCCAGCCGCTTCACGGGTCCGGTGGCAGACCGGCGGTAGTAGACGGTGCCGCCGACGTGCTCTTCCGGGGCGTACCGGCCGCCGGAGGCATAGGCGGCGGCCTCGCCGTCGGTGCTGGTGACGACCGAGTCGACGCCCGGTACCTGCTCGATTTGCTTGCCGGAGGCATCGAGTATGACGAGGAGGGGATCCCGGACGGTCTTCAGCTGGACGGTCAGGACGGCGTCGTGGAGGCGGGCGACGGCGTCGATCTCGACCCGGCCGGGGACCTTGACCGGCGTACCGGCGCCGCCGTAGACGGTCCGATCGCGTAGGTAGGTGACCTGCGGACCCGCCCCGACGGGCAGCTTGCGCACGTCGATCGGGACGACCTCGGGCCCGGTGAACTTCAGCGGCGAAGGAGTCTGCACCGGTGCGACCAGCGGCGCCGCCGACCCGACCTGCGACTCCGGCGTACGCCGGGATGCGACGAACCCACCGACCGCAACCGCCGCCACCGCGACGACCGTGACGGTCACAACCCGGACGTTTTGCACTCCTTAGGCCCCGTTTCGGTCTCGAACACACGCTCCGGCGACCAAGTCGCAGGAGGGATCGAGCATAATGCGGGGATGGACCAGCCCCAGCGGATCGGCCGGTACTCCCTGGTCCGCCGGGTGGGTGCCGGGGGTTTCGCGACCGTCTGGCTGGCCAGGGACGAAGAGCTCGACGCGGACGTCGCCGTCAAGATCCTGTCCGACAACTGGATCGACGAAGAGGATGTCCGGCGCCGCTTCCTGGCCGAGGGCCGGTTCCTGCGCCGGGTCGACTCGCCGCACGTGGTCGGCGTCCACGACGTCGGCGAGACCGAGGACGGCCGGCCGTATCTCGTCCTGACCTACGCCGACGGCGGATCGCTCGCGGACCGGATCAAGGCCGGGCTGATGGAGATCGCCGACGTCGTCGATGTCATCACCCAGGTCGGCAGCGGACTCAAGCAGCTGCACGCGCGTGGAGTGCTGCACCGCGACGTGAAACCGGCCAACGTGCTGTTCCGGCTCGACGAGTCCGGCGACCGCGCGATGCTCGGCGACCTCGGCCTGGGCAAGTCGCTGGAAACCGTGTCCCAGTTGACGATGCCGGGCGGTACGCCGGCCTACGTCGCCCCCGAGCAGGTGATGGGCGACCGGCTCGACCACCGCGCCGACCTCTACTCGCTGGGTGCCGTCGCGTACGCGGCCTTCACCGGCCAGGCACCCCATGGCGTGATCAGCCTGGGCGCGGTGATGCGGATCGAGTCGCCGCCGCCGTCGATGAGCACCTTGCGCGACGACGTGTCGGATGCGATCGACGCCGTCGTACGCCGCGCTCTCGAGCCGGACCGTGACAAGCGCTGGCCGGACCTCGACAGCTTCCTCGACGCCCTCCAAGAAGCCCACAAAACAGGCAAGATCCCGGCCGGCCTGGTCCCCGCCGAGGTCCTCTCCGTACCGACGGGCCCGGCCGGCGTCGACCAGGAGACAGCTCTGTCGGCAGCCAACGCATCCACTGTCACGCCCGCTGCCGATGTGGATGCCACAACAGCACCCGCTGCCTTGCTGGCGACTCCGGCGAAGGCTTCGAAGCGGTCAGCCCGCGCATGGGTGATCACTGTCGTCCTGGCCCTCATCCTGGCCGCCGGCGGCGGCTATGGCGGCTATCGGCTGGTAATGAGCCGCCCGGTCACCGTGGAGCAGGACAACATGTCGGTGAAGGTGCCGCGTTCCTGGGACCAGAAGTCGGCCGAGGACAAGACCAAGCTGCTGGTCAGCCCGGACACCGCGAATTGGGTGACCAACAGCACGGTGCCGGGCGTCTATCTGGAGAAGCTGACCGGCGAGCTGCCCAAGACCGGCAAGGTGCCCGTCGGCTGCACCTCGACCGGGCCTGCCGTCCCGGGCAACAACATGGTGACCTTCTACTACCAGTGCCAGGACCAGGCGACGAAGGTGACCAGCACTGTGGGCGAGCGCTACCAGACGGCCATCGCCGGGACGGTGTTACGGACCCAGGCCCGTGACACCGACAATGCCGAGGTCCAGCGTGTCCTCGACTCGGCGACCCTGATCCCGTAGCTCTACCCCACCAGTGAGGTCAGGGACGACACAGTGGCCTTGTGCATGCGGGGGATGACGTTGAGGGTGGCCGAGTCGCCGCTGTAGAGGTATGAGCCCGACTCGTAGACCAGGTACGCCGTGCCGTTGTACTCCGTGATGCCCTCGGTCATGCTCGGCGCCCGGAAGCAGCTCAGCGCGGCCGCGTCCAGATCCTTCTGGCCCCGGCGGACGACGTACAGGTTGCTGCGGTTACCCCGCCCGTACGACGTGCTGTAGACGAAGTGGTTGGCGGTGACCATCAGGCCTTGCGTCTTGGTCGGTACCTCCCAGGCGCCGGCCAGCGTGGTGAGGGTGCCGTCGTCGGCGATCTTGTACTCGTACATGGTGCCGCGGCCGGTCTCGTTGAAGGTGCCGGAGAAGATGGAGTCGCCGTAGCTGGTCAGGAACGAGGAGCCGGCGACGTCGCGCGCAGTGCCAACCTGGGCCAGGTACGGCGTACCGGCCGCCTTCATCGCGTCGCGGAGCTCTGTCAGCCGGTACTTCCGGATCGAGCTGCCTGCACCGGCCACGAAGGCCCAGCCCTTGCTGGTGGTGATCCCGCCGACATGCGACTCGGCGATGGCGACCACACCGACCGTGGAGCCGGTAGCCGGGTCGATGCCGTAGATCTGCGAGTCGGCGCCCGCGCGGTACGAGGCGACCAGCAGGAGGTTCTTGCCGGAGCCGTCCCAGTTGTACCAAGTCCCCGCGCCTTGCGGGGTGTGCGTGCTCAGGTTGGGGATGCTGGCGCTGTTGCTGAACCGGGCGTCGTACTTCTTGGACGCCGACGGCCCGTCGTAGAAGGTGGCGCCACCGGTGGTCGCGGTGTCGCAGGTGATGGCGGCACTGGCCGGCGCACTGAACGCGGTGAGGGCGGTGGCGGTGGTGATGAAGGCAGTCAGGATGGCGAAGCGACGAGTCATCAGGTCCTCTGCAGGTTTGGGCGGTAACCTTCGAGATGTTCTCCGTAGAAGGTAAATGAATGACCCGCAGTACGGTAGGGCGCATGACCGACCTGCGTGCGGCGATCGACCGCGTTCTGCCCTCCGTTCGTGCCGACCTCGAGGACCTCATCCGGATTCCCTCGGTCAGTGCGGACCCGGCCCGTGCGGCCGACGTCCAGCGATCGGCGGAGGCCACCGCCGCTCTGTTCGAGGCCGAAGGCTTCGAGATCCAGATCGTCCGGGCGGGTGACGGCGCGCCCGCGGTGATCGCCAAGAAGCCGGCGCCGGCGGGCAAGCCGACCGTACTGCTGTACGCGCACCACGACGTCCAGCCGACCGGCAACGTCGAGGAGTGGACGTCGGAGCCGTTCGAGCCGACCGAGCGGGACGGCCGGCTGTTCGCCCGCGGCGCGGCCGACGACAAGGCCGGGATCGCGGCGCACCTGGCCGCCGTCCGTGCCTTCGGCAACGACCTGCCGGTGGGCGTGACGGTCTTCGTCGAGGGCGAGGAGGAGATCGGTTCGCCGACCCTGCTGCAACTGCTCGACGAGTACGCCGACGAGCTCACCGCCGACGCGATCGTGATCGCCGACTCGGGCAACTGGGCGATCGGCCAGCCCGCCCTGACCGTCTCGCTGCGCGGCCTGGTCGACTGCTTCGTCGAGGTCCGGACGCTGAAGCACGCCGTCCACTCGGGCCTGTTCGGCGGCGCCGTACCGGATGCGCTGTCCGCCCTGTGCCGGTTGCTCGCCACCTTGCACACCGACAACGGTGACGTCGCGGTCGACGGACTGCACGCGACACGCGCGGCCGAGCTGGACTACCCCGAGGACCGGTTCCGGGCGGAGTCGAGCGTGCTGGACTCGGTGAAGCTGATCGGCTCGGGCACCCTGGTCGACCGGCTGTGGACCCGCCCGGCGATCGCGGTACTGGCGATCGACGCGCCGCGGGTGGCCGACGCGAGCAACACGTTGGTACCGGTCGCGCGGGCCAAGGTCAGCCTCCGGGTCGCTCCCGGTGACGACGCGGTGAAGGCGATGGAAGCCCTGCGCAACCACCTCGAGCAGAACGCGCCGTGGGGTGCCCAGGTCACTGTGACAGAAGGCGATCTCGGCCAGCCGTGCTCGATCAACGCGCGCGGTACGGCGTACGACGCGGCCCGTTCGGCCTTCGCCACGGCGTGGGGTGTGGAGCCGGTCGACACCGGTATGGGTGGGTCGATTCCGTTCATCGCGGAGTTCCAGCAGGCCTTCCCGAACGCGGCCGTCCTGGTCACCGGCGTGGAGGATCCGGACACCCGGGCCCACGGTATCGACGAAGGCCTGCACCTGGAGGAGTTCACCAAGGTCTGTCTGGCCGAGGCACAGCTTCTTCAGAACTTGGCCTGATTGGCGGGACCGGGCTTTCCGGGCACCGTGTGTTTGGCATAGGTTTCGGCGAGTGAAGATCGCAGTAGTGCGAGAGACCAGACCGGCCGAGCGCCGGGTGGCCCTGGTGCCGGAGCAAATCGTCAAACTCGTCCAGCTCGGCTACGAGGTCGCGGTCGAACCCGCGGCCGGCGAGCGCGCCCTGTACTCCGACGACGCCTATCGCGACGCCGGGGCAGAGGTGGCCTGGGGAGCCGACCACGCGGCGACGGTGGTGGTGTCGGTGCAGCCGCTCGAACGCGAGCGACTGCAGCGGCTGCACGCCGGTACGGCGCTGATGTCGTTCCTGCCGACGAACCCGCCGGACGTGATCCGGGCCGCGACCCGGGCCAAGCTGACCGCGTTCGCGATGGAGATGATCCCGCGGATCTCCCGGGCGCAGTCGATGGACGCGCTCTCCTCGCAGGCGCTGGTGGCCGGCTACCGGGCGGCCATCGTCGCGGCGGAACGGCTGCCCCGGTTCTTCCCGCTGAACATGACGGCAGCCGGTACGGTGCCGCCGGCCCAGGTCCTCGTGCTGGGGGCCGGCGTCGCCGGACTGCAGGCGATCGCGACCGCGAAGCGTCTCGGTGCGGTCGTCAAGGCGTACGACGTCCGGACGGCCGCTGCCGAGGAGATCGCCTCGATGGGCGCGCAGCCGATCGAGCTGGAGCTCGGCACGCTCGACGGGCCGGGCGGCTATGCCCGCGAGATGACCGAGGAGCGCGCGCAGTTGCAACGTGACCTGCTCGCGCCGTACATCGCGGGCGCCGATGCGCTGATCACGACCGCCGCGGTACCGGGGCGGACCGCTCCGATGCTGGTGTCGCGGTCGATGGTCGAGCAGATGAAGCCCGGCTCGGTCGTCGTCGACCTGGCCTCGGAGTCCGGCGGCAACGTCGAGGGCTCGGTGGCCGGTACGGAGCTGATGATCGGCAACGCGCTGGTCTGGGGCGGCGCGAACGTACCCAGCCAGATGGCCGGACCGGCCAGCCGGCTGTACGGCCAGAACATCGCCAACCTGATCGCGCTGATGACCCGGGACGCGGAGTTCAACCCGGACTTCGACGACGAGATCGTGGCCGGCTGCTGCCTCACCCACGACGGCACGGTCCTGCACGAGCCGACCCGCGAGCTTCTGGAAGGACCGACGGTATGACCGAAACCATCGCTTTGCTGACCATCTTCGTGCTCGCGGCGTTCGTCGGCGTCGAGGTGATCAGCAAGGTCTCCTCGACCCTGCACACCCCGCTGATGTCGGGAGCGAACGCGATCCACGGCGTCATCCTGGTCGGCGCGATCATCGTCACCGGCCAGGCCGACTCCACCCTGGTGGTGATCGTCGGGCTGCTGGCGGTCGTACTGGCCACGGTGAACATGGTCGGCGGGTTCGTCGTCACCGACCGGATGCTGCAGATGTTCCGCGGTCCGGCGGCGCGCAAGAAGGAGCTGCAGAAGTGATCGACACCTGGGCCCAGATCGGGTACCTGATCTCGGCGGTTTGCTTCATCGTCGCGCTGAAGGCCCTCTCGTCGCCGAAGTCGGCGCGGACCGGCAACCTGCTCGGTGCCGCGGGTGCGGTGCTCGCGGTGATCATCACCTTCGTCGCGTACAAGCCCGACCACCTGGGCGCGATCCTGGTGGCGCTGGTGATCGGCACGATCGCGGGTGTGGTCGGCTCGCGCCGGGTGCAGATGACGCACATGCCGCAGCTGGTGGCGCTGTTCAACGGCGTTGGTGGCGGCGCGGCAGCACTCGTCGCGCTGATGGAGCTGGGTGAGGTTCGCGACGGCGAGACGATCGCCGCGATCGCGACCGCCTTCACGATCCTGGTCGGCGCGATCAGCTTCTCCGGCTCGGTGGTGACGTTCGCCAAGCTGCAGGAGCTGATGACGAGCCGGCCGGTGACCTTCCCGGGTCTGCCGGTGCTGTTCGTGGCCGGCATCCTCGGCGGGCTCGCACTGTCGGTCTGGCTGGTCACGGATCCGCGGGTCTGGGTCGGCGTGCTGCTCTGCCTGGTCGGGCTGGCGCTCGGCATCATGCTGGTACTGCCGGTTGGCGGTGCCGACGTACCGATCGTCATCTCGCTGCTGAACGCGTTCACCGGTCTGACCGTGGCCGCGGGCGGATACGTGCTCGGCAACGCGCTGCTGCTGATCGCGGGAACGCTGGTCGGCGCGGCCGGTACGTTGCTGACCAAGCTGATGGCCGACGCGATGGGCCGCTCGGTCTTCAACATCCTCTTCGGCGCGGTCAAGGGCGGCTCGACCCTCGGCGGCGGTACGGCGTCCGAACGGCCGGTCATCTCCGGTACTCCGACCGACGTGGCGATCCTGCTCGGGTACGCGCAACGGGTCGTCATCGTGCCCGGGTACGGACTGGCCGTCGCCCAGGCCCAGCACACCCTGCGCGACCTCGTGGAGGAGCTGCAGAGCCGCGGGGTCAAGGTCGACTACGCCATCCACCCGGTGGCCGGCCGGATGCCCGGCCACATGAACGTGCTGCTCGCCGAGGCCCAGGTTCCGTACGAGCAGCTCCGCGAGATGGACGAGATCAACGGCGACTTCAAGTCGACGGACGTCGTACTGGTCGTAGGCGCCAACGACGTCGTCAACCCGGCGGCCCGCAACACCCCCAGCGCCCCCATCTACGGCATGCCCATCCTCAACGCCGACGAGGCCCAGCGAGTCATCTTCCTCAAACGCTCGATGCGCCCGGGCTTCGCCGGCATCGAGAACGAACTCCTCTACGACCCCAAGACCACCCTCCTCTTCGGCGACGCCCGAGAGTCCCTCACCAAGCTCCTGGCAGCCGTCAAGAACGTCTGACCCACCCCGTACTCCGGCCGAGCGGCCGCCTGGTGCCACTGCACCATGCGGCCGCTCGGCCGCGTTGACCCCTGGGCCGGCCGGGAAATAGGTTCGGAAGTGAGCGAAGTGGACCACTTCGCGCGCTCGCGGTGATTGACCCGCGAGGAATTCCGCCCCGGTCAATGCCGCCGCTATTGCGGTCTCATTGCCATGCCCGAAAGCAGTCGATGCCCATGATCACAGCAGGTAGGGTGTATTCACCGGCCGTTCTCGCCGCGCTCGCGCTGCTCGCGATCCCGCTACTCGGCGCGGCCCGCTCCCTTTCGACGGAGCTCGACGACTGGCCGCACTACGCACCGTTCTGCCGCGAAAACAAGGCCATGGCAGCTTCCGGCCACAAACCCGGCTGGTGCATCTGAACCGGTCCAGTCCGCTCTTGAATCAAATGTTTCGGCTATTCTTCGATTGGTCTAGCCCACAACTCACCGAACCCACCCCCGCTGAGCCGCTCGAACGCCCAGCTCGAACCGCCCCGAAGCCCCGGCCTGCTCACCGAGCTTGGCCGCCATCCGCCGGATGGTCCGCAGGGACAGTCCCAGCTTCCGCCCTGCTTGATCGTCGGTAGCTCCCTGCACCAGCAGATACAGGAGCTCCCGCTCCTGCGGGGTGATCTCGTCGGCTCGATCCGGTTCAGGGCTGAAGACGTCCGCAGCGTGCTGCCAGTGGTGCTCGAACATCGTCCTGGCCATCGTGACGACGGCCTTTCCGTGATGGACGATCAGGCCCGCCGTGTGTTCGTCGGGGTCGAGCGGCAGGACGAGGGCACTGCCGTCGAACAGCAGCATTTTCATCGGCAGGCTCGGGGTGGCCCGAATTCGGCCGCCCTGGTCGGTCATCCAGCGGAGATAGTCGAGGGTGGATTTGCCGGCCGTGGCCGCGACCAGGCAAATCATCCGGAAATCCAAACCGCTTTTCAGATAACGGGCGTCCGGTGAATCGTCGCCGGTGGTTCGCGGAATGTCGTTTCTTTCGGCCGGGTTGAAGACCCAGATCGACTTCTCCGGACGGAATTGCCCGATCCGTTGGTTGGCGCGCTCCCGGCCTTCCACGATCTCGATTTCGCGTTCGTCGCGGCGAAGCATCGAATCGTTGTACTGCTGGGTGATCAATTCGGCCTGCAACTCGTCCCGGTGCAGTTGCTCGGTCAGCTGCTCGAGCTGCCGGCGCCGATGCTGGCTGAGGATGGAGAACCCGAGGTTGGGGTGGAGCGCGAACTCGTGGTCGTCCGACCAGCCCGGCACGACGAGTTTGAGTTCGCGCAGGACCGCCAGGCTCGCCTCGACCTCCGCTGTGGACAGGTTGGTGCGAGCGGCCAGCTCCTCGGTGGACAGGCGGGGCTCGTTCAGCAGCGCCTGGTAGGTCTGCAGAGTGGCGTCGTCGAAGCCGACTGACTCGAACACCGTCAGACCCAGCCGCGTTTGGCGGCGGCTACTCCTAGCTCGAAGCGGGAGGTGGCATCGAGGCGTTCGGAGAGGTTGGCGGTGATGCGGCGGGCGGTGCGGAGCGAGATGCCCAGGAGGCGGGCCACCTGCTCGTCCTTGGCGCCGCCGGCCAGCAGGCGGAGGACCTCGGCCTCGTGCGGGGTGAGGGGGTTGTTGTCGTCGCGGTCCTCGGGGGAGAAGAGTTCGCTGGCGCGGGCCCAGTAGGCGTCGAAGAGCGCCATCGCGAGGAAAAGTACGGCCGGGCTGCGGTGGATCAGCGCGCCGGCGGTCGGGTTCTCCGGGTCCATCGCCATGATGGCGATCTCCTGGTCGAGGATCAGCAGCCGCATCGGCAGGGTCGGCGTCGCCCGCACCTCGCCACCCAGCCGGTGCAGGGTGGCCGCGTAGTCGATACCGGGCTTCGAGACGGTCATGCTCTGCAGGTAGATGGTGCGCATCCGGAGGCCGCGGTTGAGCAGATCCATGTCGGGCGACTTCTCCGGCTCCACCCCCAGGGTGTCGTCGATGTGTGCCGGGATCATTCCCCAGAAGCTGGTCTGCGCCCGGAGGCCGAGCTCCTCGATCCGCCGCGAGGCGTTCTCCCGGCCCTTGAGTACCTCGACGTCGCCGCTGCTGCGAGCGGTCAGCAGCTCGTTGTACTGCTCGGAGATCACGTCGGCCGACGACTCGGCCAGGCGCAGCTCGTCGGCCATCCGGTTCAGCTCGCCGCGGCGGCGCTCGACCAGTCCGGACAGGCCGACCCGCGGGTGCACCGGGTGCTCGGTCGACGGGTCCAGCCAGGTCGGTACCAGCAGATCGAGCTTTCGCAGCTCGTCCAGCATCCGGTGAACCTCTGACAATGGAAGATTTACCAGCGAGGCAATCTGCTCAGGAGAGCTGTCCGGATTGCTCAGCAGGGCGTGATAGACCGCAAAGGTGGGTTCGTCCACACCGAGCGGTTCCAGCACGTCGTTCACTCCTTCAACACTTGTTTGGAACCGACCATATACAGAGAGCGTCGACATTGAGCGCTTGTTTGCCGGTTCACATTATTTCGGAGGACATGCCGTGAGCAAGAAGTTGCCAACTGTAGTCGCGACTGCCGCCGCTGTGCTGGGATTGGCGCTTTTGACCAGCGGATCGGGCGCCGGGGTGCAGAGCGCCGGCGAGCCGGACCACCCGCAGTGTGGTCAGCAGCAGCTCTGCTGGGGTGAGCACTAGCCCGTCCGGCGTCCCGTAGACTGCTCTGCGTGGCTCGTGGCGATGGTCGGCTCACTCATGATCTTGACCCGCAGGATCTAGGCCCGCAGGACGCTTGTGGCGTCTTCGGGGTCTGGGCACCGGGGGAAGAGGTCGCCAAACTCACCTATTTCGGGCTCTACGCTCTGCAGCACCGGGGGCAGGAGTCGGCTGGCATCGCGGTCAGCAACGGCAGTCAGATCCTGGTCTACAAGGACATGGGGCTGGTCAGCCAGGCCTTCGACGAGGCGACGCTCGCTTCGCTGAAGGGGT
Source organism: Kribbella sp. NPDC051718 (assembly GCF_040681515.1). Taxonomy (NCBI): domain Bacteria; kingdom Bacillati; phylum Actinomycetota; class Actinomycetes; order Propionibacteriales; family Kribbellaceae; genus Kribbella; species Kribbella sp. NPDC051718. The sequence goes on along the minus strand of NZ_JBFAYZ010000002.1, from coordinate 475,095 downwards.
ACATCGCGGTCGGGCACTGCCGGTACTCGACGACCGGATCGAGCGTCTGGGCGAACGCCCAGCCGACGTTCCGGTCGACGGCCACCGGCTCGATCGCGCTCGGGCACAACGGCAACCTCACCAACACCGGTGAGCTGGCCGCGACGCTCGGCGGCCGCGACGACCTCGACCTGGGGCTGGACCTGGACGTCGAGCACGCGAAGGCCAACGCCAAGCACGGCGCGTCCTCGGACACCGACATCCTGACCTCGATGCTGGCCGGCTACCCGGACCTGACCATCGAGCAGGCGGCCGCCAAGGTGCTGCCGAAGGTCAAGGGTGCCTACAGCCTGATCTTCATGGACGAATCCACCCTGTACGCCGCCCGCGACCCGCAGGGCATCCGCCCGCTGGTGCTCGGCCGGCTGGAGCGGGGCTGGGTGATCGCCAGCGAGACCGCCGCGCTCGACATCGTCGGCGCGAGCTTCATCCGTGAGGTCGAGCCGGGCGAGATCGTCGCGATCGACGAGGACGGCCTCCGCTCGACCCGGTTCGCCGAGGCCGAGCCCAAGGGCTGCCTGTTCGAGTTCGTCTACCTGGCCCGCCCGGACACCCAGATCTCCGGTCAGCGGATCCACACCACCCGGGTCGAGGTCGGCCGTCAGCTGGCCCGTGAGCACCCGGTCGAGGCGGATCTGGTGATCGCCACCCCGGAGTCCGGTACGCCGGGCGCCATCGGGTACGCCGAGGAGTCGGGTATCCCCTACGGCTCCGGGCTGGTCAAGAACGCCTACGTCGGCCGGACCTTCATCCAGCCGAGCCAGACCATTCGCCAGCTGGGCATCCGGCTGAAGCTGAACCCGCTGCGCGAGGTGATCGAGGGCAAGCGCCTGGTCGTCGTCGACGACTCGATCGTCCGCGGCAACACCCAGCGCGCGGTGATCAAGATGCTGCGCGAGTCCGGGGCGAAGGAGATCCACGTCCGGATCTCGTCGCCGCCGGTCAAGTGGCCGTGTTTCTACGGCATCGACTTCGCCAGCCGGGCCGAGCTGATCGCCAACGGGCTGAACACCGAGGAGATCTGCCGTTCGATCGGCGCCGACTCCCTCGGGTACGTCAGCCTCGACGGCTTGATCGAGGCCACCTCGGTGCCCAAGGACAAGCTCTGCCGCGCCTGCTTCGACGGGATCTATCCGGTCGCGCTGCCGGAGCCGGAGCACCTCGGCAAGCACCTGCTCGAAGTACCGGTGAGCACCGACATCGACGGCCTCGCCACGGTGTCCGGTGGCGCCGGCGCTGCCGACGCGCTGTCCCGGCCGTAGCAAAGAGCCCCCCAAGAAAGCGAGAACCACAGTGAGCGAGGGCGCGAGCTACGCGGCCGCCGGCGTCGACATCGAGGCCGGTGACCGGGCCGTCGAGCTGATGAAGGAATGGGTGGCCAAGGCGACCCGTCCGGAGGTCGTCGGCGGGCTCGGCGGCTTCGCCGGGCTGTTCGACGCGACTGCGCTGACGGCGTACCGGCGGCCGTTGCTGGCGACCTCGACCGACGGCGTCGGCACCAAGGTCGCGATCGCGCAGAAGATGGACCGGCACGACACGATCGGCTTCGACCTGGTCGGCATGGTCGTCGACGACCTGGTCGTCTGCGGCGCCGAGCCGCTGTTCATGACCGACTACATCTGCACCGGCAAGGTGGTCCCGGAGACGATCGCGCAGATCGTCAAGGGCATCGCCGAGGCCTGCGTCGAGGCCGGTACTGCGCTCGTCGGCGGCGAGACGGCCGAGCACCCCGGACTGCTGGAGGCCGACGAGTACGACGTCGCCGGCGCTGCGACCGGGGTAGTCGAGGCCGACGAGGTGATCGGCGCCGACCGGGTCCGGGCGGGCGACGTGGTGGTCGCGATGGCATCCTCCGGCCTGCACTCGAACGGCTACAGCCTGGTCCGGCACGTGTTCTTCGACCGGGCCGGCTGGCAACTCGACCGCGAGGTGCCCGAGCTGGGCGGCACGCTGGGTGACACGCTGCTGATCCCGACGCGGGTGTACGCGAAGCACTGCCTCGAGGTGATCCAGGAGCTCAACGCTTCCGACGAGAAGCCGCTGCACGCGATGTCGCACATCACCGGCGGTGGTTTCGCAGCCAACCTGGCCCGGGTCATCCCCGACGACCTCGCGGTCCGGATCGACCGGTCGAGCTGGACGCCGGCGCCGATCTTCGGGCTGGTCGGTCAGCTGGGCGGCGTCCCGCAGCTCGAGCTGGAGAAGACGCTGAACATGGGCGTCGGCATGGTCGCCGTCCTGGACCCGGCCGCGGCGGATCGCGCGATCGCGGCGCTGGCCGAGCGCGACATCAACGCCTGGGTGTGCGGCGAGGTCAGCGCAGCCACCGACGCCAAGGCAGGCGTCGAACTACAGGGTGACTACGCGAGCTGAAGCACCGTCAAGCCGCTGTGGCGTCCAAGGGGGCGCCGCAGCGCAAGGACGCAGCAGCAGGACAGGCGCGGCAGCAGCACGGGCGTCGTGCAGCGCGGACGGCTCGAGCCGAGACGCTTCGCCTGCGCCCAGAAACCGCTCAGCGGGCACCGCAGAAACGCCCCGGACCTCAACGCGTCGACAGGGCAGGCTAGAAGGACCTGTCCTGCCGTGTGGTGGAACTACGTCGGCCAAGCACAGTCGACCTGTCCGAGCGCCCTGAGGACGCTGGACAGGTCAGAGTGCTGCTGCGGCTTTACCGACGGGGGTGGTAGTCGTCGGCGTCATCGCCGACGTCTGTGTCGTTGTTGCCGTTCGCAGAGGTACCACCCTCGTCCCCGCCGGACAGCTCTTTCTTGAGCTGGTCCAAGTCGGTGTCCCAGGTGCGGTACTTCAGGTCGCGTGCGACCTTCGTCTGCTTGGCCTTTGCACGGCCGCGCCCCATAGCGTCGACCCCCTCGCACAAGTCAACCGGGTACGCAGCGTGGCGCCCACGGATCAGTCGTCAGTAATCGTGGTTACAGGTTACCCGGAGCCGGTGTCCGACACACGCACCGCCCCCTGACTGGACCTCCGAAGAGGTCCGATCACGTGCCGGGAGGCCTGTCCGGTCCCCTCAAACCGGCCAGGCCTCCCGCGTTCTGGGCCCCTCAGCGGGGCTACTTCACCTCGCGACGTGAGCTTGCCCACAGTCCGACGATGGTCGGCAGGACCACCCAGACCCCGATCGCGGTGAGCGTCTCGGGCAGCATCCCGTGCAGGTCACGCTCGGCGATCCGGCCGAAGGCGCCGAACACGTCCAGCCAGTTCGCGTTGTCCTTGAACAGGGCAGGTCCGGCCAGGGCCCAGGCGGTCGGGGCGACGAAGAAGACCAGGATGGCGACGGCGGTCTGGGCGATCACCGCGCCGAAGGCGGCACCCATCACGACGTTCAGCGCGGTCGACAGGTAGGCGCCGGCCAGCGCGCCGCCGATTCCGGCGTACGAGGCTCCGCCGCCGTCGATGGCGCCACCGATCGCCGTGGCGGCCAGTGCCATCAGCGCGGTCACGCTCAGGACCACGGCGCTCAGCAGGATCGCGGAGACGAACTTGGCGAACTGGACCCGGATCCGGCGCGGCGACAGCGTGAACGTGGTCAGCGCGGTCCGCTGGGTCCACTCACTCGTCATCGCCATCACGCCGATCACCGGCAGGATCAGCATGACCCCGGTCGACGCGGCGGCCAGGTAGCCGTCGAAGCGCTGTACGCCGTCGTTCAGGTGGGTGAGCTGCCAGGTCAGCGCGGCGACCGCCAGTGCCAGGATGCCCAGGATCAGGAACCGGCCGCTGCGGGTGTTGACCGACTTGCGCAGCTCGATCGCGACGAGCTTGAGGAAGGACTGGCCGCGTGCGGGCGGCAGGGAGGTGGCGACGGCGGCCCGGTGCTTGCCCGGAGCGGCCGCGAGAGCCGGAGAAGAGATTTCGGTGACAGCCATGATGTTTGTACTCCTGGAGCTGGAAGGTTCGGGGTGATCAGGCAGCTGCGGCGGTGGGGCTGGTGAGCTGGAAGAACAGCTCCTCCAGGCCGGCGCCGTCGCTCTCGCGCAGTTCGATCAGGACCTGGCCGGCGGCAGCCGCGGCGCGGCCGACCTGCTCGGCGGTGGCGTCGACGCGCAGCGCGCCGTCGTACAGCGGCTCGAGGTTGAGTCCGGCGGCGGTGAGGGCCTCGTTCAGGCCGATCGGGTCGAGGCCGCGGACGAGCGTGCCGCTACCGGCCAGCAGCTCCTCCAGCGAGCCGTTCGCGACGATCTTGCCGCCGCCGATGACGACCAGCCGGTCGACGGTCGCCTGGACCTCGCCCAGCAGGTGGCTGGACAGGATCACCGTGCCGCCGCGGGAGGCGAAGTCCTGCAGCAGTCCACGCATCCAGCGGATGCCCTCGGGGTCCATACCGTTGGCCGGCTCGTCCAGGATCAGCGCGGCGGGGTCGCCCAGCAGCGCTGCGGCGATACCGAGCCGCTGGCGCATCCCCAGCGAGTACTGACCGACCCGGCGCTTCGCGGCCCCCGTGAGCCCGACCGCCTCCAGCATCTCGTCCGCCCGGCTGTTCGGTACGCCGAGCAGCGACGCGTTGAGCAGCAGCGTCTCGCGACCGGTCCGGCCCGGGTGCTGGGCCGCCGCGTCGAGCATGACCCCGACGACCCGCCCGGGGTTCGGGAGGTCGGCGTACTTCTTGCCGGCGATGGTGGCGCGGCCGGAGCTGGGCGGGGTGAGCCCCGTCAGCATGCGCAGCGTGGTCGACTTGCCGGCGCCGTTCGGGCCGAGGAAGCCGGTGATGCTGCCCGGCTCGACCGTGAAGGAGACGTCGCTGACCGCCGCGTGGTGGCCGTAGCGCTTGCTGAGGTTCTCGACTGTGATCATGGCCCTTACTCTTCCGGCCACGACCCCCTCGGCACATCGACCGACCGTCTCCGGTGACCCCCTACTTAAGTCGCCGGAAACCCTGCCGGACCCCCACCCGATGGGGGACACCAGGCATCAACGGAAGAGGGACGTAAGTCGTGATGTGCCGCGACTACGCTGACTCAATGCAACGGTTGCGGCGCTGGTACGCCTGGTTCATCCGGCGCGCCCCGCGCATCCGGGATGTCCTGTACGTCGCATTCAGCCTGCTGACGATCGTCGCGCAGGCGTCCTCCGGCAAACCGGGCTGGCACACCAGCGACTGGGCGGTGCTCGGTGTCGGCATCGTCGCGTCGCTGGCCCTGTGGTGGCGCCGGAAGTACCCAGTCACCGTCACGATCATCGCGGTGGTCGCGCTCGGCTCGGTCGGGGTCTTCATGCCGGTCGGCCTCGCCCTGCTGACCCTGGCGATCCGCCGGCGCGACCTCGCCATGGGAGTCCTGACCTTGGCGGCGTACGTCGCCTACGTGCTCCAGAACCGTCCGTCCAACGGCGACCTCTGGGTGCCCATCTTCACCGGCCCCTTCGTGATCGGCGCCTGGGTGGCGGTCGGCGCCTACATCGGTGCCCGGCGGGACCTGATGGCTTCGCTGCGGGACCGGGCCGAGCGTGCGGAGGCCGAGCGCGAGCTGAGAGCCGAGCAGGCCCGGCTGGGCGAGCGGGCCCGGATCGCGCAGGAGATGCACGACGTACTGGCCCACAAGGTCTCCTTGATCGCGCTGCACGCCGGTGGGCTCGAGGTGAACCCGGCCGTCGGCCCCGACAAGGTGGAGAGCTCGGCCGGCCTGATCCGGGAGACGGCCCGGCAGGCCATGGAGGATCTGCGCGAGGTCCTCGGCGTACTACGGACCGACCTGAGCCAGAACGGCGCCGACCTCGCTCCGGTACCACGTGCCGCCGATCTGGAACGGTTGGTGGAGGCGTCGCGCGCGGCCGGCGTCCAGGTGACGAGCTCGTTCAACCTGCCGGACGACGTGCCGGCCCTGGTCGGGCGGACGGTCTACCGGGTCGTCCAGGAAGCGCTGACCAATGTGCACAAGCATGCGCGCGGGGTCCATACCGAGGTACTGGTCGAAGGCGCGCCCGGGACCGGGGTCAATGTGCGGGTGACGAACGTCCGGCCGGTGGCGGCTGATTCACTGTTGCCCGGCTCCGGCGCAGGCCTCGTTGGGCTGCGCGAGCGCGTGACGCTATCCGGTGGGCGTCTCGACGCCGGACCTACACAAGACGGCGGGTGGCGGGTTGAGGCCTGGTTGCCCTGGTCTGATGGCAAAGAAGGAGAGCGATGACGCGGCTGTTGATCGTGGACGACGAGGCATTGGTCCGGGCCGGACTGAAGATGATCCTGGAGTCCGCTGACGATCTCGAGGTGGTCGCGGAGGCCGACGACGGTGCCGATGCGGCCCGGATGGTTCGCGAGCACAAGCCGGACGTCGTGCTGATGGACATCCGGATGCCACGGCTGGACGGGCTGGCCGCGACCCGGGAGGTCCAGGCGCTGCCGGATCCGCCGAAGGTCGTCGTACTGACCACGTTCGACCTGGACGACTACGTGTTCCGGGCGCTGCAGGCCGGGGCGAGTGGGTTCCTGCTCAAGGACACCCCGCCGCGTGAGCTGGTCCAGGCGGTCCGGGTGGTGGCGGCCGGCGACGCGATGCTCTCGCCGGCGGTGACGAAGCGGCTGATCGGGCACTTCGCGGCGGATCCGCGGACGGACCGGCAGCGGACCGCGCGGGAACGGCTGACCGCACTCACCGATCGGGAGCGCGAAGTCCTGGCGGCGGTGGCCCGCGGGCTGTCGAACGCCGACATCGGCCGGGAGCTGTTCATGAGCGAGGCGACCGTGAAGGCGCACGTCTCGCGGGTGCTGGTGAAGCTGGACGCCACCAACCGGGTCCAGGTGGCGATCCTGGCCCACGACGCAGGATTGCTGGACACCTAGTGCCTTGCGTCCGGAGATGGACAACCGGCCGGGCGTCGTCGGAGGGGTGGGGGTGACGACGCCACGACCGGTTGTCAGGTCAGCGGCCCGAGGGGGGAGTCAGTGCCGCTGACGGGTCGGATCCTCAGACACGGCCGAAGGCCACGCTGCTGGTCCAGATCTTCGCCTTGCCGATCGGCTTGCCCGGCTTCGAGGCGTGCCACAGCATGCCGCCACCGGCGTAGATGCCGACGTGGTAGACGCCGCCGCCACCGCTCTTGAAGAACACCAGGTCGCCGGCCTTCGCCGTCGCGCGGCTGATGTGCTTCGTCGCGCTGTACTGCTGACGCGAGGTGCGGGGCAGCTTCTTGCCGGCCTTCTTGTAGACGTAGCCGGTGTAGCCGGAGCAGTCGAAGCCCTTGGTGGTCGTGCCGCCGTAGCGGTACGGCGTGCCCTTGAGCTTCGCGGCCTCGCGCAGGACCTTCGCACGGAAGGTCGTGGTGGTGGCGGCCTTGGTACCGACCTTGCCGTAGAGCACGCCGTGGTTGGCGGCCCAGGTCAGCCGGCCCCAGGTCGGCTTGTTCATGTAGCCGGTGGCGCTGAGGCCCCAGGAGCGCTGGAACTTCTTCAGCGCGCCGACGGTGCTGTTACCGAACCAGCCGTCCTGACGCAGACGCAGCGTCTTCTGGACGTACTTGACGGTTTTGCCCGAGTCGCGGAAGCGAATCAGGGGGCGACTGGCGATGCTCGCGTTACCGCGGATCTGGCCGGCGGTGAGCTTCGCGGTGGTTGCTGCCGAGGCGGTCTGCGGAGCGCTGACCACGCTGATCGCGGCTCCACCACCGACGGCGAGGCCGACCGAGAGGACGGCTGCTGCGGCCCGAGGGGCGGCCGCGGACTTGCTGGACTTGCGGTGCTTTGCCAACCCGCGGCCGGTGGGCCGGGTACTGGCATCGCTGGACTGACTGACGGCGCCATGAAGCGCTGTCCGTCGGGCAGTGACGGGCATGGTTGTCTCCCGACGCCTGTGAAGTTAGCTGTCGGGTTCGGGCTGAGAGTCAATAGCCCGGTCCGCTCCCGCGGACTTCACCCCAGGGATCCGACCACTCACGGTCGGAACCCAACTTCCTGGGTCCCCCACTCCTGCCATGTGGTGTTCGAGGGGAGCGGGTGTGCCTGGCAGGACTCGGCGTTGACACACTCGCAGTTCGGCGCATTTGTCGAACCGCCGACGACTGTATAACAGAACGATCACGACGCAAACCCTCAGATCCACAGAGACCCTCCGGAAAGGCCCTGAGCGGCTCTCTGACGGCTCAACGATCCAGGATGAACACCAGGTGTCCTGAGCGCGTCTGAGCGTGTCTCAGGCGCCCGCACAGCGAATTCATGTGACCCCGGCCACATCATGAAGTCGCTTTCTGTGACAACGAGCACAGTGCGTACTCAGGCCGCCCTTGGCTCAGTGCTTTCCGAGCACCTCGAACCATCGCTCCAGGCCCACATTTCCGCCTGAAACCACCACTCCAACGCGCTCGGGGACGTTCTGGATCCGTCCGGCCAGCAACGCTGCCAGCGCGCAGGCACCACTCGGCTCGACGACCACCTTCAGCCGCTCGAACAGGAACGTCATCGCGGCCCTGATCTCGTCGTCGCTGACCAGTGTCACGCTGTCCACCAACCGCTGCACGATCGGGAAGGTCAGTTCACCCGGCGTGGAGATGGCCTGCCCGTCGGCGATCGTCCGCGGTACTTCGATCTCGACCCGCTCGCCGGCCGCCAGCGAGCGGGCGGTGTCGTCACCCGCCGCCGGCTCCACACCTATTACTCGTATGCCCGGCGACAACTCGGTCGCGGCCGTCGCACACCCGGAGATCAGGCCGCCGCCTCCGATCGGTACCAGCAGGGCGCCGAGCGGGCCGACCTCCTCGATCAACTCCAGGGCGACCGTGCCCTGCCCGGCCATCACGTCGTAGTGGTCGTACGGCGGAATCAAGGTCAGCCCGCGCTCCTCGGACAGCTGCCTGGCCAGGGCTGCCCGGTCCTGCCCGTACCGGTCGTACGTCACCACCTCGGCGCCGTACCCGCGGGTGGCGGCCATCTTGGTCGGCGGCGCGTCCTTCGGCATCAGGTTGACCGCTGTGGTCCCGGCCAACCGCGCGGCCAGTGCGACGGCTTGCGCGTGGTTGCCCGACGAGTACGCCACGACGCCTCGGGCGAGCTGCTCGGGCGAGAGCCGGCTGATCGCGTTGAAGGCGCCGCGGAACTTGAACGCGCCGATCCGCTGGAAGTTCTCCGCCTTGAGGAACACCTCCGCGCCCACCCGCTCGTTCAGGGTGCGCGAGGTCAGTACCGGTGTCCGATGCGCGAATCCCTTGATCCGGCCTGCCGCCGCCTGGATGTCCGCGAGAGTCAGCTCAGTCATGACCAGACGCTATGTCAAAGTGGCGGAGGCCGCTCCGTACTGATGACAAGAGGTTCCCGCTGGGGAGCCGATCGCGAAGGAGAGATCGTGAAATATCTCGTTGTGCTGAACATCAATCCGGACGTGCTGAACGCGTTGACCGAGGCCGAGCAGCAGGCGATCTTCAGCGGGCACGAGAAGTTCCTCGAGACCGTGCAGGCCTCCGGCGAGTTCCACAGCACGGTCGCGCTGGCCGAGCCGGCCAAGACCTCGGTGGTCAAGGTGCGCGACGGGGTGCCGGCCGTGACGGACGGGCCGTTCCTGGAGGCGAAGGAGTTCCTCGCCGGCTACTACCTCTTGGACTGTGCCACCCGGGAACGGGTCGAGGAGCTGGCCGCGATGATCCCGGACGCGTCGGTCGAGGGGCTCGGGGTCGAGATCCGCGAGGTCATCCACGAGCTGGGACTGTAACCCTGGAACGAGACAACGGCAGGAGCTCCGCTTCGGGGAGTTCCTGCCGTTGTCGTCGGTTGATCAAGAGGTCTGGTCGTCGACCTTCGCGTCGCCGGCGTTCTTCTTGACGGACTCGATGCCGTTCAGGGCGCCGTCCTTGCTCTTGTAGCTCTCGCTGACGGCGATGATCTCGCCGTTGCCGGCCTTGAGGCGGAACCGGAACCCGCCCGACTTGTCTTCGTACAGCTCGAACTTGCCCGCCATGACAAAACCTCCGTGTGATGGTCTGACTCCGCTTCGGAGCGTAGACCCCGCAGTTGACTTGTGGCGGGAGGCAAGCAGGTGTGTGTCGGGGTCAGGCCTGCAGGCCCGCGCGGACGCCGCGGATGCCGGCGACGACGAGGTCGATGCCGAGGCGGTAGTACAGGTCGTGTGAGGCCGGGCAGATCAGGGTGTCTGCGGCCGCAGTGATCAGTGGGTAGCGGTGCGGGGAGAGGGCGGCGAGTGAAGCGCGCTTGGCGCGCAGGCCGTCTTCGCGGGCGACCGGGTCGGTGTCCTCGGTCGCGCCGGGCTCCGCGGTCACCAGGGTGATCAGTGAGCAGACCGACTGCCGCCCGACCTCCGCCGCGTTGTCGGTGGAGAAGCCGCCCTCGACCAGCAGCTCCATCGTCCGCTCGGCGAGCGCGAGCCCGTCCGGCGAGACCAGGATCCGGTACAACGTCAGGCCCGCCGCCTTGGGATGCGGCCGAAGTGCCTTCACCAGCGCAGCTAGTACTGCGCGGAGCTGGACGTCCCACGGCTCGTCGGTCGGCTCGGGCAGCGCGATGTCGGCCAGGATCCGGTCGCCGACCGCGGCGAGCAGATCGTCCTTGTCGCTGAAGTGCCGGTAGAGCGCCATCGGCGTGACGTCGTGCAGCTGGGCGAGCCGGCGGATGGTGAGCGCGTCCAGCCCTTCGGCGTCGGCGATCTCCAGCGCACTGGTCGCGAGCGTATGCGGGTCGAGCCGCTTGGTGGTCGGGCTGCTGGTGGGGGGCACGTTGACAAGTTTACAACGTAGACCTACCGTTTACGAAGTACGCATACAACGTATACATACAACGTAGACAGACTCTCCTGTGAGGTACGCAATGCGACGCAGTCCCTGGTCGACGCTGGCGGTCCTGGCGCTGGCGCAGTTCATCGTGGTGCTCGACGTGACGATCGTGAACGTCGCGCTGCCCGACATCCAGGCGGACCTGAAGTTCTCCGCCGACTCACTGCAATGGGTCATCAACGCCTACACGCTGCTGTTCGGGGGCTTCCTGCTGCTCGGCGGCCGGATGGCGGACATCCTCGGCCCGCGTCGCGTCTTCGTCGGTGGCCTGGTGCTCTTCGGCGCCGCCTCGCTGGTAGCGGGGCTGTCCAACTCGCCTGAGTTCCTGATCGGTGCCCGCGCCGTCCAGGGTCTGGGTGGTGCGCTGCTGTCACCCGCGGCGCTCGCGATCCTGACCGTCACCTTCGCGCACGGCCGGGATCGCAACATCGCGATGGGCGTCTGGGGCGGCCTGGCCGGCCTCGGCGGCACGCTCGGGGTGGTGGCCGGCGGTCTGCTGGTCGACTCGCTGAGCTGGCAGTGGGTGTTCTTCGTGAACGTGCCGATCGTGGTCGGACTCGTCGCGCTGATCCCCGTCTACATCCGCGACACCCGCCACAACGAGAACGGCAACCGAGCGTTCGACACTGCGGGCGCTGTGCTGGGTACTGCTGGTCTCCTCTCAGTTGTCTATGCGGTCGTACGGTCCGAGCCGAAGGGTTGGGGTTCGGGCGAGGTCGTCACCTTCCTCGTCGCCGGTGTCGTCCTGCTCGCCGCCTTCGTGATGGTCGAGCGCCGGTCGAAGGCGCCGCTGGTACCGCTGCGACTGTTCCGGTCGCGGGCACTGAGCGTCTCGAGCGGTGCACTGGCGCTGAACGGCGCGGGCTTCCTGTCGATGTTCTTCCTGACCGCCATCTACCTGCAGCAGGTCCGTGGCGACTCCGCGCTCGAGGCCGGCCTGCACTTCCTGCCGATGGGTGGCGCGGCGATCGTCGGCGCGGTGCTCGCCTCGCAGCTCGTCCAGAAGCTCGGCACCCGCACTGTGCAGCTGAGCGGAGCAGTACTCAGCGTGGCCGGGCTTCTGTTGCTCTCGCAGGCCGGCGCGACCGACAGCTACGCCGGCCACCTGCTGCCTGGTTTCATCATCTTCGGCTTCGGCATTCTCGGGGTCGGCGTACCGGGACAGATCACGGCGGTCTCCGAGGTCGAGCACCACGAGGCCGGCGCCGCGTCGGGCGTGGTGAGCGCGATGTACCAGGTCGGTGGCGCGCTGGGTCTGGCGATCGTGACCACGCTGTCCATCACCCGTACTACGGATGCGCTGGCCAACGGAGTCCCGCAGCAGCAGGCCTTGGTCGACGGATTCCAGCGCGGACTGTTGGTTGCCGCCGGGTTCGCAGTGGCGAATGTCTTGCTGACGCTGGCATCGCCGCAACTCCAGCCGACCGCTGAACAGCTCACGGAGGCAGCAGCCGCCGCCTGAGGTTCATTGCCTTTGGCCCCCCATCGACGAGATGGGGGCCAAAGGCATTCAATGCGGCTGAGGAAAGGTGTCGCCGTCGAGCGGGTCGCCGGGCTTGAGGGAGAGAGGGTCGGTGACCGGGTGGGGATGCCCGTTGTACTGGGTGGCCGCGTCCATATAGATGGTGACGTGGGCCAGGCGCGCCAGGTCGGTGCGGTTGGGGAGTGCCATGTGGCCGGTGTAGCTGTTGTGGAACGTGCAATCGCCTGCCCGCAAAGGGACGGTGACGCGAGGGCTCCAGCGCAGCGCAGGAGCCAGCTGGAAGAGGTCGTCCTCGTCGTGCAGGTTCTGCGGTTGCAGCGTGGTCTGGTGATGACTGCCGGGGAGGAAGGTCATACAGCCGCGCTCAGGTGGTACATCCACAAGAGCGATCCACGCCGACAGAGAGTGCCTGTCGTTCACGTGCGGCCAGTAAGGCCTGTCCTGGTGGAACTCCGTCGCCGCATTGTTGTGCGGCTCCTTCACCAACAGCTGGTCATGCCATACCCGGACCGGTACGCCGGCCAGCTGCTCCGCCACCCGAGCCACCCCTGGATGCAGCGTCAGCTCCCGTCCGATCGCGTCCTGCTGCCAGACGTTCACCAGCTGCGCGAAAACCCCGCCCTTCTCCAGACTCTCGCTCCGATGCTTCGCCAGGTACGCCGTCGCCGCCTCCCGGAAGCGCTCGACCTCCACCGGACTCAGGATTCCCGGAACTCGGACGAACCCGTTCTGCCGGTACTCCGCAACAACCTCACCGCTCAGCTCACTCATGACTCCAGCCTGGCCAGCCGGTCGCCCCGACGCCTAGGCGAATCCCGGCCAACGCTCGTACGATCCCGACATGCCCGAGACTCTCCACGAGCACGCGCTGTTCGCCGGCAACTCGGTCCTGGGCGCAGTACACACGTTGAGCGACGCAGTACCGGCCCATACTCACGACTTCGTCGAGCTAGCCGTCGTCGGCCCGGGGGAGGGCCGGCATCTCACCAGTAGTGGCGAACGCCCGCTCCAGCACGGCAATGTCATCGTGCTCCGCCCCGGCGCTTGGCACGCCTTCCTCGATTGCACTGACCTCACAGTGGCCAACTGCTGCGTCTCTACTCGGGCACTGCACGCCGAATTGGCCGGGCTTCGCGAGTTCCCGGAGTACCGGCGTTTGCTCTGGACGGATCCGTCTGCGCCCGGCTCGTACGGCGTACATGTCGCTACTGTCGACGCAGTGGCGGCCAGTGACGCGATCGCCGCAATCGCTGCCCTAGAAGGGCATTTGAGGACCGGGACTGTTGCATTCGGCCGGCTATTGGGTCACCTGGCAACTGTGCTGGGGATCCTCGCCGATGCACGCACGCCGATGGCAACATTCAAACGCCATCCAGCAGTGGCGACCTGCCTTGCCCTTGTCGAAGACGATCCAGCGCACGCTTGGCGCTTGGACGATCTGGCCGCTGCCGTGGCGCTCGACGCCGCGTACCTCGGCCGGATCTTCCGGAAGTCGACCGGCCTCTCACCACTCGACTACCTGGCCCGCCTGCGAGCAGAACGCGCAGCAGCTCTGCTCGCCAACTCGGAGCTCCCGATCGCCCGCATCGGTGCCGAAGTCGGCTGGCCCGATCCCACGTACTTCGCCCGCCGCTTCCGCGCGTTGTCCGGCCTCACGCCAACGGAGTACCGGCAGCGGTCTAGTTGATCGGGTAGGCGACGTAAGCGAAGTACTGGCCGTCCGGCGACCAACTGGGGACGTTCATCGTCCCCTGGCCGCCGAAGACCGTTGCCACCTCGCGGGTCCGTCCGCTCGCTTCGAGCAACCGCACTCGCACGTCCTCCACATCGGCGGGATGTCCTTCGGTGCCCGGCGGAAAGCTCACGTACGCGACCAGCGAACCGTCCGGCGACGGATGCGGGAACCAGTTCACCCGCTCGTCGAACGTCAGCTGCTCGACGACCTCACCGTTGATCCGGAACAACTGCGCCTGCCCGGCCCGCTCGGAGTTGAAATAGATCCACTCCCCATCCGGCCCGTACTCCGCGCCGTCGTCGGCGAACTCGTCGTCGGTGAGCTGCACATCGACCCCACCGGCCACCGGAACCGTGTAAACGTTGGTGATCCGGCGCCCGTCACGGTTCTCCAACCCGACATAGGCGAGCCGCTCGCCATCAGGTGAAATCCCATGCAGATAATGGTGAACGCCGTGGTCGTTGCTCACCCGCCGGCCCACTCCACCGGCCAGCGGCACGGCGTACAGATGCCCGTCCTCCGCCGACACATAGACGGTGGATCCATCCGGGCTGACGACATGATCGTTGTTGATCTCCGGTACGCCGCCGAGCTCGATCGGCTCGAGCTCGCCACCACCGGCCGGTACCGCGAACAACCCGCCGTCCCCGTTGACGATCAGCCGATCGCCGACCCAGTTGGGCGCCTCGAACAACAACGTCGAGGAGGCAAACACCAACCTCGACTCAAATGTCACGACATCCACGACGTAAAGCTCGGCCTGCTGATCCGCACGAAGTTTTCTGGGCACGTTGCCAGAGTAGGCGGTGTTCGACAAACGTTAGATTTCCGTCACGGCCGTTTGACACTCCGCGATCGCGGACACACTCACTGCGGTGCTGTCACAGTTTTGTCATGCGCTGTCGACGGTGCGGAGACGCACGGAGGGGGTCGGCCTTGGAGTTCCAGGTGCTCGCCGCGGACGACTGGAAGCTTTTGCGGGACGTCCGGCTGCAAGCCCTCAAGGACTCACCTGGCGCCTACATCTCCAGCTACGAGACCGAGGCCACCTGGACCGAGGCGTCCTGGCGCCGCTCCTTCGCGGACGCCCTCTGGGTCGTACTCCGCAACGGCCGCCGCATCATCGGCCTGGCCCGCTCGCTGCGGGTCGACGGCCGCCCACCCGACGAACGCCATCTCGAAGCCGTCTGGGTCGAGCCGCGCCATCGGCGTACCGGCGTGATGCGAGCACTGCTGCTGCACCTGACCGAGCTCGAACCGGACGTCCACGACTGGCTCCTCTGGGTCCTCGACCACAACGCCGAGGCCCTCGAAGCCTATGAACGCCTGGGCTTCGAACCCACCGGAGAACGTCAGCTGCTCACCGACAGCTCCGGCAGAACGGAAGTCCGGTTCAGGCGTAACGCGCTGTCTACGCCGTGATGCGGCTGTCCACGCCATAACCGCAGGCGATCCAGGACTTCAGGTCGAGCTGGTCGAGCGCGTCCTGTTCGGCCAGGCCGATGCCGTCGCCGCGCAGTTCCTGCTGCCAGCGGTTCTCGTCCTCGCGCCAGTTGTCGATGAACTCGACACACAGCTCCGGCTTGATCTGCTGCAGCTGCTCCTCGGCCGCTTCGAGTGAGATCAGCGCTTCGGTCATCTTCCAGGAGTCGCCGATGCCCTGCTTGTTCATCACTGTCTTCAGGCGATCCGAGGTCTCCGCGATCAATGACCCGCGGCTTTCCATCATGTCCTGCCAGAACCGCGGGTTCGCCGCGCTCCGCAGCTGTTCGTTGAAGTCGACGCCCGGCCTGCCCTCGAACAGGTTGTACATGCCTTCGGCGAGCAGATCGCCGAACTCCTCGCGCCTGGCCCGCAGCGGGTCGGCGAACGGGTCGTACTCGTCCTGCCGGACCTCGCCGATCTTGGGCAGCGAGCGCGCCGCCGCGTGCCGGGCGAAGAAGAACCAGTCCTCGTTGTAGACGTCGGGGAAGAACGACATCGCCGGGTGCTGGGTGTTGACGCCGAGCACCGCGCCGCTGACGAAGACGTCCTGCCGGAAGCCGGCCAGCCGGCGGGCGTGGCAGACCACCGAGTTGTCCGGGAAGTACCGGCTGGCCATCGACGCGACCGGGTGGCGGTCGAGGCTGGCGGCCAGTCGCTCGACCTGCTGGGCGTTCAGCTTGTAGATGTCGTCGTCGACGAAGAGGATCTTCTTCCAGCCGCGGCTGCGGGCGAGCCGCAGACCGATGTTGCGCTTCACGCTCAGGTCGCTCGACCGCCCAGCGCTGACCTCGCGGTAGGCCTCGCCGGAGGTCCTCGGGGTCCAGGTCTGCGGGTAGCCCTCGGGCACGTCGACGACCAGGCCGCGAGCGCCGAAGGTGGCCGAGATCCGGTCGGCGACCCGCTCGATCTGCGCCTGCCGGCTGCACAGCACGACGAGCGGCACCGACAGCGCGGCGGACAGTGTGATCAGGTGTTGCGGCAGCGACGCCCGGGCCGCCGGGACGACGATCGCGTCCAGGCCGCTGCGGGTCAGCGGGACCGACGACGCCGATACGTCACGCAGCAGCGATGCGTGCGACTGCTGGTGCTTGAAATGACGGCTCACGGGGCGTCAACTTTCTCGTTCGGCGACCACTCGTAGAGCCGGCTGTCGGCGATCTCGAGGTCGGGTGACATCGCCTCGCCGTTCACGACCTGCACCTTCAGCAGCAGGGCGAACTCCCCGCCCGGAAAGCGCTTGGACAGGAACGCCTCGTTGCGGTCGCGAACGGCGATGTCGGTCAGGGTCCGCACGGATCCGAGCACCCCGCGGCTGTGAATGCCGTTGCAGATGGTGATCGTGCGGCTGTGATTGAAAGGGTTCCGCAGCCGGGCCAGCAGGGCGACGTCCTCGACCAGCTCGCGGCCGCCGTCGTCGGTCGGCTCCCACAGTGGGCGGTATTCCTTGCCGCCGGCCCTGCTCACCCGGAAGATCTCACCGGTCTCCAGGTCGGAGACCTCGACCTGGGACACCGGCAGATCGCTCAGCAGCTTCAGCAGCCGCTTGGTCACCTGGTTCCAGGCGACGCCGCCGAGCACGACCACGTGACTCGACATGTGGTCGGCGGTGACCTCCGACGGAAGCCGGTGCACCACCTTGAGCTCCGGGTTGGAGGCTCGGACGTGTCCCCACAGCTCGATCAGAGCGTCGAGATCGGCGTATCGGTACATTCGGGTGTAGTTCGGCTGAAGTTCATCGGCGAGCACCGAACGGCCCTCCTCGGGCGCCTCCGGGCAGATGATCGTGACGTCACCGCTGTCGAAATCCCAGGTGTAGGAGCCACTGCCGGACGGCCCGCTCGCCGCGCCGAGATTGCGGGCCGCGTCGCGCAGGGCGAGCAGCTCCTCGTGCAGCGTCTCGAAGCGTTCCTTCTCCGCGGCGGTCAGTTCACGCTCGCGGATCAGGTGCGGAGTGCCGTCGACGGCTCGGTTGGTACTGAAGAACAGAGCGTAGGAGCGGAGCCGCTCGGCCGGCGGCAGCTTCGGGTTGCTGACCGATTCCCAGGAGCTGATCGTGGGCACGGCGACCCGGACGTCGTCGCTCAGCGCACGCGCCAACGCCTGCTGGGTCAGTCCGGACTCGTGGGACTCGCGCAGGCCTCGCAGCCTTCTGGCGAGTCGTACGGCCTCTGGTGAGGGGGCCAAAGTCACTCCCGAAAGATGTTTACGGCCCACCGGAAGGCGGGCATGGCGTCACCGTACACCTGAATCCAGCTGATTTCACCATTTGGCTCGCTAGGTGTACTCAAGCTCTACCCGAAGTACACCTTGTGCATTAGAATCACAGTGTTGCCAAGTAAAGCTGGGCGGTCAGAGCGGTAAAGACGGTCGGGCTTGGGGGGCACTGAGCACCTGAGTGAGGCGTTCGGAGCCCATCGCGGCGGTTGGCTGGACGAGAGCAGGTGCGCCATGGACACCGCAAGAGGCGTGACCGACCCGATCCACGCGCTCGAGATCGGGCAGTGGCGGTCAGCTCAGCTCTTGCTGCGCTCCGATCGGCGGTACGACGCGATCCTGGCGGCCGAGTTGCGGACCATCGCGCTGGCGATGGCCTACCGCGCCGCCGGTGAACACGGCAAGGCCTGGTCGACCCTGGCGATCGCCGCCGCGAACCTCCATCGCCGCTTCTCCTGGCTGCCTGTACTCCGGTCGAACGGCAACGATGCCATCCAGCTCGCGTTGCCGCCCGAGCCGGCGCCGGACAGCGCGGGACGCGCGGCGTACCGGACGATCCGGCTGATCTGCCGCGAGCAGGGCGAGCTGCGGCATCTGCGGCGTCAGGTCAGCGAGGGCAAGGCCGGCCTCACGGAAGACCGTCGCATCCTGGTGCTCGCCTTCATCGAAGCGGTCTGTTGGGTCGAGTTCGACCTCGACGCCTGGGCACCGAAGAACCCGCCGAACGACGACGTCGCGGTGCTCGAGCGGCACATCGCCGAGCTGGCGGATCGTCGCCGCGACGCCTTCCTGCGCAGCGCCTCCAACCTGCGGCGGCTGGCTCGCCCGACGGCCGGCGCGATGACCAAGTCGGTCTGGGATCGCGCGGACCAGTACTCCGGAGTGCGCTGGCTCGCCCTGAGCGAACTGGCCGGCCGGTGCGAACCGCCGTGGACCGAACCGGCTCTCGCGGGTCGCGTGCCGGTCCGGACCTGGGCCCAGAACGCCTGGCAGATGGCGCGAAGGCCGGTGCACGACGGCCTTGCCGGGGCAAGTGTTTGAGTCCTAAGCTTTTCGGACATCCACTTTCCATTCCCAGTGGAAGACATCCCCCGGTAGGCATCCTGAGCCGGCGGCGCGAAAGTGAGGTCGACATGTTCGCCTTCGTGACCGCGCCGGAGAGCACGATCCGGGCCGCCTCACCCGAGGTCCGGGTCACCGCTCACGATCCCGGCGAGCTGTGCTGGCCGACCAGTCTCGGGACGGGGATCACCGTCGCGGTCGATCTGGCGCGGCCGCAGCGCTGGCATTCCGTCTCCGTCGCCGATTGGGCCGAGGCGGATCCGGTCCTGCTGGCCGCGTTGATCGGTTCGGACGCACGCCGGCGCCTGGCGGCGCTGCTCGCGTCGGACCCGTCGTCGGGTGAGGACGAAGTGACCGTTGCGCTCTCGCCGACCAGCCCGTGGCTACGGGTCGCCGTGATCGACGCGCTGGATCGCTGGCTGCATCTCGACCTCGATCAGACGCTGGTGAACGCGGAGCGCGCGGTGGCCCGGGCCCGAGCGGCCAAGACCTTCCGGCCGGGACCGTTGCGGGAACGCTTCATCGGCGAGGCTCTGACGGCCGCTCGATTCGCCGCGAATGGATTGGCCGACAAGCTTTCCTCACTCGGCGAATCGGCCGCCCCGTTGCCTTCGGACCTGTACTGCGGGTTGCGCCGGATCGCGAACGGGTATGCGGCGCTGCGTCGGGAGGGCGTCGACGGGCCGGAGAAGGAGCTGGCGCGGGTGGCCAGGGCCTGGGCGGGGCTCAAGTCCCGGGTGCCGGTCGGCAATCGGGTCGGTGAGGCCTACGTCGGCGCAGCCGCGCAGTACGGGTTGAGGAGTGAAGTTGCCGCGGGCAAGGTGGTGTTCACCAGCACGGTGGATCCCCGGCAGGTGCCCGCGCGGATCGTCGGCGACGGTGTTTCGGTCACCGAGATCCGGATGGAAACGGTCTACGAGGATCAGGAACCGGCGGTTCTCGTCACGGTGCCCGCGTTCTGTTCGCCTCTGCCTTCGGCTGTGGTGACGGATCGGTTGCTGGTGCGGCTGGTGGATCGTTGCTCGGGGGAGGTCCGGCAGACCGCGCTGCTGAATCTGGTGACCGGAGACGAGGCCGATCAGCTCGGTGCCGATGCTCCGGTGTTCGCGCGGGTCGTGCCGCTGCACGGTGCGTCGCCAGAGAACGTGCGCGCCGATGTCTTCCTGGCGGACAGCGACCGGGCGCCGGTGAGCGCCGACACGGACGCTGAGTTGCTGCGCACCTTGCGGTCGGTTTCGCTCCTGTCCGAGTGGAGGTCGACGGTCGCCGAAGCCCGCCTCACCGGTGATCTGGAGGCACGGAGCCGGCTGGCCGCGCGGCCGGAATGGTCAAGTACACAAGGCGCCGGCGACCTTCTCGTTGCCGAGCTCGCCGCCGCGCACTCGCGATGATGCCCTCGCGGCATCGTTGGTCGCACGCAGGGCAGTAGGTAGTGCGTAATAGGGATCAGGGGCGGTGTCTGTGCCGGCTCCCTCGACCTAGGAGCGCGCCATGGCCGAACAACTCTCCACCCTCGACCTGCTGCCGCCGCGACTGCCCGCAGCACCTCTGCCCGTCGTCGATCAGCTGCCACAGGAAGCCTTGTCGGACTTCGTCTACAGTCGGCGGGCCTGGGACGTGTCCCGGCGTACGACGATCGTGCTGTGGCTGCTCGTCGCTTTCGGGCTCGCGAGTTGCGTCGAACTCCTGACCGTCGTTCGGAGTACCAAGGCCTGCAGCGGATTGGCCTGCTCGGTGGCGACGTACGGCGGGCACCCGATGCTCATGCTGCTGCTCGCCGCTGCCGGAACGACTGTGTTGCTCGCGACGGCGGCCTTCACCAGAGGCTTTACCCGGCTGGGCGGAAATGCCTTGTGGGTAACGGTTTCAGCGGCCGGTCTGACCTTCGCGGCGATCGCCGGCGTGCTCGCCGTGTTCGTCGCGTCGGCGTTGATCATGCTGGTCGCGATCCTCGCCGTGACCGTCTGCTGCGCCTTCTTCGCCGACCACAGCTAGCCGCAGCCAGCGGGAGATCAGCGCATCCGCCGGCAGTTCGCCGAGGTCGATGGACACCCATCGGGCCTCGGCGAGCTCCGCGTTCAGCCGGAAGTCGGCCGACGTCGCCGTCGCGGTGACGATCGCGAGGTGGTCGACCTTGCCTTCGAGCTCGGTCGTCAAGGTCTTCAGGACAGTGGCGTGCTTTGCTTCCAGGGACAGCTCTTCGGAGACCTCGCGAACCGCGGCGGCCTCGGCGGTCTCCTTGCGCGGGTCGTACCCGCCGCCGGGCAACGCCCACCACTGCTGATCCACGTACGAATGCCGGACAACGAGGCACTTGGCCGGGTCGTCGGGATGCTTCAGCAAGGCTTTGACGCCGTACGTCGTCGGCTTCCGCAGCCGCCACCACAGCCGCCTGGCTCGATGCCCCAGTCGCATCACTCTTGCTCGCACCGTCAGCAACTCCTTCTTGTTCCGGCCCTAGAGAATCCCCTACCCCGGTGCAGCGGTGAGAACCGGGGCGTTCCCTGATGTGCGATTCAGGTCCGCGAACGGAGGGTGGGAGCTGACTGAGGAGGTCGGGATGAAGCGGACGCTTCGGATGGTGGTGGCTGGGGTTGCGGTCTTGGCTGTGAGTGCGGTGCCGGCTGTTGCTAGTGCTGGTCTTGGGACTCGGGGTGGTGCTGGCGGGGTCGACCGGGGTGGGTTGCAGCCGGCGTTGGATGGGGTGGCGGCTGGTACGGCGGTGGGGGCCTTGGCGGAGGTACGGGCTAAGGAGGGGGTGTGGCGGGGGACTAGTGGGGTTGCGGTGATGGGGACATCGCGGGCGGTGCCGGTTGATGGGTCGTTCCGGGCGGGGAGTATCACCAAGACGTTCGTCGCCACCGTGCTGCTGCAGCTCGTCGACGAGGGGCGGGTGCGGCTGGATGACTCGGTCGAGAGGTGGTTGCCTGGGGTCGTACCCAACGGGCGGAACATCACCTTGCGGCAGTTGCTCAACCACACCAGCGGGTTGTACGACTACGTTCGGACTCTTGCGATGCCGCCTTCGCCGGAGTTCTTCGCCGGGCGGTGGCGGACGTGGACCGCTTCCGAGCAGATCAGTCAGGCGCTGGCCCACCCGCCGACGTCGGAGGTGCCGGGTTCGGAGTACTCGTACTCGAATACGGGTTATCTGCTGCTCGGCCAGGTCATCCAGAAGGTGACGGGGCGGACGTACCGGCAGGAGATCGAACGCCCGGTGATCCGGCCGCTGGGGTTGCGCGGGACCGTAGTACCGGGGACTTCTCCCTGGATTCCTGGACCGCATCCGCACGGCTACGTGCCGACCGACCTGACTTTGACGCACTACGTCGACTACACGGAACTGAACCCGACGTTGTTCGGCGCGAGCGGCAACATGATCTCGACCACGAAGGACCTCAACCGCTTCTTCGCCGCCCTACTCGGCGGCCGCCTGCTCCCGAAGCACTTGCTGAAGGAGATGAAGACGCCCGGCACGCCGACCCGCAACTACGGCCTGGGCCTGTCCTGGAAAACCACCACCTGCGGCATCCGCGTCTACGGCAACGACGGCGATGCCCTCGCCTACAACGCCTGGTCCTTCTCCACCACCGACGGCCGCCACCAGGTAACCATCGCCCTGACCCCCAACTTCCACGGCGACCCAGACACCGCAGTAAACACCTTCATAAACAAGGCAATCTGCGGCTGAACAGCCTCCCGTAACCGTCGATCCGGAGACTCGAACCGGTGGCGGCCAGCAGCGCCCAGAGCAGTACCTGGTTCGCTTCCAGGACCAGCTGGCCGGTCCTACGTTCGAGCTCTCCGATCGCCCGTGCAGCACGGAAGCCGTTACCGGCGATGAAGATCGCTTCGATGGAGGCGTCTGCGTGAGTACTGACGTAGTCGACCACCTGCTC
This sequence comes from Kribbella sp. NPDC051718, assembly GCF_040681515.1. NCBI lineage: Bacteria > Bacillati > Actinomycetota > Actinomycetes > Propionibacteriales > Kribbellaceae > Kribbella > Kribbella sp. NPDC051718. The sequence continues at coordinate 452,453 of NZ_JBFAYZ010000002.1, read as the reverse complement.
GGGCTGGACCTGTTTCGGGTCGTTGGGGAGCGATGTCGCTGTCAGGGTGACGGCGTCGATCTGTTGCTCGCGGAAGTAGTTGGCGCCGAGGTCCGCCATCTCGTCCTCGAACCACGGTGGATGGATCAGCGCGACCCGGCGTACCCCGAACGCCTTCAACGCCTGCACGGCGGCGACCCCGCTGCTCACGACCGGTACGCCGGCCAGCTGCCGGAGGCGTTCGAGCAACTCGACCTCGGCCGCGTACCCGATCGCGTATCCGGAGGTGGTCGAGGCATAGGCGATGACATCGGCCGACGCCTCGACGAGTGAGCCGACCAGCGGCCGCAGAGCTGAAGGTGTCGCCAGCGTCCGGAGGTCCGCGGCCGCCGACGGAGGCTCCTCAGCGAGTTGCGCTACGACGACCTCGAGACGGGCCGACGCCATCTCAGGGATCTCGACTTCAGGTCCTGGAGCGGCATGCGGCGTCAGCACCCCGACCGTGAGCCTCACCGCGATACTGGGAAGACGAGATGGATGACCCGGTCGCCCTGGACGCAGGTCGTCGGGTTGCCGAGGACGGCCTCTCCTGTGGCGAGGTCGCCGAAGAAGGGGCGGTTGCCCTCGCCCATCACCACCGGCACCAGGTCGACGGCCACTTCGTCGAGCAGACCGAGCTCTAGACACTGTTTGGCGATAGTCCCGCCGGTCACCGCGACGACCTGGTCGCCGGCGAGCTCCTGCGCTCGTGCGATCGCCGCCTCCACCCCATCGGTGACAAAGGAGAACGGTGCGTCCGGGTGAGCCTCGACCCACTCTGTGGGCACCCGATGCGTCACCACCACGACAGGCACATCCAGCGTGTGCCGCCCCCGCCACCCCTCAGCCACGTCGAACAGCGTCCGCCCACAAACCAGCGCGCCGAGCGAGGACGTCCACTGCCGCAGGTGCTCCGCGCTCGTCGGGGAGACATGGAGGGCGAAATCCTCAGCGGGCGTCGGCATCTCGACCTCGCCCTTCTGCAGCCAGTCGAACAATCGCCCGATGCTGTTGTCCTGCTTGGCGACATACCCGTCCAACGACATGTTCGCCTGCGCCACTACTTTGCCCATGACCTCGTCCTCTCAGCTGTTCCCCGGTCTGTCCTCCTCACTCTGTCCGACCGTCACCGCCGCGGTCGTCACCACATCTGATGACATCGCGGACTAGGGGGCGCCCCACCCGCACTGTGAGTGCGGGTGGGGCGGTGGAGCCGGCTAGGAGTTGATGCGGTCTCGGGTCTTGCGGCGGAAGGCTCGGCCGATCTGGGTTACGTCGGCTTGGTGGAGGTCGGTGAGGGCGATTCCCGGCGTACTGTCCGCAGGGCCCTGGGCTGTCCAGTTGCCGGTGGGGTCGGAGATGCCTGAGTTGATACCGGCGCCTGGGTTGGCGGGGACGGCGAGGCTGATCCAGTAGGTGTTGTTGACGGCGTGGCCGCGCGCCTGGACGCCGATGTGCTCGTTGTGGTCGACGCCGGTGCTCGCGTACGAGACCAGTACGCCGTCGACCTCGAGCCGGTCGTACTCCGTGAAGAGTTCGGCGAACAGCACGTCGAGCCCGCAAGCGAGCCCGAAGCGGTAGCCGTCGACCTCGAAGGTGACCGGCTTGTCGCCGGGGGTGTACATCCAGGTGACCTTCGTCGTCGACAGCATGCGTTCGTCGTACCGGCCGACGATCTGGCCCTGGTCGGACACGACGTACATGCTGCTGTACGGCCGCGCCGGCTCGGGCAACCGGTGTACCGACGGGAGGACCGTCCAGATCCCCAGCTCGCCCGCCAGCTTGGCGATACTGTCGAGCTCGGACTGCAGGACGGCCCACTCGGCCTTGCTCCAGTCGGACGAGCCGATCTCGTCGGGGCCGAGTTCGGACATGATCACCTTGCTGGGGAAGCAGAGCGCTCCCTCGGTGAAGTGCACCAGACGAGCCCCGTTGTGGGCCGCCTCCTTCATCAGGCCGCGTACTTCGGCAGCGCTCGCGCGCAGCCCGTCGGCGTCGGTGGGATCGACCCGGACCGTCGACTGGGCGACGGCGATCCGCAGGCTGGTGGGGGTGGGTTCCGGCATCTTGTCTCCTGAAGGAGTCGGACGGAAGTGCCGGAGGGCAGCCGTGTAGGACTCGCCCGTTTTGGCGGCGCGGGCGCGGACCCGTCGCTTGAAGTTCCTGTGCGCTGTCATCTGGCCTTCCACGCACTCGCACGCGATCCCCCAGCGATCCCGCCCGAGGCAAGAGACCAGGACGAGCGGCCCGAGACCAGAGATCCCTTTGCCTTCTCAGCGGACCAGGCTGGGGCCGGTCGACGAAGGTGAGGCGCGGGCCGCGCCGGGCTCACATCCTCGCCGACGTCCGGGCCCCCGGTCAATCACCCCGCCGAGGGGCGGCGTGGCTCACCGGCGTACCGGTCGAATGCGGACGGAGATCGTCCGTGAAGCGTCCTACGCTGGAGCATGGCGAAGATCGTGGTGGTGCCGGCGGAGCTCACGACGCGGGCGCTGACGCCCGAGACGTGGGACGCGTTCGCGGATCTCGCGGAGCGGCACAACGGGGTGTGGGGCGGGTGCTGGTGCACGTTCTTCCACACGATGAAAGACGAGAAGACCTATGACGCGGACAACAACCGCGCCCTCAAACAACGCCTCGTCGAAGAGGGCCGGGCGCATGCGGCGCTGGTCTTCGACGGTGACGAGGCGGTCGGCTGGTGCGAGTACGGCCCACCGGCGGAGCTGCCGAACATCAACCACCGCAAGGAGTACGACGCGAAACTCGGCACGCCACCCGACTATCGCCTGACCTGTTTCTTCGTCGACCGCAGATACCGCAAACAGGGTGTCGCGGGTGTCGCACTCCGCGGCGCGCTGGACCTGATCGCCCAAGCCGGCGGCGGAGTCGTCGAGGCCTATCCCCAGGACACCGGCGGCAAACAAATCACCGCGTCCTTCCTCTACAGCGTCACCCGCACCCTCTTCGAAGCCGAAGGCTTCACCTACGTCCGCCCCAAAGGCAAAAACCACTGCATCATGACGAAAACGATTTAGTCGTCGGCTTGGCGACTACTGCGCGGATGAAGTTGAAGACGAGCAGCGCCGGCAGGATGAATGCCTGGAAGAACATCATGTAGCTGCCGCCGTCGAAAATGAAGCCGAGATAGATCCCGTATCCGAGAAAGGCCAGCCCGGCCAGCGCACTCAGGGCCCGCGACCCGGCCGACTGATCAGCCGTCTTCACCGCCGCCATTCCGACCATCACCACACCGCTGATGCACAGCAGCACGACGTACCACGAGAACACCGGGTCCAGCCCGAAATCCAGATTCACGACGATCCCCACCCCTAGTGAAAACCCCACCTCAACGCCCGAACGCTACGTGCCCGCACCCCTCGCCAACCACCAAATTGCAGCTTTTGTCATTCCGCCCCGGCCGAGGCTGCCTTGGCGACCCGCTCGATCTCCGACCGCCGATTTTCCCAGAAGGCGGCATCGGGCTGCGATTTCGCTCGCGCGGGGATCGTCCCGATCGACCCGTCGAGCTGCTCGCGCAGGATGTCTGCGTGCCCGGCATGCCGGCTGGTCTCGGCGAGCATGTGCACCAGGATGTTGAACAGTGTCACCTCAGGCCTCGGCCACCAGGGCACGTGGCCGGGAGCATCGATGGCAAGGGCAACGATCGTCGCGTCCGAGTGCTCCCAGGTACGCCGGTATCGCCCGACGATCTCCTCACGCGTCTCCTCCGAGGTCGCCCACATGTCAGTTCCACGGGCGTCCAGGTCGTCCCACCGGGGCAACGGTTCCGGGAACGGACGGTCGAAGACCTCACCGAAGTACCGGGCCTCGTAGAGGGCCAGATGCTTGACCAGTCCGAGCAGGTTCGTCCCGGTCGTCGTCAGCGGCCGGCGTACGTCGTACTCCGGCAAGCCGTCCAGCTTCCACACCACCGCCGCCCGCAGATCACGCAGGTCATCGTGCAGAACCACCTTCGCGTCGTCATCGATCATGCGCAAAGGCTGCCATGCCGGGCCTGCGCGAACAGGCCCGGCGGCGAGTCAGCGAACGTGGATCGTGACCGTGACGGTTTTCAGAACGGCCGGGAGCTTGGTGGTGTCGACCTTCAGGATCTCCGCGTTGTCGGCCTTGCCCGTCGGCGGAAGCGTCTTCTGGTGCACCGTCCACTTGCCGTCCGGGTCGACGGCGATGGTGTCGATGCCGAAGTCGTCGTCGTTGGACAGGTACAGAGTCCGACCGCCGTCAGTGGTCGCCACGCCCTCGACCTTGTCGTGCGCGAAGAACTTGCCTGTCGGGTCGAGTTGGCTGACCAGCGTCCCGACATTGACCACCGGCTGCTTCAGCGCAACCTGCACACCGGCCCCGGTCAGCGCCGCGAGCGCGGCATTCGTACCGGCCTGTCCGACAAACGCCTCAGGCGACTTCCCGCCGATCGTCAGCCCGCTGACATCCGTAGCACCGTTGATATCCACAGCATTGAGGCTCTTCAGCGCGAACGGCTCGAAGTTCCCGTCCCGCTCGTCCACCAAGAACTTGGTGTTCGTCAGCGCGGTGATCTCGCTGTTCGCCCCACCCGTCGACTTCGGGTCGTCGAGCAGGTACAGGTACTGCTTGGTCTCGTACGTCCGCAGGTTGATCGTCACGATGCGACTCGGCGAGACGTTGCCCGGCTTGACCGTGCCGAGGTCCGGCTGCTGCAGCGCGGACTGCATCACCCCGACGAGCGTCGACCCATCGGGAGTGACCGTCAGCCCCTCCATCCCCTTGTTCTTGGCGCGAAACGCGAGCTCGGCCGGCAGGTACCCGATGACCTTGTGGAACGCGTTGTCCGGGCTGTTCCGGTACGGCGTGAGCCGCCCCAACTCGTAGCCCTTGGCATCGAAATGCGTGACATACGGCCCGTACTCGTCCGACACCCAGAAGGTCCCGTCCGGCAGCGCGACGAGCCCTTCGGAGTCATACCCGTAAGGATCGCGCTCGACCGGTACCGGCGTACCGCCGTTCGCGTTGGTCGCGTTGACGTCGTCGATCACCTCGCTGGTGTCGTGCGGCGGCCGCCCGCTGTACTTCACCCCGCCCAGGCTCTTCGGCCCCTTCAACGTGACGACGCTCTGCAGCCGAGCCTTTCCGTCGACGAGTTTGAACTTGCCGATCTGCGGGACGAAGTCGAGCAGCATCTCCGACTTGTTCCCGTCGGGCGCATCCGCGTTCGGCCCACGGTCGGTCAGCCCGTAGAACGAGCCGGTCTTGCCCGGTACCGGGGTAAGGGCCGAGCCGTAGCCCGCTCCGGAGATCTCGGTCGTCGTCCCGCCAGGCCCGGCCACCTCGGCGAGCGGCGCCAACGGCTCCCCGTTCGACGCGGCGTTCTTGAACAGCTGCACCGCGTCGGAAGCCGTGTAGGTAAAGGTGTCCACACCCTTGAACCCATCCTTGGGCACGTACGCGAACGTCCCGTCCGCGTCCACCGTCACCGTGCCGTTGGCCGGATCGGTATGCCGCACGACCGCCGTCGCGCCGTGGTCGTTCCGCAGCACGTTGCCGTTCACCCGGCCGTGCCCGGAGAACCCGTCGGCGACCAAGCGGAAGTCATGCGACGAGTTGGCCAGCCACCCGGCGGCCTGGGTCGCGACGGTGCCCGTGCCCACCACGGCAGCGGCGGCGCCGATCGCCACGGCGATCCGGGTGCGCCGGCGGAAGAAGAGTCGTGAAGTCATACCCCTGAACTTGTCCTTCAGCGGTGAATTTCGAGCCGACCTTCGGTGAACTCTCAGAACGAGAATGACCGGCCCCGAACCGGTCGTCACGCAGGATGCCGGGTACAACGCGCTGGGTGTTCGACGGGAGGCCGTCAATGATTACCCTTGGTTGAGCGGGCTGATAGGCGAGCCCCCTTGTTTCTTCCGGCGATACGGGTTCAGGATGCCTCTCGGGAGGAATTCATGAGAATCCGTCGTCTGGTTGTTGCTGCCACAGTCTCGTCCGCACTGATCGCCGGGGTGGTATCGATCCCCGCCGCGACCGCTGTGCCGACGTCGCCACCCGCCTCGGCCGGTTATTCGCCGCCACCTGTTCAGTGGGGAGCCTGCACGATTCCCCGCCTGGTGAATGCCGGCGCGCAATGCGGTTTCGTCACCGTACCGCTCGACTACGACCGCCCGAACGGCACGAAGATCCAGCTCGCGGTGTCCCGGGTCAAGCACAAGACGCCCGACGCCCAGGCGCAGGGCCCGATGCTGGTGAACCCGGGTGGCCCGGGCGGCTCCGGCCTGATCTACGCGATCTTCGGCGACTTCGTCCCGGCCGGCGCCGGTGACGCCTACGACTGGATCGGCTTCGACCCCCGCGGCGTCGGCGCCAGCAAGCCCGCGCTGACCTGCATCCCGGATGTTGCCGGGTACAACCGTCCGTACTACGTGCCGATCACCCCGAAGCTCACGCAGACCTGGATCAACCGTTCCAAGGCCTACGCGAAGGCCTGCGACGCCAACCAGCACGCGCTGCTCGGTCACCTGAAGACCATCGACTCGGCGCGCGACATGGAGAGCATCCGCAAGGTGCTCGGCGCCCCGCAGATCAACTACTACGGATTCTCGTACGGCACGTACCTCGGCCAGGTGTACGGAACGCTCTACCCGTCCCGCCTGCGCCGGGTCATCTTCGACGGCGTCGTCGACGCGCGGCGGGTCTGGTACCAGGCCAACCTCGACCAGGACATCGCCTTCAACAAGAGCATCAAGGTGTTCTTCGCGTACGTCGCCGCGCACGACTCGACCTGGCACCTCGGCAAGACCGAGGCCGTCGTCGAGCGCCGCTACTACTCCGAACTGCACAAGCTCATCGGCCACCCCGCCGACGGCAAGATCGGCCCGGACGAGTGGAACGACATCTTCACGCAGGCCGGGTACTACGTGTACGGCTGGGTCGACGTCGCCGACGCCTTCGCTGCCTGGGTCCACGACCGTAACGCCGCACCGCTGGTAGAGCTCTACGGCGGCCCGCCCTTCGACGACAACGGCTACGCCGTCTACCTCGGCGTGCAGTGCACCGACACCCAGTGGCCCACCAACGCGAGGAAGGTCTGGATCGACAACTGGCGCACCTACGCCCAGGCACCGTTCCTGACCTGGGGCAACGCCTGGTTCAACGCCCCCTGCGCCTACTGGAAGGCAAAGGCCGGCCGCCCGGTCAAGATCGACGGCAGCAAGGTCAAGAGCCTCCTCCTGATCAACGAAACCCTCGACGCGGCCACCCCGTACTCCGGAGCCCTGCAAACCCGCAAGATCTTCCCGCACTCCGCCCTCATCGAAGGCGTAGGCGGCACCACCCACGCAGGCTCCCTCTCCGGCGTCACCTGCACCGACGACCGAATCGTCGCCTACCTACAAACCGGAGCCCTACCCACCCGCAAGCCCGGCAACCGCTCCGACCTCCAATGCGACCCAGTCCCCGCCCCGGAACCCGCCGCAGCAACCGCCAAGGCCAAGTCCGCCAACACAAGGGCAACCCTCCGCCCCGCCCTACCGGCGTTCCACTAACCCACCGGACGGCGAAGGACGCCCACGCGCCCTTCGCCGTCCGCTCCTACGTCACTCCCAGCTCCGAGCGCTCCCACCCACCCTTTCTCCGCTCCTTCGTCGCGCGAAATGCCGCTCCTCCGTCGCGGTGGTCGCCCACCCGCGACGAGCCACAGAACCCGCAGCCGTCCCGCCGACCAGGTGAACCTCAGGGAGTTGCCCGAGGCACCGGCGGCGTCTGTCGCGCCATGCGAAGTACAGCGACAACGGCGCCGATGAGCCGCAGCGCGAAGGCCGCAGACGCCATGCCCCCGCTCCAGAAGCCAGTCATGCACAGCACGGCGACGGCATAGGACACCCAGATAGCCCACGTCGGAAGGGCATGCGCCTGGTGGGCGATCCGCGTCGTCACGGCGACCACCACAGCGCAGCCGGCCAGCCCGGTGAGCGCGAGGACCTGCCCCGCCATACCGAGCGCGCGAACGGTGTTCGGGTCAGCGGTGAACTCGTCCGACCACGCCGCGAACGCGCTGCCCACGTCGAGCGAGACCCCGGTGATCATCAGCCCACCGAACAGCGCCGCGCCCGGTACGACCGCATGCGCGAGCGGGTCGCCGCCGGACAACCGATCCAGCACTCGCCGCAAACCGGTGGCGAACCACAACAGCAGCGCAACCCCCGCAGCAAGTACGGGCACCCCGATCCCCGCGGCAGCCTGCCGCCCGTCGTCATTGAGCCTCTCGAGGATGTCCGAGTCCGACATGCTCGGATCGTCGACGCCGACCAGATAGCAAAGCGCCACCGCCGCAACGAGCAACACCACCGAAGCCGCGCCCGCCCACCCCGCCCGCCGAAGCGCTCCTGACTCGTCCACACCGCCTCCCCACGGTCACCCCGAGTCTGCGCGCCCACTGAAACCAACCAGCAAGAGGCGAGTGCCCTCAGCCCTCCAACAACCCGGCGTTCTCGCGCACCCACCGCACCTCGGCAGCGCCCCGCTCCTGACTCCCCTCAGCGACCCAAGTCCGCTGCGGCTCAACCCCCGCCTCAGCCAACGACAACTCCATGGCCATAGTCGTCTCCATCCTGACGGCGATCGCCTCAGCAACATCGAAGGACGGCAATCCTCCATAGGCCTGCAAGAAGGCCCGTATCCGCGCAGCCCGATCGGGCACGACCGGAAAGTGATGCCAGTTCAACGCATTTTCATCACTACGAGCCGGCCCGAACCACTGCAGCGCATAGGCGACATCATCAACCCGCGGCCCACGATGCAAAAAGTCCCAATCGAACAACCCCACAGCCTCATCCCCGTGCCACACCATGTTCCACGGCCCAACATCCCCGTGGGACCACACCATCTCCCCCTCAGCCACCACATCAGGCGCACAAAAGATCGCATCCTCCGGCGGCACCCACCCAACAGACGCATCATGAATCCTCCGCAACAACCGCGCCGCAGACCGCACCCCGGCCTCAGAATGCTGATGCCCCCAGCAATCGCCGCCCGCGTCCCCCTCAATAACCACCAGCCGCTCAACATCCCCATCAACAGCGATCGGCTCCGGAACACACGTCAACCCCTGCCTCCGCAAGTACCGCAAAAACCCATGCACAGCAGGCGTCCAGACAGACGCAGGCCTAGTGACAACACCATCTTTGATCGAGATCGCCCGCAACCCACCGATGCCATCTGCCATGAACGGACCATAACCACGACCATTCACCAACCGCACCAGGGTTTCACGCCAAGCCGCCGACCTTGGGCGTAGTCCACAAAGAGCCTCACGCGAGGGCTTCCGCCAGGTCGAGCATGCTCGTCAAGATCACACCGGCACCAGCACCGCTGAGCGCTTCGACCTTGCCAGGCTTATTGGCATAGCCAACCGTCCGCACGCCGGCTGCCCGGCCGGCTTCCACATCAGTCGTCTGATCACCGACGAACACGCATGATGCTGGACTAGCGCCAAGCGTGCTGAGGGCTCTCTCGATGAGGTGAGGATCCGGCTTCATCAAGGTCGGATCGACCGGGTCGCGGCCCTCCACATGCGCCACGCATCCTGACAAGTCGACTCTGCTGAGGTACGCCGTGATCGCCCCCGCGTAGTTGTTGCTCACAACTCCCACAAGGCGCCCGCTGGCGATGCACGCCGCGATCGATTCCGCCGCGCCGACTGTTGGCCGCGCGGTCCCGATCGCAGTCAACTCAGCCTTCTGGAGCGCGGCTTCCAACTCCCCAGCAAGCTCAGGATCACCAGCCGCAGCCAAAAGCAGCCCGTGCGGGCTAGCAGCCCGCTCTAGTACGGGCTCCAAATCCCCGCGAACCTGGCGCGCCAACGCGAGGAGTTCCAAGGTGATCTGTGGCGCGGGATGGCCCCCGAACACCGAGCAAATCGGCCCATCAAAGTCGAAGAGCACGACTTCCACCGACCCGAGGATCTGCGTCAGCGACCCTCGCCACCCATCAGCGATCGCCCCGCCCAACTGCCGGCGCGAAGTACTCGGCAAGCATCTCGCTAGGCCAACTGGGCTGGCGGATAGGCCCACGAGGACCGAAGTCGGCAAACCATGGCTTGATGTCGAGGACCGGCGTGCCATCAACCGCATCCAGATCTTCAACATGCAGATCCAGCCCATCGACCTCAAGAAGCCGACACCGAGACACCCCCAACCAGTTCGGCCTGCGCATATTCCGATGAGCAAAGATCCCCGCCACCGGCCAGTCAGGGTTGTTGCGAGCCGAACGAGCGTGGAGAGGAAGGTCCGACTGATCGGTCAGATGGAAGTGAAACACCACCTCCAGATGCGAGAACTCCTCAAGCCCCTTGGTGGATTCGGCATCCAGCCGCGGATCATCGATGCGGATGATGGCCTTGGTACCGCCCCAGTAGTCGTCAGTGGGCTCGACCCGTCCACCGACAACATGGGCAACGGGCTGCAGATTGATCGACTGTTCAGTCATGGATTCCCTTGGGAGTAAGGCGCCGTCAACGGAGCTCCGTCGAATATTAAGGGGACCGAACAAGCTCAGGAAGGTAGCCTCGCCAGATCATGGAGCTACCCGACGTCACCCGTGCGATCGCGGCTGCGACTTCGCTCGCCACATCGCTCAACCTGCCAACCGCCGACGCAACAGTCCTCCACGACTCGAACAAGCTGGCGCTGCGGCTGACGCCATGCGACGTCTTCGCCCGGGTTGCCCATGTGGGCCAAGAGGTCGCACAGCTCGAAATCGAGCTCGCTCTACGGCTCGCCGAGGTCGGAAGCCCAGTGGGCATCTTGGAGCCGCGGGTAGACCCGCTTGTGTACACGCGTGATGGCTTCGCGATAACCCTGTGGACCTACTACGAGCCCGCGACACCTCAGGTCGTACCAGCCGACTACGCCAAGGCCCTGGAGCAGCTGCACGCCGGCATGCGCAAGGTCGATGTCCCAACCCCAAGGTTCACAGATCGAATCGCAGAGGCGCAGGAAATCGTCGCCAACCCGAATCGCTCCCCAGAACTCACCGACGCAGACCGCATCTTTCTCAGCACCAAACTGACCAGCCTCCGCCAAGCCATCGAGGCCCGCAACGCCCCAGAGCAGCTACTACACGGCGAGCCACACCCAGGCAACGTCCTCAGCACCAAGGCCGGCCCGCTGTTCATCGACGTCGAAACATCCTGCCGCGGCCCAATCGAGTTCGACCTGGCCCACGCCCCCGAAGAGGTCAGCGCCCACTACCCAAACGCCGACCAAGCCCTACTGACCGACTGCCGACACCTAGTGCTCGCAATGGTCGCAGCCTGGCGCTGGGACCGCGAAGACCAGTTCCCCAACGGCAGACAATTCGGACAAGAACTCCTCCGCCTACTACGAGAGCCCACACCCGCACCGACCCTCGACGCAGTAACAAGGCAACTGGACACCCTGTAAAACCCGCCGAAGACCACCCGAAGCGGCAAGCAACCAAGCGGCCAGGAACTCCACGCGGTAGCTCACTGTCCGTCGGACCAGCCCGGTATCGCTTGCTCGGCCGGCACGAACTCGTCAGCTCGACCCTCGCAAGTGGCTTGCAGCGCCTGATCGAAACCGGGATCGGAATACGCCACTGCCATCATGCTCATCGGGTAGCCTGCGTCCGCCAACTCAGAGTGTTCGTCGACTAGTGAAGCCTGGCGCAGTGTCGATACCGCCGTCACCAAGGAGGCCATGCCATGGAACCCGTCACGTTGATCACCGGCGGTTCGAGCGGGATCGGTGCGGCCACTGCCCGTGCCCTGCTCAAGCAAGGCCACCGTGTGGCGATGACCGGCCGCGACGCCGATCGCCTCGCCGCGTTCGCCACCTCCACCGGAGCAGGCGAGCGGCTGCTGACCATCACCGGTGACGCCAGCGACGAGAGCCATGTCGCCGCTGCCGTCGGTCAAGTCGTCGGCTTGTGGGGCCGATTGGACACAGTGATCGCGAACGCCGCGTTCTCCCTACCCGGCACGCTCGAGGACCACGATCCTGCGGACATGCGTGCCATGGTTCTCACCAACATCCTCGGCCCGGCTCTGCTGGTACGCGAGGTACTGCCACACCTGAGGGAGTCCAAGGGCAGGATCGTGATCGTCGGTTCGGTCGCCGGCACCAGGAACACGCCCGGCAACCTGTACTCCGTCACCAAGTGGGCCGCGCACGCCCTGGCCGAGAACGTCCGACTCCTGGTAGCCAATGACCGCGTCAGCGTCACTCTCGTCGCCCCAGGAGTTGTGGACACCCCATTCTGGGACGACCGCGGTGGATCACCCGCAGCAGCGCCGACCCTGACCGCCGAGCAGGTCGCCGAGACAATCCTGTTCGCCGTCACCCAACCCGAAGGCGTAGACATCAACCACCTCGTCATACGCCCCACCGGCCAGCTCAACTGATCTCAACCACACTACGGACAGGCCCAGGACCGACTCGGGCCACCGCCTGCCGAGTGAGCACACGACAGCGACCCTGGGCCGCGACGGCGGTCGAGTCGCGCGCCAGCGCACACCACGCGGCGGCAGCTGCCCGCCCGGCAAAGCCGCGAGGCGAAAGGAGCCAAGTGTGATTGTTGAAAACGCAAGGTTGTTCGGAAGTGCTGTTCTAGAAACCGCGTGGACGATTAGCCTAGGTGTAGTAGCGAGGCCGCTACTCTTAACCTGAGTCGACGACTGTTTGTCTAGCCACCGCACAGTCAGTCTGTGAGTGCCCTTGTGTCCTGCCTGGCTATAGTGGATGTGCCAAAGTCGGCTGGCGCGAGCGTCCGTTGGCTACGGGCATCACGGCCACGTCTTTCTGACCTGCCCTGTCAATGACCTTCGCGCTGCCTGTTTGAGTTCTGGAATACTAAAGAAATCAACCGACCGGCCTCTGGATTCGACGCCTACCCCGATCATGCCCGCTAGAAGTTGCGGCGGCATATTTATCGATGAGCCAAGAATCCAAGGCGTGTAGATTGAATTCTCTGGCGTCTTGCTTTCATTGGCTCGCATAAAGCATACGCGGACTCGTTGATCTCGCTCAATCGTGGTGACGTAACATTCATCCCCAACGGTCGGGCGTCCTTCTGAGATGTCGCGGATTAGATCTCTAATACCTAGCTCCACCTCGGCCATTGTCATGGCGCTCGAGCTAATCTGGCCCACGGCATTGACTACGCGTTCCTGGATCGATGCCCCTACGGTCTTAGTATAGTATGGGTCGTTGTGGCCCCACCATCGCGGAGATCTCCATCCCTTGATGTGACTCGTCCGCTTCTCGTCATATTCGCAATACCAAAGAAACGGTCTCGGCCTGAATGCGGTTGCCTTGCGTATCCGCTTCCATGTGAATCCCGAGAATAGAACTTGAATGTTCTGCTTCCGAAGTTCCTTCGGCAATGAGCGGAACTCTGTTGCTATTCCGGTAGCTATGGCATTGGCGGCGCTGCCCAGCGTAATTTTCCGGTCGCCTCCGATGGTGATGGGAGGAGAGCCGTGGTGTTCGTCGAAGACTTCCCCAGCAATCTTTTCAGCTAGCCAGTGATCAGTCTGATCTTTTCCGATGAACGAAAGTCCGGAATAGGAAATAGTCGCAGTCGCATTATCTGCAATCAGAATGATCGTCTGGTTGGCAACCGGATCCCATGGCTCCTTCCCCAAGGTGAGTAGCCGGTCGCCTGCCTGTATCGCCCGAGCATGCGTCGCTATCCCAATGTGCAGCGTCATATCCCCCCCACGTGGCTTTAGGTGTGTCTGCGCAGATTTCGCTTAATAGAAGTCCGCTAAGTCTCGGCCGCGAAAATCCCAGCCAATAAGAGTAATGGCTGGCCCTCCTGAGGGGTCAGCTACGAATCCCTGGCATTCCTCGAATGGAGGGTCGGCGCGCCACTCCCAGCCCACTTGCATCCCAGACTTATAATACCTGGGCCGCGAGGTAAGAAGAGCTCTTGTGTTCTCTATTCCTTCAATGCTAATTGAATTTAGGAGGACGGCTCTACGATCCGGTACTATCTGTGTCAGACTTTGATCGCTGAATATCTCCAAATCGCTTGCAATGACGATGTGGCGTTCGAATTTATGTGAACGTACCAACCCCAGCACTGTAAGACTTTGGTCAACGAGACCGAGAAGCAATTGTTCTGAGATGCCGTCAGGTTCCTTGAGTGCAGCGTCCTCAATGATCGCGTGGACCATGACCGAAGCGCGCACGTCAGGTTCCCAACTCAACTGACCTGCAAGCCAGTTCATCTGGAGCCATCGCTCTGTTCGGCTCTCGTAATCATTCAGCCAGTTTCCGACCAGAGAAATAAGACGTACGCGCCGATCAGTCTCTTTTCGGAGGCGTATAAGTGCCGCCCGCGGATCAGTGGAAGCGAGTTGCATGATTTCGGTTTCGAAATCTTTCGGGACAGCTTCAGGGTGAGATGCAGTGAGTGGCAGTGATCGCAGAAGAATATCTGAACTGCGCACGGTGTTCGCGATGAATTCCTGTCCGCCAACACGAACATGGGTCAAGCGTTTTGCGAATGCCCGGAGCGGCTTACGGTAGACAACCAATGCCACTAAGATAAGCGCTGGCCAGACTAACGCCTGGACCAATTGCACTGCGGTATTGGTCTCGTTGGCATCCATGTTGTTCAGACTAGAGGACGCCGCCGACCACGGGAACCCCCGTAACATCTGAGACTCAGCAGAGTGCGCTGGCCAAGTCGAGCATCGTGGTCAGAACTGCATCAGCACCTGCACCCTTGAGTGACTCGACTTTGCCAGGCTTGTTGGCATAGCCGATCGTTGGGATGCCTGCGGCCTGCCCCGCCCCAATATCGGTAGTCTGGTCACCGACGAAGACGCATGAAGACGCGCGAATGCCGATGACGCTGATCGCCCTTTGCGGAAGGTGAGGATCGGGCTTCATCAGTTTCGGATCGGCCGGGTTGCGTCCCTCTACGTATGTCACGCTCTTGGCGAGGCCAGTTCGTGCAAGGTATTCGTTGACGGCTAATGCGTAGTTGTTGCTTACGACGGCAACTAGCCGTCCGCTAGCTGTGCATGCCGCGACGGACTCGGCCGCGCCTAGCGTTGGTTTAGCCGTTTCGATTGCTTCTAGTTCTGCCCTTTGGAGTGCGGCTTCTAACCGTTGGGCTAGCTCCAAATCAGGGGCTGCCGCGAGAAGCAGTTCGTGTGGGCTAGACGCCTCCTCTCGCGCGGGCGCCAACTCACCGCGTATCCGACGCGCAAGTCCTAAGAGCTCACGAGTGATCTGAGGTGCTGGGTAGCCGTCGAAGACTGACCAGATGGGGCCGTCGAAGTCGAAGAGGACAGCTTCTGCGGAGTTGAGGGTCTGCGCCAGGGGATCGGGGTTCACAGGTCGCGGACCTGTCCGAGTGTTCCTCAGAGGCTGTCGAACCAGCGGCGCGCCTGGTCGACGTATTGCGAGCCTGTCGCGCGGTCGTCGTCGCTGATCGAGTGGTGGAAGAGGACGGTGTCCTTGCCGACGGCATCGAACGTTGAGACGGGTCTCCCGTCGATCTCGACATCTCGCTCTACGACCGGGTAGAAGCCAAAGAACACTTCTTCTTCGTTCAGGGCATAGAGCTTGAACATCATCGGTAAGCCGACGACACGCAGTTCCGCAGAGACCTTGGAGACAGGCCGAGTTCGCCCGCGGATCTGGTGGAGGATCTCTCCGGCTGACCGGTGGGCGATCTTCTCGATGCGACCTCTGACAGCGGGGTCATCTCCAGGGTCCTTGCCAGCGCGGGACGGTACGGCCATTGGCTGGGAGAGGTCCGGTAGGAGCACCCGGATTGTGATGGCTTGGGGAGTGAGGCGGCCGCGTCGGATGCGGTCGATGGGCTCTTCGAGAGCGCCTAGGAGCGTCTCGTTGGTTAGGCCGGCAAGGTCGATGGTTACCGAGTCGCGCTCGAAAGCCTTCTCGATGTGGGGGCGGAGGCCGACCGCCTGGTCGGGCTGCTCGCGGACGTACACACGGCGGCCGGTACGCAACACGATCAGCCTTCGTCTCGAGGACTCGCAGGACTGCTGGATGCGCCTGTGGGCTGCCGCGTGCAGCACGTCAGTCGGCGGCCGGGGCGAAGTAGTTGGTGAGCATTTCGGTGGGCCAGGAGGGTTGGTGGATGGGGCCTCGGGGGGCGAAGTCGGTGAACCAGGGTTTGATGTCTAGGACGGGGGTGCCGTCTACGGCGTCTAGGTCTTCTACGTGGAGGTCTAGGCCGTCGACCTTCAGGAGGCGGCAGCGGGAGACGCCTAGCCAGTTGAGGCGGCGCATGTTGCGGTGGGCGAAGGTGCCTGCTGCGGGCCAGTCTGGGTTGTTGCGTGCTGGGCGGGCACCGAGGTGTAGGTCTGATTGGTCGGTCAGGTGGAAGTGGAAGACGATCTCTAGGTGGGAGAAGTCTTCGAGGCCTTTGGTGGAGTCGGCGTCTAGGCGCGGGTCGTCGATGCGGATGATGGCTTGGGTGCCGCCCCAGTAGTCGTCGGTGGGTTCGATGCGGCCGCCGACGACGTGGGCGACGGGGTGCAGGGTGATCGACTCGTCAGTCATTGGTTCCCTTGGGAGTAAGGCGCCGTCAGCGGTCGACCGCGGCGAGGTATCTGGCTGCTCGATTGTCGAGTTCGGCGACCGAGCGGATTCCTTTGGCGCGGTAGACCGAGAGGCTGGAGCGCATGTCGCGCACGGCTTGGCGAGCTCGGCCCGAGTGGATGCCGTCCATCGTGTCCAGGGCTTCGGACCAGGTGCCGCAGGCTTCCTCGATGTTTCCGCTGCGAGCCTGTACTGCGCCGAGGTAGCCAAGGGTCACCACGTGGGTGCGAGTGAATGTTGCTGCCTTGCGAGTACGGACGCTGCGCTGGAACTCCTTGGTTGCCGACGTGAGGTCGCCCATGTCCCGCAACGTGCACGCGGTCTCATGGGCCAGGCTGGCTTCACCGAAGAAGAACACGCGTCCTGGTTCGTCATCGCCGGCGGTAGCGGCCGCGAGGTCTGTTTCGGCGCGAAGAAGTGCCCGTGAAGCAGCTGCTCGCTGACCGTCGACGGCGAGTGCCCGCGCGTGCACGACGCCTATCAGCGACCGTTCGCGGGGACTCGCGTCCCGATAGCGACGTCCGTCTAGCGAGGCCTCAGCTATTCGGACCGCATGCCGGTGGTGTCCGAGATCCACGGCCTGGTGTGCCATGGCTCGGAGGATGTGGGCAGCGAGTGGAGCGTCGTTGGCTTCTGCGGCCAGTTTTACCGCGACAGCGAAGTACCGCTGAGCGATCGCGTGCTCGGAGTTGTCGAACGCCATCCAACCGACGAGATAGGCGAGCTCTCCGGCAGTGGAGAACATCCCTTGGCGTACGCCGTCGTCGGTGTAGGAAGCACGAAGGTATCCGGTGACGTCTGAAGTCAGATACTGGACGACAGCGGCGCGAGCGTGTCCTCCGCCTCGGCGTTGGTCGATACGGGTGAACAGCTGGACTGTCTCCCGGACGGCGTCGAGATCGCCTGCTCCGACCAGTCGCCCACTCTTGAGGTTGCGGTGCCGGGCGGATCGCTCAGTCAGCTGATCCCACCAGGCTTGGTCCGGCAGCGTTAGCGCGGCCACCGAGTAGCCGGCTGCCCGCAGTACCGACCTGCGCTCGACATCCAAGGTACTTCTCCCGAGATCGACCAGCGCCGTCAGCGTATCCGCATTCCAGTCGAGTATCGGCGACGAGCCCGCCGTTGTGAGGCCGATCTCATCGGCTGTGACCGCGCGCCCAAGGCGTCGTGAAAGCGTCTCGACGAGGATGCCGGGTGCAGAGCCAGATGGCCTGGCGCCGGCCACCCAGTGAGAGACATGTGATCGGCCGACACCGGTCCGGTCTGCAGATCGTCGTTCAGCTGCGACGCGTCCGAAGGCGAGCGCCAGTTGCGCATGCGACCAGCCGGCCTCCGAGATCGCTGCCGCGAGTTTCTCATTTCGTTGCCGGGTCCTGGACACGACAGATGCCTCCCCTCGGTGAGCGGCTGATCAAGGTTCACCGTTCACCGCTTTCACCACACCGGACCACTGTCACGGATAGCAACTAACCGTAACTGATGGTTCGCTCGTCGTGTCGGGAATCCGGCGATCGTCGGTCGGGTGGAGAAATGGTGGGAGCTGACGTGAGCACGCAGAGGCGCGAGTTGAGCCTCGCGCACAAACCCGGACCACTCGACGATTCCGTCCGAGCAATGGCTCTGGCCGTTGACCGTGCCCTGAACCCAGCTCACCAGGAGAACACCATGTGGCAAGACCAGGATCGCTTTCCGCTCAGCAGCACTCAGGTTGCCGAGACCACCGCCGATGAGTTCGTTCGCCCGTTCGGGTTGCGATTCGTCGACTACTCGCCTGGCCGACCGCGCTTCAGCCGCCCGGAGGTGACGCTCTGCAGGGATCGGCAGATCGGGCTCGTGGATGGGCGCGCGGCGACGGAGGTGGTGCCGGTTGCGGCGACCATGACGCAGACGGAGTCCGACGGCAAGGATGTGCTCGCCGTGGACTGGATGGTCGACGACAAGTAGCGGAGACGATCCCGATGACCGAACCTGCCCGGATCCTGGTGCTGACTCATGACGACGACCCGACGGCAGATGTCGTTCTGCACCACCTCAATGCGAGAGGGACGCCGTTCGTGCGCTGTGACCCGGGAAGCTTTCCAGCCGACCTCTGTCTGACGGCAAGGCTCGATCCCGGAGCGACAGCCTGGGACGGTCAATTCTCTGGAGCACCTCGGGAGATCGACCTGCAGTCAGTGCGGGCCGTCTACTACCGCAGGCCATCGGATTTCAGGGTCTTCGGCGGTGGATCGCCGAGCGAGGAGGCTTTTGCTCGCTCTCAGGCCAGGCACGGGTTCTCGGGGGTTCTGAGCAGCCTTCCCGAGGCGGTCTGGCTCAACAACCCGGCGGCCATGGCGGACGCACGAGTCAAGCCGCATCAGCTCGCCGTTGCGGCGCGGTGTGGTCTGCAAGTGCCAGCGACCCTCATCACCAACGAGCCGGAGATGGTCAGCGATTTCGCGCGGTCGGCCGGCGGCCGGATTGTCACTAAGTCGCTGGCCACGATGGTGACGGTGGACGACGTACGCGGCAGTGGCGTTCTGTACACGGCTGAGGTTGCCGAGGATCTGTGGGCAGACCCGAGTATCGCCGCCACCGCGCATCTGTTCCAGGAACTGATCGAGGGTGTCGACATCCGACTGACCGTCGTCGCCGGCGAGTTCTTCGCTGCCGAAATCCACCCTTCGGATCTCGAGGGACCGGTCGACATCAGAGCCCACCACGAGAATGTCAACTATCGGGTTGTCGAGGTGCCTGACGACGTGCGCAGGGGAGTGATCGACTTGCTCCGCGAACTACGGCTGGCCTTCGCTGCCCTCGACTTCAGGGTCGTTTCTGGGCGTGGCTGGATCTTTCTCGAAGCCAATCCCAATGGACAATGGGCCTTCATCCCTGAGCTGCGAGATTCGATCGCTCAGGCGATCGCCGACTTCCTGGAGAGCAGTTGCCGATGAGCGAGCCGACATGGAGTTTCGAGGGCCAGGCGGCGGAAGACCTGGGCAAGATGGTCGGCGAACTCGTTGCGAATGGCAACATCACTGATCCGCATTGGGAAGAGGCCTTCAGAGCAGTACCGCGCCACCTGTTCGTGCCGCGGTTCTATCGCAGCGATCAGAACGGCAACTCGATCGTGGATTCGGAATCCAGAGACGAGTGGTTGTCGGCTGTCTACTCGGATATTCATCTGGTCACGTCCGAGGATGTCAGGTCGTCTTCGACGGCGCCCAGTTTGATGGCGAGCATGCTCGAGGCGCTGGAGCTGACCGGCGACGAGCGGGTTCTCGAGATCGGCACCGGGACCGGCTACAACGCGGCGCTCCTTTCGGAGAGGCTGGGGGCCGGCCAGGTGGTGAGCGTCGACATCGATCCTGATCTGATCGCCCAGGCCCGAGAGCGGCTCGAGCTGGCGGGCTATAGCCCGCTGGTTGCGGCCGCCGATGGGGCGAACGGCTACCCGGATGCCGAGCCCTATGACGCTGTCATCGCGACCTGTCGGCTCGACTACGTACCGTCGGCTTGGCTTCAGCAGGTTCGGCCTGGCGGGGTCATCGTCACTCCAATGGGTGCGGGGGTCGCTGTACTTCGGAAGGCCTCAACTGGTGATGAGGCGGCGGGCCACTTCCTGGCCAACTCGGCCTACTTCATGCCGTTGCGTCATCAGCCGGAACCGTCGGCCATCGGCGAGCTGATCCAGATCGCTCTCAACGGGACTGGTGCGAGTCAGCCGCACCGCTTCGACACATCGATCTATCGCGACAACGAGGCGCGATTCTGGCTGGACCTGACCAACCCGGATGTCCGTGCGATGACCGTGGACGGTGTGTCGGTGGTCTTCCGCTCGGACGGCTCATGGGCTCGCCTCGCTGACGGTCTGGCAGTCCAGGGCGGTCCTGGTGCGGTCTGGGATGACGTCGAGGCCGCGCACGACGATTGGCTCGCTGCTGGTCGACCTTCACGCGAGCAATACCGGATGAGGATCACGGACGCCGGGCAGGATGTATTTCTGGCTGGTCGTCCTGGCCCGGTGCACCGGTTGAGGCCTTTGCCTGGCTGAGCTCGTCGGGGAGCCCCGGGGCTGGGGCTACTACCGGACTTGGGTTGCCGGGCCGATGAGAGTGAGCACACGACGGCGACGGTGGTCGAGTCGCGCGGCAGCGCCTAGTACGCGGCGGCAGCCGCCACGATCGGCGAAGCCGGAGACCTCGGCGTCAGCCGCAGAGGCCGGCGATAGCCGGAGGGTGGGCGGGAGCGGGCGTAGCGGGCGGCTGGAGGAGCGGAGCGACGGAAGGTGCCTGCGGAGGTCGCGTAGGAAAGAAAAATCCCTCTCCGGGTGGTGGAGAGGGATTGAGGAGCAAGTGTGGTCAGGGGCGGTCTCGAACCGCCGACCTTCCGCTTTTCAGGCGGACGCTCTACCAGCTGAGCTACCTGACCGGGAGAGATAAATGGCGGCGGTGTGTGGACACCCGCCGCCACTCTCCTGGCGACCCAGACGGGACTCGAACCCGCGACCTCCGCCGTGACAGGGCGGCACGCTAACCAACTGCGCTACTGGGCCTAGCAACTCGATGATGCTACACCATCATTCGAGCCTTACTGACAACGGTCTTTTGACCGTATCCCCAACGGGATTCGAACCCGCGTTACCGCCTTGAAAGGGCAGCGTCCTAGGCCACTAGACGATGGGGACTCGGACCGCGGGAGCCGAAGCTCCGGGGACATCGGTAAGCATAGAGGAGACTTCGCCGAGGTCCAAAACGAGTTCTCGGGGGCGGTGGAAGACGGCGGGAAGCGGCTGCTGGACAGGCGAAGTGGGGAGGGGCCGCGTGAGGTGCCGGGGGAAAGGGACGGGCACCCCACGCGGCCGGTGGGCGGTCAGTTGACGGCGTCTGGGGCGATCAGCTGGGGGTACTGCGCCTTGAAGAGGCTGAAGAAGCTCAAGGCCGGGAGAATGTGGCCCTGAGGGCGGGCGGAGTCGGCGACGCCGTACGCCCAGAGGGCTGACCTCATGCGTTGGTTCGGAGTGCCGTGGTGGCCTTCACCGGCGAAGCCGCAGTCGCCGATCTGGTAGAACATCTGGCTGAACAGCTGGACCCGCTTCCACTGCATCGCGGCGCCGCGGGCGTGGGTCAGGAAGTACGCGCTGAACGTGTCCGCAGACAGTTCGGCCCAGCGTGACGCCTCCGGTGCCGGCAGGTCGGCCCGCATCAGGTTGTCGGCGTACTGGATGTGGTGGCCGAACTCGTGCGCGAGGATCGCCTGCGGTGCCACGTCGCCGAGACCGACCTGGTCGAAGCCCTCCAGTACGCCGTCGCCGAAGGCGATCCGCTTGGGCGTCTGGCCAACACCGGGGAGGAACTCACCGGGAGCGGCGTACGCGTTGAAGGTGAAGATCGGCAGGTCGCCGTACCCCATCGCGGCGGAGTTCAGCTGCTCGGCGACGAAGTCCGCCGAGAACCTGGACGGGGCGTCCGGCAGCCCGTAGATCTTCGTGAAGACCCGGTAGTTGAGCTCGGGATCGAGCATCGCGCG
Source organism: Kribbella sp. NPDC051718 (assembly GCF_040681515.1). Classification (NCBI taxonomy): domain Bacteria; kingdom Bacillati; phylum Actinomycetota; class Actinomycetes; order Propionibacteriales; family Kribbellaceae; genus Kribbella; species Kribbella sp. NPDC051718. The sequence goes on along the minus strand of NZ_JBFAYZ010000002.1, from coordinate 430,332 downwards.
ACCGTGCGCGGGGACCAGCTGGATATCGCCGGACGGGATGTCCCAGAATTTCTTCAGGTCGCGGAAGGTGTGGGTGGCGGCATTCGTGTACTGGCCCTGCGAGCCGAAGGTGTACGGCCCGGTCTGAGGCAGGTAGGCCGCGTCGACCAGCGCCATGTTGTAGATCAGCACGTGCAGTGCCGCGAGGAGCTGGTCGAAGTTCCAGTTCGCGGCCGGAGCCAGCACGGCCGCGAGTACCGGCGGCGTGGCGTTGGAGCACTCGTACTGCGTGGGGTCGATCGCGTCGATCAGGGAGCGCTGCAGGCTGTCGTCGATGCCCAGCTTGGCGTTGACCGCCTCGGCCCGCTCCCGGGCCGCTGGCAGCTGGTCCAGGAGGTACTGCTCCTCGGGTCGGGAGACAGGTTGTCCGGAATGGCGAGCTTCTTGATGCCGGCCACCGGCGCTGTGGTGGCGACGGGGTCGGCGAGGGCGGGGGCGGCTGTGAAGCTCAGCGCGGCGGTGGCGATGACCGCTGCCCAGATTGTGGGCTTTCTCATACTGGATCTCTCCTGGAAGCGGGGGACGGGATGTCCGTCAGTATCCGCAGGAGGTAGCGGTCGCTACGAGAGCGAGTGGTGTCTGAAACCGGCATGTCAGGAATCTGTCGGCCACCGCTCACTGGGGCGGCTCACTACGCTGGCCACGTGATCGAGATGAGCCGGGCCGATTTCGAGTTGCTGGTGTCCGAGGCGCTGGATCAGGTGCCGACCGAGCTGGCGGCGTTGATCGACAACGTGGCGGTGTTCGTCGAGGACGACGCGCCGAGCAGCGACCCGGACCTGCTCGGGATCTACGAGGGCATCCCGCTGACCGAGCGCGGGCACTACTACGGCGGCGTACTACCCGACCGGATCACCGTCTACCGCAACCCGACGCTGCGGATCTGCGAGACGGTCGAGGACGTCGTCGAGGAGGTGCACATCACCGTGGTGCACGAGATCGCGCACCACTTCGGCATCGACGACGCCCGTCTCCACCAACTCGGCTACGGCTGAGGCTCCCAGCAGCCTAGGAGCGCTTGAACAGCAGCTTCCAGGGCATCAGCGCCGACTCCAGCTGCACCTTCAGGCTCATCTTCGAGGCGCCGACCGTACGCTCCTCGAACCGGATCGGCGTCTCGGCGATCCGCCGGCCCTGCCGCACCGTGCGGTAGTTCATCTCGACCTGGAACGAGTACCCGTTGCTCTGGATCGTCGACACGTCGATCGCCCGCAGCGTGTCCGCCTTCCAGGCCTTGAAGCCGGCCGTGGCGTCCTTCACGTGCAGGCGCAGGATCGTGTTCACGTAGACGTTCGCGAACGCCGACAGCAGCCGCCGGTGCCAGGCCCACTCGGCCGCGGCCTCGCCACCCTCGACGTACCGCGAACCGATCACCACGGCGGCGTCGGTGGTCTGCAGGATCTCCACCATCGTCGGGATCACCGACGCGGGGTGGGACAGGTCGGCGTCCATCTGGATCACGATGTCGGCGTTCTCGTCCAGCGCGCGGCTGATCCCGGCAATGTAGGCGCGGCCGAGGCCGTCCTTCTCGGTCCGGTGCAGGACGGAGACCTCCGTCGGCGCGGCCTTGGCCAGCTCGTCGGCGACGTCACCGGTGCCGTCGGGGGAGTTGTCGTCGACCACCAGCATCTGCAGCCCGGGCAGCTTCAGGTCGGACAGCAGCGCCGCCAGCACGGGCAGGTTCTCCCGCTCGTTGTAGGTCGGCACCACCACGATGATCTTGGCGCTCTCAGCCATTCTCATTCCTTCGTCAAAGCTTCACCGGACACAGGACGCTATCGCATCAACTGTTCGAACCTCGCAATGGTGACGTGATCAAAGGTTGCAGTACTGCGTACGCGGGTCGGGCCGGCGCCTTCGCGGTGGCCTGGGCGAGCAGGCCGCCGCGAAGGCGCTGGCGAGTTGGCGGGTGGGTGGACAGCGTCGGTCAGTAGGCGGCGGCCCACTGGTCGACGAGTTCGCTGACCATGTGCAGGGCCAGCAGGTGCATCTCCTGGATCCTGGCCGTCTCCTCGGCCGGTACAACGAGAGCCAGGTCAGCCGCCGCTGCCAGGCCGATCCCACGCCGGGAGGTGAAGGCCACCGAGCAGGCTCCGGCGTTTCGGGCCGCCTCCAGCCCCTTGACCACGGTCGGTGAGGTACCGGAGGTGCTGAAGCCGACGACCATGTCTCCCGGCCGGACGAGCGCCTGGACCTGACGGGAGAACACGTCGTCGTAGCCGTAGTCGTTCGCGATGCAACTGGTCACGGCCGCGTCCCCGACCAGGGCTACGGCGGGCAGCGGCCGCCGTTCCCTGAGGTAGCGGCCGATGAGTTCACCGACCAGGTGCTGTGCGTCGGCAGCGGATCCACCGTTGCCGTAGGTGTAGAGCACTCCGCCGGTGTCCAGTCGGCGGATGAGCTCGTCGGCGATCGCCTGGATCGCGTCCAGCTGGCTGTGCATCGCCTCGGCGACCTCGGTGTGGCGCTCGAGCTGCCTGGCGATGACCCGGTCTACATAGAGTTGTGTCATGTGCCGGTGGTACGCCAGAAATTCAGTTTCTGGGAGCGGGTCCGGTGGATCCACGGACAACAAGACGTGGCGCAACTCGCACAATTCGCCGCCGGGCGGGCAGTTCGTCCCTGATTCTGGCCAGTAATAGTTGCGCAGAGCTACGACCCAGATCCACAGTGTGCTGATCCACCGTGGTAATCGCGGGTTGGACCAACGACATCCACGGCACGTCGTCATATGCGGCGAGGCTGATTTTGTTCGGTATCCGGAGTCTCCGGCGCTTCAATTCGGCCAGCGCGCCCTGCGCGAGCACGTTGTTGGCCGACAGGATCGCGGTCACGTGCTGCTGGTCGAGCAGCTCCCGGGTGGTCTGCTTGGCCGCCTCGGCGTCGAAGCTGGTGAAGACGATCAGGTCCTCGTCCAGCTCCAGACCGGCGTCCTCGTACGCCGCCCGGAACCCGGCCAGCCGGCCCGCCCCGGTCGACCACTTGGTCTCGTCGATCAGCAGGCCGATCCGCTCGTGGCCGAGCCCGAGCAGGTGCTCGGTCAGCTCCCGCGCGCCGGCCTTGTTGTCGCTCAGCACCGCGTCACCGCCGCGCCCGAGCTGCCGGTCGGCAGAGACCACGTGGATCCCGTTGTCCTGCAGCATCTTCGGGCAGGCGGCCGCGACCGGCGTCACGATCACCCCGGCGACCTGCATCGCCAGCAGTGTCTCCGCGGCGTGCATCTCCTCTTCCGGGTCGCCGTTGTCGTTCACCAAGATCATCTGGTGCCCCTCGAACCGGAGCACCTCCTCGATCCCGGCGGCCAGATCGGCGTAGAACGGGTTGCGCAGATCGGAGATCAGCACCCCGATCGCGGTCGACGTGCGGCTGCGCAGGTTGCGGGCCATGTGGTTCGGCACGTAGCCGAGCCGCTGGGCGGCCGCCTGGACACGTTCGCGGACCTCTGGTGAGGCGTAGCCCCGGGTATGCAGGGCACGCGACACAGTCGACGGCGAGACGCCTGCCTCCCGGGCGACGTCCTGCACGGTCGGCCGGCTCTGCTGCTTCCTGGAATCCCCGGTCACACGCGTCATGTTAGGGCCACTACCGTCAATTAGTGCCTCTTTGGCTCCATCGTGAGCAAAGCGCCGCACAGGTGAGCGCCGGTACTGCGTATTCCGCGCCCCCGCGCGGGGATGTCGATTGCCCGCTCAGCGTCCACATCCGGCTACAGACCGTTGCGCCAGCTGTTGTTGATCGCCATCCGGGCGTTCGGCGACCGCAGCCGGATCGTCGCCCAGACGAGCTTGCCACCGCTCGAGGTCGGATTGGCACCCCAGGAGGTGGCCAGCGTCGCGACTATGCCGAGCCCCATCCCACCCTCGCGGACGCCCAGCGGGCGGCGTACAGGCAGGTCTGGGCTGCCGTCGGAGACTGCGACGGTCAGCACCTGCCGGCGTAGCTCCAGGCGGAGGTCGGCGTCCGTGTGGGCGTGCCGGACCACGTTGGCCACCAGCTCCGAGGTGATCGCGACCGCGTCCTCGGAGACCTCCTCGCAGTGCCACAGCTCGCAGACGGAGGCGACGAACCGGCGGGCGGTCGAGGCGCTGTGCGGCTCGGGAGCCAGTCTGAGCTTGGTGAGCTGCCGGGCCGGCGGGTTGCGGATGGACGCCAGCGCGGAGGCGAGGTCGGGGAAGACGGGGATGAAGCGGGAGATCAGCTCCGAGTGCCGTTGCAGTTCGTGGCTGCGGTTGCGGCCGGTGACGAGTACGAACGGGGTGCCGGACCAGTCCGCCACCTGCCGGGCGAGATTGGTGAAGACGCTGAGCGAGTACGCCCGGGCGAGGACGAGGTCCTGCAACATCACGATCACCGCGGCGGGCTGGTCGGCCAGCCGACGGGCCAGGAAGGTCCGCAACTGTGGAGCGGTAGTCAGTTCGAGAGTTCCCGACGGGCTGACCACGACCGCCTCCCCGACGGTCCGGACGCCGATCGCCAATGAAGTCCTTCGACCCATCAGCATCCCCCTCCCCAGGCAGCCGCGCAACGTTCCCCCGTCGGCCGGTGCGGCAACGTTGCCATCACCCGGTCCGGGCCCGGCAGTAACTCAGCGTTCCCGCCCTCGGCGCGAGTCAATCATTTCCGGGCGGCCCGGTATCACACAGTTACTTCCGGTACTCCGGTCCGGCCGCTCAGGACGGCCGGTGCAGCAGTGCGTCCTCGACCGAGGCGAAGATGCTGAAGTCCCGGCCGAGGCCGGTGATGGTCAGCGGACGGTCGACCGGACGGCCGACACCGACCAATGCGAGATCGATGCCATGTTGCCCGGCCAATTGGCGGGCCTCGACCAGATTCCCCAGCCCGGCCGAGCTGCAGAACGTCACCGCGGACACCTCGATCATTACCAGCCTGGCCGGTGGCGCGATCGCCGCGCGGATCGCTTCGGCGGCGAAGTCGGTGGTGGCGATGTCGATCTCTCCGGACAGCCGGACCAGCAGGATGCCGGGCTGAAGTTCCTCGGTGACGGCGCCGAACGTGGTCCGGATCATCTCGCCGTCACCGTGATCGGGCTGGCTCGTCACGCTGTCTTCTCCCCCGGGTGTTCCCGCGACGCCGGTCGGTCCTGGCGCGGTGGACAACAGCCCTGGTATCACCGTATGCCCGAACACTCCGGGGTCACAACGGTTGTTTTGCCCGTGACCCCGGAGGATTGCGGAATCGTTTACTTGGATGCGGGCTGGGTCTGGACGTTGAGCTCCTTCAGCTTCACCCGTTTCGCCGGATCGGTGCGCTTGTCATCGATCCGGAAGACATCGAAAGCCTTGACCGACTCGGTGCCGTAGATCGCGCCGTTGTAGTAGTACACGGACCAGTACCCGCCGAAGTCGGCCGGCTCGATCGGCGGCCGGTCGAAGTACCCGATCTCGGTCGGATGGGCCGAGTCGGTGAAGTCCCAGACCGAGAAGCCACCCTGGTACCAGGCCTGCACCATGATGTCGCGGCCGCGGACCGGGATCAGCGAACCGTTGTGCGAGACGCAGTTCTCCTCGGCGGCCTGGTGCCGGGGGATCTTGAAGTAGCTGCGGAAGACGAACTTCTTGTGCTTGAGGTCGAAGACCGCGGTGGCGCCCTTGTTCGGGCCGACCTCGGCGCTGCACTCCGCGCCGCCACCGCCACCGAGCTCGTCCATGAAGACGACCTTGGTGCCGTCACCGTTGAAGGTGGCGCCGTGCCAGAACGAGAAGTTCGCAGCGTCCTGGACCCGGTCGATCACCTTCGGCCGCTCGGGCTTGGAGATGTCCAGCAGGATGCCGTCACCCATGCACGCCGCCGCAGCGATGTCGCGAGCGGGGAAGGCGGTGATGTCGTGGCAACCACTTGTCGCGCGACCGGTCGGGCTGCCGGGGAATCCGCCGTCGGGGAACAGGACGGGCGAGGCGACCACGGCCGCCTGCTCAGGGTGCTGCACCGGGACCTTGATGATGTCGATCAGGTCGTTCGGCGGCTGGCAGTCCGGATACGCCGCGTTCGGGCTGTAGGACGAGTTGTAGATGTAGATGTCGCGCTTCGACTTGGCCGGGATCAGCGTGTGCGTGTGCGAGCCGCAATGGGTCTCGACGGCCGCGACGTACCGGGGGTTCGCCGGGTCCTTGACGTCGAAGATCTTGATCCCCTCCCACGACTCCTTGATCGTCGCCGACTGCGCGACGCTCTGGCAGGAGTTGTCGCTGCGGGAGGAATCGGTACTGAGGAACAGCAGCCCGTTCGAGATGCTGATGTCGTTCTGGCTGCCGGGGCAGTACACCTGGCTCACCAGAGTCGGCTCGGCCGGGTTGGCGATGTCATAGATCGCGAAGCCGGAGTAGTTGCCGACATACGCGAGCTTGCCGGCGAACGCGATGTCGGTGTTGATCCCGTCGGCCAGCGGTCCGCTCATCGGCGCGCTGGCCAGGTGGGTGATGTTGTCGCTCTTGGCCGCGCCGGTCTCCGGTGGCGCGGGCGCCTCGGCACTCGCGATACCGGCTGATCCGGCGACGAGAGCGAGGGCGAAGGTGAGGCTGGCGAGCGTGCGGGGGCGGCCTGCGCGCATGCTGTGGTCCCTTCAGGAATTGTCGGGCGGTTCTTCAGCCTAGGCGTGATAGACACTGTCCGGAAGCGATTTGCCACAGGGAGTGAGGCTCGCGTGACGTTTTCTGCCCGAAGGAGCTGGATTGCCGTGCTGCTGGCCGCCGTCACAGTGACCGGGTGCAGCTCCGATCCGAAGCCGCAGGCCGCGCCGACCGGCCCACCGGTGATCGTGCCCGGTACGCCGGGCGGCCCGAACAAAACCGTCACGGCCCTGCCCAGCACAGCCCAGACGGTCGACCCGGACGACGTCACCTTCCTGAGCGACATGATGATCCACCACACCCAGGCCCTGCAGATGGCCGAATGGGCCCGTACGACGGCATCGAACGCGCGGGTCAAAGCGCTGGCCGACCGGATCCGCGTCGGCCAGAAGCCCGAAATCGAGTCGATGCGCCAGCTCCTCACCGCGGCCGGCCAGACCCCGCCCGACCTCGAGCACGTGCAGCACATGGACCACAGCAAGATGCCCGGGATGGCCACTCAGGCCGAGCTGACCACCTTGCAGCGGGCTCGCGGCAAGGCCTTCGACGAACTGTTCCTGACTCTGATGATCAAGCATCATGAGGGCGCGGTGACGATGAGCTCCGAGCAGCTCGAGAACGGCTCGAACATCCGGGTCGGCGAGCTGGCCCAAGAGGTCAGCGTCACCCAGACGAAGGAGATCAGCACGATGAAGGCGCTGCAGAAGGAGCTCTAGTGACCCAAGAGGTCGACGATCTGCTCCGCGAGATCGACGCGGCGGCCGATCCCGCGACCGCCGAGACGCTCGCGCGCTACTTCCAGGTCAAGCCGGGTGGCTACGGCGAGGGCGATCAGATGATCGGCGTCAAGCTCTCCACCCTGCGCCTGATTCTCAAGCCGTACCTCCGTGCCGACCTCCCGTTGCCGGCGATCGAGGAGGCGCTGACCAGCCCGATCCACGAACACCGGCTGGCGATCCTCTGCCTCCTGGCCGACCGCGCGTCCCGAGCCGGCAAGCCCCGGACGGCGGACCCCGTGGACCTGACCGCCATCTACGACCTGTACCTGCGCAACACGAAGTACATCGACAACTGGGACCTGGTCGACTGCAGCGCCCCACAGATCGTCGGCGCCCAGCTCCTCGACCACCCGCGCGACCCGCTCTACAAGTTGATTGCCTCCAGCAACCTCTGGGAACGCCGCATCGCCCTGGTCGCCACCTACAAGCTGATCCGGGCCGGTGAAACCGAAGACACCTTCGCGCTGGCGGCCAAGGTCCTCGACGACCGGGAGGATCTCATCCACAAGGCCTCCGGCTGGATGCTCCGCGAAGCCGGCAAACACACTGCTCCCGCCGAACTCCTGGCCTTCCTCGATCAGCACGCCACCCGGATGCCTCGGACGATGCTCCGCTATGCCATCGAACGTCTCCCCGCCGATACCCGGAGGCACTACCTCGGTAAGTGACGAACCCTTCACAGTCTGCGAGCAACCCGGTACTCTCCGGTAAAGATGAAATTGGCTCAGCTTTGATCGGACTGAGGAGACTTCATGCGCCGCCGCCCCCGCTCGCTTGTTGCCGTGCTCGCCCTGGCGCTGGTCGCCACCGGAGTGAGCGTCCATCGGACTACTCCCGCGCAAGCTGTTGACTCGGCATATCTGGTGGGCCGGGGGATCTCCGACATCACCGGACCGGCCGCCGAGAACGGGATGATGGGGTACTCGAAGTTCGGGCAGAACACGACCGGGATCCACCAGCGGCTGCGGGCCCGGGCGTTCATCGCCGTCGAGCAGGCGACGGGGCAGCGGGTCGCCTACGTCAACTCGGATCTGGGGATGATCTTCCAGGCTCAGCGAGATGCCGTGCTGGTGAAGCTGCAGGCGAAGTACGGAGCCTTGTACTCCGAGCGCAACGTGCTGCTCTCGGCAACGCACACGCACAGCGGGCCGGGTGGGCAGTCGCACAACCTGGCGTACAACCTGTCGATCTACGGGTTCCAGAAGCAGGCCTTCGACGCGACCGTCGACGGCATCGTCGAGGCGATCGCCAAGGCGCACCAGAATCTCGCGCCCGGCACCATCAGCCTCGGCAGGTCGACGCTCACCAACGCCAGTGTCAACCGATCGCGGATCGCCTTCGATCAGAACCCTGCCGCCGACAAGGCCGCGTTCCCGCAGGCGATCGACCCAGCGGTGACCGTACTGCGGTTCCAGCAAGGCGGTTCCGACATCGGCGCGATCAGCTGGTTCGCCACCCACGCGACCTCGATCACCAACGAGAACACGCTGATCAGCCCGGACAACAAGGGCTATGCGGCGTACCGCTGGGAGCACGACGAGAAGGGCGTTCGCTACCTCGACGAGAGTCAGGGCTTCGTCGCCGCGTTCCCGAACACGAACGCCGGCGACATGTCGCCCAACCTCAACCTCAAGCCCGGCTCCGGGCCGACCGAGGACCCGTTGCTCAACGAACAGATCCTCGGCGAGCGCCAGCAGCAGGCCGCCGAGCAGGCGTACAACGGGCCGCGGGCAACGATCACCGGCAGCCTCGACGCGCGGATGCGTTATGTCGACATGTCGGCTGTTCAGGTGGACCCGCAGTACACCCCCGACGGTGAAGCGCATCGCACCTGCACGGGTGTCGTCGGCGCCTCCACGCTGGCCGGCAGTGTCGAGGACGGGCCGGCCATCCCGATCATCCCCGAGGGGGTGACGAACCCGTTCTTCGAAGCCCTCAAGCCGTTCAAGGTGGATGTCGCGCCGTGGCTGATCAGTTGCCAGTCACCGAAGCTGGCCGCGGTACCGACCGGGCTGCTGCAGGCGACGCCGGACATCGTGCCGATCCAGCTGGTCAAGCTCGGCCAGTTCTACCTTGTCGCGATGCCCGGTGAGGTCACGATCGTCGCCGGCCTGCGACTTCGGCGGACGGTCGCGGCGGAGCTCGGCGTACCGATCGAGAACGTGCTGGTCTCGGGCTACTCCAACGCCTACAGCTCGTACGTGACGACGCCGGAGGAATACCAACTGCAGCAGTACGAAGGCGGCTCGACGCTGTTCGGGAAGTACACGCTGCCGGCGTACCAGCAGGAGTTCGCCGGACTCGCCAGAGCACTGAAGGCCGGTACGCCGGTAGCCGCCGGAACTCATCCGCCGAAGCCGATCTCGGCCGAGCTCAACCTGCAGGCGGGGGTGGTGTTCGACGCCCCGCCGCCGTTCAAGTCGTTCGGCCAGGTACTGACGGATGCCGCCCCGCAGTACCAGCGTGGTGCGACTGTCTCGGTGGCGTTCGTGACCGGGCATCCCAAGAACAACCTGCACCGCAACGGCACGTTCCTCGAGGTGCAGCGCCAAGTCGGTGGCCAATGGCAACGAGTTGCCGACGACGGCGACTGGGACACCACGTATCGCTGGGAGCGCGGCGGCCTGGCCGACTCGAAGGCGACCATCACGTGGAAGGCGACCGAGCCCGGCACCTACCGGATCGTCCACCACGGCGACTCGAAGGCGCTGAACGGCACCATCACTCCGTTTACCGGGACGTCCCGAACCTTTACGGTCTCGTAGTTTCCGGAGTAGCCGGCGGCGGAGACACCAAGGGGCAATGCGTGTAGTGCTGCTCCTCCGCTGCCGGCGGCTTCGAGGCCTTCCCTGGAGCAAGCGTCACCCAGGCCAGTGCTGCGCCCAGGACGGCCAGGCCGGACGAGATCCACATTGCCATCCGGAAGCCATCACTGAAGGCGGCGGGATCCCGGTAGGAGTCGCCGGTGATCCCGGCCGCCAGCGGGATCGCGGCGACCGCCATCAGTTGGGCGGTCCGCGCGATGGCGTTGTTGACTCCGGAGGCGACGCCGGCGTGGTGGTCCTCGACCGCGTTCAGCACGGTGGAGGTCAGCGGAGCCACCGTGCACACCAGGCCGATCCCCAGGACGATCACTGACGGCAGTACGGCGGTGAGGTAGCTCGCGCCGGGCTTGACCCGCATCATCAGCAGGAAGCCGGCGGCCATGAAGAGCGGCCCGACCGTCATGTGGATCCGGGCACCGATGATCTCCGACAGGGCGCCCGCGTAGCCCGACAAGGTCAGCATGAGCAGGGTCATCGGCAGTAGCGCCGCGCCGGCCTCGAGTGCTCCGTAGCCGAGTGCCGTCTGCAGGAAGACCACCAGCAGGAAGGTGGCCGTGCCCAACGCGCCGTAGACGGCGACGGTGACCAGGTTGGCGCCGGTGAAGCGCAGGTTCTTGAAGATGCCCGGCGGCAGGATCGGGTGCGAGCTGCGCCGCTCGACCTCGACGAAGGCCGCGAGGCCGAGTACGCCGATCAGCAGCGTCGTCAGCACCAGGGCGTCGCCGAAGCCGCGATCGCCCGCACTGATCAGGCCGAACGTCACCCCGGCCAGGCCGACCGTCGCGAGCACGGCGCCGGCCACGTCGAGCTTGCCGGCCATCGTCTCGTCGCGCGTCTCCGGTACGTGCCTCAGCGTGACCAGCACCGTGGCCGCCGCGAGCGGCAGGTTGAGCACGAAGATCCATCGCCACGAACCGCTGTCCACCAGCGTCCCGCCGACGAACGGGCCGACCGCCGCGGCGACGGAGGTGAGCCCGGACCAGGTGCCGACCGCTTTGGCGCGGTCCGACTGCCGGAAGCTGGTCTGCAGGATCGCGAGGCTGCCCGGCGTGAGCAGCGCGCCGCCGATCCCTTGCAGCACCCGCCCGGCGATCATCACCTCGAGATTCGGCGCGACCGCACAGATGAGCGAGGCGACCGCGAACCAGATGACGCCGGTCAGAAAGGTCTTGCGGCGGCCGAGCCGGTCACCGAGCGAACCGCTCAGCAGGATCAGCGACGCGAGCATCAACATGTAGCCGTTGACGATCCACTGCAGACCGGAGATCTCGGCGTTCAGATCCTCGCCCATCGCGGGCAGAGCAACGTTCACCACCGTGCCGTCCAGGAAGGCCATCCCGGAGCCGAGCGCGGTGGCGGCCAGCACCCAGCGGCCCCGCGCGGTACCGAGGGCGATGGGCCCCGCGGCCTGTGTGTTGACCATGCAACCAGCTTAAGCGCTTCAAATAGCTAGCTCACGGCTGCATCGGCAGGTCCAGCTGGAGGACGGCGAGGGACTGGTCGGCGGGGATGCCCTGCTGGATGCCCAGGCCGGGCGGTTCGCCAACGGCACAACGGGTTTCGGTCATCTCCGGGCAGACCGCGTTGAGCAGACTGCCGCCGGAGATCTGGTAGTTGGTCGGCAGCGTCGGATCGACGCCGGCCGTCAGCGGACTGATCGCCGCCGAGGCGCGACCGGTCTCGGACGGCAGGCTTCGTACCGTCGAACCGGACAGTCGATAGACCAGCCGGAGCTTGGTCGCGGCGACGGTCAGCGGCAGGTCGCGGGCAGCGGCCAGCTTGGTCGTCTCCATCGGGACCGCCTGGTCGTCGGCGGTGACCTTCAGGCTCGTCGCCATCGGCTTGGTCGGCCGCATCATCCCGACCAGCTTCGCGCCGGACTGCGGCAACTGCAGCCGGATCAGCGCGACCTCGGAACGCAGTACGACGTCCTCGGTGATGTCGAAACTGCCATCGCCGCGCGGTATCGCGGCCAGGTGGATCCCGGGCGCGGTCAAACCCGGTCCCTCCGCCGTCGGTGGCGGCTGGACCGGTGCTGCGCCGCCCCCGTTGGCCAACGGGCCAGGGCTGGGCGCGACCGGACTCCCGGCCTGCTCCTGCGCCGAACAAGCAACAGTCGTGCTGACCCCCAGCGTCAGCGCGACCACCGCCAGCACGGAGGTCCTCAACGAGCTTCGTGCGGACATGCGACATCGCCCCCAATGGACCCGGCCACTTCCTCTGGTGGCCGGATCGACTTCCGCATACGATACGCCGGAATTAGCCTGGCCAGGCAAATACTTATGCATTTCCGAAGGGGTGGGAAAATGCGGGGACACAGCGTATCCGGGCAATCTCCAACAGTTATCCCGGGGGGACGGAAAATCAGGACGATGTTATCGAGAATGACAGGTCCGCAATTTGCCCGGATGTTGTCCGGGCTGCTGGCGGTGACCGTGCTCGGGCTGGGGGCCCTGATCGCGGTACCGGCGCAGGCGGCCGGCAACGGGGTGCTGCACGTGATCCAGGGCCTGCCGGGCCGGACGCTCGACATCGCCGTGGACGGCAAGACGGTGGCCACCGGGGTGAAGGCGACCGAGGTGGTCGGTCCGCTCACGGTCGCCGCCGGGGCGCGGAAGATCACCGCGAAGGACGGCGGGAAGCTGGTGATCGAGCGGCAGGTCACGGTGGCCGCGGACAGCAACCTCGACGTCGTCATCCACCGGCCGGCCTCGCCGACGGCGGCTCCGGTGATCACCACCTACGTCAACAAGCTGACCGCCGTACCGCGGGACAAAGGCGCGGTCCGGGTCGCACACACGGCCGCGGTCGGGCCGGCTGACATCCGGGTGAACGGAAAGGTGCTTTTTGCCAACGTGGCGAACGGAGAATCACTCGACGTAGTCGTTCCGGCCGGAACTTACTCGGTCGAGATCGTGCCTGCCGGATCTACCACGCCGGTTGTTCTCGGTCCGTTGAAATTGCCTGTCCGGGCCGGTTACCTGACCCGGGTCTTCGCCGTCGGCGAACCGACCTCGAAGACGATGAACGTCGCGGTCGCGACGCTGAAGCTGCCCGGCGCCGGGAGTGAGAAGCCCGGCCTCGTCAACACCGGCACCGGTGGACAGGCGGCAGCGCTCGGCCTCACCGAGGAGCACCAGGGTTCGACGCTGCCCCTGCTGATCCTGGTGGGTGCACTGGCGCTGACGGTCGTGGTCAGAAAGGCGGTACGTCGCTGAGGCGGCTCATACTCGGATTGCTGCTGTTCACCTGTGTGGCCCTGGAGGGGTGCGCCGCGCAGGTGGACGAAGCAGTCCCGAGTCCTGGTACGGCGGGCGGCGGTACTCCGGCGGTGGGGCAGCCGGAGCCGTCGTCAGCCGTGCTGCCCGGGCGGGTCGGTACGCCGGCGCCCAGCCAGCGGGTGCGATTCGTACCGACCGAGATCATGATGCCCGGTGGGGCCAAGGCGACCGTGTTGCCGGCGTCGACGGTCGCGGGGCAACTCGTAGTACCGGAGCATGTGCAGCGGGTCGGCTGGTGGGACGGGGGAGCCGAGGCCGGTGATCCGTTCGGCTCGGTGGTGATCGCGGGGCATATCGACTCCGCCAAGGAGGGGATCGGCTTCTTCGTGCGGCTCGAGCGGATCAAGTCGGGCGAGACTGTCGTACTGCGCGGTGACGGCCACAGTGCGTCGTACCGGGTGGATTCGGTGACGTCGGTGCCCAAGGACGCGCTGGCGACGAAGAGCGGTGCTTTCGACCAGACGGGTGATCATCGGCTGGTGCTGATCACGTGCACGGGTGCCTACGACCGCGGGCGGGGCGGCTACGAGAAGAACCTCGTGGTCAGCGCGACGCCGCTGGGACTGGCGAAGTAGGTCTAGGTCTACCCCCGATGGGGTGGTCGCTCCCTGTCTGAGGCCGTGCGGACCGACAAGAGTTGGCTGCATGAAGCTCAAACTGCTGCCGATCGTCGGGATCGTCGCCGGACTCGTCTCAGCGCCCCTGTCTGCGCCGCTCGCGGCCAGTGCGGCGACTTCGACCGATGGCGTCTGGCAGATGGACGGCTACGGCACGATCGTTGCCATTGACAACGGAAAAGCCAAGCTGTTCTCAACTACTTCGATCAGTTGCACGCCCGCGGGCGAGTACACGCAGAACGGCGATCGCTTCACCGCCGAGGAGGAGCAGGCCTTCACCGTGCGAGGCCGGCGTGACCGCGCGGTGCTGCACGTCGAGGGCAACGTCGGCGACAAACACCTGCGCAGGTTGGCGAAACTGCCCAAGCTCTGCACGGTCCCCGGGGCGACCGGTCCGCTGGCCGTCTTCGACCAGTTCTGGACGACGTACGCCGAGAACTACCCGTTCTTCCAGGCCAAGGGCATCGATTGGAACAAGGTCCGCGCCACCAGCCGCCCGCTGGTCACGCCGGACATGTCGGACGAAGCGCTGTTCACCCTGCTGAGCAACATGATCAAGCCGCTCGGCGACGCGCACACCGCGATCCGTACTCCCGACGGCAAGCTGTACGCCGGCGCCCGGCCGGGGACGACGCTGCCGACGCTCGAACTCGAGGCGAAGCTGCGGCCCTACATCGAGCAGACCGCGCTGAAGGGCGTGAAGTACACGTCGTACGCGAACGACCGGATCGGGTACGCCGACCTGCCCGGCCGGATCGGCTATCTCCGGGTGATCGCGTTCCTCGGCTACGGCGACGTGCCCGACTACAACGCCGAGCGGGACACCTTGAACGCCACGCTGGACCAGATCCTCACGAAACAACGCACCAGCGGTCCGGCCAAGCTGCGCGGGCTGATCGTCGACCTGCGGATCAATGGCGGTGGTTCCGACCAGCTCGCTCTCGATCTGGCATCGCGGCTGACCGGCAAGCCGTTCTTCGCGTATGCCAAGCGCGCCCGCAACAACCCGGTCGACGCGACCGCCTTCACGACGCCGCAGCCGCTGTTCGTGCAGCCGTCCGGGCGGACGAAGTACACCGGACCGATCGCGATGCTGACCGGTGGCTCGCAGATGAGCGCTGGGGAGACCTTCACCCAGGCGATGATCAACCGCGTCCCGCGGCCGGTCAGGATCGGCGAGAACACCCAGGGCGTCTTCTCCGACACCCTGCAACGGACCCTGCCGAACGGCTGGGAGTACATCCTGCCGAACGAGGAGTTCCGCACCCGCGACTGGAAGTCCTTCGACGGCCCCGGCATCCCACCGGATCTCCACACTCCGGTCTTCACTGCCGCCGAAATCAACGGTCACCGCGACAGCGCCTTCGCCGCGGCCCTGAAGGTCCTGGTCAGGTAGCTCACCGAGGGCCGCCCGGATCCGACCCTGATCTAGACTCCAAGCCGTTCCCATCGCCAGGGAACGGCTTGGAGAATCAGTGTCATGACCACCCCGCCCCGGTTCGCCCGGCCGATCCTCACCACCGTCCTCGCCCTGACGACGCTGGCCCTGACCCTTCTGCTCTAGCCGAAGGCGTACCGCTAGGGTCGGCACATGGCGAGGTATTTCGATGTGCACCCGGAGAATCCGCAGAAGCGAGCGATCGGTCAGGTGGTGGACCTGATCCGCAACGACGGGTTGATCGCCTACCCGACTGACTCCTGTTTCGCGCTCGGCTGCCAGCTCGGCAACAAGGACGGCCTCGACCGGATCCGGACCATCCGGCACCTGGACGACCGGCACCACTTCACCCTGGTCTGCCAGGACTTCGCCCAGCTCGGCCAGTTCGTGCACATCAGCAACGCGGTCTTCCGCTCGATCAAGGCGGCGACCCCGGGCAGCTACACCTTCATCCTGCCGGCCACCAAAGAGGTCCCGCGCCGGCTGCTGCACCCGAAGAAGAAGACGGTCGGTGTCCGGATCCCCGACCACGTGGTGACGCAGGCGCTGCTGGAGGAGCTCGGCGAGCCGCTCCTGTCGAGCACCCTGCTGCTGCCCGACCAGGAGGAGCCGATGACCCAGGGCTGGGAGATCAAGGAACTCCTGGACCACCAGATCGACGCGGTCATCGACTCCGGCGACTGCGGCACCGAGCCCACCACGGTGGTCGACTTCTCCGAGGACACCCCCGAGGTCGTCCGGGTCGGCGCAGGAGACCCGGCCCCGTTCGAGTAGAGGGCCGGACCGCTTGGGTCGTACGGGCGGAGAGAACCGGCAGGCCGGTTTGGTTGCTAGCAGCAACGGTTGGTCCTCCGTGCATGCCTAACTCGGCTGGCAAGCGGTTGCCCCTGGTGTGTCGGGGTGAGTGGCGGGGGTTGTGCGTGCATGGGCGGTCCGCCGGGTAGCTCCGGTCGCAGGCGGGACTGGAGCACCCCGACCTCTTGCGGTGTGGAAAATTGTGTCCGAAAGTGGCCAGCAGAGGTTACTGATTCACGGACTCGACCGCCCCGAATGGAGACCACCGTGCCCTCGCTCAAAAGAACAGGTCTAGCTCTGCTCGCCGTGATCCTGCTGATCGGCGGGATCCCCGGCAGCGCCCAGGCGTATGCGAACGCGTTCTTCCCGACCCAGAACTCCGGCAACCGCGGCGCCGACGTGCAGGCGATCCAGTACCTGCTGCAGCACAACGGTCAGTCGGTGACTGCCGACGGCGTCTTCGGCGCGACCACCGTGACCGCTGCCAAGGCCTTCCAGAGCGCCAAGGGCCTCGGCTCCGACGGCATCGTCGGCCCGCAGACCTGGGGTGCGCTGGTGCCCACGATCCGGCTCGGCGACAACAACGCGGCCGTGAAGGCGCTCCAGGTCGAGCTGAACGCCAAACGCCGGCTCAGCCTCGCCGTCGACGGAGTCTTCAGTACTGCGGTCCGCGACGCCGTCGTCGCGTTCCAGTCGCACGCCGGGATCGGCGCTGACGGCATCGTCGGCCCGATCACCTGGCGCAACCTCACCTGGCACTACGACTACCCCGACTTCACCGCCAACCTCTGCGACCAGGACCCCGACGGCAACGGCACGGCCGCCAACTGGGCCGCCGCGGCCGCTGTCGCCCAACTGGAGGCGGCGACCCGCTCCTTCGCGAGCACCAACCAGGGCAAGGTCGGGTACGGCGACGCCGGCTTCGAGCACGGCGGCGACATCCCCGGCCACGCGAGCCACGACAACGGCATGGACATCGACATCTGGCCGATCCGTACCGACAACGCGCAGTGCACCGCCGGACGGATCACCTGGCAGTCAACGACGTACGACCGCGCCGCGACCCGCCAACTCGTCCAAGCCGTCCGGGCGGCGGCTCCCGGGCACGTGAAGTTCATCTGGTTCAACGACCCGACCCTCATCAACGATGGCCTGACCGCCAACTGGCCCGCCCACGACAACCACCTCCACATCCGCTACTGCGAGAAGGTCCACCCCAACAGCACTTACGTGTGCTGACAAACTGATGCGGTGACAACACTCGACCTGACCCCAGACGAACTGCTCACCACCACCCGGACCGTCCGCAAGCGGCTCGACCTCGAGCGGGCGGTGCCGATGGAGCTGATCCGCGAGTGCATCGAGATTGCGCTCCAGGCACCGTCCGGGAGCAACCGGCAGACGTGGCACTGGCTGGTGATCACCGATGCGGACAAGCGGGCAGCGATCGGGGAGTACTACCGGCGTTCCGTCGAGTCGTACCTGGAGTCCCCGGGTGCGGCCGGCCGCCTGCACGCCGACGACCCGGACAGGGCGCCTGTGCAGCAACGAGTCGGGTCGAGTGTCGCCTACCTGGGCGAGAAGATGGGCCAGGTGCCTGTCCTGGTCATCCCCTGCCTGCAGGTGAAGTCGCTGGGTGCGGGTAACCAGGCCGGCATCTGGGGCTCGATCCTGCCGGCCGCTTGGCAGTACTGCCTCGCTGCTCGTGCCCGCGGCCTCGGTACGGCGTGGACCACGCTGCACATGACCTATGAGCAGGAGATCTCGGAGCTGCTCGGACTACCGGAGGACATCCGGCAGTCCGTGCTGCTCCCGACCGCGTACTACACCGGCGACACCTTCAAGCCGGCTCCACGCCAGCCTGTCGAGGAAGTACTGCACATCGACGGCTGGTGAGTCACCTGACCTCCAGCTCGGACAGCTGCATCCGGTAGCCGCTCTCTCCGTCCGGGCGCAGCTCGGTCCCGCGTACCTGCACATACCTCGCAGTGGTCGCGGGGAACGTGTAGGCCTGTACGCCGGAGCCGGGCTGCGGCAGGTCGTTGACCGTGGCCACCGGGGTCCAGGTCGTGCCGTCGAGGGAGGTCTCGACGGTGAAGTCGATCGGGAACCCGTTCCCCGTGTTGGCGCCATCGGAACGGGCGTACAGGTCGACGCGGCTGATCAGGCTGGGGCCGCCGAGGTCGACTCTCGCGTACTGCGGGCTGCCGGCGGCGACGGACGCGCTGGTCCAGCCCATTGAGTTCCACAGCCTGGATTGGCGGGAGCCGTCGGTGAGGTTGGAACGCAACCAGCCCTCGGCGGTGAACTCCGACGAGGTCGACGAGCTGACCGCCCGTCCCGCCGCGAGGTTGCCGCCAGCAACTTCTACTTCCGCGAACTGCAGGCGGTAGGTGCCGAAGTTGTCCTGGCTGAGCTTGTTGCCGACAACCTTGACGTAGCGGACGTTCTGGGTCGCGAAGGGGAGGGTCTGGGCGGTCGCTGTCGGCTTCGGGTAGTTGGTCTTGGTGGCCACCGTCGACCAGGAAGAGCCATCGGCCGAGACCTGCACGGTGAAGTCGATCGGGAATCCGGTCCCCGCGTTGGCGCCGTCGCTGCGCGGGTAGAGATCCACTCGGCTCACGGGCTTGGCCGAGCCGAGGTCGAGCTGGATGGATTGCGCGTCGGTCGCTGATGCTGCCGCGGCGCTCGTCCAGCCCATCGAGCCGGTCACCGAGGTACGCCGTCCGTCCACCGCCGCCCGTGGGTTCCAGTCATCGCCGTCGTACGTCGAGCTGACGGTGACCGGCCGGGCCTCCGCCGGGTTGGTCTCCGGGTTGAGCCGGACGTTGTCGAACTGCACGCTGACGCCACCGCTGGCCAGTCCGACGCCACCGGCGCTGAACGCGTTGTCGGTGACGGTCAGTACAGGTGCTTGTCCCGATCCGGCGTAGACGGCGATCGTGTTGCCGCGCGCAACCACTCGAAGGCGATTGAACTGGCCGGGTGCGTAGCCGGTTGCTTGGGCATGTGCGAGGTTGGTGCCGCTGCGATAGACGAACACCTCGCCGTTGTTGCGCTGGGCGACCAGGTAGCCGCTCTCGAAGTCGGTGGTGTTGAGGTTGCGGACGACGAGGCCGGCCCAGTTGTTGTTGCCGTCGTTGCTGTTCACGCCGGTGATCTTCAGGTCGACGCTCGCGGTCAGGTCGGCGTACGCGCGGCCCTCGAGTCCGCTGACGAAGTCCCAGCGGGAGGTGTCGGTCTGGCTGAGTACGCCGCTCGTCGATGTCCAGGTGCCCTTGCCTGCTTGCCACGCAGAGGCGCCGGCGGTGAAGTCGTCGGAGTACGGGAAGGTCTGGTCGGGGCCGCCGCTGGCGAGGGCGTCGAGGACTTGGCGGTGGACGTCGTCGATCGCAGTACCGGAGTGGTCGATCGTGTAGGAGTTGGTGATGAGGGAGTTGGCGAGGGCCTTGGCCAGTACCGGCTTGGTCGCGGCGAGCTTGGTGAAGAGCTCGTAGTCCTCGACTCCGTCGAGTTGCGTCTCGCTGCGGACGCTGTCGTACAGGTCGTAGGCCGTTCGATTCGGGCGTACCAGGAAGTTGTCACCGGTCTGCGGGCCGTCGAAGGTGTCGAACTGGACGTACGGACCGCCGACGTTCTGGAACCAGTAGTTCCAGCCCCAGTGCAGGTAGCCGACCGCGTTGGCCTTCCAGGCGAGCAGCGGGGTGAGGCGGGTCTTGTCGAGGTGCGAGCCGATGAAACGGTTGAGGTACGGGCCGCGCGGGCCGATGCAGTTGTAGAGCCAGAGCTCGTTGCCGTTCAGCCGCTTGGTCTGGAAGTAGCCGACGTTGTCCTCGTACAGATTGAGGATCGGGGTGTTAGACGTGACCGTCGCGGGCGGGTTGTTGATGGCGAGCTCGGCCTCGTTGAGTTTCGGGTTCGGGAACGACTGCCGGTACTTCGCGTAGAGCCAGTTGGCCGCGGTGATCTCCTGCGGGTGGCTCGACTCGTCGTTGGCGCTCATGTAGAACTTGTCGGTCCAGCCCTTGGCGTCGAGGTGCTGCTTGAGCGCCGGGAACACCTTGTCCAGATAGGCGTTCGACTCCGCGGTGTTGGTGGCGACGGCGACCATCTGGGTCTTGCCGTCGGGGCCGCGCTTGAGCATCTCCAGGGTCGGGCTGGTACCGCCGTTGAGCAGGTGGGGTGTGTGGATCCACTGCAGCGCGCCTGCGTCGGCGTACGTCTGGATGAAACGGTCGAAGGTGCCCCACCCGAACGTGTAGTTGCCTGCAGCATCGATGACGGTGTCGGGAATGAGCAGCGCCTGGAAGTCGGCGAAGACCACGTTGTTGCGATGCTTGGCGTGGTTGCGGGCCATCGCCTCGATCACCTTCCACCAGTTGGCGTCGTACATCTGGACGCCGTACTGGATCGGGATCGACTTGATCGTGCCGTCGTAGTCCCAGCCGGCCGAGGTGGTCCAGTTGTTGAGCTTGAAGGTGGACTGGTTGGTCGGTGGGATGGTCGTCGGGTAGACGGTCAGCCGGACCGGTACTGCGACGTTGCCCGCACTGCTCTGGACGGTGGCTGTGCCGGTGTAGACGCCGGGTGGCTGATTGGTGGGGACGTGGACGCTGTAGTGGTACGGCTGGGTGAGGTTGGCGGCCAGAGCGCGCGGGGTGTTTTCGACGAGCGCGTCGTAGTACGCCGTACCGCCACCTGGCGCTGCTTCCACTTCGGCATCGCCTAGCAGGATGACGTTGGGGTGCAGGTACTCGCGCCGGACGGTGATCTCGCTTGCGGCGATGGTCGCTCCGCCGGGGCCGGTCAGTGCGCTCGGCGCGACTGATACTCCGGTGATCGCAGCAGTCGGCCGTACTGCGATCTGCGCCGCCTCGGTCTCGTTGCGGGCTGCGTAGAGGTCGATCGCGGTCGGAGCGCCGGCGGGTCTCGTCGTACCGGCGAACAGCCGGTCGGCGGCGCTGTGGGTCCACACCGGTGGGGGTGCGGCGTGGGCGGGCAAGGGGACCAGTGCGGCAATCAGCACCCCAGCGGCGATACCTGCGATTGTGCGCATTGCTGTCCTCCGGGCGGCAAAGGAGTCAGAAGTGTGCACGATTCTGTGATCACCCTCCGCGCCGGTCAACCCCGTGAGCCGTGACCGTCGCGTCCGAAACCGGCCACGCGTTGCCTAACAATCAAAACTCATTTAGCTTGTTAGGTGAGGTGATCTTGCATGACCTACCAGCCCGAACTCATCGGCGGCCACGGAGCCCTCGACCTGCTCAACACCATCTCCTGGCGCTTGGACCCCAGCCGCACGATCGACCGAATCGCAACCCCAGAAGCACTGGCCACCTGGTGCGCAGCGGTCGGCTTCGCCGACCTGCCGAGCGGGGGCGGGGAGGGAGCGGCGCCGGAGAGCGCCGGGGCGGAGGCGGCCGGAGGGTTGCTCGAGCGCGTTGCTGCGGTGCGCGAGGTGGTCTACGGCGCTGTGCTTCCGGTGGCGCGCGGGATGGAGGCGGCGGATTTGGGGGAACTGCAGCGATTGCTGGCGGGGGCCATCGAGCGGGCCACGCCCAGCGGCGTGCGGCCGTTGGATTGGCGGGGGGCTGGGCTGGTGGATGAGTTGGTGCTGGCGGCTGGGCGGTTGGTGGAGCGGGAGGATCTGGGGCGGTTGCGGGAGTGCCAGGACTCGGGGTGTGGGTGGCTCTTCCTGGATCGGAGCAAGAACGGGTCTCGGCGGTGGTGCAGTTCGGGGGACTGCGGGAATCGCGCCCGGGCGAAGAGGCACTACCAGCGGCTTCACCCAGGTACTGGGAGTCCGTCATGAAGAGCCTGACGCGAAGGCGGGAGTTTGTTGCGGGGATGCGGATGGGGGTGGGACCAGGCGCGGCTGCGTTCGTGCTGGCGTTGAGTTTCGGGGCGGAGGCGACTGCGCGGGGCTGGGGCTTCGGGTTGCCGGTGTTGTTCTCGATGTTCGCGTTCTCGGGGTCGGCTCAGTTCACCCTGCTGACGACGCTGGCCGGCGGGTCGGCGGTCGCGGCAGTGATCTCGGCGGTGTTGATCAACGCGCGGTACCTGGTGATGAGCGTCGCGCTCAACAACAGCCTGGAGGGCGGCCGGATCAGCCGGGCGATCCAGGCGCAGGCTTTGTGCGACGCGTCGTTTGTGGTTGCCCATCGCAACAACGGCGGCTATGACGTCGTCCGGCTGATCGGTGCGAGCGTCCCGCAGTGGCTGCTGTGGAGTTCCGGTACGGCGGTCGGCGCGTTGACCTCGCCGTCACTCGACCTGATGCACCAGCTCGGGCTCGATGTCGCCTTCCCGGCGTTCTTCCTGATCCTCGCCCTCGACGAACTGCGCCGCTCCAAACGAGCCCTGACAGCAGCCCTGCTCGGCGCCACGATCGCCGCGGGACTGCTCTTCGTCACTACCCCGAGCTACGCCCTGCTCGGCGCGATCGCGGCAGCACTCCTCGGCGTACTGCCGCAGAAGGAAGGCGATCTCGCATGAAGCTCTGGCTGTCCGTCCTCGCGGTGACCGTGATAAGCTGGCTGATGAAGGCCAGCGCACCGCTCGTCATCGGCCACCACAAACTCCCACCGAGCGTGATCAGAATGACCGCGCTGACCGCTCCGGTCCTGCTGGCCGGCCTGATCGTCACCGAGCTGGGCGGCGAGCACTGGCAGGCCCTGGACTGGACGAAGATCGTCGGTACGGCGACTGCCGGCGGACTGTGCCTGGCCAAGGTGCCGATGCTGCTGGCTGTTGCCGGCGGCATCATCATCACCGCGGTGATCAGGCTGAGCCTGCGGTAGCCGCCATCTCCTCGATGGTCAGCCCACTCAGGATCGACCGCGGCTCGGCCACCGTCAGATCCAGCGAAGGATCAGCGGCCTCGTCGCGGACCTTCACCAGCAGCCAGTCGCCGTCACGCCCGGTCCGCGTGAACGCCCACGAACCGGTCAACTTCACGCCCTGCAAGGCGAAACGGAAGTGCCCGCGCTCGATCGCCAGCGCCGGCTTGACCAGCTTGCGGTCCTTGTCCCGCGTCTGGTTCTGATAGTCGCCTGCATCCCACACGATCACCGCGCCGCTTCCATACCGGGCGCCCTCATGCACACCCTCGTACGTCGCATACTCCATCGCGTGATCGTCGGTCGGCACCGCCAACCTCTTCACCACAGGATCAAGCGAAGGCCCACGCGGAACCGCCCACGACTTGAGGACGCCATCCACTTCCAGGCGTACGTCATAGTGCATCCGCCGCGCATCATGCTGCTGAACCACGAAGACAGGCATGAACCCTCCGCTAGTGGTCCGCCGCGCAGACAAGTTTACGGCGGACCACCGCGGGGAGCGCGCTGCCAGGTCTGACGGGAGGGTCAGGCGGCGGCAGCGGCGGGTGGCTCGATCTGCTCGCGCAGGCGGTCCAGGATGCCGCGCAGCAAGCGGGAGACCTGCATCTGGCTGACGCCGATCTCGGCGCCGATGTCGGCCTGGGTGTGACCCTCGATGAAGCGCAGTTCGAGGATCTTGCGTTCGCGCGGGTTGAGGTCGTTCAGCACCGGCTCGAGCATGGCGACCGCCTCGGTCCGCTCGAACGCGCTGTCCTCCTCGTCCGCGATCGTGTCGGCCAGGCTGGCCGTGGACTCCCCGTCGAGCGGGCGGTCCAGCGACAGTACGGAGAAGCAGCCGTCGGCCGCGAGCGCCGCCTCGACCTCGGCGACCGTCGTGCCGACTCGCTCGGCGAGCTCCTCCAGGGTGGGATCACGCTGCAGGTCCTGCACCAGCTGCGGTCGCACGGAGGCGATCGAGCCCTGCAGTTCCTGCAGTCTGCGCGGGATCCGCACGGTCCAGGAACAGTCCCGGAAGTAGCGCTTCACCTCACCGCGGATGGTCGGTACGGCGTAGGCGAGGAACGGTGTCTCGGTGTCCGGGCGGTAGCTGCGGGCGGCCTTCACCAGCCCCAGGTACGCGACCTGGTCGAGATCGTCGGATTCGACGCCCCGGCCGCGGAAACGGCCGGCGATACTGTGGGCGATTCCGAGGTTCAACTCGATCGCTTCGTCCAGCAGGAGCTGCCGGACTGCTTCGTCGGTGGACTGCGCGCGCCGGGTGAGAAGGTCCCGGGTGGTCAGATCGCGCTGCTGCTTCGGATCGCTGTGCTTCTTCGGTTCGGCAAGTACGGTAACCATGATTCTTGACCTCGCGACTTTGAGTCACGGCGCGGCACATGTCTGGACCGCGGTCAATATCTGTGTGAGTCATTCCTACCCCATGAATCGCGAAGTTATGCACCCGAGGGTCGAATTACACGAACTCGCAGGCTGCCCTCAACGTTCAGTCGAGACTTCGCAACACGGCCAGCGCGGCTGCCGGCGTGCGGGGTGAGTCACGCCAGCGCAGTGACCAGCCGTACGGCGGTACGCCGGCCGCGAGTGGCCGGACGACTACACCGGGTGGGTAGGGCGTCGACAGGAGACCGAGCGCGACGCACTCGCCGGCCTTGACCAGTTCGGCGGCCGAACTGCCGGTCGCGGGATGGCGGCGCGGGGCGAATCCCGCAGTACGGCAGCAGGCGAGGACGAACTCGTTCCACTCCGGTGCGAGGTCGTCCTGGGGGAGGTAGTGCAGTTCGTCGGTCAGCTCACGCACTGCGACCGACTCGGCCGCCGCGAGTGGGTGTCGTGCGGGGAGGGCGACCCCGAGGGCCTCGCGGCGGATGATCCGCTGCATGACTCCGTCGGGGCAGCGGGCGGTGGAGCCGCAGAGGGCCAGGTCGAGTTCACCGGCGAGCAGGCGCTGCTGTTGCTCGCGGGTGCCGCGGCTGGTGATCTCGAGCCGGAACGAGGGCAGCCGGTCGCGCAGCCGGGCGAGCACGGCGCGCGGGGTGGCGAGATTGGTGTGCAGCACGTCGATCCGGAGTACCTGATCGCGCTGGGCGGCAGCGGTCGCGTCGGCGACTCCCGACCTGATCGCTTCGAGCGCGCCGCGCGCGTGCGGGAGGAACGCGTCACCGGCGGCGGTCAGCGTCACGCCGCGGGGCGAGCGGTCGAACAGTTGCGCGCCGAGCTGGGTCTCGAGCCGGCGGATCTGGTTGCTCAGGGCTGGTTGAGAGACGTACAGCCGGCGTGCCGCGGCGGTGAAGTGCAGTTCCTCCGACATCACCAGGAAGTAGCGCACCAACCGTAAATCGACGTCCATGCCTGTCGGACCTTCTCCACACACTCGACCGCCAGAAGCCTGCGACGCTAGTGCTACCGACCGTCACCCGTCGAGGGTTCGGCGCGGAGAACACGAATCCCTTACACAGAACGAAGAAAGTGTCGGCTGTTTACCCGACAACGCAGGGGACGGCCCCGGCGCTGTCTGCTCAACGCCGGGGCCGATGGCAACCGTTGTCTTGCTACCTTCCAGTGCCCTTCGATCCGGTCCTCAATCGAGGTCTGGGTCACATCCTTCAGTTCCCGGGCCACTCCCCGGTCCAGCGCTCGAACGCCTTCGCGCCACCGCGGTCGATCGCCGCCTTGACCACGGCGTACAGGGCGCCCTGCAGTGCGGCGGCGAGCAGGACCTGGCGCCACGGGTACTCGGACTGCAGCGCGTCGGGTGCGTCGTCCTCGTCGCTGATCCGTCGCCAGACCTGCTTGAACACGGCACCCGCGACCAGCCCGCCCGCGATCCCCGACAACAGCCCGAACGGCCGGTAAGCGATCTTGGCCGCCTTACTCACCGGCCCCGCCCCACGATCCAAGCAGCAGCCCCGACACCCAACGCCACGGCGCCGCCGACGGCAGCAGCCGCCTTCGGGTGCTCCCGCGCAGTCGCGGGCATCTGCTTGGCCCGAGTCGGCAGGTTCTTGGCGCCGTCCTTGGCGCGCTCGCCCGCAGTACCGGCCATCTGCACGGCGCGCCCACCGGCGGTACCGGCTGCTTGTACTGCGCGGTGGCCGGCGGTTGCCGCGGATTCCTTGATGCGGCGGGGGACGTTCAGCTGGCGGGTCAGTTCCTGGACCGTGTCGGCCAGGTGCCGGCGGGTCAGTTCGAGGTCGGCCCGGAGGGCTTCGGCCTCGGTCATCTTGGTGTCCTTGGTGGTGGTCATGCGCTGACCTTTCCTTCCGGCTGGTGGCCCTTGAGGGCCTCGAGATCCTCGTGCACGCCTTCGACGGCGTGTTCCGGCAGCGGCGGAGTGGCGTGGCCGACATGCCGCTTGCCGAGCAACGCCGCGACGCCGGCGACCGCGAACAGCACCAGCGCGACGATCAACGCCGACAACCAGGCCGGTACGGCCGCAGCCAGCCCGAGAATCGCCGCGGCGACCAGCGCGCCGACGCCGTACACGGCGACCGTTCCGGCACCACCGAACAAGCCGATGCCGATCCCGGCCTCCTTGCCCTTGTCCTTGAGCTCGGCCTTGGCCAGCTGCAACTCGTCGCGAACCAGCCGGCTCACGTCGTTGCTGAGCTGAGCGACCAGAGCGCCGACATGCTGCTCCTGATGGTCCTCGTGGATGGTTTCCGGGTGCGTGGTCATGACAGCCCGGTACCCACGCTCCGTGACAGCAAGCAAGCGATCGAGTAGCGGCCAGAAGGTGACCGCTACCCGCGATACGTTCTGAGTCTCATCAGCGAGTGGGAGGGAACTCAGATGGACTGGAAGCTGGAGCTGGTCTCGGTGCCGGTCGCGGACGTGGACCGGGCCAAGGCGTTCTACACCGAGAAGATCGGCTTCAACGCCGACCACGACTACCAGGTCACCGACGAACTGCGGTTCGTCCAGCTGACCCCGCCCGGCTCGGCGTGCTCGATCGCCATCGGCACCGGGATGCCGCAGGCCGAGCCGGGGTCCGTGCGCGGCCTGCAGGTGGTGGTCGCGGACGTCGCCGCCGCGCGGGCCGAGCTGGTCGATCGCGGAGTCGAGGTCAGCGAGGTGCAGGACTTCGCCTGGGGCAGCTTCGTCTTCTTCGACGACCCCGACGGCAACGGCTGGGCGCTGCAGCAACTCCCGGACCGCGGCTGACCCGATCGTGCGGGGCGGGGCGGGACGGATTTAGGGACGGACGGTTCGAAAAGTCCTTACCTGGTTGGGAATGAACGCCGGGTTTCCGGTGTTCGGACAGTTCGAGATACCGCTGGGTTCGCGGTGGTGACCGGTTGTAAGGTGGCCTTTGGTTGAGCAGCCAGCCGGCGTTGGATGCGTCGACGACTGCGGTCCCTGCCGAGGACGACTATGACCGATCTGCATCACCACCCGATCCCTGCTGTTCGACGCCGTAAAACCGTCTCCGCCCCTGTTCAGAAGTCTGGTGCCATGCCTGTTGCCACCTCCGTGCGCCCCACCAGCCCGCGGCCGGAAGAAGTCCAGGTCCAGCTGGGCGGTCGATGGATCGCCGGCCAGGCGCTGGCCCACCGCAGCGGCGAAGTGCTGGTCAGCCACCACGGCCACTTGGTCTGGGTGGACCAGCAGTCCGTCCGCAAGTCCTAACTACACAGCAGTAGTTCCGGCCACCAGGTTGCCGATCGCCACGGCGGCCTCGGCCCCGCTCGGGTCGAACCGGTTCTTGGTCAGCCCGAAGCTCACACCGCTGGCGGTATCTGCCCAGGCCGCGCTGCCACCGGTCCCCGGCATGCCGAACGTTGTCCGAGCCTGTGTCGCTGAAGATCCGAGGCGGCCGAGCGGCAGTCCCAGCGTCCAGGTCGCTGGATTCCCCATCAGTTCGTCGACCCCGGTCAGGGCTGGGCTGGTGATCTCCTTCGTGCGCGCTGGGCTGAACAGTCGCACTCCATCCACTTCACCGAGCATTCCGGCGTACAGCTTCGCGATCCCGCGCGCCGTGAGCGTGCCGGCCGAGGGGATGTCCGCCGTCAGTACGTCGGCGCGGTTGGCGAACCTGGCGGTCGCCATCACGGCCGCCGGCATCAGCTTGCCGAACGGGCCAGGCGGCAGCGTCTCGCTTCCGTCGAGCTTGGCTACCCGGGGCAACTCGGTCGCCGGGACTCCGAAGTACAGGTCGTCGGCGATGCCGAGTGGCTCGGTGACGAACTCGCGGAGTACCTCGGAGATCGGTTTGCCGGTGGCCCGGCGGATCAGCTCGCCGATCAGGAAGCCGAAGGTCAGGGCGTGGTAGGTCGTCTTGGCGCCGGGCTCCCACCACAGTTCGGCCTCGGCGAGCGCAGTCGTCATGGTGGACCAGTCGGTCAGGTCCTCGACCGTGGTCCACGCCGGTAAGGCCGGGAGGCCGACCGAATGCGTGAGCACGTGCCGCAGCGTCGCCTTCTCCTTGCCGCCGCCCGGTACACCGAACTCCGGCCACAGCTCGACGATCGGCTGGTCGTAGGCGAGCAGACCGCGGTCGACCAGGACGTTCGCGATCGTCGCGGTGGCTGCCTTGGCGGTCGAGGCGCTGTAAAAGAGCGTGTCCTTGGCGACCGGTCGTCCGGTCGCGAGGTCGGCCACGCCCGCCACGGCGTCTACGAGCAGCTCACCCTTGCGGTAGACCGCCACCTGTATGCCGGTATCGGCTCCAGAGGAGACCAGGTTGTCGATCTTGTCCTGTACCAGCGTCTGGAGGTCCATGTGCCTAGGTCGGAGTCGGCTTGTCGTTCTGTACATGGGCCTTGAGCTCTTCCAGGTACTGGTCGATGGGGCCGAGGTTGACCAGGCCGCTACCTGCTGCCAGTTGGCCGGCCGCAGGAGTCAGTACGTCCAGGGCGCGCCGCATGGTTGGCTGATCCCCTTGCTCGATGGCTGTCTTGGCGAGTTGGCACCAATGGGCCTCTAGCAGGAGGTCGTTGCGTGGTTCTGTCTGCGGGGTCGCCTGCTGCAGGTCCGCCACCAGGCCAGGCATGCTTGAGGCGTCGACCAGCTGGTACGCGGCTTCGTCGCCTGCCCGCATGGCTCGGTACAAGGTGGTGAAGACGGCTACTAGCGGCAGCTCTCGCTTTGCGGCTAGGGCATCGGCGGCTGCTGCGTGGGTGTCGGCAGTGGCGAAGTCCTGTAGGGCGCTTCGGGCTTGCACGCGGATGAGGTGGCCCAGTACTTCGTAGGTGGTCAGGTCGTGGCGACTGGCCAAGGTGATCAGCTCGGCGCCGATCTGGTCGCGTTCTGGGGCCAGGCCGGCTCGGTAGAAGGTCTGCATGAACAGGCCGTTGAGGGCGAAGGCGAGCAGGGCCGGGTCCTCTAGCTGTCTGGCGAGTTCTACTGCTTCCTGCGCTGCGGCTAGTGCTCGGGTGCTGTTGCTGCCGCGCGATTCGATCGCCACTGTCGCCAGGAGACGGGCTCGGGCTGCCGGCTGGGTCGCGGCTGTCAGAGCCCGCTCTGAGGCGGCAACGATCGCATCGGCCTGCTGCTGGTCGTCGGAACGCGTCCAGATCGCCGGTACGTCGTACAGGCCGATGACCCGGGCTGTCAGCTCGGGGTCGCCCAGTTCCTCGGCCGCTGTGATGGCGGCCAGTCTGTGTTCGCGGGCCGCTTCCAGGCCGGTTCCGCCGGTCACCGCGAGGTTGCGGAGGAGTCCGACGGTCGACTCGAGCCGTGCGCGTGCGGTGGAGGCCACAGCTCGGTCATAGGCGGCAGTGGCTTTGGCCCAGACCTGTCCGGCCGCTTGGGGGTTCAGGTGCTCGGACTGGTTGAGGATGTCGGTCTCGAGTTGCTGGAGGGCTGGGGTGGGGTCGATGCCGAGTTGTTGGATCAGGAGGGTCCGGGCGTTTCGTAGTACGGCTAGAGCGTCGCCCTGGCGGTCGGAGCGGTACAGGGCCAGCGCTAGCAGGCGCCAGGCATCCTCGCGCCACGGGTGCTCGGCCACATGCGCGTCCAGGGTCGGTACTGCGTCCGCTGCGAGGCCCAAGGCGAGTTGGGCTTCGGCTTGGCGTTCGATGGCGGTCAGCCGGAGCTCGGCGAGTTTGGAGCGCTCGGCGTGGGCCCAGGGGGCGTCGGCGAACTCCGCGTAGGCGGGGCCCCGCCACCAGTCCAGTGCTTCTTGTAGCTCTTCTAGTGTTGGCTGCCGGGCCATCAGCTGCTCGAAGCGCCAGGCGTCGACGTCTGTTGCTTTCAGGGCATAGCCGGGGCCATCGGTGATGAGCAGCGTGGGTTTTGAACGCGGTGGGCGGTCGGGTTCCAATGCTCGTCGCAGTGCCGCGACGAAGGTGCGGACCGCACTGGTGGCGCCGTCCGGCGGGACCGTCCACAGGTCGGCGACCAGCGAGTCGACGGGGACGACGCGGCCGCGGGCGATGATCAGGCGGGCGAGTACTGCGCGGTGGCGCGGGCCCTTGAGTGCGAGCTCCACACCGTCCCGCCAGGCCGTGACCGGTCCGAGTACGCCGAAAGCCACCACTCGGTCACCGTATAGCGCTGCTCATCGGATGCTCATCGGCGCGCGGCAGGCTTCGGGGTGTGACAGACGAAATGACTATCCCTGGATTCGGCTACCAGCGCATCGAGGTCGCCGAAGGTGTCTCACTCAACGCGGCCGTCGGCGGCCAAGGCAGCCCGATCGTGCTCCTGCACGGCTTCCCGCAGACCCACCTGATCTGGCGGCACGTCGCCGCTTCGCTGGCCACCGATCACACCGTGATCTGCCCCGATCTGCGCGGGTACGGCGACAGCGACAAGCCGGTCGAGGCCGACGGTACGACGTACTCGAAGCGCACGATGGGCGCCGACATCGTGGCCCTGGCCAAAGCTCTGGGTCATGAGCGCTTTGCGTTGGTCGGGCATGACCGCGGTGCCCTGGTGGCGTTCCGGGCCGGGCTCGACCACCCGGACAAGATCACTCACCTGGCCTGCCTCGACGTACTGCCGACCCTGGACATGTGGGACGCGATGCACGGCGTCAACGCGGCCGTCGCCTTCCACCTGTACCTGATGGCCCAGCCGCCCGGCCTCCCCGAGCAACTGATCGCCTCAGCTCCCGACGCCTTCTTCGGCTACTTCCTGGACCTGTGGATCAAGGACCCGGCCGCGATCCCCGCCGGCATCCGCGCCACCTACCTGAAGGCCTCCCGCGAGGCGATCCCCTCGATCGTCGCCGACTACCGAGCCAGCGCCGGCATCGACATCACCCACGACCGCGAAGACCTTGCTGCCGGCAACAAGCTGACGATGCCCGTCGCGGTGATCCAGCAGGACTGGGGCTCCGCCCTCGGCTTCGACGCGGCAGCCCTCTGGTCCGCCTGGGCCCCCAACCTCCACCACTCCACCACCACCGCCGGCCACTTCATGGCCGAGGAGTCCCCGGACGAAATCACCAAGACAATCAGATCCCTCACCGACTAGCCGGTGGTCACGCGATGTGGGCTGGGCGGGGCTAACCTCTGGCATGGAGTTGCGGCAGTTGGAGTACTTCGTGGCGGTGGCGCATGAGCGGAGTTTCACGCTGGCGGCGCGACGGCTGCATGTGGTGCAGAGTGCGGTCAGTGCGGCGATCGCGTCGCTGGAGAAGGACCTCAAGGTCACGCTGTTCGAGCGGAACGCGCAGCGCGTCGTACTGACTGAGGCTGGTACTGCGTTGCTACCCGAGGCGCTGGCCGTGATGGATGCGGTGCAAGGGGCCCGGGATGTGGTGGACGAGCTGGGCGCGGGGATGCGCGGGAGCGTGCGGGTCGGGCTGTTGCCTGGGCTCGGGTTGATCGACCTGCCTGCCGCGGCTGGTGAGTTCAGGCGGCGGTACCAGAACGTCGAACTGCAGTTGCGGGTCGAGCCCGAGGGGTCGGCCGGGGTGGTCGTCGGGCTGCGCAACGGGGACATCGACGTCGGCTTCCTCGGTGTCGGTGCGGGCAGTGTGCCGCGGGAGCTGACCGCGTGGGAGCTGCTGAAGGTGCCGCAGGTGCTCGCCGTACCCGTCGGTCACCGGCTGGCACGGCGCCGGTCCGTGGTGCTGACCGACCTCGCCGACGAGGCCTTCGTGGACTTCCCGCCGGGCTTCGGCACCCGGACGCTGATCGACCAGAAGTTCGAGGCGGCGGGTCTCGAGCGGCACGTCGTGGTGGAGGCGCTCGGCATCGACAACGGCGTCCAGTTCGTCCGGCACGGTGTAGGGCTCGGCATCCTGCCCGGCTATGCCGTCGCCGGCGACGAGAAGATCCGCTCGATCCCGATCGTCGGCGAGACCTTCCAGTGGTCGCTCTACATGGCCACCCTCCGGAAGCGGAAGCCGTCCGCCGCGCTCCGGGCGCTGCTCGGTCTGGTCACCGCCCACCTGCAGCACCCCGCCGGAACCGAGGTCGGTCGGGATCTGATGGATCAATGAAACTGATCTGTCCATCGAGATGAGTCGTTGGACTTGATCCATCCTCCGCAGCAAGATCTAAGTGTCAGCAAAAACCACGACACCTAGATCTGGAGCAGGACGATGACTGAGAACACAACCACCACCGAGCGGGTCGCGATCGTGACCGGCGGCTCGCGGGGAATCGGGCGGGAGACCGCCGGCCGCCTCGGGCGGGACGGATACGCCGTGGTGGTGACCTACAGCGGTAGCCCCGCCGAGGCCGACCAGGCCGTCAAGGAGGTCGAGCAGGCCGGCGGCCGGGCGATCGCGGTCCAGGCCGACGTCGCCGACGAGAAGGCCGTGAGCGCCCTCTTCGACCGGGCCGAGGAAGCGTTCGGTGGCGTCGACGTCGTCGTCCACGCGGCCGGCATCATGCCGCTGTCGCCGCTGAGCGACCTCGACCTCGACGTGTTCGACCAGGTCATCCGGACCAACCTCCGCGGCACCTTCGTCGTCGACCAGCAGGCTGCTCGCCGGGTCCGCAGCGGCGGCGCGATCATCAACCTCTCCAGCTCGCTCACCAGGCTGGCCCGCCCGGGCTACTCGGCGTACGCCGCGTCCAAGGGTGGCGTCGAGGCGATCACGCTGATCCTCGCCCGCGAACTCCGCGGCCGCGACATCACCGTCAACGCCGTCGCCCCCGGCCCGACCGCGACCGCCATGTTCTTCGACGGCAAGCCGCAGGAGATCATCGACCGGATCACCGCCGAGCCCCCGCTGGAGCGCCTCGGCCAGCCCGAGGACATCGCTGAGATCGTCCACTTCCTGGCCGGTCCCGCTCGCTGGATCAACGGCCAGGTCATCTACGCGAACGGCGGCTCGGCGGCATGACCAAGACGATCCTGATCAGCGGTGCGTCGAGCGGTTTCGGCGCCCTAGCCGCCCACGCGCTCGCCGACGCAGGCCACATCGTGTACGCCGGAATGCGTGGCCTCGCCGGTCACAACGCCTCAGCCGCGGCCGAGGCCAAGCAGTACTCCGACCAGCATCACGTCGACCTCCGCGCTGTCGAGCTTGACGTCAGTACCGAGGAGTCGGTCGAGCAGGCCGTCCAGACGGTCATCGCCGAGCAGGGCAAGCTCGACGTACTGATCCACAACGCTGGTCACATGGTCCTCGGTCCCGCCGAGGCGTTCACCCCGGAGCAGCTGGCCGACATCTACGACACCAACGTCATCGGCACGCAGCGACTCAACCGAGCGGCCCTGCCGCATCTGCGCGAGCAGCGCGACGGGCTGGTGGTCTGGGTCGGCAGCTCGAGTACCCGCGGCGGCACCCCGCCGTACCTGGCTCCGTACTTCGCAGCCAAGGCCGGTATGGACGCACTGGCCGCCAGCTACGCGCTGGAGCTGGCCAGGTTCGGTATCGAGACCACCATCATCGTGCCGGGTGCTTTCACCAGCGGTACCAACCACTTCGCCCACAGCGGCAGGCCGTACGACGCAGAGGTGGCCGCCGCGTACGACGAGAAGTACGCCGGCCTGATGGACCAGGTCTCGGAGAAGCTGGCCGAACTCGAGCCCGAGTGGGCGGATGTGGCCGAGGTGGCCAAGGCGATCGTCACTGTCGTCGATACCGAGAAGGGCCGTCGTCCGTTCCGGGTGCACATCGATCCGTCCGAGGACGGTGCCTCCGTGGTCAACCCGGTCGCCGATCGGGTCCGCGCCGAGCTCCTGCGCCGGATCGGGCTCGAAGACCTGCTGCACCCAGCGGTCTGATCATGGGACTCATCGACGTCCACGCGCACTTCCTGCTTCCGGACTACGTCGCAGCAGCCGAGCGGGCCGGGCATGTCCGGCCCGACGGGCTGCCGGCCTGGCCGGAGTGGAGTGCGCAGCGGCACCTGGACCTGATGGACAACACCGGGATCGCCAAGTCGGTGCTCTCGGTGTCGTCGCCAGGGGTCCACTTCGGAGACGACTTCCGGGCGCAGGTGCTCGCGCGGCGGGTCAACGAAGCAGCGGCCGAGCTGGGCAGGCAGCACCCGGGTCGGTTCGGGTTCTTCGCGAGCCTGCCGTTGCCGGATGTCGATGGGGCGTTGGTGGAAGCGCAGTACGCGCTGGATGTGTTGCAGGCGGATGGCGTCGTACTGACCAGCAATGCTGGCGGGCAGTACCCGGGAGACCCGTCGTGGGATCAGCTGTGGCGGGAGTTGGATGCGCGGGCGGCGGTGGTGTTCCTGCATCCCACCTCGCCGCCGCAGTGGCGACAGGTTGCGCTGGACCGGCCGCGGCCGATGATCGAGTTCCTGTTCGACAGTGCGCGCGCAGTCGCCGACTTGGCATTGACCGGGGTCTTCAGCCGCTTCCCGAAGGTCCAGTTCATCGTCACCCACACCGGCGGAGTTCTACCGCTACTAGGCGACCGCCTCGATCCCTACCGACCTACCTCCGGTGACCTGCCCAGCGTCTCCTCTGAACTGCAGGGGCTCTGGTACGACCTCGCCGGTACCCCGGTGGCCGATATCGACCATCTCCTCTACGGCAGCGACCACTGCTTCACTCCGGCTTCGGCGGTTGCCGCGCAAATCGCTGCCCTCGACCAATCACCCATTGCCGCCAACTGGCGGACCCGCACGACAGCGAACGCAGTACAGCTACTGGGGGAACGCGTCAGCGTGTGAGAGTGAGTGGGCGAAGGCGATCGTCCGGGCCCGGTCTTCCGCAGTACCGACCGGGGCGATCATGAACTCGGTAGTGCCCGCGTCGGCGAACCGCTGGAGCTGGCGGTAGACCTCGGCCTCGTCGCCTAGTACTGCGGTGTCCTCCGGTCCCATGGCGGCGCCCCGGTCGAGGATCGCGCGGTAGGCCGGCAGGGAGCCGGCCAGCCCGTAGTGATCCTTGATCCATTGCCGAGCGGCGATCGGATCGCTGGTGACGGCGACGCAGACGCAGGCGACGATTTCCTTACCGGGTAAAGCTTTGTCGAGGGTCGGGCGGATGTAGTCGGCGATCACCTCAGGGCCTGCCCAGCTGGTGATCGTGCCGTCGGTCAGCTCGCCGGCGATCCGGAGCATGCGTGGGCCGAGCGCCGCGATCAGCAGCTCGGGCGCCTCGGCGCCGTCGATCGCCACCTTGCCTCTGGCGGTGAGCAGGCCTTCGTGGTCGACCGGCCGGCCGGCGAGCAGGGGAGCCAGTACTTCGACGTACGAGCGCATGTACTTCGCCGGCTGGTCCATCGACAGCCCGTACTGTCCCTCGACGATCACCGGATGGCTCGAGCCGATGCCGAGCGTCAGCCGATTGCCCGTCGCGGCCTGCACGCTGAGCGCCTGCGCGGCCAGCGCGAGCGGATGCCGCGGATAGATCGGTACGACGCCGACGCCGAACCGGATCTCCGGCACGAGTGGCGCGAGGGCGGTGATCAGCGAGAGTGAGTCCCAGCCGTCGCGCTGACTGAACCAGATCCGGCTGATCCCGTGCTCCTGCGCGGCCTGGGTATCCGCAGCGATCTCGTCGAGGCGGCGGGCGGCGTCTTCGATCCAGAGTCCGATTCTCATGTCCACCAGTCAACGAGTGCTGGGGCTCGGGACCAAGACCCGATTACGCTGTTCAGCGATAAGGATCCGTGATTGATGGGGGCGTCCATGGAGCTACGGCAACTCCGGTACTTCGTGACCGTGGCCGAGGAACTGCACTTCGGCAAGGCCGCCGAGCGGCTCGCCATCGTCCAGCCGGCCGTGAGTCAACAGGTCGCCCGGCTCGAACGCGAACTCGGCCTGCGCCTGCTCGACCGGTCGTCGCGACGGGTCACTCTGACCGGCGATGGCGAGCGGATGCTCCGGGAGGCCCGTGCGGTTCTGGCCGCGGCGGACCGTGCCACCGAGGTGGCGGCGGAACTGGCGGCCGGCCAGGCCGGCGTAATCCGGATCGGTTCGAGCGCCGGATTGCGGGAGCGGCTGGATCGCGGGCTGTCCGCCCTGCGGAAGGCGGCGCCGGGGATCGAGATAAAACTCAACTCCCGGCCACCGGGCGAGCAGGTGGAGGCGGTACGCAGCGGGGAGCTCGACATGGCCTTCGTCCGGGGCCCGGTGACTGCGGCCGGAGTACGGGCGATCCCGTTGTGGGAGGAGCCGCTGTCGGTGCTGCTGCCGTCGTCGTACGGGAGCGATGCCGGGGTGAAGCTCGTCGATCTGGCAGCGTTGCCGTTGCGGCTGCCGCCGGACGATCCGACGTTGGCTGATCGTCTGTTGGCTGCTTGCCGGGAGGCTGGATTCGAGCCGTTGACGGGACGCCCGGTGACCAACTTCGAGGACACCGTCGTCGAGATGACCAACGGGTCGCCGGCCTGGACCGTCGTCTACGGCAACGCCTGCGAATCGGGCGAGGAGCCGCTGTGGATGGGCCCGTTCGACCCGCCGATGACGGTCAGCGGGCAGCTCGTAGTACGGGAAAGCCCGGCGCCGCCCTGCCTCGACGTGCTGGTCCGGGCCTTCGCCTGACCCTGCCCGATTCCTGAGACGAGACTGCCTGGGGAAGCGTTTCCAGGCGTACAGTTCAGACCCGTTGAGTAATCAACAAGAAGCCCCGGTGGTGCTGTCAGGGCCCGCCGGGGCCTCTCCTGGCGACCGGGCTTATCGTTGGGTCCTGCAACCAAATACGTTCACTGTCGGGTGAGGCTTCGCCGTACCGCGAAGTGCCGGCCGTACTCCTCCGCCCCGGGGCAGCTCGATCAGCTGCGCCGGCCTGATCGACCCAGCGCGCAGGAGAACGGACACACGATGTCTGCCACCGAGACCTTGGCACCGCCCGACGCACGACCCACCGCGCTGCCGGCGCCACCGGCCGCCGTGGGGGATCCGGCGCTGACGCATCGGGAGATCCTCGAGATCCTGGCCGGGCTGCTGGCCGCGTTGTTCACCGCGATCCTCAGCTCGACCATCGTCAGCAACGCGTTGCCGACGATCATCGCCGACCTCGAGGGGTCGCAGACGCAGTACACCTGGGTGATCACCGCCAGCTTGCTCGCGATGACCGTGTCGACGCCGGTCTGGGGCAAGCTCTCCGACCTGATGAGCAAGAAGCTGCTCGTGCAGCTCGCGATCACGTTGTTCGTGATCGGGTCAGTGCTGGCCGGGATGGCGCACAACGTGCCGTTCCTGATCGGCGCGCGGGTCCTGCAGGGGCTCGCGATGGGTGGGCTGATGGCGCTGGCCCAGGCGATCATCGGGGCGGCGATCCCGCCGCGCGACCGCGGCCGGTACTCCGGGTACATGGGTGCCACGATGGCGTTGGCGACCGTCAGCGGCCCGCTCATCGGTGGGGTCATCGTCGACACGTCTTGGCTGGGGTGGCGTTGGTGCTTCTACGTCTGCGTCCCGCTGGCCGTGATCAGCCTGGTCGTGTTGCAGCGCTACCTGCATCTGCCGCTGGTCAAGCGCCGGGTGCGGATCGATTACCTCGGCGCTGTCTTGATCAGTGGCGCGGCCAGTCTGCCGTTGATCTGGGTGTCGTTCGCCGGCTCGCACTTTCCGTGGTGGTCGTGGGAGACGGGCGCGTATCTGGGCGGTGCCCTGGTGCTTGCGCTGCTGGCGGTCGTCGTGGAGACCAAGGCGAGTGAGCCGCTCGTACCGATGGGTGTGGTGCGCGAACGGACCACCGCGCTGGCGATCGTGGCGAGCCTCGCGGTCGGGGTCGCGATGTTCGGTAGTGCGGTGTTTCTCGGCCAGTACTTCCAGTTGGCTCGCGGTTACAGCGCGACCGAGGCCGGGTTGCTGACGATCCCGATGATGTTCGGCTCGTTCCTCGGGTCGGTCGGCGCCGGGCAGCTGATCACGCGATTCGGCAAGTGGAAGCGGTACCTGGTTCTCGGCGGGTTGTTCCTGGCGGCGGGGCTCGGAGTACTCGGCACGATCGACCACACCAGCCCGTACTGGTACATCGGCCTCGGCATGCTCGGCATGGGCATCGGGATGGGCATGATGATGCAGAACCTCGTACTCGCCGTGCAGAACACGGTCGACGTCAGCGAGGTCGGCGCGGCCAGTGCGTCGGTGACGTTCTTCCGCAGCCTCGGCGGTGCCGTCGGCGTCTCGGTCCTCGGAGCGGTCCTGGCGACGCGGGTCAAGGACCTCATCACCGAAAACCTCCAGGCCCTCGGCCCCGACGGCGCCGCCGCCGGCCGAGCCCTGCAAGACGGCTCCGGAACAAGCGTCCTCGACGTCGGCTCGCTCCCACCCCAGCTGGGTGAGATCGTGCGGCACGCATACGGCGACGCCACCGGCCGGATCTTCCTGATCGCAGCCTGCTCAGCCGTGGTCAGCCTGCTCGCGGTGTTGTTCATCCGCGAGGTCCCCCTTCGCCGCACAGTCGGAATAACGGACAACACGGACGCCGCTGGTGCCGGCGCTGGTTCTGCCGGAGCTGGTGCTGCTGGGGTCGGGGGATCGGGTGAGGTGAGCGCACCGGATGATCCGGCGCAGCGGGCTGCTGTGGTGGCTCTCGACGTGATCACCTCGGCCGAGCGGACCGCGCGTGAACGCGAACGTGAGGCCAGCGAGCGCGTACAAGCTGCCGCGACCGTCATCCGCCAGATGCGCACAGACGTAGCCGACCTCTTCACCCGAGTCGACCAGCAGATCGCCGACCTCGAGTCGACCCTCCCGGCACCTGTCGACCCGTCCAACCCGGCTGCCGCCCTCCTGAACGCCCAACGCCCCAACGACGACCTGGTCGACGAACTCCGCCGCTACGAACTGAGCGTCCTCTCCGCCAGCCAACGCACCGCCGACCACCTCCGCGAAACAGCCCGCACCGAAGCCGACGAACTACTAGCCACCGCCCGCGAGGAAGAAGAAGCCATCCGCCACCGGATAGCCGAACTGGAAGCGGTCGAGCACCGCCTCCTAGGCACAATCCGAGACGGCCTCTCCAACACCCCCACCCCGCCCGCCGCCCCACCCCCAGCCATCACCAACCCCCACGGCGCCGACTCCGACCACGCCGCCCACCCATCGCCCGGCGACTCCGGCCATGCCGCGCGCCCGTCCCACGAGCACTCCGACCACGCGGTCCACCCACCCCATGCCCCCGCCACCAACGGCTACCCGGCCCAACACGACCAGGACCGCCAAGCCTTCGGTTAACCCCACACCCAGTACGCCGACGCCCCTCCGCCCACCGTCGAACTAGCCACCCCACCCGAGATACCTGCCGACCGGCTCGGCTCACCGGCGTACCGGTCGAGCGAGCTCAACGGCCCACCTGATGTCCGGACCGCGCGTATGGAACTGGGCACCTTGAACACCATGTGGGGACCTTGGACAAGTTATTTCGTGTTCAAGGCCGCCGTTTGGTGTTCAAGGCCGCTGGTTGTGTCGAGCGTGGGGGTGTGTGGTCGGTTGGTGGGGGTGTCGGGGGAGGGTGGCATGCTCTGCGGGGTGGGTGGTTTAGCGGCGGGGGGTGTGGTGGCGGGCTGGGATGTGGAGCGGGTGGTGGCTCTGGCGCCGGATGCTGCTTCGGCTAAGGCTGCTCAGGGGCTGGCTCGGGTGGAGAAGTGGTCGGGGAGTGGGGCCTCGGAGCGGGCGTTGTGGGGGCTGTGTCAGGGGAGTGGGAAGAAGCCATATCAGACGGTGGTCGACCTGGCGGGGCCTGCGTTCAAGTGCTCGTGTCCTAGTCGGAAGTTTCCGTGTAAGCACGCGCTCGGGATCATGTTGCTGTCGGCGGCTGGGCAGCTGACGGAGTCGGCCGAGCCGGAGTGGGTCGCCAGTTGGATCGAGGAGCGGGCGGGCCGGGCGGAGAAGGCTGCTGAGAAGGCCGAGAAGAAGCCGGGTGAGGTAGCGGATCCGTTGGCGGCGCAGCAGCGGGTGGCTCGGCGGGCTGATCGGGTCTCGGCCGGGATGGCCGAGCTGGAGAGCTGGCTCGATGATCAGGTACGCCGCGGCCTCGGCGGGTTCGAGCAGCGTGGGTACTCCGAGCTGAGCCGTCTAGCCGCCCGCATGGTCGACGCACAGGCCCCGGGCGTAGCAGGCGCCGTACGCCGAGCCGCCGCCGTAGTCGGCCGCACCCACGGCTGGCCGGGCGAACTCCTCGAGGAGCTCTCCCTCATCCACCTCATCGTCTCGGCCCACAAGCGGCTCCCCGAGCTCCCACCCAGCCTCGCCGACACCGTCCAGTCCCGCATCGGCTGGACCGTCGAAACCGCCCGCGTCCTCGCAGAAGGCGAGAAAGTAGAAGACGACTGGCTGGTCCTAGGTCGCGTAATCGAACCAGACGACCACCTGACCGTACGACGCCTGTGGCTGCGCGGCTCCACCACTGGACGCCTAGCCCTCATCCTCACCTTCGCAGCCGGCGGCCGCCAGCTAGACCCACTCCCAGCCCGCCCCGGCGAACTGGTCCCAGCAGTCCTCTCCTACTACCCAGGCGCCCTCCCCATGCGAGCCCTGCTAACCCAAACCGCCCCACGCCTACCAGCCCCACGCCCAGGCGGCCTCACCGCCAAGCAAGCCCTCGCCTCCTACGTCGAATCGCTAGCGGCCGACCCCTGGAACGAGCGCTGGCCCCTGGTCCTCGCAGACGTCCGTCCAACCCCCAATGGCGACAACTGGGCCCTCATAGACGCCAACCAAGACGCACTGGAAGTCCTACCCGGCGTAGACCTCTGGAAGCTGCTAGCCGTCTCCGCAGGCGACCCAGTGACCGTCGCCGGCGAGTGGAACCGAGCAGGCTTCAAGCCGATGACCTGCTGGCACGGCGACCGCCCGGTGATCCTGTCATGAGGGGCTGGGACGGCCTGGTCAGCTCAGCACTGCTCGGTACCGACCGCAGACCACCCCGCTTCGAGGAACTCCCGCCGAAGATCCAGGAGCAACTCGGCGACGGCGGCCTACTCGACGCCGCCGCACTCGCGACCCTCTACAAGCGAGCCGGCCGCGTACCCCTCGAAGGCCTGACTCCTCTGCCCGCAACCCAGGGCGATGACAGCCCGCTTCCACGACCAGCCGCCATCCGCCGCCTGTCCGCCATGCTCACCGGCTTCCAAAGCACCGCTTTGGGTGAGTGGCTCAGAGCCGCCGACGCCAAGGGCTGGGGCGTCCCGCCGGAGCTCCTCCCCGCCCTGGCCGACTACGCGCGCAACCGAGCGGAGTACCGGCCACTGGTCGTGAAAGCAGCTGGCCGCAGAGCAAGCTGGCTGGCGGATCTCAACCCGGACTGGCGATTCCTGCACGAAGCAGTTGTCGAAGGCAACGATCACTGGACCCACGGCAACCCGACCCAGCGTCGCAGCTGGCTGCGCGCGTTGCGCAAGAGTGATCCGCCGGCAGCGTTGGAGGCGCTGGAAGAGGTCTGGCCCGCCGAGCCGGCCGCTGTCCGGCTTGACTTCCTCGGGTTGCTGGCAGCCGACCTGACTGATGCGGACGAGTCGTTTCTGGAGCGGGCGCTGGACGATCGCTCGAAGGAGGTTCGACGGGCGGCGGCGGGTCTCCTGCAGCGCGTCCCGGGTTCGCAGTACGGCGTACGCATGGCAGAGCGGGTCTGGTCGCATCTCACCGTCAGCCAGGGCGTTCTCGCCGTCGACCTCCCGACCAGGTTGACCAAGGCGATGGAGCGTGACGGTATCGAGCCCGAGCCGCAGGACGGTTTCGGCAAGCGGGCTTGGTGGTTCAGCCAGATCCTTGCCGCCGCCCCACTGACGACGTACGAGCTCGACTACCTCAAGCTGCCGGTCGAAGGCTGCTCGCCTGAGGTGCTCCAAGTCGCCTGGGCACAAGCGACCGTCCGTGAAGGCAACGCCGACTGGGCCCGCGCGATCCTGCTGGCGAACACCAGGACCGGCGGCCGGGTCGCGGAGTTGCTGAAAATCCTGCCGCCCGAGGAATGGGTGCCGGCCATCGAGCTACTACGCGCTCGGGTCGACATCGCCGACCTGGTCGGTGGCCTGCCGGTGCCCTGGCCGCCCCAGCTGGGCAAGGCGGTACTTGACCAGCTGGCCAGCCTCGGCTCCGATCGCCGGCATGCACGACTAGCGAGCATCGCAGCGCGCGCAGTACCAGCCGAGGTACTGGACCATCCGATTACCCGCGAGCAGACCGGTGACGAAGACACCTGGCGGCGGCGCCTGGTCGAGACCCTGAATTTCCGTCGTGAAATGTACGAGGAGCTGTCATGACCGAGGTAATGCGCCCGCACGCCGAGGACGAGTACGCCGTCGAGCTGGCCGCCCTGGCAGCCACCGACGACCGCACCCGGCCACCCTCGTGGAAGCTTTCGCCGGCCGCAGTGGTCACCTACCTCCTGGGTGGCAAGGCGGGAGACCTCGAGATCACCCCCAAGTACGTCGGCCCGCGGCGACTCGTCGAGGTCGCCGTCGCCACCCTTGCGACGGACCGCGCACTGCTACTGCTCGGCGTACCGGGTACTGCGAAGACGTGGGTCAGCGAGCACCTGGCCGCGGCGATCAGCGGCGATTCGACCCTGCTCGTGCAGGGGACGGCCGGCACCGCCGAGGAGTCGATCCGGTACGGCTGGAACTACGCGCAATTGATTGCCCAAGGCCCCAGTGAGCAGGCGCTGGTGCCGAGTCCGGTGTTCCGCGCGATGGCCGACGCGAAGATCGCCCGGATCGAAGAGCTGACCCGGATGCCGTCCGACGTCCAGGACGCGCTGATCACGATCCTGTCCGAGAAGGCGCTGCCGATCTCGGAGCTGGGTACGGAAGTCCAGGCCCGCAAGGGATTCAACGTCATCGCGACCGCCAACGATCGCGACAAGGGCGTCAACGAACTGTCCAGTGCGCTCAGACGACGGTTCAACACCGTCGTACTTCCGCTGCCCGACGATGCCGAGGACGAGGTCGGGATCGTCTCGCGCCGGGTCGCCCAACTCGGCTCGTCGCTCGAGCTGCCGCAGCAGGATGACGCGTTGGAGGAGATCCGCCGCGTCGTCACCGTGTTCCGCGAGCTGAGGTCCGGCCGGACAGAAGACGGCCG
Organism: Kribbella sp. NPDC051718; assembly: GCF_040681515.1. NCBI lineage: Bacteria > Bacillati > Actinomycetota > Actinomycetes > Propionibacteriales > Kribbellaceae > Kribbella > Kribbella sp. NPDC051718. The sequence continues at coordinate 386,787 of NZ_JBFAYZ010000002.1, read as the reverse complement.
TACCGCCGTCAAGTCGCCGTCGGGCACGCTCTCGACGGCCGAGGCGATCAGCGTCGTCACCGGCGGACTCGCCTTGGCGGCGCACTTCGGCGACGGCGTACTGCGGTCGAACGACGTCGCCGGCGGCATCCTCGGAGCCGTGGTGAAGGACCCGTCAGCGGACCGGGTGGTCTGGTCGGAGTACCTCGAAACCGTGGTGCGCGAGCGCGACGGCTGGGCCGACTTCTACCGGGCATGCCGGGACATCTCGGGATGACCGTTCACCTGTTCGGCATCAGGCACCACGGTCCCGGGTCCGCCCGGGCGCTGGCGGCTGCCCTGACGGAGTTGCAGCCGGACATCGTGCTGATCGAGGGACCGCCCGAGGCCGACAAGGTGGTCGAGCTCGCCGCCTCCGAGGAGATGGTGCCGCCGGTGGCACTGCTCGCCTACGCGGCGGACGACTCGACCCGGGCCGCCTTCTGGCCGTTCGCCGTCTTCAGTCCGGAGTGGCAGGCGATCAAGCACGCGTTGGCGGCCGGCGTACCGGTGCGGTTCTGTGATCTGCCGGCCGCCTACCAGTTCGGTAGCTCGGGGAAGGAAGAGCGCAGGGGAGCATCGGCGGATCCGCTGGCGACGCTGGCCGCGGCGGGTGGGTACGACGATCCCGAGCGCTGGTGGGACGACGTGATCGAGCACCGGCGTGACGGCGCCGAGCCGTTCACGGTCATCGCCGAGGCGATGACCGAGCTGCGCCGTGGCGAGCAAGCGACCGGGCGGGAGGCGCAGCGCGAGGCGTACATGCGCACGACCTTGCGCAAGGCGATCAAGGAAGGATTCGAGCGGATCGCCGTCGTCTGCGGCGCCTGGCATGTCCCGGCCCTGCAAATCCCCTTGCCCACGGCAACACATGACCAGCAGATCCTGAGGGGCCTGCCGAAGCGCAAGGTCGCCTGTACCTGGGTGCCGTGGACGCATGGCCGCCTAGCCACCGCCAGCGGGTACGGCGCCGGCGTCACCTCACCAGGCTGGTACCACCATCTCTTCACCGCCCCCGACCAGATCACCACCCGGTGGCTGACGAAGGTCGCCCAGGTACTCCGCAAAGAAGACCTCCCCGTGTCGAGCGCGCACATCATCGAGGCCGTACGCCTCGCAGATGCCCTTGCTGCGTTGAGGGAACGCCCCCTCGCCGGGTTGAGCGAGGTCACCGAAGCCACTCGAGCGGTGATGTGTGGCGGCAACGAGGTACTGCTCAACCTGGTCACCCGCGAGGCCGTCGTCGGCGAGTTGCTGGGCGAAGTACCGGCCGAGACTCCGCAAGCACCGGTCGCGGCTGACCTTGCCGCGCAGGCCAAAACCCTCAGGTTGAAGCGAGACGCCGCCGAGCGGGTGATCGAGCTGGACCTGCGCAAGCCGAACGACCTGGCGAAATCGCGCCTGCTGCACCGACTCAGGATCCTCGGCATCGACTGGGGCCTGCCGACCGCGGATGAGCGCCGCAACCAAGGCACCTTCCGGGAGAGCTGGAAGCTCGCCTGGGATCCCGGTCTGGAGGTCGATCTCGTTGCCGCCGGCGCCCATGGCACTACGGTGCTCGGCGCCGCCACAACGACGATGCTCAAAGCCGCCGAGGATTCGGCGACCCTGGCCGAGGTGACCTCAGCATTGGAGCGTTCCCTGCTGGCCGACCTCGCAGACGCGCTGCCGACGCTCCTCCAAGGTGTCGACACCCGCGCCGCCAAGGACGCCGACGTCGGCCACCTGATGGCAGCACTACCCGCCCTCGCACGATCCGCCCGGTACGGCGACGTACGCGGCTCATCAGCCGAAGGCCTCGGCCTGGTCGCCGGACGCATGGTCTCGCGCGTCTGCGCTGGCCTCGGCCGAACCGTCCACGGCCTCGACCCCGAAGCAGCCGCCAAGGTCCTCGAACTCATCGACGACGTCCAAGACGCGACGGCCCTGCTGGATGAGGCCATCCGCGAAGAATGGCTCGCAACCCTGCAGGGCTTGAGCGACCGCGCCTCCGTACCGCCTCTGATCGCCGGCCGCCTCACCCGCCTGATGCTCGACACCTCCCGACTGGAAGCGACGGAGGTCGCCCTGAGGCTGGGCCGAGCGTTGTCGCCCGGTACGCCGACAGCCGACGCGGCCGGCTACGTCGAGGGCTTCCTGGCCGGTGGTGGACTCCTCCTGGTCCACGACGAACGCCTGCTAGCCCTGGTCGATACCTGGCTCGCGGCGATCCCCGACGATGCGTTCCTGGAGGCGTTGCCCTTGCTCCGCAGGACCTTCGGCACCTTCGCCTCACCAGAACGCCGCTCGATCGGCGACCGTGCCCGCGCACTCGCGGACCCAGCAGCCGCCGTCATCGCCGACGACAACGAGCTGGATTCGTTGTTGGCGGCATCGGTTCTCCCCGTCGTCAAGCGATTGCTGGGGGTGTGACGATGCCGGACGACGAACGCATGCGCCGGTGGCGAATGGTGCTCGGCAGCGAGGCCGACCCCGAGACCGGCTCAGAGCTGTCCTCCGCCGATCGTTCCGTCGACGCGGCCCTGGCGGCCCTGTACGACGCCGAACGCGGCGAACCGGGCACCAAGAGATCCGCTGGTTTGGGGTCGAGTGCGCCAAGAGTCGCCCGCTGGCTGGGCGACATCCGGCAGTACTTCCCGAGCACCGTCGTCCAGGTGATGCAGCGTGACGCGGTCGAGCGCCTCGGCATCACCCGGATGCTGATGGAACCCGAGCTGCTCAATGCGGTCGAGCCCGACGTCCACCTGGTCAGCACCCTGCTCGCGCTCAACGAGGTGATGCCCGAGGAGACCAAGCAGACTGCCCGCGAGGTAGTCGGCCGAGTCGTCGCCGAGTTGGAGGCCCGCCTCGCCGAGCGCACCCGGGCGGCGGTGACGGGCGCACTGGACCGCGCCGGCCGGACCGGTCGGCCACGGCACTCGGACATCGACTGGGACCGGACGATCCGCGCCAACCTCAAGCACTTCTCGCCGACGCTCGGCACGATCGTCCCGGACCGGTTGGTCGGCTACGCCCGGCGCAATCACAGCGTGCAGCGGGACGTCGTACTGGCGATCGACCAGTCGGGGTCGATGGCCGAATCCGTCGTCTACGCGAGCCTCTTCGGCGCAGTACTGGGGTCGATGCGCGCGCTGCGGACGAGCCTCGTCGTCTTCGACACGGCCGTCGTCGACCTCACCGAGGAGCTGGACGACCCGGTCGACGTCCTCTTCGGCACCCAACTCGGCGGTGGCACCGACATCAACCGCGCCGTCGCGTACTGCGAACAGCTCATCACCAGGCCAGGCGAAACGGTGATGGTCCTGATCAGCGACCTGTACGAAGGCGGCATCCGCGAGGAACTCCTGCGCAGGGCTCGCAACCTGGTCGAGTCCGGCGTCCAGCTGATCGCCTTGCTCGCGCTCTCGGACTCGGGCACCCCGTCGTACGACGCGGAGAACGCGGCCGCCCTCGCCGACCTCGGCGTACCGACCTTCGCGTGCACTCCCGAGCTCTTCCCCGACCTGATGGCGGCCGCGATCCGCCGCGACGACCTCTCCGCCTGGGCAGCGTCGAATATCGATTGAACAGCAGTGATTGACTAGGCCCCATGCGGATCGTCACGATGAACGCGTTCTTGCCCGGCTACCACAACATCGCCGGGTGGGCCGAGGAGAACGGCCACGAGATCGTGCTGGTGGTGACGCCTCCCGCCGGCGCCGGCGACCGGTACGACGCGGCTGCGCCGCCGTTCGTGCTCGGATTGCCGCGGACCGCCGACGTCCTGATCACCAGCAAGCTCCGCACCGTGGCCGCGCCGGCGATCGCGGCGCTGGAGCCCGATCTGGTCATCTCGGCCGCGTTCCCACGGCTCATCCCAGCCGAGATCCTGAAGATCCCGACGTACGGCGCGGTGAACCTGCACCCGTCGCCGCTACCGGCCGGGCGAGGGCCGAACCCGGTCCGGCTGGTCTTCGAAGGCGCGACCACGGTGGGCGCGACGCTGCACCGGACCGAGGCGGAGTTCGACACCGGCGCGATCCTGAGTCAGCGTGAGCGGCCGCTGCCCGAGAATCTCACCGGCGCGGCGATCTTCCAGGCCTGGCGCGAGATGCTGCGCGAAGTACTGGAAGAGGGAGCGGCGCGGGCGTTCGCGGGTGAGCCGGGAGCGCCGCAGGATCCGGCGCTGGCTTCGGAGGCGCCGATGTTCACGCCGGAGGAGCTGGTGCTCAAGCTGAGCGATCCGGGTGCGGCGCTGGTCCGGAAGTCGGCCGCGCTGAACGTGCTCGAGGCCAGGAGCAAGGTGATCGTGGCGGGGACGAAGCAGTCCGTCCGGCGGATCGAGCTCGTCTCGGCCGGTGAAGAGTCGTCGCAGGCCGGCGAGATCATCACCTACCACACGGATGGCTGGACGGTCCGCTCCGCCGACGGCGTCGTGAGGCTGTACACGACATGATCGTGTCGGAGATCCGCCCGGACGAGTACGGCCGGGCGACCGAGGTGTGGGAGGCGTCCATCCGGGCAACACACAACTTCGTCGCCGACTCGGACATCGACATCTTCCGCCCGCTGGTCCGCCAAGGCTTCGCCCAGATCGAGCACCTGGCCGGCCTACGCGACGACGACGGCCTGCTGGTCGGGTTCGCCGGCGTCGAGAACGAGAAACTGGAGATGCTCTTCCTCCACCCAACCGCCCGCGGCCAAGGCGGCGGCAAGCTACTACTCCGTCATGCCCTGACCGCCTTCGGCGCCCGGACGCTGGACGTCAACGAGCAGAATCCACAGGCGATCGGCTTCTACCTGCACAACGGCTCGAGGTGACCGGCCGCTCGGACCTCGACGGCATGGGCAAGCCCTACCCACTCCTGCACCTGACCTACACGGCAGGCTGAGCGCCCGGGAATATCTGGGCATGGCGACTGGTTCGAGATTATAGTAAGGATTAGTGACGATCAAAATCAGTGATCAATCAGAGGGATGACGATGAACACGATCGAACTGACCCGCTTCAAGGCCGCCCGCGAAGCAGAGGTGCTGGCCGCGCGGCCCGAGATGCTGGCCGACTTCGCGACCGACCGGACCGGCTTCGTCCGGGCCCAGCTGGTCAAGCTCCCCAACGACGAATGGCTCGACATCGTCGAGTGGGAGACGCCCGAGGACTTCGCCGCTTCCCGGGAGAAGGGCGGCAATCTCCCCGGCATCGCCCGCTTCTTCGCGGCGATCGACGCTCTGGTCAGCGCCGAGGAAGGTGTGGCGGAGTAATGCGGGCGGCCTGGTACGACGAACAGGGCCCGGCCGCGAAGGTTCTCCAGGTCGGGGAGTTGCCCGATCCGGAGCCCGGGCCGGGTGAGGTCCGGGTCAGCATCGCCGTGTCGGCGGTACACGTCGGTGACCTCGGCAAGCGCCAGGGCTGGTGGGGTTCGACGATGACCTACCCGCGGGTGATCCCGCATGGCGACGGTGCCGGCATCATCGGCCGCGTCGGCGCCGGGGTGGACGCTGCCCGCGTCGGTGAGCGGGTGTGGGTCTATCTGGCGCAGTCGTACCGGCCGTTCGGCACTGCGGCCGAGTTCGTCGTGGTCCCCGCTGAGCACGCCGTCGCCATCCCCGCCGAGCTCTCCTTCGACGACGTCGCAGGCCTCGGCATTCCAGGAATCACCGGGCATCGGGCGGTCTTCGCGGCTGGTCCGGTCGAGGGCCGGACGATTGTGGTGACCGGCGCTTTGGGTGCTGTCGGGCGAGCTGCGCTGGCGGTCGCCAAGCGAGGAGGAGCCAAGACGATCGCCGTCGTACGCCGGAGTGCCGACCTCCCGGCTGCGCGCGAACTCGGCGCCGACCACACGCTCGCGGCCGACCACACGCTCGACGCCGACAGTGGACTCGTTGCTCAGGTCAACGAGTTGGTTGGCCCGGACGGTGTGGACCTCGTCGCGGAGGTTGCCTTCGACACCGGTCTGAGTGTTGATGTCGAGCTGTTGCGCTACGGCGGCACCATCACGACCTATGCGACCCGCGAGACCCAGCCGACGGTGCCGTACTGGGAGTTGGCCTTCAAGAACCTGACCTTGCGCTTCCTCAGCAACGACGACTTCCCCGAGGAAGCGAACCGTACGGCGGCGGCTGACCTCACCGCCGCCGTGCAGTCCGGTGACCTGCGTTATCCGATCGCCGCCCGGCTCCCGCTAGACCAGATCGCCACCGCCCACGACCTGGCCGAGACCACCCCAGCCGGCCACCGAGTGCTCATCACCCCGTGAGTGCGGGATCGACCGGCCGGGTGCGACTCACCCCAACCGCGAGCGGTCGGCCCCTCCGACTCACCCGTGAGCGGGTCAGCCGGCTAGTGCGACTGTTTGGGTGGCGCGGTTCAGGACTACGCCGAGGGCGCCTGCGTCCTGGGGGCGGCCGCTGACTGTGAGTTCTTCCTGGGTGCCGGCGCCGTGGTCCATCGGGTCGGCGTACCGGGTGGCTACCCAGCGGGTGCCGCGGGTGGCGTCACGGTAGGTGTAGGTCACCGTGATGAAGTAGATCCGCGACTTGGTCACCGTGTTGGGCAGGCTGCTGGACTTCACCGACAGGATCTTCAGCCCGGCGGTACCGCGGAGCGCCTTCTGCTTGGCCTTGGCCATCGCCGCGGTGCTGCTCGCGTTCGGCAGGTAGCCGTCGATGCGCACCATCCAGAGGTTCGACTTGTCGAACCGCGCCTGGTAGCGATCCACCTTGGTCCACGTCCACCCCTTCGGAACCTCCGCGCCCACCTGGCAGGCCCGGCCGTCCAGCCCGGCGTCGGCACCGCAGGCCCAGGTGTGCGTGACGTACTCGAGCTGGCTGGAGTGCAGCGGCCCAGGCGTGCTTGCGGTGGCACTGGTTGCCGCGTCGCTCGGCAGCGCTCCGAACAGCACCCCACCGGCTGCCCCGAGCGCCCCGATCCCGGCAACGAGCTTCTTGTTCATCATTGCGTTCCCCCGTTCAGATGCAGGGCCCCCGTGGACCTGCACCCCTTCTGACGACGCACCAGGGGCAGAGGTTCTCCTCCCCCGCGAACCTCTGCCCCTTGGTGCAACTGCCGATCAGCCGGCCAGGTACGCCGACGTGGTCGCGCGCGCCAGCACGGTGGTCAGCCCCGCCTTGTCCGCGACGGTGCCGCCGACGGTGATCTCGAGTCCGGCGGAGCTGCCCCGGCCGTACGCGTCCTGGTAACGGGTCGCGACCCAGCGGGTGTGCTTGGCCGAGTCGGTGTAGGTGTAGACGATCGTGGAGTACACGATCCCGCCCGAACGGGCAGTGGCCACGCCCTGCACCTTGAGGTTCTTGGTGCCCTTGAGCGACTTCTGCTTCTGCGCGACGGCCTGCTTGGTGGTCAGGTCGTACGGACCCTCGGCGATCCGCAGGAAGTAGGATCCGGACTTGGGGGTGAACTTCGCGTCGCTGTGGTTCAGCGACGTCACCTTCCAGCCCTTCGGCACGATCGCGCCGACGTGGCAGTTCTTGCCGCCGAACCAGTTCCCGCTCATGCAGTACCAGCGGGCGTTGACGAAGCTCAGGCTGGACGGCTTCAGGCCGGTGGCGTTGCTGGCGGCAACAGTGTGCGTGGTGGCCGCGTTGCTCGGCAGCGCGCCGAGCAGCACCGCTCCGGCGGCGCCGACGGCCGCAATCCCTGCAGTAGCAGCGGAAACGGCCAGCTTGATCTTCTTGTTCATGGTCCCCAAACCCCTTTGTGTCTGTGTCGGCAGCACCCCCTCGGTCCTGCACCCACTGAGACGGCGCTATTGCCCGAAAGGTTGGCCGGGTGGAGGATTTTCTTTCGGCGAGCGATGGAGGCGCGTGATGGACCAGATCGCGGAGCGGTACCGCCGCCGGGCGGACGCGTTCGAGCAGAAGGTCGCGGGCGTGCGGCCGGAGCAGTGGGAGAACCAGTCGCCGTGCGAGAAATGGTCGGCACGCGACGTCGTCGAGCACGTCGTGGTGATGCACGGCGTCATGCTGAGGCCCGCTGGGCGGGTACTCGAGACCTCGGTGCAGGATGATCCGCTGGCCGCGTTTCGGGCGGCGCGGACGGCAGTGGAGGCGGTACTGGACGATCCGGAGTTGGCCGCCCAGGACTGCGAGACGCCGGCCGGGCGGATGACGGCAGCGGACCAGATCGATCGGGTGGTGAGCGACGACCTGGTCCTGCACGGGTGGGATCTGGCCCGCGCGACCGGGCAGGACGAGACGATGGACCCGGTCGACGTGGAGCGGTTGTGGGCGAGCAACTCCGCGATTCCGCCCGAGGTGATCGAGCAGTACCGGACTCCGGGCGCCTTCGGACCCGGTATCGAGGTCTTCGGCCCAGAGGTCTCCGTACCCGAGAGTGCGCCCCTGCAGGACAGGCTGCTCGGCTACATCGGCCGGCAGCCCTAGAGCAGCGGGCGCGCTGGAGCGTAGTAGCTGCTGGGGCTCGATGCGCTGGGCAAGCTGTCCAGGGCGGAGGCCAAGGCGTCTGGCGAAGGGATGAGGACTGAGTCACCTCGAGCGATGGTTGGGTCCAGGTACTCGTGGCCGGGCAGGTTGGCGACCGCGGTCCGGCAGCCGAGCACCATGCCCTCGAAGAGAGCAGTGGTGGACACGCCCACCTGATAGGTCGCGGCGGCCAGTACGGACAGCGTGTTGCCCGCAGACAGCCGGACGCCCTCAGGAAGGACATAGTCCGTACTGCGCTCGCTCGGGTGCAGGTGGAAGGCCACGTCGAGGTCCGGCCGGGCTGCGGCCAGCGCCGCCGCATAGGAGAGCAGCGCCGGGCCAGTCGTGCCCTGCGAGAGGAAGACGACCAGGCGCGGGTCCTTGGCCGCCAACTCACCCGGCGACAGTGGGGAGATGAAGGAGGCGCCGGCTACCTCGGCCTTCATCCCCGCGGGCAGCTCGGCCACGTCGGTCCAGTAGGAGCCGAAGCACCACAGCTCGTCGGGCTGGTCGGCCACGTCGGGACGGCCGGGATAGCTGTAGCCGAGGTGGTACGGGCTGATGGCGCCGTGCTGCAGTTCCACGACCCGGATGCCGAGGTCGCGAGCGGCCCCGACGATGTGCTGGTGGAAGTACGCGACCACGACGTACACGGTCTTGATCCGGCGGCGCTTGAGCAGCGTGCGATAGATCGCCCGCAGCCGAGCGTGTTTCGGCACCTCGCGAGCGACCAGAGCGGCGACCGGCACCTTGACGCCCGTCTCGCTCTCCAGCGCGGCCGCGATCTCAGCGCAGCGGGCATGCACGAGCCGACTGCGAACAGCGCCCGCCGCCGAGGTGAAGAAGTCGAGGTTGACGCTCCCCGGCAGCGGCGTCCCGTTGATGCCCGAGTCCAGCACCAGCGCCGAGCTGCCCAGCGTTGAGCGCAACGAGTCGGTGTAGATCTCGATGCCGCCGGGTTTGCGCGGATGAGGGACCACTAGAGCGTCGTACGAGCCGCGGGCCAGGAACGGGTTGCGGGTGACGGTGCCGGCGACGTGCTTGCCGACGAGGCGGACCTGGTCGGCGCGGGTCCGGCGTACGGGGTGGGGGTCGCCGTGCAGGCCGCTGCGTCGGGTCAGCTCATGGAAGATGCGCATCCGGATGATCGGCCACGGCCGAACGCCGTCGATCTGCCAGCTCAGCAGATCCAGCTCCCGCTCCGCCTTCCAGATCGCCTGGCAGACCGTCGTCACCGTCAGGATGGTGCCGCTCCCGGTACTCGTCATGGTTGATCCCTACTATCCCCGCGAGGCTCCCGATGCCCGAGAAGAACCGGCGGACAGCCTTCAGCAGGTAGGCCTTCCGGAAGAGCACCAGACCGCCGAGGCCGAACCCCAGGGCCGACACGATCCGGGCCAAAGAATAGGCCAGTACCAGGACGTAGCCGCGCACGCCCGGCCGGATCAGCAGCCGGCTGATCGTGTCGCCGCTGCCGGAGCGGAAGGCGCGGCGGACCAGCCAGGACAGGGTCGTCCGGGACGGTGGCACGTGTTCGTGGATCTGGGCTTCCTCGCACCAGACGATCCGGTAGCCGGCCCGGTGCACGCGGAGGAAGAAGTGCAGGTCGCTGGAGCCGGTGTAGCGGAAGGCAGGATGGAAGCTGGGCGTCACCGAGTGGTAGACGTGCTGGGCGACCAGGGTGTTGTTCGTGTACGCCTTGTTCCGCGGATCGCCGGTCTCGTGCCGGCCGGTGGAGTCGTGGACGTCGCTGTGTCGGTTCCAGGCGGGGGCGCCGGGCGGCAGGATGCCCCGGACCGGCCCGGTGACCACGTCGGCGCCGGTCGAGCGCCAGGCACGGAGCAGGGTGCTCAGCCAACCGGGCGGCGCGACCTCGTCGTCGTCGACGAAGATCAGCGCGTCGTCGTCCCAGGCGAGCAGTACCGACTTCTCCCGGGCGAACGGGATTCCGGGCTCCGGTTCCATCGCTGCCTCGAGCGGGTAGCGGGAGTCCTTGGCCGCGCGCTCGATCACCTCGGTCGCGCTGCCCTCGTCGTCGTTGTCGACGACGATGATCCGGACGGTGTAGTCCTCCTCCTCCGGAAGCTCCTGGGCGAGCAGGCTGTCGAGCAGCGCTTCCAGCAGGGCGGGTCGCCGAAAGGTGATGACGGCGATCGCGACCCTGGTGCCCATGCCGCCAGACAATATCTGTACATGGGCACCACACGTGAGGTCGGCTGTGTCGTGAAACTTGCTGGTAACAGCGCCTGTACCTACGCGTGGGTACAGTGGCGGCGTGGAGACAGTGGAACGGTTGATCCGCAGTACCCAGGAATTGCTCTGGGAACGGGGCTATGTCGGTACCAGCCCGAAGGCGATCCAGCTCGCCGCCGAGGCAGGTCAGGGCAGCATGTACCACCACTTCAGCGGCAAGGCGGAGCTCGCCAAAGCGGCCATCGAGCGGTCCGGCGCAGAACTGCGCGCCGCCGCAGATGAGCAGTTCTCCGGGGCCGCCACGGGTCCAGGGAGTGGCACGGCGACCGCCGGGACGGCGACTGCGCGGATTGCTGGGTATTTGCAACGGGACCGTGAGGTCCTCAAGGGCTGCAGGATGGGCCGCCTGACCGCGGACCCGGACGTGATCGCCGACCCGGTACTGCGTGCGCCGGTCGCCGAGACCTTCACCTGGCTCCGCGCCCGGCTGGCCGAGATAGTTGCTGAGGGCAAGGAATCGGGTGAGTATCCGCCCGGCCTGGATCCGGACCGGACCGCCGCCACGATCGCGGCGGTGTTGCAGGGCGGGTACGTGTTGGCCCGGGCGGACGGGTCGGACGAGCCGTTCGAACTGGCTGTTCAGGGCTTGGTTGATTTGCTCGAAGGAGTTGCTTCGTGAGAATCGGTGCCATCTTTCCGCAGCTGGAGATCGGCGCCGATCCGGGCGTCGTCCGGGACTGGACCGAGACCGTCGAGACGGCCGGCTACACGCATGCGCTCGCCTACGACCACGTGCTCGGGGCCGACCCGGCCAATCGACCGGGCTGGACGGGGTACACGGACAAGTCGCTGTTCCACGAGGTCTTCGTGCTCTTCGGGTACATGGCGGCCATCACGACGACGCTGGAGCTCGTCACCGGCGTACTGGTCCTGCCGCAACGGCAGACCGCGCTGGCCGCGAAGCAGGCGGCCGAGGTCGACGTGCTGAGTGGCGGGCGGCTGCGGCTGGGCGTGGGCATCGGGTGGAACGCGGTCGAGTACGAGGCGCTCGGAGTGCCCTTCGAGCAGCGTGGCGCCCGGTTGACCGAGCAGGTCGAGTTGCTGCGCAAGCTCTGGGCCGAGCCGGTCATCTCGGCTGAGGGCCGGCACGAGAAGGTGGTCGAGGCAGGGCTCAACCCGCTGCCGCCGCGCCGGCGGATCCCGGTCTGGTTCGGCGGTGGGGCGGACGCCGTACTACGCCGTACCGGCCGGATCGGTGACGGTTGGATGCCGCAGAGCCCGCCGACCGCCGAGGCGCGCCGACAGGTCGAGCTGGTCAGGTCAGCCGCGGTCGAGGCGGGCCGCGATCCAGCGGAGATCGGGTTCGAGGCGAGACTGTCGCTGGGGCAGGTACCGGAGAAGGAGTGGCCCGATTTCGTCGAGGGATGGCGGGAGCTGGGGGCGACGCATCTCGGGGTGAATACGATGAACATGGGTCTCGGGAAACCCGAGGAGCATGCCGCCGTACTACGAGACGTCCTGCCGCTGTTGCGGGGCTGATGGGAGATCCGCTGTGTCTGTGGACGTCACCGGGCCGATGGGTGAGCGGTACGACGAGATCTTGAGCGAGCGGGCGCTGGAGCTGATCGGGCTCCTGCACCGGGAGCTGAACCCGCGCCGGCTGGAGTTGCTGGAGCGGCGGCAGGCACGGCAGGAGGAGATCGCGGCCGGTGGATCGCTCGGGTTCCTGGACGAGACGAAGGCTGTCCGCGAGGACCCCTCATGGCGGGTGGCCGACGCGGCTCCCGGGCTGGTGGACCGGCGGGTGGAGATCACCGGGCCGACCGACCGGAAGATGACGATCAACGCGCTGAACTCGGGTGCGAAGGTCTGGCTGGCCGACCAGGAGGACGCGAACACCCCGACCTGGGAGAACGTGGTCGGCGGGCAGCTCAACCTGCTCGACGCGGTGACGCGGAAGATCGACTTCACGTCCGAGGCGGGCAAGTCCTATGCGCTGAAGCCCGACGAGGAGCTGGCGACGATCGTGGTCCGGCCACGCGGCTGGCATCTGCCGGAGAAGCATCTCCTGGTCGACGGCGAGCGGACCTCTGGGTCTTTGGTCGACTTCGCGCTCTACCTCGTGGCCTGTGGACAACTGCAGCTCGACCGCGGCGCCGGGCCGTACTACTACCTGCCGAAGATGGAGTCGCACCTCGAGGCACGGCTGTGGAACGACGCGTTCGTCCTGGCCCAGGACTTCCTCGGGCTGCCGCGCGGCACGATCCGGGCGACCGTCCTGATCGAGACGTACCCGGCGGCCTTCGAGATGGAGGAGATCCTGTACGAGCTGCGCGAGCACTCGGCCGGGCTGAACGCGGGGCGCTGGGACTTCATGTTCTCGGTGATCAAGACGTACCGGACCCGGGGCGCGGACTTCCAGCTGCCGGACCGCAACTCGGTGACGATGACGGTGCCGTTCATGCGGGCGTACACGGAGTTGCTCGTCAGTACCTGCCACAAGCGCGGCGCGCACGCGATCGGCGGGATGGCGGCGTTCATCCCGAGCAAGGACCCGGCGGTCAACGAGCAGGCGTTCGCGAAGGTCGAGGCGGACAAGACGCGGGAGGCCGGCGACGGCTTCGACGGGTCGTGGGTCGCGCACCCGGGCATGGTCGAGACGTGCAAGGCGGTTTTCAGTTCGGTGCTTGGTGACCGGCCGAACCAGCTCGACGTACTGCGCTCAGACGTGCACGTCACGGCCGAACAACTCCTCGATGTAGCGGCAACGCCGGGCGAGGTGACCGAGGCCGGCCTGCGAAACAACATCAGCGTGGCGATCCAGTACCTCGCCGCCTGGCTCGAAGGCACCGGCGCGGTCGGCATCTTCAACCTGATGGAGGACGCCGCCACCGCCGAGATCTCCCGCTCCCAGATCTGGCAGTGGCGCAAGAACGACGTCGTCCTCGACACCGGCGCGACCGTCACCACCGACCTCGTCACCCAACTAGCCGACGAAGAAATCGCCAAACTGGACGACCCCTCGCGCTATGCCACTGCCCGCGAGACCTTCCTCGCCGTCGCCCTGGACGACGAGTACATCGACTTCCTGACGCTGCCCGCCTACGAGCGCTTCAAGTAGTCCTCGACGTTCACGGTCGGAATGCCGCCACCCGCGCGGGCGATCACAGCGACGGACACCTCGTCGGTGGGATTGCTCTCGCGGTGGATGGTGAACGCCGGCACGTAGATGAAGTCCCCGGCCTCCGCGTCCAGATAGCCCTCCCCGCCGTCGAACTCCAGCCGGAGGATCCCCGATACGACGTACAGGCTGGTCTCGTTGCGGTCGTGGTGATGCCAGCCGGAGACGGCGCCGGGCTGGGTCTCGACCCGGCCGGCCCACAAGATCGGCAGTTCGAACGCCTTCTTGCGGAGCATCCCGCTCGTCGGGTCGCTGGCCACCAGCTCGACTTCCCGGATCACACGCACTGGCTCGCTCATGGGATCAGTCTGACCAGGTGTAGGTGCCGGCCGGTACTACGAGGGCCGGTACGGGCGTGTGGCGGAGGATCTTGGTGGCAGTCGAGCCGAGGAAGACTCGGGCCAGCTGGCCGAGCCGGCTGGATCCCAGGACCAGGACGTCGTCGGGGGACCAGGAGATGGCAGTGAGGGCGCCGGCCCAGCCTCGGCCGCGCGCTACTACCGTCTCGACGTCGGTGACGCCGTGGTTCTTGCAGAACTCGAGGGCGTCCTCGTGGAGTTCGACTGCTTGCTCGGCCCATTGGGCGGCGACCATGTCCTCCGCGTCGAGGCCGACCTCGGGCGGGTACATCGTGTTGGCACGTGGGACGAAGGTGGCGACCCGGAGATGGCCGTCGTAGCGCTTGACCAGGGCGCAGGCCGCGGCGAGCGCTTCGCGGGAACGGTCGGTACCGGCGTACGCGCAGGTCAAGGAGCCGAAGGTGGCAAGGGGGTCGCCGCCGTAGCCCTGGGGAGCGAGCAGGATCGGTACCGGCGACGAGTGCAGCAGTCGCGAGCTGACGCTGCCGACGAGGAGCGAGCCTTCGGTCGCCGCTCGTGCGGAGCCGAGGACGAGCAGGTCGGCGCCGGACTCCTCGGCTACGCGGACCAGCCCGTCGGCGACGGAGTTCGAGGCGACCCGGCGGAACTCCAGCCCGTCCGGGTAGCCGGGTGACAACGCCTCGACCGCGTTGCGGTGCGCCTGGTCGGCGACGGAGTCGAGCCACTGGCGGTATTCGAGGTCGACCCGTTCCGTGCCGGGGTCGGAACCGGGCGGTAGGACGGCGACGACTAGCAGTTCGGCTCCCGTAGTACGGCGTACTGTCGCGGCGAGCTCCAGGGCCTCGGGGGTGTCGTCGCCGCCGCGGTAGGCGACTACGGCCTTCACAGTTCACCTGCCTCGGTGTCGTGGAGGACGGAATGCTTGTGGCTGTAGAGGAAGTAGACGGCCAGCGCCAGGATCAGCCACAACCCGACCGAGATCCAGGTGACGGCGGCGATCGTGCTCGCGGCGTACGCGCAGGAGATGATCGACAGGATCGGGATCACCGGGCCGAACGGCACCCGGAAGCCGCGTTTCAGGTCGGGCCGGGTCCGACGCAGGACGATCACGGTTGCCGAGACGACCATGAACGCGGCCAGTGTGCCGATGCTGACCAGGTCGAACAGCTTGTCGATCGGTACCACCGCCGCCAGTATCGCGATGAAGGTGCTGGTGACGAGCACGTTCTTGTTCGGCGAGAGGGTGTTGCTGTTCACCTCCTTGAACAGCGGCGGCAGCATCCCGTCGCGACCCATCGCGAACAGGATCCGGGTCTGGCCGTAGACCGTGATCAGGGTGACCGAGAAGATCGAGATCACCGCGCCCGCGGCGATGATGATGCCGGGCAACGCGACGCCGGTGACGTCGTTGAGGATTGCTTCCAGGCCGGCGTCCTGACCCTCGAACTTCGCGCTCGGCTGAGCGCTGACGGCGGCGAACGCGACCAGCAGGTAGAAGACCGTGACGATCGCGACCGCGCCGAAGACCGCCCGCGGGATGGTCCGGCCGGGGTTCTTGACCTCCTCGCCCGCGGTGGAGACGGCGTCGATGCCGAGGAAGGTGAAGAAGATCGCGGGGATGGCGGCGGAGATCCCGTTGATCCCCTCGGGCGCGAACGGTTTCAGGTTGCCGGACTTGAATCCGGTCAGCGCGAGGACGACGAACAGCGCCAGCACCGCCAGCTTGATGACGACCATGATCGCGTTGGCCCGGGCCGACTCCTTCGCGCCGCGCAACAGCAACAGGCAGCACAGGCCGACCAGGACGACGGCGGGCAGGTTGATGATGCCGGGACCTTCGGCCAGCAGCCCCGAGCTCAGCGATTCGGGGATCCGGAAGCCGAAAACGTCGTCCAGCAAGGCGTTGAAGTACTCCGCCCAGCCGACCGAGGTGGCGGCGCCGGCCACGCCGTACTCGAGGATCAGGCACCAGCCGACGATGTACGCGGGCAGCTCACCCAGCGAGGCGAACGAGTACGAGTACGCCGAACCCGAGACCGGGATCGTCGAGGCGACCTCGGCGTAGCAGAGCGCGGTCATCGCCGCGATGCCACCGACCAGCAGGAAGGTGATCATCACGGCCGGACCGGCCTTGGGCACCGTCACCGCGAGCACGAAGAAGATCCCGGTACCGATGGTGGCGCCGACGCCGAACATCATCAGCTGGAACGTCGTCATCGATCGCTCGAGATGCTCCGACCCGTGCTCACCCCGGCTCGCGGCGAGCATGTCGTCGATGCTCTTCTTGCGCAGCAGCGGGTGTGACGGTGACGGCGGACGAGTGGCTCTGCTCATGGTGGCCTCCGACCGGATCGGTCGGGCCAGCGTGACAGGTTAACTGCGTTTCCAGAAGTCCCTGGTCGGTGCCTTCGCGGGGGCGGTGGTGCCGGCGAACTCGTCGAGGGCTTGCAGGGTTTCTGCCCAGAGCGCGTCGAGCCGGGCGTCGTCCACTGGGGTGGTGTCGAGGGACTTCAGGGTGGTGATGAGGGCCTGGAGCTTGGGGAACTGGATGTTGCGGAGTATGGCTTCCAGGCGGGTAGCCAGGTCGGACAGGATGATGCGGCGTTGCGCGGCGGTCGGTGTACCGGCCGAGCGGAGGAGTTGTGCTTCGGCGGCGGCCTGAGCACGGGCCTCGGCGATTGGCTCCGTCGCGGAATGCTCGGTGACGAGGCTTGGTGCTGCGCGTTTCGCGCCGCGGGAGAAGATGCCGGGTCCGTCGCCGAAGCTCCGGGCGCGGCGAGCCGAGAGCGGAGCGCCTCCAGCACCTGCGGGTGCTGCGCCTCCGGGGGCTGCGCCCATTGCGTTCAACGCTTGGGGGGCTGCTGCGGCGAATCCCATGGACGGTGCGGCGGGCATGGCGAGTTGGCGGGAGTCCCAGCCGGCGGGGAGTTCTACGGGCTGGGTGACGCGGTGCTTGGGGCGGCCTTCGGCGACGACGCGGGAGTCGACGGCGACGAGGGCGGTGAAGCGGCAGAGGACGTGGTGCTTCAGGGAGACGGCGACGATCTGGTGTTCCAGTTTTTCGAGGTCGACCGAAGCGCCGCCGAAGGTGTCGCTTGCGGTGACGTACTGGTCTTCGAGGTCGCGCAGGTGTCCACGGGCCCAGACGGCGGCTGCGGCGCCTTCGGTCTGGACTGCTGGGATGGTCACCTGCCACGGCTCGCCTGCGGGGGTCAGGCCGTGGAGGTGAGCTGTCGCGTTCTCGGGGGTGCCGCGGTAGCGACCGCGGAGTACGAGCGGGACGCCGGCGAAGGCGTTCGGCATCCGGGCCGGGCTGATGGTGTCGTCGAGCAGGGTCAGGCCGTCGGCGGTGAGGGTGAGATTGGTGAGCAGCGGCGTACCGATCCTGAGGTGGATGCGGTCGAGCGCTTCGTCGAGGCGGTTCTCGCTCTCGACGAGTTCGCAGCGGCCGCCGCCGAGCCCGGCCAGGCGACCGAGGAAGCCGGCGTTGACGGCCTGGTCGATGCCGACGGTGTGAATCCGTACGCCGGCCAGCGGGGTGGCCAGTCCGGCGAGGAGCTGGTCCTCGTTGCCGACCTGTCCATCCGTCACCAGGACGAGGACGCGGTCGCGGGTGCTGTTGTTTTCGCCGAGGAGCCGGGCGGCTTCTTGGAGCGGGGTGAACATTTCGGTGCCGCCGCGGGCAGTGAGGCCGGCGAGGTGCTCGACCGCGCGGAAGCGGTTGCGGTCGGTGCCTTCGGCCAATGCGTTGTCCGGCAGGCCGGTGGGGCGCTCGATGACAGTGTCGAAGCTCAGTACGGCGAAGCGGTCGGTCGCTGTCAGGGTGTCGACGATCCGGGCTGCTGCTCGTCGGGCCGCGACCATTTTCCAGCCGCTCATGCTGCCGGATCGGTCCAGGACCAGGACGACATCGCGGGGTCGGGTAGCTGTGTCGTTGACCGGCGGCAGGACGGTCAGCTCGAAAGTTCCCTCGTCGGTGAGCTGGTCGGGTTGAGTGGTGAAGGCGGTGGCGGTGGCCTCGGTTTCGCCGTACGCGAGTCTGAGGATGAAGTCACGGTCGACGCGCTCGCCGGGGTTGATGGCGACGGTGGTCTGGCGATCGCCTTGCTCGGTGGCGATCGCGTGCAGGCTGGAGCGGATGCCGTTGAGGGGCAGGCCGGCTGCGTCGATGTCGGCGGTGATGCTCAGCCGCACGGGGTTGGGGAAGCCGGGGAGCAGGATCGGCGGGGTGATACGGGAGGCATCCGGTACTGCGTCCGTGTCGGGGACTACTCCGTCGCCGACGGACTGCCCGCTGATCGGCGTACCGGGGATGTAGCGCGGGGCTACGACGAGCGGGAGCCGGTACGTCGCTTCGCCGTCCTCGTAGGGGAGGGGGCCGACCAGGGTGAGCTCGACCGACACCCGCTCGCCCGGGACGATGTTGCCGACTCGCAGCGTGAAGATGTCCGGCCGCTCTTCCTCGGCAATCGACGCGCGCTGCCCGGCGGCGAGTGCTTGGTCGTAGGTCTCCCGCGCCTGAGCGCGCTCCTGCAACTCGGCCTCGACGGTCCGCCCGTCAGCAGTCATCCGCAATCCGGTCACTGCGGCCCGCGGCGGCAACGGGAAAATGTAGGTCGCCTCCAACGCGACCTCATGCGGATTCTGGAACCCCTGCGTCAACACGGTCCGCGCGACCAGCCCTGTGATGGTGGTGTGCGCGTCGATGCTCTCCAGCGGAAGATTCCCCCGCTCAGTACTCAAACTCCCGAGACCTGCGTCGGGGGCGGTCTCCAGCTCGTCGGGTCGGAGGGTAGGCAGAACAGTCATGACTCGTCTCCTGACGATCGAGAAAGAAGCCCCTGCCGCCGCAACTCAGCCACGAACGGCCCAGCCGCAACAGCAAGCCGCTCGGCATCCACCACAACCCCACCCTGATCCAGCACCACCGTCACCCCACCAGCAATCCGCACAGCACTAACCACCGCAATCCCCGGCGCTATCGCGCCGGAGGTCGCGGAAAGCTCGCGAGCCGAAGCAGCAAGCCGAGGAGCGTCGCCGGGGGCGACGTCGGTGGGGGTGGGCTCGGGTGAGCGGTCGGCCCAGAAGCGGGCTCGCGGCAAGGCGGGCCGGCTTGCTGGCGCAGACGCGTCCGGCTCGGCCGGCGCCGCGCCCGGACCGGGTGCCGTGCCCGGCTCGGCTGCCGCATCGCTTGCCGCGTGCGGCGCCGGGCGTGTTGCTTCCGTCTTCTGTGGAGTGGGTGGGAGTGGGGTGGGGAGGGCTGCGATGGGTTCGAGGGATTGGGTCGTGGCGCCGGCTAGTTCGGATTGGATTTGGGCGATGGTTCGGCCTTGGGACTGGCGGCGTTTGATGGCTACCAGTTGGAGGAGGTGGCGGCGGTTGTAGAGAGCTGTGCGGCCGCGCATTTCGGCCGGGCGGTCGACCAGGCCGGTTGTCGTGTACCAGCGGATCGTCCGCTGGTCGGGGACTGGGCGGACCCGGCCGTTGGCTTGGCCCGGGTAGTCGGCCAGTGCCGCTTCTACCCGTTCCGCCAGCTCACCGAGGGTCCACAGTTCCATGGAGGGATCATGACACTGTTATATGACAGTGTCAACGTTTGGGATAAGCGGCATCCACCTCGACCTCGACGAGCCAGCCGGCGACGGGGAGGTTCTCGATTTCCAGGGCGAAGCGGGACGGGCGGGACTTGTTGATGACGAAGGGCTGGGCAGGGGCGGCGGTGCCGAGGGGGACGGGGACGAACTTGCCGGTGGTGAGGTCGGTGTTGGCGAAGTACTGGCGGTATGCCCGGTTCCAGCCGGCGAAGTCGGCGGCTGGGGCGCCCGCTGGGTTCTGCAGGAAGACGCGCATCGTGTAGACGTCGGAGTACGAGAGACCGACCGCCTTGAGGTTCTCGCCGATCCGGCGCAGAGCGTTGATCCCCTGGGCTTCGGTGATGGTGACACCCACGGGCAAGACGCCACCCGGGAAGATGACAGTGTCGACGTACGACGCCTCACTCCCCGCTGGAGCATCGGTGTTCAATGCAGTCGGCCCCAGCCCGCTCGTCTTATAGATCGGTGTGTCGGCGCCGATCCCCACACCGGTGGCGATCAGCGGATTCGCCTGACCTGCGGGAAGCGCCGGTACGACGGTGCCGGGCCGCGGTGGTTTCGGGTGATCCCACCAGCCGTCGGCGGTCGCAGTACCGGCAGTGAAAGACAACGCAACGACGGCAACTCCAACAACGAGACGCTTTCTCATCGGCTCATCACCTTGCTGTGCAGGGCGGTCACGGTCGCCCGGGCGGAGACCATCGCGCCGTGCTGCCAGGCGATGGTGTGGGTGAGGTGGTCGCCGGCGAAGTAGATGTTGCCGGTCGGGTCGAGCAGCTTCGCGTAGACGCCGTCGGTCTGCGACGGCCAGCCGACCCATGAACCGCGCGAGTACTCCGTCCCCGCCCAGTCCACCGAGAACGACGCCTTCACGTCCTTGCCGTAGCCGTCGCCATGGATTTTGATGCCCTGGGCAATCGCTCGCTCCAGTCGCGCGGCCGGACTGAGTGCCCCGTACGCCGTAGCGTTGGCGCCCGTGTTGTAGTAACCGATCATTGTCCCGCGCTCGCCGTGGAAGCCCGTCGACGGGTACCACATGTTCACCAGATCGAGATTGCTGTTCGTGATCCCGCCGTAGATCCGGTGGTCGAGCTCCCACCAGCGCCGCCCGTACTCGATCCCGATCTTGCCCGCGTTGGTCGGCTTCGCGTACTGCAAGGCGCTGATGATCTCGGCCGGCAGGTTCGACTGCACGGTCGCCGCGATGTGTGGCGGCAGCGCGCAGATCGCATAGTCGGCCTTGATCTCGCGGGGCTTGCCGCCGCTGCTGTAGATCACCGAGACGCCCGTCGACGTGTTGCGCAACCCGAGCACCTTCGCGCCGTACACGAACTTCTCCCGGCCGATCGCCCGCTCGAACGCGTACGGGATCCGGTCCATCCCGCCGACCGGCTGGAACATCATCATCGCCTGGTCCCAGCCGAACTCGAACGAGAAGTAGTTCCCGACCCCGCTGGCCAGCACGTCACTCAGCCCGTACGGCGAAGCGGTCCGCCCACCCTCCAATCCGGCGCCGGGTTCGACCTCGTACCCACGCCTCCCATCGGCCCCCGTGTACCCGAAGCCGGCGGCTTTGTTGCCGATGGCACCGAAACTGCTGAGGAAGCCGATCAGCGCCTCCTTGTCGGTCGGCGTCAGCAGGCTGTCGAGCGCACCCTGGTCGGTCGCCTTGGCCAGCAACTCGGAGACGTACCCGTAGACATCGGCCTTCGCGGTCCGATGCCGGATCGCCTTGTTCGAAAGGGAGGTACTGCCCTCGCGATAGAGGTAGGCGTCCGCGTTCTGGTTCACGAACGGCTCGATCGCGACACCGAGCTCGCGGCAGTAGTCCAGCGTCACGTGATGCTGCGGGATCCGGCCGGGCCCGGCGTTCATGTACTGGCCCTTGGAGAACTTGGCCCGTTGCGTGTTGCCGTGCAGATCCTTCTCCTCGGTGCCGCCGCGGACGGTCCAGTTCCGTCCACCCGGCCGCTGCCGGGCCTCCAGCAGGGTCACCTTGTAGCCGGCCTTGCCGAGTTCGTATGCCGAGGTCAGGCCGGCGATCCCGGCGCCGAGGATGACGATGTGCTTCTTGCCGCGTCCGTTCAGGTCGGTGCGCGTCGGCGCCGCGAAGGCCGGGGTCTCCGCGGCGGTGGTGAGGCCGAGCGCGCCCATCGTCGAGTACAAGACACCGGCACCACCGGTGATGCCGACCTGTTGCAGAAACTGCCGTCGGGTCTGGGGCATGTGTCAACTCCTCACTAGGCGGGTGGGGTTGCCTAGAAAGGTAAGGACAAAGTGTTTCCCGCCCGTATCCGCGCTGTGAGAATTTGGCGCCGATCGCGACAGTAATGTTTCGTATTAACGACCCTGTGGCCGCGGCGGTTCTGCCGTGTTACTTGGCGAGCTGCGCCTGGAGGGTTTTCGCCGCCGATGAGATCTGCGCGTAGACGCCGGGGTAACCGGGTTCGGCGCAGCCCTTGCCCCAGGAGACGGTGCCGAGGAGACGGCCGTTGAGGACGAGTGGGCCGCCGGAGTCGCCTTGACAGGCGTCGCGGCCGCCTTCGGGGTAGCCGGCGCAGATGTTCGTGGCGGCGGAGTAGCCGTTGGCGGTGTACTCCTCGTTGGCCAGGCAGACGACGTCGCCCAGGTCGGGTACGGCCAGCTTCTCGAGGGTGTCGGCGGGGCCGGTGTCCTGCGTGTCGCCCCAGCCGTAGACCGTCGGTACTGCGCCCTTGCGGTCGGCCTTCGGATTCGTCTCCAGCGGCAGGACCGGTACGCCGGTGAGCGGGCGGCTCAGGGTGAGGACGGCGAAGTCGTACCGGTTCTGGTCGTGGTTGTAACCCGGATGGACCCAGATCGACTTGATTCCGGAGGTACGGCCGACGCTGGTGTCCGCCAGGTCGGGACGGCCCTGGATCGCGGTGTAGGTCGACGCGGGCTGGATCATGCAGTGGGCGGCGGTGATGATCTTGTTCGCGCTGACCAGGGCGGCGCCGCAGTACCGGCCGGTCGCCTCGGCGGAGTTGGAGTTCGTCAGGGCGATCGCCCACGGCGCTTCCGTAGTACTGGCGAGTGTGCCGCCCACGATCAGCTCGTGGTCGTGGCCATCCGAAGCAGCCGCGGCGCCGGCCGTGGCGAGCAGCAGGACTCCGGCGATGGCGGCAGCACGCTTCAACATGCGAGCGAACCTACTGCACGTGTTCACTCGAACGCGGTAGGTCATCGGTACGTCGCCCAGCCGACACGCCCCGGACGATGCTTAGGTCTGCGGTGTAGGGGCACAGGTCGGTCAAGAGGTTGCCGGAACTCGAGGTCCCACAACCTCCAGGCCCCGACGTTGAGCAAACCAGCGCCGGGGCCGTCCCCTGCACAACCTCCATGACGCACACTGGGGGAGAGCGCCGAGTTCCCCGGGGGGAAGATCGGCTTCTGGCGAGGAGCTGTCGAATGATCGAAGAGAAGGCACCACACCTGGAGATCGCCGACGCGATGACCGAGGTGGCGGCCGCGATGACCGGGCCGACCGACCTGGACGAGACGTTGCTGGTGATCACCCGCTGCACCGTCGACACCATCCCTGGCATCGTCGAGGCCAGTATCTCGATCACCACCAAGGACGGTCAGATCAAGACGCTGGCGCCGACCGGGCCGCTGGTCACCCGGGCCGACCATCTGCAGTACGAGCTGGGCGAGGGGCCATGCCTGGACGCGGCCATCGAGGATCCGGTGGTCGCCGTCAACGACCTCGCCAACGATCCGCGCTGGCCCGACTTCGGACCGAAGGCGGCGGCGCTCGGGTTCGGCTCGCAGGTCGCGTTCCAGTTCCGGGCCGAGCCGCACGTCCGCGGCGCGCTCAACCTGTATGCGCTGGAGCCGAACGCGATCGACCAGGACTCGGTCCAGCTCGGCAGCATGTTCGCCGGCCAGGTCGCCGTCGCGATGGGCTGGGCCCGGCAGGACCAGACTCTGACCGAGGCGCTCGCCACCCGCAACATGATCGGCCAGGCGGTCGGCATCGTGATGGAGCGCTACAAGCTCGACTCCGAGCGCGCCTTCGCCTTCCTGACCCGCCTGTCCCAGACCCGCAACATCAAACTCAACGCCATCGCCAAGGCCTTGGTCCAGCAGACGAACGAGCTCTCCCAGCAGTAAACCGTGTAGCCCTGCGCTGCATGGGCACGAGAAGGCATGACTGTCTACGGCTTCCATGCCTCGCACGAACAGGTCCCGCCCGCCGACCTGCTGACGGCGGTGATGCGGGCCGAGCAGGCTGGGTTCACCGCGGCGATGTGCTCCGACCACTTCAGCCCCTGGAGCACCCGCCAGGGTGAGTCCGGCTTCGCGTGGTCGTGGCTCGGCGCCGCGCTCCAGGCCACCCAGCTGTCCTTCGGCGTCGTCAACGCGCCAGGTCAGCGCTACCACCCCGCGATCATCGCGCAGGCGATCGGCACGCTCGGGTCGATGTATCCGGGCCGGTTCTGGGCTGCGCTCGGCACCGGCGAGGCGAGCAACGAGCACATCACCGGCGACGGCTGGCCGCGGAAGGCAGTCCGCCAGCAGCGGCTGGAGGAATCCGTCGAGGTGATGCGGAAACTCTTGCAGGGTGAGGAAGTGAGCCACGACGGGCTCGTCACGGTCGACCGGGCCCGGCTCTGGACGCTGCCGGCCGAGCCCCCGGCCTTGCTCGGTGCGGCGGTGTCGACGGCGACGGCTGAGAGATGCGCCAAGTGGGCCGACGGAATGATCACGATTCCCGCGGAAGACGACCAGTTGCGCCGGATGATCTCGGCGTACAGAGACAACGGTGGTCGCGGGAAGATCTGTCTGCAGGTGCACGTGAGCTACCACCCGGACGAGGCCGAGGCGACGCGGATCGCACACGAGCAGTGGCGGACCAACGTGTTCTCGCCACCGTTCTGCTGGGACACCGATACCGCCGAGGCGTTCGACCAGGCGGCTGAGCATGTCCGGCCCGAGGCGATGCACCAGGCTGTGCGGATCTCGTCCGATCCGGGGCAGCACGCGGACTGGCTCAACTCGTACGCCGGGTTGGGGTTCGACGCGATCTATCTGCATCACGTCGGGCAGGAGCAGTCGGAGTTCATCGACGTGTTCGGCGAGAAAGTACTGCCCCAACTGGAGGTGACCCGCCCGTGAGGCTGACCGAGACCGCTGACGTCTGGTGGAAGAACGCCGTCGTCTACTGCCTGGACATCGAGACCTTCTTCGACACCGACGGTGACGGGCGCGGGGACATCCGCGGGCTGTCGCAGCGGATCGACCACCTGGCCGAGCTGGGCGTGACGTGCCTGTGGCTGATGCCGTTCTACCCGACGCCTGACCGCGACGACGGGTACGACATCACCGACTTCTACGGCGTCGACCCGCGACTCGGCACGCACGGAGATCTGGTCGAGCTGATCACGCTGGCCCAGGACCGGGGGATCCGGGTGATCGCCGACCTCGTGGTGAACCACACGTCGGACCAGCACCCGTGGTTCAAGAGCGCCCGGGCGTCGCGCACTTCGCCGTACCGGGACTGGTATGTCTGGCGGGACGAGCCGCCGGCGAACCAGCACGAGGGCATCGTGTTCCCGGACCAGGAGGACAGCCTCTGGGAGTACGACGAGGAGGCCGGGCAGTACTACCTGCACCAGTTCTACAAGCATCAGCCCGATCTCGACATCGCGAATCCCGCGGTGCGCGAGGAGATCCTGAAGATCATCGGGTTCTGGCTGCGGCTGGGGTTGTCCGGATTCCGGGTCGACGCCGTGCCGTTCCTGCTGGACACCGCGGGCGCGACGGACGCCGCGAACCTGGCCGATCCGCACGACTACCTGCGTGACCTGCGAGCTTTCCTGAGCCGGCGCGACGGCCAGGCCATTCTGCTCGGCGAGGTCAACCTGTCGTACAAGGACACCCGGACCTTCTTCGGCGACGAGGACGGCGACGAGCTGAACATGTGCTTCGACTTCATCGGCATGCAGAAGATGTACCTGTCGCTGGCGCGCCAGGACCCTGCCGAGCTGGTCAAGGCGCTGCGTGAGCGGCCGGCGTCGCCGGAGGAGGCGCAGTGGGGGACGTTCGTCCGCAATCATGACGAGCTGACCCTGGACAAGTTGACCAAGGACGAGCGGCAGGAGGTCTTCGACGCCTTCGGGCCGGACGAGGACATGCAGCTCTACGGCCGCGGACTGCGCCGCCGGCTGCCGCCGATGCTCGGCAACGACCAGGCCCGGATCAAGATGGTCTACAGCCTGCTCTTCTCGCTGCCCGGTACGCCGGTGCTGTTCTACGGCGAAGAGATCGGCATGGGTGAGAATCTGGCCGCGGAAGGGCGGAACGCCGTCCGCACGCCGATGCAGTGGACGACCGGCCCGACCGGCGGCTTCTCCACGGCCGACCCCGACGACCTGGCCGGCCCGGTGGTGGAGGGTGACCTGTCGCCCGAGCACGTCAACGTGGCTGCCCAACGCAAGGACCCGGACTCGCTGCTGAGCTGGATCAAGCTGCTCGCTCAGCGCTATCGCGAGTGTCCCGAGCTGTCCTGGGGCGAGTGCACGATCCTCGAACACGATGCGCCGTCGGTGGTCGCCCATCGCTCGGACTACGAGGACGGCACGGTGATCGCCCTGCACAACTTCTCGGCCGAACCCGCCGAGCTCACCCTCGCTGTCGCCGGGGCCGGCGTCGGCGTACGGGTCGCCGACCTCCTCACCGGGGTGATCTCGGAGGTCGAGAACGACGGCACCCTCCGCCACCAAGTAGCGGCCTACGGCTGCTGCTGGCTCCGGGTCCTACGCCCTGGCGACAGGTACCTCGTCTGAGCGTTGTCCAACAGGACAACAAGAGCAGTTTGGGAGGTTCTGGGCAGGTCGGTGCCGATTGTGGGCAGAGGTGTCCCGGCAGCGAATTACCTGCATAGAATTCCCGGCGGCCGTGGATCGGCCGCCGGGGGTTCTCTGTTCGCATGCAGGTCTCTGCTGGGGGTTGTCTGTGCTGCGTCGAAGCATCGTCATGCTCGTTTCCGCCTCGCTTCTCACCTCGTCTCTGGTAGTCCCGGAGGCCACGGCCAGGCCGGCCGCCGCCGAGGTTCCAGCGAGCACCACCCAGGCTGTGGCGGCTCCTGAGCTGCAGCCGGCCGCTGGTCAGTTCGTACCGGTCGCGCCCGCATCGGTGATCAACGGAGTCGCGGTGGCCGCGGCCGGCGTCTCGACGGTCACGGTCGCCGGCGCCAACGGCATCCCGGCCGCCGCGCAGGTCAGCGCGGTAGCCGTCCAGGTCACCGCGATCGGGACCACCGCGGCCGGCTACGTCCAGACCTACGCCGCCGGTACTACGCGCCCCACCGACAGCACCAACAACTTCGTCACCGGTCGCAACACGGCCAGCTATGACGTGGTACCGGTGTCCGCGTCGGGTCAGATCAGCGTCTACTCCAGCGCTGCGTCGAAGGTCTGGGTCAGGCTCCGCGGGTACTTCACCTCGTCGTCGGCCGTGACGGCCGGCTCGACCTTCGTCCCGCTCGCGCAGACGACGGTGATCAACAACGTCGCGCTGGCAGCCAACGGGACCACCAACTACACCTTCGCCGGCGCCAACGGCATCCCCGCGGCCGCTGACGTCGCCGCTGTCGCACTCGAGGTCACCTCGGCCGCACCGACCGCAGCAGGCGTCCTCAAGGCCTATCCGACCGGCGAAGCCGCACCGGCCGACGCTGCCGTGAACTACCCGGTCACTCAGGCCCAGACCAACTACGAGACGGTCAGGCTGTCCTCAGCCGGGCAGGTGACCTTCTCGGCCAGCGGCGCCACCAAGCTGACCGTCCGCCTCCGCGGCTATTACTCCAAGCCGACCGCAACCACAGCAGCTGCCTCGTACGTCCCGGTCGCT
Organism: Kribbella sp. NPDC051718; assembly: GCF_040681515.1. NCBI lineage: Bacteria > Bacillati > Actinomycetota > Actinomycetes > Propionibacteriales > Kribbellaceae > Kribbella > Kribbella sp. NPDC051718. The sequence goes on along the minus strand of NZ_JBFAYZ010000002.1, from coordinate 359,185 downwards.
CCAGCAACCGTCGTGAACAACGTCGCCCTGGCAGCAGCCGGTACCACGACCGCAACCCTCGCGGGCGCCAACGGAGTACCGGCCGCCGCGACCGTCGCCGCCGTCGACGCCAACGTGGTCGCATCCGCCCCGACCGCCGCAGGCTTCCTCACCGGCTACGCAGCCGGTACTACCCGCCCGACCGACGCCTCGGTGTACTACGCCAACGCCACCAACACGGCTGCCCACGACACCCTCAAGATCTCGTCGGCCGGCCAGACCACCTTCTACGCCAGCGGCGCGACCAAGCTGATCCTGCGCCTGCGCGGCTACTATAAGAAGGCCACTGCTCCACTGGCCCCGACCGGAATCACCGCTGCAGCCGCGGACGGCCGGGCGACGATCGGCTGGACCGTCCCGAAGGACGGTGGCGCCGCAATCACCGGCTACACGGTCACAGCCAACCCGGGCAACCTCAAGACCACCGTCGGCGCGACCGGTACTGCCACTGTCACCGGTCTGACCAACGGCACGCCGTACACCTTCGCAGTACAGGCAATCAACGCTGCGGGCACCAGTAGCGCGTCTGCCGCCTCCAAGCCCGTCGTGCCGATGGGTGGCGAGGTCCTCTACGCCCATGACGCCGCAGGCCGGGTCAAGGCTGTCTTCACCTCCGACGGCGCTGGTGTCGCCTACCAGTACGACGCTGTCGGCAACATCACCGCCACCCAGGCACTGCCTGCCAACCAGCTGTCCGTCGCGCAGGCCGGCCCGGCGACCGCTGTCGTCGGCGACTCCTACGAGATCTACGGTACCGGCTTCGGACTCGACCCCGAGCAGGTGGTGGTGACCATCGGCGGCGCGACCGCGCCGATCACCTCGTTGCGACGCAACCACCTGGTCGTCACCGTGCCCGCGGGGGCGACCACCGGCCAGGCACTGGTGAAGGTCGGCGGTACGACGGTCACCGCCGGCTCGGTCACCCTGCTGGCCGCGCCGCAGGTCACGAGTGTCAGCCCTGCGATCGTCGACCGTGGCGCGACGCTGACCGTCTCCGGCAGCAACTTCGCCCCGGCGACCACCGCCAACACCGTGTCGGTCAACGGCACCAAGGTGCAGGTGCTCTCGGCGACCGCGACGACGCTAACCGTCCGGGCGCCCGGCTTCGGCGTGGCCGGCAAGCTGATGGTCCGGACCCGTGCCGGCACTGTCACCTCGCCCGGACAGGTGACCGTTCCGCCGTCACCGTTCCTCGCCGTCGACGTCGCGGCCTCGGTGCACCTCACCCCCGACGCCCCCGCGACCATCACGATGGCGACCTCCAACCAGCTCGCGTTGTTCAGCATCGACGGTACCGCCGGGCAGCGACTCGGGTTCCAGGTCGACGAGACGATCAGCGGTTGCTACGAAGCGCACATCTGGGCGCCGGACCGCACCGCTGCGTACGCCGAGGAGACGATCTGCGGCAAGGACTACCTCGAGCTGCCGCGGCCGGCCGTCAACGGCACCTACCTGGTCGAGCTCGATCCGCGGAACCCCGAGACCGGCACCTTCACCGTGGTGGCCAGGCAGAGCGCCGACCTCACCGCGCCGCTGACGATCGACGGCCCGGTCGCGAGCCTGACGACGACCGTCGCCCCCGCGCACGCGACCTTCACCTTCACCGGCACCAAGGGCCAGCTCGTCTTCACCACGCTGACCGCGCCCAGCAACCTGGCCTCCGGGGCCGTGCTCTGGGGTCCGCACGGCCAGAAGCTGGTCACCACCAACTCGTACTACGGCAGTACGAGCGGCTTCCTCGCCTCGGTCCTGCTGCCCGAGGACGGCGTCTACACCGTCGACGTGGATCCCTACAACTTCGAGCTCGGGACCTACACCGCCCAGGTCAACCTGGTCCCGGCGCCGATCTCCGCGACCACGACGCTCGACGGAGCAGCCGCGCGACTGACCATCACCAAGCCAGGGCAGACCGGCTCGGTCACGTTCACCGGTACGCAGGGGCAACTGGTCCATGTCGACGTCGCCACCCAGCTGACGTCGACAGCGACAGGCAAGGTCGACCTGCGCGGTCCGGACGGCTCGTTCCTGTTCAGGGACCAGACCTGGACCTACTTCATGGACTACCTGGCCGACCGCTACACGCTGCCGCAGACGGGTGAGTACCTGTTGCTGGTCGAGCCGGCCGGCGCGCAGACGGGCACGATCGACGTCGCGGTCAACACGATCCCAGCGGATGCCGTCGTCGCCACCACGGTCGACGCCGCGGCGGTTGCCGTCAGCAACAGTAAGCCGGGGCAGCTGGCCCGGATGACCTTCCCGGCCACGGCCGGCCAGCGGGTGATGATCACCTGCGTCGCGATCACCGGGCACGACTACGACGTCAGCTACCAGTTGCTGAACCCGGCCGGGACGAAGGTCGAGACCGGCAACTGCGCCTCGTCGGACAAGGGCATCCTGTTCGACACCCGGGCGCTGACGGCCGGCACCTGGACCGTCCTGGCCGACCCGAACCGGGCACTCCTGCTCACCTCCACCCTGCGGGCCGTCTCGGTCGCGGCGGACCCGGTGGTCAACTCGACGCTCGGCTCCAGCCCGGTGGTGAACCTGCTGCCGGGCCAGAACGGCACAGTCGTCTTCCCCGTCACGGCAGGCCAGCGGATCTACGTCGGCTGCACGCTGAGCGTTCCGGACCAGCAGTACGACATCTCCTTCGAGTTGCTGCGCCCGGACGGTACCAAGGCCGACAGCGGCAGTTGCTACACGTCCTTCAAGGGTGAGCTCTTCGACACCGTCACCGCCGCGGCCGGCGGCAACTGGACAGTGCGGATGGATCCGAAGCTCAACGCGAACGCCGGTGCGACGATCGGCCTGTACGCCGTACCGGCCGACGCTGCCCCGACGGCGACGATCGGTGGGGCGGCGGTCACCTTCGACACCGTGGTCGGCCAGAACGCGACGGTCTCGTTCACCGCGACCGCCGGGCAGCGCGTGCTGATCGGTTGCAGCCTCGTGGACTGGGCCGCCAAGCAGTACGACGTCTCCTTCAAGCTGCTGCGGCCGGACGGCACCACGGAGAAGACGGCCAGTTGCTACGAGTCCAACGGCGGCATGCTGGTCGACACGCTCGCCCTCGCCCAGGCGGGGACCTGGCAACTGTTCGTCGACCCGGACTACATGGTGACCACCCGGACCACTGTCCGCGTGTACTCCGTACCGGCCGATGTCGCCAAGACCACGACCGTCGGCGGCGCCGGGGTGAGTATGACGACCGTGGTCGGCCAGTCAGGCACCATCACGTTCACCGGTACGGCCAGCCAGAAGATCAAGGCCACCGTGAGCTCGTCGAGCTACCCGGCGTGCGGCGGCTACCTGCGGCTGCGCAACTCGGCGGGTACCAACCTCACCTCGACCTGTCTGACGGCCGCTAGCTACCTGACCTACACGCTGCCGTCCGCGGGCACCTACACGCTGTTCGTCGATCCGGCGGAGCTCAGCGCCGGTACTGCGACGATCGCGGTCGCCAACAATCCGACGGCGGCTGCCGCCAACCTCGAGGACAGGCGCGACTTCCCGCGCGCCAAGCCGGCGGTGGCTCCCACTCGCGCTGCCAAGACGGTCGAGGAGGAGGAAGAGCCGCCACCGCCACCGGTCTATCCGCGGAGGCGGGACGCGTCGCTGACCGGGCGGATCCTGCGCACCGACGGCAAGCCGCTGGCAGGAGTGACGGTCCGGGTCGCCGATCGCGCGCTGAAGACGAAGGCGGATGGTTCGTTCGTCCTGACGCGTCTTCCGCAGGGCACGTTCCTGTTCGTGATGGACGGCAGGACGGCGTCGACCAGGCGGACGAAGTACGGGTACTTCGATGTGCAGGTCAACCTGCGCAAGGGTGCGAACAAGCTGTTCTACCAGCCGTACCTGCCGATTCTCGACACCGCGAACGAGATCAGCATCGCGGGCCCGACAACGGAAGCGGTGGTGCTGAAAACCCCCAAGGTGAAGGGCTTGGAGGTGCACATCCCGGCCGGGGTGACGATCACCGATGCCGACGGCAAGAAGGTCACCCGGGTCGGGATCACGCCGATCCCGGTCGACCGGACGCCGATCCCGATGCCCAAGGGCGTCCAGGTGCCGGTGTACTTCACGGTCCAGCCCGCCGGCGGTGAACTGCACGGCGGCACGGCGAAGATCTACTACCCGAACTACCTCGACCAGAAGCCCGGCACCCGGCTCAACTTCTGGAGCCACGAGAAGTACGCCGAGGGCTGGGAGGTCTACGGGATCGGGACGGTCACTGCCGACGGAACCCAGGTCCGGCCCGACTACGACACCGCGATCGAGAACTTCGACGGCGCGATGATCAACGTCTCGGGCTGGCTGGAGGGCCTGACCAAGGGCATCCTCGAGGCGCTCGGCTCGGCCGGTGACCCGGTCGACCTGGGCACCGGGCGGTTCACCTACACGCAGACCGACCTGACGCTGGGTGGCTTCGTCCCGATCGAGGCCGAGCGTGCCTACAGCTCGGGCGACGGCCGGGCCCGGCCGTTCGGGATGGGCACGATCGGGACGTACGACACCTTCCTGACCTCCAAGAAGCAGTGGCAGGAAGCCGATCTCAACCTGATCGACGGCAGTCAGGTGCACTTCGCCCGGACCTCGCCCGGGACCAGTTTCACCGACGCGGCTTTCGAAGCGCGCGGGACCACCGGGCAGTTCGCCGGGGCCACGATGGCGTGGAACGGTCGCGGCTGGGATCTGCGGCTGCGCGACGGCACCGTGCTGATCTACGGCGACGAGGCCCCGCTGCAAGGGATCCGGGACCGCTTCGGCCACACCGTGACGATCCGGCGGATCGCGAAGAACGTGTACGGCAGCCAGATCGGCGCGATCGTCTCGATCACCTCCTCGGAGGGGTTCTGGCTGACCTACGACTACGACACGGCCGGGCAGGTTCTGGCGATCCACGACAACGCCGGGCGCACCGTCTCGTACACGTACGACACCGGACTGCTGAAGACCGTGACGGACGTGAACGGCGGCGTCACGACGTACGGGTGGGACACGGCCAAGCGGCTGACCACGATCACGGACGCGAAGAACCAGTTGTTCCTGACGAACACGTACGACACCAACAACCGGGTGATCCAGCAGAAGCTGGCCGATGGCGGGCTGTACAAGTTCGACTACGTGCTGGACAGCACCGGCAAGAAAGTGGTGAAGACCACCGTCACCGACCCGGCCGGCGCCGTGCGGGTGGTCGAGTACGACGCGGCCGGATACCTGGTCAAGGACACCAGCGCCTCCGGTACCGCGAACGAGCAGGGCTACAGCCTGGAGCGCGACCCGGCGAGCCACGTGCCGACCAAGACGACCGACACCGATGGCCGGTCGATGGTCAGCACCTACAACGCGAACCAGCAGGCCACCTCGACCACGGTGACGCTGGGGTCGGAGCAACAGCAGGAGACAGCGACCTACAACGGGCCCGAGGGCGCGATGGACTCGACCACCGACGCGCTGGGCAACACCACCCGCTACACGTTCGATGCCAAGGGCAACGTCGAGACGACGACCGACGGGGAGGGCCGCAAGACCACCTACGAGTGGAACGACGACGGGCTGATGACCAAGCAGACCCCGGACGGCGCCGGCTCGACGACGTACGAGTACCTGGACGGCATGACGTCGGAGGTGACCGATCCGCTCGGCCGCAAGACGACGTACGGGGTCGACCCGGCCGGGCGGGTGCAGGAGACGGTCGGGCCCGACGGCAGCGTCTCCACCGTGCAGTACGACGCCGCCAACCAGGTGCTGTCGACCAAGGACCCGCTCGGCGCGGTCACGACGTACACGTACGACAAGAACGGCAACCTGGAGTCGCTGAAGGACGCCCGGGGCGGGATCACCGGCTGGTCGTACGACCTGATGGACCGGGTGCACGAACTGACGGACCAGGTCGGCAAGAAGACGACCTACACCTACAACGCGCTCGGGCGACCGGAGACGATCACCGACCGGCGTGGGCTCACGACCGAGTACCGGTACGACGAGCTGCAGCGGGAGGTGTTCACCGGGTACGGCCGCACCGGTGCGCCGGGTGCGTACCAGTACCAGTCGACGCTCGTCTCGGCGTACGACGACAAGGGCCGGCTCGAGTCGGTCACCGACTCCACTGCTGGTGCCGGAGCGGTCGCCTACACGTACGACGGCAAGGACCGGGTCGCCACCGAGACGACTCCGCAGGGCACGATCACGCGCGAGTGGGACGACACGGGCCGGTTGAAGACACTCAAGGTGCCGGGGTTGCCCGACACGGGCTACGAGTACGACAAGTCGGATCGGCTGACCAAGGTCACGCGTGGGGCAGTCGTGGCGTCGTACGGGTACGACTCGACCGGGCGGCTCAAGACGCAGACGCTGCCGGGTGGGGTCGTGCGTACCTCCTCGTACGACCTCGCTGGAGGCCTTACCGGGTTGACGTTCACGTCCGGCGCGCAAGTGCTTGGTGACCTGACCTATCACTACGACGCTGCCGGCCAGCTGGACCGTACTGGCGGCTCGTGGGCTCGTGCCGACCTGCCGTCGCCGGTCGGGTCCGCAGTGTTCGATCCGGCCAACCGGCTGACGTCGCTGGACGGTGTCACCCGCACCTATGACCCGGAAGGCAACCTGACCGACGACGGCACCTCGACGTACGCATGGAACGCCCGGGGCGAGATGACGTCGACCACGGGCGCAGTGGGGGCCTCACAGATGCGCTACGACCCACTGGGGCGTCGCATCGGGGCCACTGTCGGCGGCGAGACCTGGAACCTCCGGTACGACGGCGACAACGTTCTGGTCGAGGACGGCCCGGGTGCTGCCGACGCGACGTACCTGTCCGGGCTCTCCACCGACTCGGCGGCTGCCCGGGTCGACGGGCTGGACGGGACGGGCAGCGCCTCGGCACTGCTCACCGACCGGCAGGGATCGGTGGTGGCGAGGACGGCCCCCGGCACTGGGACAGTGGCCGCGGAGTACACGTACGACCTGTATGGCAAGGCGCGTTCCAGCCTTGCGGGCGACGCCAACCCTGTTCGCTACACAGGGCGCGAGTCCGGGCCGGGTACGCCGGCAGGTCTGCAGTTCAACCGTGCCAGGTGGTACGAGCCGGGTACCGGCCGCTTCCTGTCCGAGGACCCGGCCGGGTTCGAAGGAGCGGGGCCCAACCTCTACTCGTACGTCGACGGCGACCCGGTCGACGCCACGGACCCCAGTGGCGCAGTACCGCAGATCGTCGCGGCCTGTGCTGGTGGCGCGATCATCAACACCGTCGCGGGCGCGCTGCTCGGCCGCAAGCACTCCGCGGGCGACTACCTGCGCGGGCTGGCCAAGGGCTGTGTCGACGGCGTGCTGATGTTCGGGGTCGGCAGGTTCCTCAGCGTGGGACTGCGCTCGGCCCGGCCGTTCGCCCGGTACCTCGACGAGGCGGCCGAGACGGCGGCCAAGGCCTGCAGCTTCACCGGCGAGACGCTGGTACTGATGGCCGACGGCTCCAAGAAGCCCATCTCGCAGGTGGAGGTCGGCGACGAGGTGCTGGCGACGGATCCGGAGACCGGCGAGCAGGGGCCGCACAAGGTCACCCAGGTCTTCGAGCACTCCGACCAGGTGATCGATCTCGAAGTGGCCGGCGATGTGGTCACGACGACCGCGAACCACCCGTTCTGGGACGCCACCGACCAGCGGTTCGAGCCGGCCGCCGAACTGGACCGGGGCGACCAGGTCCAGTCGGCCGATGGCAGGCGCTTCACGATCGGTGGGCTGAGGACCGCCGGCGCGCGGCAGGCGACGGCGTACAACCTCAGCGTCGAGGGCATCCACACCTACCACGTGGGTCCGGACGAACTGCTGGTGCACAACGCGTGCGTGATCCCGAGGATCACCCCGCGCGGCCTGCAGCACTCGTTCGGGCGGCATGCGGAGCAGTGGTTCGGCCGTGAGGTCGGAGCGAGCAAGATGGGCGAGTGGAGCGCGCTGATCCAGCGGGCGTCGCAGAGCGGCAAGGTGTTCCCCTGGTCGAGCGGCTCGACCCTTACCCAGGCGCACCTGGCCCGGATCGACGGCAAGTGGTTCGTCGCCCAGTTCGACCGGACCACCGGTGACCTGGTGACGGCCTTCGTACCCAACAACAAGCAGGTGTCCGCGATGCTGCGACTATTGGGCAAGTGAGCAAGGACGCGCTCTATCCGGAACCACCGCACCTGACTGTCGCAGTGTGGTCGCCCGAGGACGAGGAGTCGGTCTTCGGGCGAGCCTGCGACGTCGTGGTGGCTGCGGGCTGCGTACCGGCCGGGGTGGTCGAGTCGGCGCCCCGCGGGCAGCAGTACGCGATGCTGCAGGACCTGGACGACCGCTCGACGGCACAGCTCGGCGCGAGCGCCTTCGAGACGGCTGTGCACGGCGGTGATCCGATCCTGCGGCCGCTCAAGGCGGGCTACCGGGTCAAGGGCTGGGGCACGGTCGTCGTGGAGCACCTCTTCGGTACGGAGGGGGAGACCCACCCGGTGGCGGTGTCGCTGGCCGCCGACCGGCTCGGACTTCCGGACTCCACCTGGAAGGCGAGCGACCGGAAGGCGGCTCGCCGGCTCGCGGCGTGGGCGACCGGCGTACTGCGGGAGCTCACGGTCAGTACTGGAGCCATGTACGGAGCGATCGGGGTCGAGGAGACGCTGCCGACCCCAAGCGCATTGCGGGCGGGTGCTCCGGTCGGGAGCGTCGTGTTCGTCGGGTCGGCGCTGCCGGACGGCGTACAGGCCCGGTTCAAGGCGGCTCTGCCGGGGGTGCAGTGGCCGGCGGGCGAGTTCTTTCCGGGCTGGCACCCGTTCGCCGAGTCGCCGGCCCCGGTCGACCGGAAGGCGCTGGCCGCTGCCTCGGTCGCGCTCGGAGAGGCGCTTTCCGGGTCCGCCGAGTGAATTCACGGTACGGAAACGCACCATGGCTCCGCACTTGGGGGTAGGGGTGGGTACCGTCATCGGGTGCAGAAATGGCCTGGTCGTCCCTATCCCCTCGGAGCCACGTACGACGGCTCCGGTACGAACTTCGCGTTGTTCTCGGAGGTTGCTCAGCAAGTTGACCTGGCATTGATCGGCGACGACGGGTCGGAGCAGTTGGTCCAGCTCACCGAGGTGGACGGGTTCGTCTGGCACGCCTACCTGCCCGCGGTGCAGCCCGGCCAGCGGTACGGGTACCGCGTCCACGGGCCGTACGAGCCGGCCAACGGGCACCGGTGCAACCCGTCCAAGCTGCTGCTCGATCCGTACGCGAAGGCCATCGACGGGCAGGTGGACACCGACGAGTCACTGTTCAGCTACCGGTTCGCCAAGCCCGACGAGCTGAACACGATGGACAACCGCGGTCACACCATGCTGTCGGTCGTCACCAACCCGTTCTTCGACTGGGGCAACGACCGGCCGCCGGGGCACGCGTACCACGAGACGGTGATCTACGAGGCGCACGTCAAGGGCCTGACCAAGACCCACCCGGGGCTGCCGGAGGAGATCCGCGGCACGTACGCCGCGATCGGCCACCCGGCGATCATCGAGCACCTCAAGGAGCTCGGGGTGACCGCGATCGAGCTGATGCCGGTGCACCAGTTCGCCCAGGACGGGCATCTGCAGGAGCGGAACCTGTCGAACTACTGGGGCTACAACACGATCGGCTTCTTCGCCCCGCACAACGCCTACTCGTCGCTCGGCGGCCGCGGCCAGCAGGTGACCGAGTTCAAGACGATGGTGCAGGCGCTGCACGAGGCTGACATCGAGGTGATCCTCGACGTCGTCTACAACCACACCGCCGAGGGCAACGAGTTCGGCCCGACGCTGTCCTTCAAGGGCATCGACAACGCCGCGTACTACCGGTTGGTGGACTCGGACAAGACGCACTACTACGACACCACCGGCACCGGGAACAGCCTGCTGATGCGGCACCCGCACGTGCTGCAGCTCATCATGGACTCGCTGCGCTACTGGGTCACCGAGATGCACGTGGACGGCTTCCGGTTCGACCTCGCGTCGACGCTGGCCCGCCAGTTCCACGAAGTGGACCGGCTGTCGGCCTTCTTCGACCTGGTCCAGCAGGACCCGGTGGTCAGCCAGGTCAAGCTGATCGCCGAGCCGTGGGACGTCGGCGACGGCGGCTACCAGGTGGGCAACTTCCCGCCGCTGTGGACCGAGTGGAACGGGAAGTACCGCGACACCGTGCGGGACTTCTGGCGCGGGGAGAAGTACACACTGGCCGAGTTCGGCTCCCGGCTGACCGGCTCGTCCGACCTGTACCGCGACGACAGCCGCCGGCCGCTGGCGAGCATCAACTTCATCACCGCGCACGACGGCTTCACGCTGCGCGACCTGGTCTCGTACAACGACAAGCACAACGAGGCCAACGGCGAGGGCGGCAACGACGGCGAGAGCCACAACCGGTCCTGGAACTGCGGGGTCGAGGGCGAGACCGACGACCCGGCGGTCCGGCAGTTGCGGGCCAAGCAGCAGCGCAACTTCCTCGCCACCTTGCTGATCTCGCAGGGTGTGCCGATGCTGGCACACGGCGACGAGCAGGGCCGGACCCAGTCGGGCAACAACAACGTCTACTGCCAGGACAACGAGCTCGCCTGGGTGAACTGGGACCTCGACGAGGAGCAGCAGGATCTGCTGGAGTTCACCGGTCAGCTGGTCCGGTTGCGCAACGAGCACCCGGTGTTCCGGCGCCGCCGGTTCTTCCACGGCGACCAAGGCGTCGACGGGCTGGGCGACCTGGTCTGGTTCACCCCTGAGGGCCAGGAGATGCAGGACGCCGACTGGAGCCGCGACGACGCCCGTGCGGTAGCGGTGTTCCTCAACGGCGACGCGATCTCCGAGCCGGACCCCCGCGGCGAGCCGGTGGTCGACGACTCGTTCCTGATCCTGCTGAACAGCAACCACGAGGCCGAGGACTTCCTGCTGCCCGCCAAGGAGTACGGCGAGTCCTGGTCGGTGGTCGTGGACACTGTCAGGCCGACAGGTCGTGCGCAGGAGCTGGAACACGCCGCTGGGACCACTGTCCGGCTCGAGGACCACGGCATGCTCGTGCTGACGAGGCCGCGACAGGCAGCGCAGTGAGTGCGGTCCCGCAGGCTACCTATCGAGTGCAGATCCGCGCAGAGTTCGGCTTCGACGCCGCTGCCGAGGTCGTCCCGTACCTGCACAGCCTCGGGATCTCGCACATCTACCTGTCCCCGATCCTGCAGGCCGCGCCGGGCTCCACCCACGGGTACGACGTCGTGGACCACAGCAGGTTGTCCGAGCCGGCCGGTGGACGACCAGCCTTCGACCGGCTCGCGGTCCGGCTGGCCGACCATCGCATGGGGGCGATCGCGGACGTAGTACCGAACCATGTGGCGGTGCCGACCCCTGCGCGGCTCAACGCTGCTCTGTGGTCGGTACTACGGGATGGCCCGGGTTCGCCCTACGCCGAGTGGTTCGACGTCGACTGGGGGTCGGGCAACCAGCCGCTCCTGATGGCAGTGCTCGGCCAGCGGATCGGCAAGGTGCTCGCCGACGGTGAGCTGTCAGTCGACGGCGACGTCCTCCGGTACTACGACCACGAGTACCCGCTGCGCCCCGGCACCGAGAACCTGCCGATCGCCGAGCTGGTGACCGAGCAGTGGTACCGGCTGGCGCATTGGAAGGTCGCTGACGAGGAGCTGAACTACCGGCGGTTCTTCGACGTCGACACCCTGGCCGCCATCCGCGTGGAGAACCAGGAGGTCTTCGAGGCCACCCACGAATTGCTGTTCTCGCTACTGCACGAGGGGAAGCTCACCGGCTTCCGGATCGACCACCCGGACGGCCTGGCCGACCCGCGCGGCTACCTGCGCCGCCTGGCCGAGCGTACTGGCGGTGCTTGGGTAGTAGTCGAGAAGATCCTCGAGGGCTCTGAAGAACTGCCTGGGGACTGGCCCTGTGCAGGCACTACCGGCTACGACGCACTGCTGCGCGTCGGTGGGCTCTTCGTCGACCCTGCTGGAGCAGCACCGCTCTCTGCGTTCCACTCGGAGCTCACCGGCGAGCCTGCCGACTTCGCTCAGGTAGTGGAGCAGGCGAAGCGCGAGGTGGTGAAGCACGGCCAGTACGCCGAGGTGCACCGACTCGTGGAGCTACTGGCGCGCATCTGCCAGGACGACGTGCGCCTGCGCGACCACACTCGCCGCGCGTTCCACGAGGTGGTTGTCGAGCTGCTGGTCAACTTCGATCGGTACCGGGCTTACGTTGTACCGGGTGAGCAGCCTGATCAGACTGCTGTCCATGCGATGGAGCACGCGACCGAGTTGGCTCGGCGCAACCTGGACGAGGACCAGCAGGAGACGCTGGAGCTCGTGCGGGACCTGCTGCTGGGGCGTGAGGCCGGTACTGCGAGTCGCATCGACGAGCATGCTCGCCACGAGCTGATCGTGCGGTTCCAGCAGACGTGTGGGCCGGTGATGGCCAAGGGGATCGAGGACACCGCCTTCTACCGCTGGTTTCGGCTGACGTCGCTGAACGAGGTGGGTGGGGATCCGTCGCACTTCGGGGTGTCGCCCGAGGAGTTCCATGCGTTCGCTGCGCGGCTGAACGACCGCTGGCCGCGGACGATGACGACGCTGTCCACGCACGACACCAAGCGGTCGGAGGATGTCCGGGCGCGGTTGGGGGTGCTGTCCGAGCAACCGGAGGCCTGGACGGAGGCGGTGCGGTCGTGGCGGACGTTGTCGGAGCCGTATCGCGATTCGGGGCTGGACGGGAGTACGGAGTACCTGGTCTGGCAGACGCTCTTCGGTACTTGGGCCGATGGGCCGATCGCCGAGGAACGCTTGCAGGCTTACGTGTTGAAGGCTGTCCGGGAGGCGAAGCGGCATACGAGCTGGACGTCGTCGGACGCGGAGTACGAGTCGCAGGTGGCCGCCTTCATCACTGGGGTGTTGGCGGACTCAAGCGTGCTGGCGGCTATCGAGCACTTTGCTGCTGGGCAGGCGGAGTACGTACGGGCGGCGACCCTCGGGCAGAAGCTGGTGCAGCTGACCATGCCGGGGGTGCCCGACGTCTACCAGGGCACCGAGCTGGTCGACCTCTCCCTGGTCGACCCGGACAACCGCCGGCCAGTGGACTACTCGGTGCGCCTTGATCGTCTTGCTCGCCTTGACGCCGGCGCCCGTCCGCACGGCCTGTCCGAAGAGAAGCTCCTCGTCACAGCGAAGGCTCTGCGACTACGCCGCCAGAACCCTGAGGCGTTCGCCGGCAGCTACAAGCCCCTTCCCACGTCCAGCGGACATGCGGTCGCCTTCTGCCGGGGTGACTCGGTGGTGACGATCGCTACCCGTCTGCCGGTCGCACTGCATCGGCTCGGCGGTTGGGGCGACAGCATGGTCGTACTACCCGACGGGGACTGGCAGGACGTGTTGACCGGTCGCGCGGTGGGTAGTGGTTCGGCTCGCATTCACGAGCTGCTGGAAGAACTACCGGTGGCACTACTCACTAGGAGCTGATGGCTTGCATACCTTCACCGTCTGGGCTCCCACTGCTTCTACCGTCTCTTTGGTTCTCGACTCGGCGTTGGAGATGCGGCCCGGCTCCGGTGGATGGTGGGAGCTAGAGGTTGCTGATGCCGGGCATGGGACGCCTTATGCGTTCTCTGTCGACGGTAGTGAGCCGATGCCTGATCCGCGGAGTGCTTGGCAGCCTTCCGGAGTGCATGGGCCTAGTCAGGTCTTTGACGCGGGGCTTCATGCCTGGAGCGACGCTGGTTGGGCCGGGCGGGACGTACGGGGTGCTGTGTTCTATGAGCTGCACCTGGGGACGTTCACGCTGGAGGGGACGCTGGCGGCGGCTGCGGAGCGCCTGGATCACCTTGTGGCGTTGGGGGTCGAGGTTGTCTCGCTGATGCCGGTCGCTGCGTTCCCTGGGCGGCATGGCTGGGGGTACGACGGGGTCGACCTGTATGCGGTGCACGAGCCGTACGGCGGGCCGGGTGAGTTGCAGCGGTTCGTGGATCGGTGTCATGCGGTCGGTTTGGCCGTGTGCCTGGACGTTGTCTACAACCATCTTGGGCCGAGTGGGAACTACCTCGGATCCTTCGGGCCGTACTTCACGTCTAAGCACACGACGCCGTGGGGGCCGGCGGTCAATCTCGATGACGTCGGCAGTTCCGAGGTGCGCCGGTGGATCTGCGACAACGCGCTGCGGTGGTACCGGGAGTTCCATCTCGACGCGTTGCGGCTGGATGCGGTCCATGCGTTCGTCGATGACAGTCCTCAGCATCTGCTGCAGCAGTTGTCCGTGGAGACCGCTGCGCTGTCGGTCGAGTTGGGGCGGCCGCTGGGGTTGGTGGCCGAGTCGGATCTGAACGATCCGCGCACGGTCGAGCCGGTGAGCGACGGCGGGTTGGGGATGACGGCGCAGTGGAGTGATGACTTCCACCATGCATTGCATGTGTTGCTGACCGGAGAGAAGACCGGCTATTACGAGGACTTCGCCGAGCCGGGGGCATTTGCCAAGACGCTGACCCAGGTGTTCTTCCATGACGGGTCGTACTCGACCTTTCGTGGCAAGAACTGGGGGCGGCCGGTGGATCCTTCGAGGCAGCGGGGAGGGGCGTTCCTCGCCTATTCGTCGAACCACGACCAGGTCGGGAATCGCGCGCTCGGCGATCGGCCGGCGTTGACGCCGGGGCAGATGGCGATCTCGGCCGCTTTGGTGATCACCTCGCCGTACACGCCGATGCTTTTCATGGGCGAGGAGTGGGGCGCGTCGACGCCTTTCCTGTACTTCAGCGATCACACCGAGCCGGCGCTGGCCGACGCGGTGCGGGTCGGGCGGCGGCGGGAGTTCGCGGCGTACGGGTGGGATGCGGAGGAGATCCCGGACCCGCAGGATCCGGCGACCTGGCGGAAGTCGGTGCTGTCGTGGAGTGAAGCCGATGAGTCGCCGCATCGCGAGTTGCTGGGGTGGTACCGGGAGTTGCTGGCGTTTCGGGCCGGGAGCGCGGAGCTGCGTGATGATCGGTTGTCCTCGGTGGAGGTCTCGTCCGGGGATTCCTGGCTGGTGATTCGGCGCGGTGGGGTGTGCGTGGTGGTGAACCTGGCGGCCGAGGAGGCGGTGGTGCCGGCGGGCGGCGTACCGGCGTACCGGGTGATGTCTTTCGGTGCGGCCACCATTGTCACGGACGGTGTTCGAATCGCGGGTGAGAGCGTTGCCATCTTCGCGAACTGAAAGATTTTTCCGTGAAGAAAGTGTTTACGAAATGTGGCCGTAACGCCTTTGCTCGTTGGAAAGTCTGGACAAAGCTGAGAATTTGTCCGTATTTCGTGGGTAGTTCAAGAATCGCTTGTATTCGGCTCCGTGGTGACGGACTGTAGAGGAGGCCAGCAGGAGCCGTGACCGGGGGGAACGACCGGGAGGACACCTATGACTGTCGGAGGCGTTGACACCTACTACGACTACGAAGAGAAGCAGTGGAAGAGCAGGAGGCTAGGTGGCGGCCCCATTGCCCGCGGCCCGGTCTGCCCAGCACCACGCACTGTGGACCATCCTCCGGCGGACCGCCGAGCCGCTACCCGGGACCACCACACCAAGGACGACAAAGTCCACGCCTGACGGACCCAGCGCCTGACCTCTGGCGCTGCCGCACCGGTCGCAGCCCTCACCCCGACCGGTGCAGCCGTCCGCCCGCCATCAACTGAGTCAGCTTGCGCGGTCCAATAGCCAGCCGCGGTCGGCTGCTTTCACGCCGGCCTGGAAGCGGCTGCGGGCGCCGAGGCGCTTCATGAGTTGCGCGACCATCCGGCGTACCGTCCGGACCGAGATGCCCAGCTGGGCAGCGGCGAACTCGTCCGTCGCGCCGAGCGCCAGTAGCCGCAGCATCTCCTGCTCGCGCCCGGACAGGTCCGTGCCGACCGGGGCGTCGCAATCTGCCAGCGGTACGGCGTCAGGCCACACCCGCTCGAACAGCTCGGTCGCAGTTGTCACGACGCTGCTCAAGCGGAGTACTGCGACGCTGCCGTTCGTCGTGTCGGCCGGGAGGACCGCGATCGAGTTGTCGATGACCAGTGCGTTCATCGGCACCATCGGGACGGTACGGACGGCCACACCCGCCAGGGACATCGCACCGAGGTGCCTGCACAGGGTCGGCGCGGTACGGGCAGTGTCGGGGTAGATCGCGCGGTAGCGGATGCCCGGGCGGACCTCTCGTGGGCCGAAGGCGGGCCCGCTCGGAGAGAGGTTGCTCATCGCGAGCACCGAGTCCCGGGCGGCGGCCAGCAGGGTGGCGACGCCGTCCTGGGCCGGGACCTGGTGGAAGCCCGAGGGGCGGTTCAGCAGTGTGACAGTCATGAGATGGAACCCCCAGAGATGGCATGCAAGACGGTCCGGGGCGGCGGATGCGCTGAGTGACCGAACATGGCGCCTACGATCCGGGGCGGCGATGACATTTCGATGAAACGCGAGGCCAGCGGCCCCGGCGACGTCAGCTGCCGAGGAAGGTTGCGCGGGAGAGGAAGGCCAGCTGGGCCGTCTTGGGGGTGTTGTCGTGTTGGGTGTAGGTGGTGATCGGGCCGAGGGTGAAGCCGGTGCGAGTCATCCGCGTGATGGCTGGGGTGTTGGCGGCGTCGGGGTCGGCGATCAGGCGGGGGTGACCGTGGTGGGTGAAGATGAAGTTGCCTAGGGCCACGAACAGGTTGCCGGTGAAGTTCGGGCGGTTGTCGCCGGCTGCGACGAGGAAGTGCATGCCCAGGTCGCCGGGTTCGACCTCGTAGGCCGTTCCGACTGGATCGGCTTGTGGGTCGTAGGTGTGGAAGAGGGCGACGGGTGCGCCGTCCAGTTCCGCGATGTAGGCCTGGTGGGTGGGGACGGAGTCCAGGAACTCGTACGTGGCGAGGATTTGCTCGCGGGTCTGGCCGGTCATGCCCCAGAAGGAGGCGCGATCGGCGGTGACCCATTCGTGGATGAGGTCCAGGTCTTCCGTGGGTATCACCGGGCGGATCCGCACCAGGCCGAAGCTTTCGACGTGTTGCTCGTAGCTTTGGTCCTCGGCAGTCAGGTCGCTGTTGACGGGTGCGAGGTCGCCGCGGAGCCAGAGCGGGAGCTGGTCGTGGTGGTGGGCGTCGCCGAGTACGCCGGAAGCGCCGAGCGGGACGATCCACGCGCTGTTGTCGCGGTCGGAGACATCCCAGGCATAGCGGGCGGCGGACGCGCGGATGCAGACGTCGGTCAGGCCGGGCAGGCTCGAGGTGGACATCACGCAGTGGTGGTCGCCGGAGAGCGCGAACTCGTAGTGCTCTTCGCCGTCCGCGAAGACCGGTCCCCGCAGGGCGTGCAGTGGGGTCAGTTGATGAGTCTCACCCCAAGGGCCGCGCGGCTTGTGGTGGGCGACTTCTTCGAGGGCTTCTCGCGCCAGCCAGCTGACGTTGACGTCGGGAAGGTTGGCGACGAGCAGGCTTTCCAGGGCGAAGTAGGTGTGCGCGGTCGTGTCGAGATAGGGAGTGAAGATCTCGGGGAGGTCGACGTCCTGGTCGAGCACGGCGAGGGTCGGGTGCTCGGCGAGGCGGCGGACCAGCGCTCTGCGGAGGGCCGCGTAGCTGGAGGCGACGGTGCTGGAGGCGTCCATTCGCTTGTCCCAGGCAAAGAGCTTTTCTCGCAAAGCGGTTGCCTCGGGCGACAGGTCCTCGTGGTCTTCGAGGAGTCCGAGCAGCGAGTCCGCGGAGCCCAGGAAGGTGTCGCGATGGATGACCGGCCCCGTCTCGACGGTCCAGTCGGTCCGCTCGTGGAGGAGCTGGGTGATTCTGTTGTAGCGATGCGGGGCGGCGTAGTCGACGCCGAGCGGCTCGGCGAGATGGCGCGTGTTGGCCATCGCCACGGCATCCTCGACGGTTGCCCGCGGCATCGACTCGTGCCAGCCCTGCCACTGATGCTCCGCTTCCCACGCCGGTACTACGCGCAGGCGGTTGTCCTCATGCCGAATCGGAACCAGACCCGCCGTCCGGTGCAGCAGCCCGCCTGCGGTGTCAGCGGCCATCACGACGTTGACCGGCTCGACCCAGCGGTCGACGGCTGAGTCGATGTCCGCGACCGTGGTCGCCTTCAGCAACTTGGGGAGGACCTCGAACCCGATCCGGTGGGTGACTCGAGGCGGGTAGCGCAAGCTGATCGCCTGCGACGCGTCCGGTCCGCCGATGATGACCGGCCCGCGAGCCGTCTCGATGACCTCGATCTCGACGGGGTCAGCGCCGGCGACCTCGACGATTTCGGTGTGCTTCGTTGCGGCTTGCCAGCCGTCGGGGCCTAGCGCTTCGACCCCGGTAGTCGTGCGGCGGAGCTGTTCGGAGTACAGGTCCTGGTAGTCGGACATCGCGTTGGTGATCGCCCAGGCGACGCCGCCGGTGTGGCCGAAGTGGGCGAGGCCGGGGATGCCGGGGACCGCGAGGCCGATGACGTCGTACTCGGGGCAGGCGAGGCCGATCTGCTGGTAGACGCCGGGGCTCTCGATGTAGCGATGGGGGTCGCCCGCGATGATCGGCGTACCGGCTGCTGTCCGGTGGCCGGGGATCAGCCAGCCGTTGCTGCCGGCGGTGTCGGGGCCTTCGGCGTTGAAGAGGTCGAGGTAGTCGTCGCCGAGATGGTGGGCCACGTGCTCGCGCCAGAGCTTGGTGGGGAAGCCGGCGAACAGGATGTGGATCGCCATCCAGATGGCGAGCGGCGCCCACGGCTGCCACTTCTGCGGAGTGAGTCCGGTCTCGGCGAACTCGGGTGCGCGCAGGGCCGCACTCGACAGGCTGTGGTTGACGCCGTCGACGTAGGCCGCGACCCATTCGCGAGTGTCGTCGTCGAGGTTCTCCCAGCAGTGCTGGGCGGTGTCGGCGAGGCGGGCCTGGCGGGCGAAGGTGTCCCAGCTGAGCGCTTCGGGGCCGAGGAAGGCCGCGCTGGTACCGAGCGCGCGGCGGTGTTCGAGCTCGAGCTGCCAGGCCCGGTCGGTCGCGGCGTTGCGGCCCTGCAGGTAGGCGAGTGCGAGCGGGTCGCCGGCTCTCAGATGCGGTACACCCCAGGTGTCCCGGTCGACCTTGGCGTTCACTCGTCATCCTCGCGCTAATTAGGTTAGGCTGCGCTAACTTACAAGTCAGGTTCTTGGGTTGCAACCGCCTTATTCTCGCTGGATCGGAAGGGACGTGCGTCGTGGGGCATGGCTGGGAGGGTGTCGTCCTCAAGCTGTTCCGGGGCAAGGACTTCGTATTCACCGTGACGGGTGCCGAACAGGTCACCGAGCGCTATCGCCGGGTGCACTTCACCGACGGCGGGCTGCTCGGGGCAGTCGGGGTGCACCCGACGATGTGGGTGCGGCTGTGGTTCCAGCACGCCGGCAAGCCGCATCAGCGGGCGTACACGCTGGTCGATCCTGATGTCGAGGCGGGGACCTTCAGCATGGAGTTCGCGCTGCACGAGGGGATCGCGAGCGACTGGTCGCTGTCCGCGAAGGCGGGCGACACGATCGAGGCGACGTTGCAGGGGACGGACTTCGCGGTACCGGATCCGCTGCCGCCGCGGATGCTGGTGATCGGCGACCCGGCCTCGCTGCCGGCCATCAACTCGCTGCTCGCGGTGGCGCCGAAGCTGCCGGCGACGATCTTCTTCGAGACGACGCACGACTCCGACGCCGAGCTGCCGCTGCGGATAGATCCGGAGCGCCACGAGCTGCGGACGGTGCCGCGCAAGGGTGACCAGTTGGTGGCCGAGGTGAAGGCGAGTCTGCCGGGACTGATCGACGATCCGGCGAGTACGTTCGTGTGGGTGGCGTGCGACACGAAGACGACGCGCACGCTGACGTCGTACCTGTTGAAGGAGCTGTCGCTCCCGAAGGATCGCGTGAAGGCACTGGGGTACTGGCGCGCGGCGTAATTGACGCGCGGTCGTGGGCGTGCGCCGCTAGCGTGACGGGGTGATTCGTGCTCTGGACCTGACCGACGCGGCGACTGCTGAGCGGGTGCTGGTGGTGCAACGGCTGGCCTACGCGGTGGAGGCCTCGTTGATCGGGTTCGACGGGATTCCGCCGCTGCACGAGGACCTTG
This sequence comes from Kribbella sp. NPDC051718, assembly GCF_040681515.1. Lineage (NCBI taxonomy): Bacteria > Bacillati > Actinomycetota > Actinomycetes > Propionibacteriales > Kribbellaceae > Kribbella > Kribbella sp. NPDC051718. Next base: position 339,108 of record NZ_JBFAYZ010000002.1, on the reverse strand, counting down.
CCGGGCTGATGGCGTCGACGGAGCACTGGCTCGGGCTCTACTCCGATGACGGCGAGCTGGTTGCCGCGGTCGCCTATGAGCTGCCGGATCCGGAGACGGTCGAGATCAGCCGGCTGGTCGTCGATCCGGCGCACGCTCGGCGTGGGCATGGGCGGGCGTTGCTCGATCAGCTCGATTCGCTGGAGCCCCGGCCGGTCAGCCTTGTCTCCACCGGCACTGCCAATACACCGGCGGTCAGGCTTTACCTCTCCCGTGGCTACAGCGCCGGCGCCGAGGTCGAGATCGCTCCCGGAATCACCATCACCCAATTCTCCCGCAACCTTCGCCCGGTTCGCCGCATCGATTGAGATGTAGGGGTGCTGCTCTGGGGAGAGGTTGGATCGATGAAGATCGCGAGAATGCTGGTGGCGGCCTCAGTGGGGGCGCTGGCGCTGGCGCCGGTTGTTCCGGCACATGCCGCGAACCCGCCGTGCGGGGTGCCGCTGGGATTCATCAGTGCTGGTGGGGACACGGGTGGCCAGATCACCTACTCGACCAAGCCGATGTCGGCGCGCCCGCGGGTGGTCCAGGCGACCGGCCTGTACGCCGACGGAGCGGTGCGGCTCGCCGGGACGGCGGTGAACGACTTCTACGGTCCGAAGGGATCGCGGGTGTCGCAGTACGTCATCCAGGGCGACAGCATGTACCTCGGCAAGTTCGACCTCGGTGTGGACAACACCTCGCCGACGGTCACCAAGGTCGGCAGCGGTTGGGCTCCGTACACAGCCTTCGAAACCACCCGGTACTTCGGTGGCGCCACGCCTCGCACCATGCAATATGCCCTGCGCAACGACGGCACCCTGTGGCGCTGGACGATGAAGGGCACGGTCTGGACGAATCGCCAGAGCGCCCCGGGATTCGCCGCGGTGAAGGCGATCGCGCTGATCAGTCAGACTGCGACGTACGAGACCTTCCTCGCGACCACGCGGGGCGGTGCCCTCTACACGATCCATATCCCGACCACCGCGACGCTGAAGCCGGTCGTCCGCAAGGTCCGCGCCTCGACCTGGCAGGCCTTCGATTTCCTTGCCGCCAACGGCTGCGGCAGACAAGGCACCCTGCTGGTCGCCATCGACAAGGACACCCAGTCGGCCTACCTCTACGCCATCGGCCACGCCACCGGCGCCACCACCCCGATCCAGAACCTCGGCAAGATCCCCAAGACCTACGCTGACCCCGTCTACTACCACTGGACCGGCATCCCCGCCGCCATCCCGTTCGGCGAGTGACTCAGCCGCGAGTGCGGAGCTGTTCGAAGCCGTAGTAGACGGCGAGCAGGAACAGGACGAGCAGCGTGATCGGCGCTGAGATGAAGGACAGGCCGATCGCGGCCGCGTAGAGGAGTGTGCCGACCGAGTAGCGCAGGACGGAGCTGCGTTGCTCGGCCGGCGTCATCTGGTGGTCGACGAGGTGGTTGCGCAGGGCATGCCACCAGATCGCGCTGAAGAAGATCGCGGCCAGCGTGAGGTTGGTGCTGTAGACGGCGGCCGCGACGTGCGCGTTGCTGCCCTCGTCCTGCAGGAACTCCGCGAACAGGTTGGTCGGGAACGGCAGCAGTGCGGCCCAGAGCAGCAGTCCGAGGTTGAGGAACATCAGCCCGCGGTCGGCGCGCTGGATCTGCCGGAACATCGAGTGATGGTTGACCCACATGATGCCGAGGATCGCGAAGCTGGTCAGGTACGCCCCGAACTGCGGCCACTCGTCGACCAGCGCGGGCCAGAGCCGCTCGCCCGGCTCCAGCTCGGGGATGTGCAGTTCGAGGACGAGCAGGGTGATGGCGATGGCGAAGATGCCGTCGCTGAAGGCCTCGATCCTGGAGGTCTCCGCGAGGTCCGGCTGTGCATTCACGCGGTGAGTCTGACACCTGGGCGGCGGTGGTACTAGCACATTTGTCCGGCTGCCCGAACAGTGACGCTGCGCATACGATCCCAGGATGGTCGATGAGCGCGCGCCGGTGTCCACGGTCGGGTTGCTGGTGCGCTTCACCGCGGCCGGGGTGATCGTGCTGCTGTCACTGGCTGCACTGATCGCCTACGTAGCTCGCCAGGCCGGTACCGAGCAGGCGAGCGAATCGGCACGCGAGGTGACCTATGTGACTGCCCGCGGCGTCGTGGAGCCGCGGCTGGACGCCGATGTGGTCGCTGGGCAACCAGCAGCGCTCCAGGCATTCGACACTGCCATGCGCCAGTACGTACTGCAGGGCTCACTGGTCCGGGTGAAGCTGTGGAGTGCCGACGGGAAGATCGTGTACTCCGACGAGCGGCGCCTGATCGGCCAGACGTTCCCGCTGGATCCGGACGAGACCGAGGCGCTCCGCATCCAGGGGAGCAGCGAGTCCGAGGTCAGCGACCTCAGCCGGCCGGAGAACCAGTTCGAGATCCCCTACAAGAAACTGCTCGAGGTGTACGTCGGGGTGCGCGGCCCTGGTGGCGAACCGATGCTCTTCGAGGCGTACTTCCGGTACCAAGCGGTCACCGAGGCAGGGCAGGCCGCCTGGAAGCGGTTCGCGCCGCCGTCCTTGGGTGCGCTGCTCCTGCTGGAGCTGGTGCAGATCCCCTTCGCCTGGTCGCTGGCCCGCCGGGTGCAGCGCCAGCAGCGTGACCGGGAGCGACTCCTGCAGCACGCGGTGGATGCCTCCGACGCAGAGCGACGGCGGATTGCAGGGGAGCTCCATGACGGCGTAGTGCAAGAGCTGACCGGCTTGAACTACGCACTGGATGCCATGCGGCTGGGCAAGCCGACGGAGGGCCAGCGGGCCGACCTGATCGCCGACAGCGCGGCCAGGCTGAGGGGCAGTATCGGCTCGCTGCGCACCCTGCTCGTCGACATCTACCCGCCCAACCTGGCCGAGGAGGGGCTCGCGTCCGCACTGGCTGAGCTTGCGGCGGGCCTGGAGCGCACTGGTGCCGCAGTACGGCTTGAAACCGAAGGGGCGGAGGATCTGCCGCCTGCTGTAGCGGCGCTGCTCTTCCGGGCGGCGCAGGAGATCGTGCGGAACGTTGCTGCGCACAGTGGCGCTCAGGAGGTGCTCATCCAGGCAGGGCGTACTACTGGCAAGGCGACTCTCGTGGTTGACGACAACGGCCGCGGGTTCGACGAGACCAGGTTGGATGAGCGGAGTAGCGACGGACACCTCGGGCTGCGGTCGATCGGCGACCTGCTGGCGGAGTCAGGTGGCATGCTGACCGTACGGGCCGCGCCAGGCCAGGGGACGCGAGTGGAAGTCGAGGTGCCGGTCAGATGATCCGGGTACTCATCGTCGACGACCACGCGATCGTACGGACCGGCCTGGCTCAGTTGCTCGGTACCACCGACGACCTGGAGTTGGCGGGCGCTACTGGCGACGGCGACGAGGCAGTGGCGCTGGCGGCCGAGTTGAAGCCGGACGTCGTACTGATGGACCTGTCGATGCCTGGGATGGACGGGCTGACCGCTACTGCGCGGATCGTGGCGCAGGACCCGGCTGCGCATGTACTGGTGCTGACCTCGTTCAGTGATCAGGCACGGATCCTTGATGCGCTCCAGGCCGGCGCCGAGGGGTATCTGCTGAAGCACAGCGAGCCAGAGGTGATCCTGGCCGGTATCCGCGAAGTGGTTGCGGGAGGTTCGCCGCTGGATCCGAAGGCTGCGCGCGTACTCCTGACCAACCGGCGCAGCCCCGGGCCGGAGCTGAAGCTGACCGGGCGCGAGCAGGAGGTGCTCGACATGATCGCCGACGGCTTGCCCAACAGGCTGATCGCTCGCCAGATGGGTATCAGTGAGCGCACGGTCAAAGCGCACCTCACCAACATCTACCAGCGGCTGGGCGTCACAGACCGCACCCAGGCGGCGCTCTGGGCGCAGCGCCAGCGCCGGCCCGAGCAGTAGGTACTAGTACCAAGGTCCGATGGTCTAGACGCGACAGCTCGGCGCACTATCGACGTATGGACCCCGAGGACCGCCCGATAGTGCTGCAGACCCAGCGGCCGGACACGGAGTCCGCACGGTCGACCCGCTACCTCGCCTGGGTCGGTACCGGCTTGCTCGGCCTCATCGCGGCTGCCGGCCTGGTCGCCGGTACTACGGCAGTCTGGTCAGCCTTCGACCCCGGCACACCGGGCCAGTCGCCCGCGCCTCTCTGGTTCCCGCCACCCGCGACTGTTCACCCCAAGCCAGCCGCCGTCACCACTACCCCGGACGACCACGGCGGCCGCCGGGACGAGCCGACAACGACCCCCAGCTCCACCACCCGCACCACGGAGCCCGGCGACGACAAGGGCGGCGGCAAAGGCGAGTCCTCGGAGCACGGCTCCAAAGGGCACGGGTAGGTCGATCAGTAGGACTGCAGTTCCAGCAGGTTGCCTTCGGGGTCGCGGAGGTGGGCGGTGCGGAGGTTCGGGCCCCACTGCGGCCGGTCCTGCGCCTCGGCGACCACCGTGCCGCCGTACTGCGTGAAGACCTTCACCGCTGCGTCGACCTCGTCCACCTTGAAGACGAGCATCGACCGGTCCTGCGCCGGTACTTCGGCGGCGAACCCGGTCGTGCCGACCGTGCCGGCGATCATCGCGCGGCCGAAGAGCACCAGCCCGGCCTGGCCGTCGAGATCCCAGTTCGCATAGCTCGCCTCGGGCACGACCTTCACCGGCTGCACGCCGAACAGGTCGGCGAGGACACCGCGATAGAACTCCACGGTGGCAGGGAAATCGCGGACCAGCAGCCGGGGGTAGAGCGCATCCATCGTCGACTCTCCGAAGATTAGTGGGTTAATACCAATTATTGGTCGAAGCCTACAATATGCCGATGGAGACGCTGCTGGGAACGACCACCTTCGTGCTGCACAAGGTGGCGGTGGCGAGCCGCCGGGCGATCGCGGACCGGCTGGGCGAGAAGCCCGGGCTCACGCTGTGGCAGTTCGCCGCGCTGGCGGAGCTCGACGAGCGCGGGCCGGTCGCGCAGAACGCGCTGGCGGCGGCGCTGGGGATGGACCCGAGTGACATGGTCCGGCTGATGGACGAGCTGATCGACCGGCGGCTGGTGGCGCGGGATCGCGACCCGGCCGATCGGCGGCGCTACCGGGTGACGCTGACGGCCGGTGGGCGCAAGACGCTGGGGGCAGGGCGGAGCGTAGTACGGGAGGTCGAGAAGGCGACGCTGGCGCCGTTGACGGCGGCCGAACGGGCAACGCTGCGCGATCTCGCGGTGAAGATCCACCGTCAAAAGAAGTAACCTCTGTCAAAATCTAACGGGCATCGGTACTCTCTGGCCAGAAAGTTTCGTCTTCGGGCTTCAACTCTGGAGGATCCGATGCAGCCGCCCCGCTCAGCAACGAAACCGAACCCCCGCCGCCTGTTGCTTCTCGCAACCTTGCTCGCGGCCCTCATCGCAAGCTTGACGACCATCGCGCCGGCGCAGGCAGCAGAACTGGCCGGGCCGACCGCCCAGCAGCTGAAGGACAAGACGGCGGGCTGCGAGACCCAGCTGTCGAACGGCAAGTACGCGCACGACTCCGGCGGTTCGCGGACCGTCGCGGTCTGCAAGACCGGTGGGGCCGTGCACTGGACGGCCGATTTCGACGTCGACTGCGACGGTCAGCGCACGACCCAGTGCAACGAGAACACCGATCCGTCGTTCCAGCCGGCCACCTCGTGGAACCAGTCGAACGGCCAGCCGCTGAACTCCGCCGGGCTGCCGTTCATCGTCGTCCCGTTGTCGAGCTCGATCTGGAACTACTCGACGGCCGGTATCGCCGGCGGGACGGTTGCCGCGGTCGTCTACCAGGACAAGGTCGCGTACGCCGTCGTCGGCGACCAGGGTCCGACGGGGATCATCGGTGAGGGCTCGTACAAGCTCGCCCAGCAGCTCGGCATCAACCCGAACCCGTCGAGTGGAGGCGTTTCGGGCGCGGTCGTCACGTACATCCTGTTCCCCGGGGTGAAGTCGGTGCCGATAGAGAGCCAGACCGATGCCTTGAGCAAGGGACAGGCGGCGGCGACGTCGTTCGTCAACGGGGCGCAGACGTGCGGCGCCACCAACCTGGACTTCACCAGCTACCCGACGGTGCAGGAAGGTTCGACGGGCGCTGCGGTCAAGGCGGCGCAGTGCTTGGCCGGTGGCGTCAACGAGCCGAGCGGGACCTTCGACGCGGCCACAACCGATGCAGTGAAGGCATTCCAGACCAGGGTCGGACTCACGTCGGACGGAGTCGTCGGCGCATCTACTTGGACCGCATTGCTCGCCGCCGGTGACAAGACGACAGTCCGCAACGGCTCAACCGGCACCACGGTCAGCCAACTACAGCGTTCCTTGACAGCAGCCCTCGGCCGCACAGTAGTCATCGACGGCCAGTTCGGCCCAGCCACCGACACCGCCGCCCGCGACTACCAGCGCACCCGCCAACTAATAGTCGACGGCGTAGTCGGCCCCGCCACCTGGACCGCCCTCCAATCCGGCCGCTAACCGTCTCAGGGGTTAACCCCGCAGTTGGTGGGTTGCCTAGCGAGAATCCGGCTGGGCAACCCGACATCTCAGGGGTTAACCCCTGAGATGTCGGCAGGCCGAGGCGGGGGCGGGCGGGGCGGACGGGCGGGTGGGACGGGTGGGGGCGGGTCAGGCGGCGGCGCGGTCGGTTGGCGGGCGGCGGCGTTTTAGGGGGTCGGTTAGGGCGGGGGATTGCCAGAGGCCGTCGGACTGGTAGTGGTGGAGGTCGGTGCCGGGTGGGACGATCTCGTCGATGCGGTCCAGGGTGGCGTCGTCGAGGGTGAGGTCGGCGCCCTTCAGGAGGCCGGTTAGTTGGTCCATCGTGCGCGGGCCGATGATCACCGACGTCACCGCCGGGTGCGACGTGACGAACGCCAGCGCGAGCTCGGGCAGCGTTCGGCCGAGTTGGTCGGCGAGCTCAGCAAGCTGCTCTACGGCCTCGAACTTTGACGCATTGGCCGGTAGTGAAGGGTCGAAGCGGTGCGGAGTCAGCGCTGCCCGACCCGATCCCAGGTCCACCGGCTGGTTCTTGCGGATCTTGCCGGACAGGAAGCCGGAGGCGAGCGGGCTCCAGGTCAGTACGCCCATGTTCAACCGCTGCGTCGTCGGCAGCACCGACCGCTCGATCCCACGGGTGACGAGCGAGTACGGCGGCTGCTCGGTACGGAACTTGCCGTACCCACGTCGCTCGGACACGTGGAACGCGTCGACCAGCTCCTCGGCCGGGAACGTCGAGCACCCGAAGGCGCGGATCTTGCCGGCCCTGACCAGGTCGGTCAGTACCGACAACGTCTCCTCGATGTCCGTCGCCGGATCCGGCCGATGCACCTGGTACAGATCGATCCGGTCCGTGCCCAGCCGTCGCAGACTCTCCTCGACCTCAAACGTGATCCACCGCCGCGAGTTGCCACCGCGGTTGGGGCCCTCGCCCATCGGGAAATGCACCTTGGTCGCCAGTACGACGTCCTCGCGGCGCCCCTTCAGCGCCTTCCCGACGATCTCCTCGGACTCACCGCTGGAGTACATGTCGGCGGTGTCGACGAAGTTGATGCCCTGGTCGAGGGCGGTGTGCAGGATCCGGGCGCAGTCGGCGTGGTCGGGGTTGCCGACCGAGCCGAACATCATCGTGCCGAGGCAGTGCACGCTCACCTCGATACCGGTTCCGCCGAGTGTGCGGTAGCGCATGTCCAACTCCTCGCTTCTGTGGTCTAGCGCAGAACCTAGGAGCTAGAGCCTTCTCTAGGTCAAGCCATTCCCGTTGAACCGGTTCGTGGATGCCGACGTATAGACCGCAGACGAGCCCGTTGGAGGGGACATGAGTACGGACGTGGTTGCGCCGCCGGACAAGACGCCGGCGAAGCGGGGAACCGTTGTGTTGCTGGGGTTTGCCGTCGTCGGTGCGTTGGTCGCGGTGTCCCTGGGGTTCTACGGGAAGACGCATACGCCGACCGGGCGGCCGCTGGCGTTGATCGTGGGGTTCACGAATCTCACGCCGATGAAGGCCTGGCTGGCCACGGCGGCGGTCGTACTGGCCGTGTTCCAGGTGGTGTCGGCGATGTGGATGTACGGGCGGCTGCCGGTCAAGCGCAAGGCGCCGGCGGTGCTGTCGCAGCTGCATCGGTGGAGTGGAGCGGTGGCGTTCGTCGCGACGTTGCCGGTCGCGTACCACTGCCTGTGGAGTCTCGGGTTCAGCACGTTCGACACCAGAACGGCACTGCATTCGCTGTTCGGGTGCGCCTTCTACGGCGCGTTCACCACCAAGATGCTCGCCTTGCGGGCCAACAAGATGCCGAGCTGGGCACTGCCGATCTCGGGCGGGCTGTTGTTCGCCTTGCTGATCGGGGCCTGGGCTTCCGCGGCTCTTTGGTACTTCACTCAATCCGGCGTCCCACTGCGTTGACAGGAGAAAAGAAGATGATCGAACGCAGGGCGGTACTGATCGCGGGAGGCGCCGCGACCACCGCAGTACTCACTGGTTGCGTCGTGCAACAAGCTCCTCCGCAGACCGCGGGTCAGCCTTCTACTGCAGGGAAGCCGGCCAGCTCGGCGCCAGTCTCACAGGGGACGACTGGTGCCGCGCCGGGTCCGGCGGCGCTGGCCAAGGTGGCCGACATCCCGGCCGGTGGCGGCGTGATCCTCAAGGACCAGAGCCTTGTACTGACCAAGGACGCGAGCGGCAAGGTCTGCGCGTTCTCGGCGATCTGCACCCATCAGGGCTGTGTGGTGACCGAGGTCGGCGACGGCACGATCAACTGCCCGTGCCACGGCAGCAAGTTCGACGCCAGTACGGGCGAACGGGTCGCCGGACCGGCCAAGTCCCCGCTGCCGGCGGTCGCCGTCGAGCAGCGCGACGGCGCGATCTTCCAGGCGTAGGGGTTCATCATGTTGAAGAGTCTGCCGACGATGGTGTGGGTGATCGGCGCGACCATAGCGGTAGCGGCCCTCAGCCCCGCCGTCGGCAACGTCGCCACCACCGCGCCGGCTCCTGCCGTCGCCCCGCCGCCACAACAGGCACCACCGGCTGCTGCCAGCAAACCGCCCGCAAAAGCCATTCCATCCAAGCCCGTCGAAGAACCAGTGGTGATCAAAGCCGGTACTACGAAACTCGGCCAGGTCGCCGTAGACGCCGAAGGCTTCACCCTCTACATGTCCGTGCTGGACAGCCGGGATCCCTCGAAGTCGGTCTGCAAGAGCGCGCCCTGCCTCGCCGCCTGGAAACCCGTCTACGTCAAGAAGGCCGGCATCCTCGCCGGAGCCGGCGTCAGCCAAGCCAAGCTGGGCACCTTGGTCCGCCCCGACAATGGCATCCAGGCCACCCTCAACGGCTGGCCGCTCTACCGCTTCGCCAAGGACAAGAATCCCGGCGACGTCCTGGGCGAAGGCCTGAAAGGCACCTGGCACGTCCTCAGCCCAGCAGGCAAACGCCTCAACGCTCCTCGCTGAGCAGGTCGAACGTCAACAGGTCCTCGTAGCTACCGTCCCGGCGCCGGTCCGCCGCGCGCCGGACTCCGGTCTGCGTAAACGCGTTGCGCAGGGCAACGTTGATGGAAGCCAGATTCCCTCGGGCGGCGACGAGTTCCAGCCGGCGCCGCCCGAGCCCGCCCTGGTCGACCGACAGGAACGCCTGCTCGATCACCCGCCCGACAGCGCCCGTGATCAGCCCACGACCACGCGCGGCAGGATGAGCGCAGTATCCGATCTCACAGGCCCTCCTCCTCGAGGATGTGCTCACATAGAGCTGACGACGACACTACGCAGCACAGGAGAGCACCGGATGAGTTCGGAATTCGCAGGGCTGTGGGAGCCGCAGCCGGGTTGGTTGAACACTGCTTCGTACGGGTTGCCGCCGCGGCCCGCATGGGAGGCGTTGCAGGCGGTCCTGCATGACTGGCAGGTGGGGAGGACGACCTGGGAGCCGTGGGATGGGTCGACCACTCGCGCTCGGGAGTCGTTCGCGCGGCTGGTGGGGGCCGAGGTGGGCGATGTGTTCGTGGGGAGCACGGTGTCGGCGGCGGTGGCGCCGATCGCGGCTGGGTTGCCGGATGGGGCTCGGGTGCTGGTCGACGACATCGAGTTCACCTCGAACGTCTATCCGTGGATGGTGCATGCGGATCGTGGCGTCGAGGTGGTGGCGGCCAGTACGGACAAGTTCGTCGATGCGATCCAGCCGGGTGTCGATGTGGTGGCGGTCAGTGCGGTTCAGTCCGCCACCGGGACGGTGCTCGACCTGACTCAAGTTGTTGCCGCCTGCAAGGAAATCGACGCGTTGCTGGTGATCGACGCGAGTCAGGCGCTGGGATGGCTGCCCTTGACGGTGGAGGGCGTCGATGCGCTGATCACCCATACGTACAAGTGGTTGATGTCTCCGCGGGGCGCGACTCTGGGATATCTGTCGCGTCGGCTGCAGGAGCGCTGCCGCCCGTTGCAGGCGGGCTGGTATGCCGGTCGCAACGTCCATGGCTCGTACTACGGGCCGCAGATGGAGCTCGCGCCGGATGCTCGCCGGTTCGACCAGTCGCCGGCCTGGTTCAGCTTCGTCGGGGCCGCTCCGGCGCTCGAGTTGATCGAGCAGATCGGGGTCGAGACGATCCACGCGCACAACCTCGCGCTGGCCAACGAGTTCCGCGCCGGGATCGGGCTGCCGCCGGGCGATTCGGCGATCGTCAGCGCGTCGATCCCGGGCGCGGAGGAGGCGTTCGCGGCGGCCGGCGTACGGGCTGCGGTTCGTGGTGGCAACTTGCGCGCGTCGTTCCATGTCTACTCGACGCGGGCGGACGTACAGCTCGCGCTGGACGCTCTCAAAGGACTGGTGAAGACCTAGAGCTGACTCTAGGGTGGTGGGCATGACGGACGGATTGAGCATCGGGCAGGTCTCCGAGCGGACCGGGTTGAGCGTGCACGCGCTGCGGTTCTACGAGCGGGAAGGCATCCTCGCCGAGCCGGTACGCCGGGAGGGCAACGGCCGGCGCGTGTACTCCGAGGACGACGTCGACTGGCTGGACATGTGCATCAAGTTCCGCTCGTCGGGGATGCCGCTCGACACCATCCGCCGGTACACGGACCTGGTCCGCCAGGGCACCGGCAACGAGGCGGATCGGCTCGCGCTGCTCAAGAGCCACCAGGAGGCCGTCGCGGCCCAGATCGAGGAACTCACCGAGTGCCTGCGGGTGATCACCTACAAGGTCGACATCTACACCGAGCACCTCGATCGGGGCACCGCCGACAGCCTCTGGGTCTCGCCGTCCCACCAGCCCCAGGACCAGGCGGACCAGGCGGTCTGACCCTGGGAGTGCCCTAAAGCGCGGGCCCAGGCACGCTCCGGCGGAACAAGCTGGAGCAATGGAGAATCGCGCGATCGTCATCGGGGGAAGCATTGCCGGACTGCTCACCGCGCAGGTCCTGCGCAGGTGGTTCGGCGAGGTTCTGATCATCGATCGCGACCAGCTGTCCGGGCCGGCCACGCATCGCAAGGGGACTCCGCAGAGCAGGCACGCCCATGGGTTGCTCGCTCGTGGGTTGAAGGTGATCGAGGAGCTGGTACCTGGGTACAGCGCCGAGTTGATCGCCCGGGGTGCGGTCAGCGCCGATCTCCTGGGGGACGTGCTCTGGTACAACGACGGGCACCTGGTACGCCGGGGTCCTTCGGATCTCGATGGGCTGATGGCCAGCCGTCCGCTGATCGAGTCGACGCTGCGTGACCTCGTCACCGGGCAGCCCGAGGTGAAGGTGCTCGATGGGGTCGCCGTGACCGGGCTGGTGGCCGAGGGGGATCGGCTCACCGGCGTACGGACCGAGGACGGGGAGTATGCGGCCGGTCTCGTCGTGGATGCGAGCGGGCGGAGCAATCGCGGGGAGGCTTGGCTGGCGGAGCTCGGGTATGCGGCGGCGCCGGAGGATGTGGTCAAGGCGGGCCTCATGTACAGCACCCGGCAGTACCGGCATGATCCGGAGGCGCAGGACTTCACGGGCGTGATCAGCGGGCACTACCCGGCCAACCCGGTCGGGTGCGGTGTCGGCGCCAACGAGAACAACACGTGGTTGGTGACGCTGGTCGGGTTCACCGACGATCCGCCGCCGGCGCTGCCGGGAGCCTTCGAGGACTATGCGGCCAGACTCGATGGGCCTGAACTGCATCGAATGGTCAGCAAGGCCGAGCCGCTCGGTGACCCGGTCCGATTCCGGATCGGCCCGAGCGTCCGGCGCCGCTATGAGAACTGCGACCGCCTACCCGAGGGGTTCATCGCAACGGGCGACTCGTTGTGCTGTTTCAATCCCGCCTACGGCCAGGGCATGACGATCGCGGCACTGACCGCGCAATGCTCGGCGAGTGCCTCGAAAAGAGCTCGGACAACCTGACCAAGCGCTACTTCCGAGGCGCAGCAAAACTGGTCGGCCCGGCCTGGGAACTCTCGACAAGCGCTGACCTCCGATTCCCGCACGTGGAGGGGAAGCGGTCGGCAATGCAGAAGGTGCTCAACGGCTACATCAGCTATCTGCATCGTGCGGCCGAGGTGGATCCGGTAGTCGGCCTGCAGTTCCTCCGAGTGGCAAATCTTCTCGCGGGGCCGGAGTCGTTGCTGGCCCCGAAGATTCTGTCGCGCGTGGTGCGCGGACAGTTCCGCCGCTCGAACTGAACTGATCCGATCGGTTGAGGGCCGGCGTATCGAGGTGCATGACGCTGCTGGTGCTGGCCCTGACGGTCCGACTGCTCGGCAGCGTCGCCTACACCATCGCGACGTACCGGCGGACGGCCCGTCCGAGTCTTGTGAGCTGGTGCTTCTGGACGTCGACACCGTTGATCGCTGGTGCCGCCCAGCATCTCGACGGACGGGGCGCGGCGGCATGGCTGACGATGTCGTACGCACTCGGACCAGCCGTGATCCTGGGGCCGCACTGGGCGCTCTTCTTCAGTGTGCTGGCTGATACGGCTGCCGCCGTACCGACGTTGTTGAAGACGTATCGGCGGCCTGGGAGCGAGCCGGTGAGGGCGTATCTGCTCTCGGTCCTGGCCGGCGCTCTCGCCTTGCTCGGGCTGGGTGACTGGCGGCTCGGCAGTGTCGCGTTTGCGGTTGGTGTGATGGCCATCGATGTGTCGATCGTGGCGCCGGCGGTGGGTGGGCGGCGGCGAAAGCGGCGAAATGTCGAGGTGGGGGATGCTGGGCCGACGTCGCTGGTATGGATGACTATGGAGTGACCGGAGCTACGGTCGAGGTTCAGGTGCTGGTGGGGGTGCGGGTCGCGGAGGTTTGGCGGGCGATCACTGATGTGGCGGGGTATGGGCGGTGGAGTCCTGAGTGTGTGTACGGGGCGTGGGTGGATGGTGCTGATGGGCCGGCGGAGGGGGCCTGGTTCGAGGCGCGGAACGAGTTTGCGGATGGGTTCAAGACCGAGGTGCAGTGCCGGGTGACGGTGGCGGAGGAGCCTAGCCGGTTTGGGTGGGATGTGTTCGGTGGGGAGGAGTTGCCGTTCGCGCATTGGGAGTACGAGTTGGTGGCGCGCGGCGAGGAGACGTTGATCCGGCAGTGGTTCACGCATGGGCCGGGCGACAGCGGGATGCGTTTCGGTGTGCTGGCCGACCCTGGTCGGGCCGAGGAGACCAAGCAGCGGCGGCTGGACGAGCTGGGGCGGAACATGGAGTTGACGATCGCGGCGATGGTGAAATCCGTTTAGATGCCCCACGGGCGGGTGCCCGGGTCCATCGGTAGCAGGCGGGCGGCGATGGCTTCCGCTGGTCCCGGGTCGACCACAGCAAACGCATCCGCCGCCGCAGCACCCCGCAACATCGCCGATCCACCGTGCCCAACCGGTACTACGCCCTGCGGGCTCAACCGCACCGGTACCAGCCGGGTGCTCGTCGGATGGCAATCCACCCCACCAACCACAGCTGCCACCGCCAACTTGTCCAACTGCTCACCCCGAAGCCCCCGGATCACCGCAACCCCGAGCGTGAGAAACGCAGTCAACGCCGCCAACGGATTCCCCGGCAAACCCACCACTACCCGCCCATCCGCAAACCGAGCCAACGCCTGCGGATGCCCCGGCCGACAAGCCACCCCATCAATCACCAACTCAGCCCCCAGACTGGCAAGCGCACCCCGCAGATGATCAGCAGGCCCGGAGGCAGACGAGCCGGACACCAGGATCACCTCAGCCTCAGCACCGGCAAGAGCAGTCACGAGCGCATCGCGCGAGTCCGGCAGGTGCACCGCCGCGGCCCTGGGGGCCGCGGCGGTGGTTGACAGCGAAGGCGCCCCAGAGCAGGCGAGAGGCGTGCTGGCAGAGGGCGGAGGTGCGGCGAGCGCTGCGCCGGCTTGGGTGATGAGGGTGGGGAGCATGGGGCCGATGGCGTCTCGGGTTCGGCCTGGGGCCGAGGGGCCTCGGTGGGTGAGTTCGTCGCCGGTGATCAAGGCCAGGACTCGGGGTCGAGGGATGACCGAGAGGCGATCCAGGCCCAGGCTGGCGGCTAGGCCTAGGGCTTGGGGGGTGATCAGGGTGCCTGCGGGGAGTAGGAGTTCGCCGGGGGTGCATTCTTCGCCGGCTCGGCGGATGTGGCTGCCGGGGTCTGCAGGGCCGTCCACCTTGTCGACTGAGCGGGTTGCCTGCTCTTCGGGGAGTACTGCGGTGGTACCGGTGGGGACGGCAGCGCCAGTAACTATCGAGTAGGCCTGGCCGTCAGCTAGTGGCCCAGCGAGAGCAGAGCCGGCCAGGAGAGTTCCCACGACCTTCCACGGTCCGGGGCCGCGTACGGCGTACCCGTCCATGGCGGCGCGGTCTACCGGCGGTACCAGGGCAGGCGAGACCAGCGGCGTGGACAGGACGCAGCCGGCCGCGTCGGCCAGTGGGAGGCCGCGCGGTGGGAGTGGGGTGGCGACCGCGTGCGCCAGCTCCCGGGCGGCGTCCCAGGGCAGTGCCGCCGCGGCATGACGTCTGACGACCGCCGCCACCTCGCCTTCGACCTGCGTCACTTCAATGTCGCCCGGACCTGGTTGGCGGCCAGCACGGCCACGGGATCGAGGTCGTCGGCGCCCGCATCAACATAGTCGACCAGCGCCCGTTTCATCCGCGGATCCCAGACCGCTTTGATGTGATTTGCGATGGCGGTCGCCGCATCGGCCGGCGGCTTGTGCCCGAACTGCCGCGCGATCTCGTTCGCCAGCCGCGCCGACGGCGGAAAAGACCCGCTCACAGCACCGGCACCGCCTCACGCACGACACCAGGAGCAGAAGGCTCCACCAGCAGATCCACCTGCACGGCGGTCACCTTGTACTCCGGACAGTTGGTGGCCCAGTCCGAGTTGTCCGTCGTGATCACATTCGCCCCGGTCACCGGGTGATGGAACGTCGTGTAGCAAACCCCGACCGGCATCCGCTCCGACAACCTGGCCCGCAACGTCGTCCGCCCGACCCGACTCGTCAGCGCGACCGTCGACCCGTCCTCGATCCCGCGCACCTCGGCGTCATGCGGATGCAACTCGAGAATGTCCTCCGGATGCCAAGCGACGTTCGCCGTCCGCCGGGTCTGCGCCCCCACGTTGTACTGCGAGAGAATCCGCCCCGTCGTCAGAATCAACGGGTACTTCCGTGTCGACCGCTCCGTCGTCGGCACGTAGACGGTCTCCATGAACCGCCCCTTCCCCCGGGTGAACTCGGAGGCATGCATGATCGGCGTCCCGTTCGGCGCATCGAGATTGCACGGCCACTGCACCGACCCGACCTCGTCCAGGTGCGCGAACGACACCCCCGCGAAGGTCGGCGTGGTGATCGCGATCTCGTCCATGATCTGCGCGGACGACTCGTAGTGCATCGGATACCCCATCGCCTGCGAGATCTCGCAGATGATCTGCCACTCGTGCTTGCCGGTCTTCGGCGCCATCACCGGCCGGACCCGGTTGATCCGCCGCTCCGCGTTCGTGAACGTCCCGTCCTTCTCGAGGAACGAGGTCCCCGGCAGCAGCACATGCGCCCACTTCGCGGTCTCGTTCTCGAAGAGATCCTGTACGACGACCAGCTCCATCGCCCCCAGCGCCGCCAACACGTGGGCCGTGTTCGGGTCCGATTGCGCAATGTCCTCACCCTGAACGAACAGCGCCCGGAACGACCCGTCGATCGCTGAGTCGAACATGTTGGGGATCCGCAGCCCTGGTTCGTTCAGCAGCGGCGTACCCCACAACTTCTCGTACACGTCCCGCACATCGTCGTCCGACACATGCCGATACCCGGGCAGCTCGTGCGGGAACGACCCCATGTCGCATGACCCCTGCACGTTGTTCTGCCCGCGCAGCGGATTCACCCCGACACCCGACCGCCCGATGTTGCCGGTCGCCATCGCCAGGTTCGCCATCCCCATCACGGTCGTCGACCCCTGGCTGTGCTCGGTCACCCCGAGCCCGTAGTAGATCGCGCCATTGCCACCAGTCGCATACAACCGCGCAGCAGCCCGGATCTCAGCCGCCGGTACGCCGGTGAGCTCAGCAACCGCCTCGGGGCTGTGCTCAGGCCCCGCGATGAACGTCGCCCACTGCTCGAAGTCCTCACACCGCTCGTCCACGAATGCCTGGTCGACCAGCCCCTCCGTCACGATCACGTGTGAGAACGCGTTGACCACGGCGACGTTCGTGCCCGGCGCCAGCGCCAGGTGATGAGCCGCCTCGATGTGCGGCGACCGCACCAGGTCCGTCCGCCGCGGATCGACCACGATCAGCTTCGCGCCCTGCCGCAGCCGCTTCTTCATCCGCGACCCGAACACCGGATGCGCGTCTGTCGGGTTCGCCCCGATCACCAGGATGACGTCGGCGTCGTCCACCGAGCTGAAGTCCTGGGTGCCGGCCGATTCGCCGAACGTCTGCTTCAGCCCATAGCCCGTAGGTGAGTGGCACACCCGCGCGCAGGTGTCGACGTTGTTGTTGCCGAAGACGGCTCGCACCATCTTCTGGACGACGTACACCTCTTCGTTGGTGGTCCGCGACGACGTGATCGCGCCGATCGAGCCCTGCCCGTGAGCAGCCTGGATCTCGCGCAACCGCCGGGCCGTGAACCCGATCGCCTCTTCCCAGGAGACCTTCCGCCACGGATCCGTGATCGCGTCCCGGACCATCGGCTCCATCACGCGGTCGGGGTGGCTGGCGTACCCGAAGGCGAACCGGCCCTTCACGCACGAGTGACCCTCGTTCGCGCCGCCGTCCTTGTACGGCACCATCCGGACCAGCTCGTCGCCGCGCAGCTCGGCCTTGAAGGAGCACCCGACCCCGCAGTACGCGCAAGTGGTCACGACGGATCGGGTCGGCATGCCGAGCTCGATGACCGATTTCTCTTGCAGGGTTGCCGTCGGGCACGCCTGCACGCACGCGCCACACGAGACGCAGTCCGACTCCATGAAGGAGACGCCCGCACCCGCGGCGACCTTGGAGTCGAAGCCGCGCCCTTCGATCGTGAGGGCGATCGTGCCCTGTACTTCGTCACACGCCCGAACGCAACGCGAGCACGCGATGCACTTGGAGGCGTCGAAATCGAAGTACGGGTTGGAGGTGTCGGTCGGGGCGTCCAGGTGGTTGGCACCGGCGTCGACCCCAGAGCCGTACCGTACTTCGCGGAGGCCGGTGACTCCGGCCATGTCCTGCAATTCGCAGTCGCCGTTGGCCGAGCAGGTCAGGCAGTCCAGCGGGTGATCGGAGATGTAGAGCTCCATTACGCCCCGTCGCAGCTTGCCCAGCTTCTCGTTCTGGGTCCGCACGACCATGCCGGGGGCGACGGGCGTAGTACAGGAGGCCGGGGTGCCACGGGCGCCGTCGATCTCGACGATGCAGAGCCGGCAGGACCCGAACGCCTCCAGGTTGTCGGTGGCGCAGAGCTTGGGGATGTCGAGGCCGGCCTGCTTGGCGGCGCGCATCACCGACGTACCGGGTGGGACGGCGACGCTCACTCCGTCGATGGTCAGCTCGACGGTCGCCTCGCCCTTGCGCGCCGGCGTACCGAAGTCCGGTTCCTTGAGCATGCTCATCCACGTCCTCGCTTCGCTCCGGGCGCGGATGAGACACGATGGCGGCTGTGTTGAATGATGAACTCGCTGCGCTCGTTCATGAAATGAAGTCCTCTCCGAAGTGGCGGACCGCGCTGCGGACGGGCAGCGGGGTGAGGCCGCCCATCGCGCAGAGCGAGCCGTCGGTCATCAGGTCGCACAGGTCGTCGAGCAGGACGAGATTCTTCTTGCGGTCCTCACCGCGGCGGATCCGGTCGATCGTCTCGACCCCGCGGACCGCGCCGACCCGGCACGGCGTGCACTTGCCGCAGGACTCCTCCGCGCAGAACTCGAAGGCGAATCGCGCCATCGCGGACATGTCGACGGTCTCGTCGAAGACGACGATGCCGCCGTGCCCGACCATCGCGCCGGCCGCCGCGAACGACTCGTAGTCCATCGGCAGATCGAACTGCTCGACCGGCAGGTAAGCCCCCAGCGGCCCACCCACCTGTACTGCTCGTACCGGCCGTTGTGACGCAGTACCGCCGCCGAGGTCGTTGACCAGCTCGCCGAGGGTGATGCCGAACGCGGTCTCGACGATGCCGCCGCGGGCGACGTTGCCGCCGAGCTGGAAGACGTTGGTACCGAGCGAACGGCCCATCCCGTACGCCGCGTAGGTCTTGGCGCCGTTGGCCAGGATTGTCGGGATCGTTGCCAAGGACAACACGTTGTTGACGACCGTCGGACGGCCGAAGAGCCCTTCCAGGGCGGGGATCGGGGGCTTGGCGCGGACCATTCCGCGCTTGCCTTCGAGGCTCTCCAGCATCGAGGTTTCCTCGCCGCAGATGTAGGCGCCGGCGCCGACCCGAACGTGCAGGTCGAAGGTCAGCTCCGAACCGAGGATGTTGCTGCCCAGCCAGCCGCGCTCACGGGCGGTCCGGATCGCCGCGTTCAGCGCTTCAACGGCGTCGGGGTACTCCGAACGCAGGTAGACGTAGCCCTCGGTGGCACCGACGGCGTACGCGGCGATCGTCATGCCTTCGATGAGGGTGAACGGGTCGCCCTCGATCAGCATCCGGTCGGCGAAGGTGCCGGAGTCGCCCTCGTCCGCGTTGCAGCAGACGAACTTGAGGTCGGACTCCGCCCCGAGCACTGTCCGCCACTTGATCCCCGTCGGAAAGCCCGCACCACCACGCCCACGCAACCCACTCGCGACGACCTCCTCGACCACCTCAGCCGAAGTCAACGCAAGAGCAGCCCGAAGCCCCTTATTTCCTTGGTATTCCGCATGATCATCCCCCGACCGCGGATCAACCACCCCCACCCGAGCAAACGTCAACCGCTGCTGCCGCCGCATCCACGGCAACTCCTCAACCAGCCCAAGGTACGAACCTCCGCCACCGAGCTCCGGCCCGCTACCAAGCTCTGCGCTGCCGTCAGGCTGCGCCGTGCCGCCGTCCAGCAGGCCGCCCGCGACGAGGCCATCGACGTCCTCCGGAGCGACCGGGCCGTAGCCGATCCGTCCTTCGGAGGTCTCCACCTCGACGAGCGGCTCGAGCCAGAGCATGCCTCGTGAACCGTTGCGGACCACATCGATGTCCCGCCCGCTAGCCGCGACGGCTGCGGCGATTCGTTCGGCGACCTCGTCCGCGCCGACGGATCGGGCGGCTGCGTCGCGGGGTACGAAGATCTTCATCGGACCTCCCCGAGCAACGCGTCCAGCCGGGCCGGCGTGACCCGCCCATGCAACTTCTCGCCGACCTGAACAGCCGGTCCGAGCGCGCAGTTGCCCAGGCAGAACACCTCATCGACGGTCAGCTTCCCGTCGTACGTCGTCTCCCCGAACCCGACCCCGGTACGCCGCTTCGCATGCGCCGCGAGCTCCTCCGCCCCGACCGACCGGCAAGCCTCGGCCTGGCAGATCCGCAACGTCGTCCGCCCCGCCGGCTCACGCCGGAAGTCGCGGTAGAACGTGACGACACCGTGCACCTCGGCGACCGAGAAGTTGAGCACATCCGCGATCACCGGCACATCGAGCTGATCGACGTACCCGAGTTCTTCCTGGACCGCGTGCAGGATCGGTATCAGCGCACCCCGCAGACCGCGCAACTCCGTGGCGATCTCACGCACACGATCGGCACGCCCGGGAACCGGGACAGGGGGCGGGGACGTGACTTCAGCCGTCATACAACGACTGTCCCCGGCGGTTACCCCGCGGTCAAAGCAAACTTACCTATCACGCGATAGGCCCCAACTATCAACTATTGCTAGCTTCCAGCGCCGCTGACTCATCGTACTTCGCAGGCCCGTAGATGGCGTGTTCGCGCTCCTCGACGAAAGCCCAATAGCGGTCGCCGTAGGACCAGTGCCACCACTCGGTCGGGTAGTTCACCAGGCCTGCCGACGTGAGCACATCGGCCAGCAGGGTGCGGTTGGTGCGCGCCTCGCGGCCGATGCTGGTGGCGGCGAAGAAGCAGGCGCCGTCGCTCTGCTCGGGTGTCGCGTCGATCGGCGTGCCGAGATCGAACGGGCCGTGTTCGCCGACCAGCGTCAGGTCGACAGCCGCGCCGGCGACGTGCGGAGCGACCTCGACCGGCGATACGAACCGGCTCGCGAGGACGTGCGCCTCGTCGTCGGAGATACCGGGGTTGAGGACCTTCAGCTCAGCCTTGTAGCCGTCGTAGATCTCCCGCTGGCTCTCGATCGCGCGCAGCCCTTCGACCACGTGCAGACGAACGCCGGTGGGCAGGAAGGTGTCGGCGACCGCGAGCTTGTCCGCCACGCTCTCCCGGACGTACTGACGTCCCTCGGCCGAGATCCCCCGGCTGAAGAGATCGACGAGCGGCTCACCACTGTCGATGGCCGGAATTCGGGTGATCCGCTCGTCGCTCAGCAGGACAGGCTCGGTCATGCGGTCTGCTTGACCGCGGCCGTGCGGACCAGGTTGTCGACGACCTGGGCGTAGGTCAGCCCAGCTGCCGCCCACATCCGCGGGAACTGCGACATCGCGGTGAAGCCGGGGAAGGTGTTGATCTCGTTGACCAGCGGCTTGCCGTCGGCCGGGACGAAGAAGTCGACCCGGGCCAGCCCCTGGCAGCCGAGCGCGTCGAAGACCTCCAGCGCCGTACGCCGGAGCTGCTCGGTCAATTCAGGATCGGTCGGAGCCGGTACGACAAACTTGGTCGCGCCGCTGTCGTACTTGGCGGCCGCGTTGAAGAACGGCTGATCGGGGTCGGCGTGGATCTCCAGCGCCGGGGCGACGTCCACGCGCCCGTCCGGGAACTCCATCACGGACAGATCGATCTCGCGGCCGTTGATCTCCTGCTCGACCAGCACATGCGGGTCCAGCTCGGCCGCCACGGCCAGTGCAGCCTCGAGCGTCTGCAGATCGGTGGCCCGAGTGACCCCGAAGCTCGACCCGCCGCTGCCCGGCTTCACGAAGACGGGGAACTCGATGTCGGCCGCCTTCAACCGCTGGATGACCGCCTCGGCGTCCTTGAGGTCGGCGCCACGCACGGTGATGCCCGGCGTCACCGGGATGCCCTGGGCGCGCAGGATGCCCTTGGTCAGGTGCTTGTCGAGCCCGACAGCGCTCGCGGCCACTCCGCTACCGACGTACGGGACGTGCAGTTGGTCCAGGAAGCCCTGGATGACGCCGTCCTCGCCACCCTCGCCGTGCAGTGCCGGGATCACCACGTCGCAGTCCTGCAGCAGCGCGATCGCCTCGGCCTGGCCGCCCTGCCAGTAGCCCTCGGGGTCGAGGACCAGCCGGACGACCTCGTGGCCGGACTGCTCCGCCGCCTCGGCGATGCCACGCCCACTCGCGAGGGACACCTCGTGCTCCGGGCTGGCTCCGCCACTGATCACGACTACCTTCACCGCTGGGCTCCCTCGACGTAACGACGCGGAACCCGGTTGCCGAGCCCGCAGTAGATTTCATGTGGAATGGTTCCGGCCCACCGGGCCCAGTCGTCGGCCGTCGGCTCGCCGGAGTCACCGTTGCCGAAGACGAGCACCGGCGTACCGGGCTCGAGCGCGAGATCGCCCGCGTCGATCACGAACTGGTCCATCGTGACCCGGCCGATGATCGGCATCAGCACACCCCGAACCAGCACACTGGCCCGGCCGCCGGTGTTGCGCGGGATGCCGTCGGCATACCCGACCGGGACCAGCGCGACCGTGGTGTCACGCTCGGCGATGAAGTCATGCCCGTACGAGACGCCCTCGCCGGCCTTGATCCGGCGGACCTGGATGACCTTGGTGACGAACTGCATCGGCTGCCGCAGACCGGCGTCGACCTCGTCGATGCCGAACACGCCGGCGCCGATCCGGACCATGTTGCAGTCCGGGGCGTCCAGGGTGAGCGCGCCGGACGAGTTCGCCAGGTGCACGTACTCGGGGTCGAGACCGGCCCGGCGGGCCAGGGCGACACCGGTGCGCAGGAGTTGGTGCTGCTTCTTGCTGTGCGACCCGTCCAGCTCGTCGCCGTGGGACAGGTGCGACCAGATGCCGCGGACCTTGAGCGCGCCGAGCGACTCGTAGTGGGCGGCCGCGCGAGTCAGCTCGATCCACTGGTCGGGGGCGCTGCCGCCGCGGTGCATACCGGTATCGAGCTTGAGGTGCACGTTGTGCACGTTCGGCGTCGAGGCGATCTGCTGGAGCTCGGCGACGGTGGAGACGCTCAGGTCGATGTCCGTGAGCAGCAGCAGCTCGGAGGCGTCGTACAGCCAGATCATGATCGGCTCGGTGATCCCGGCGGCGCGCAGCTGCAGCGCCTCGTCGGCGCGGGCGACACCGAGCCAGGTGGCGCCGGCCTCGATCGCGGCGGTGGCGACCTGGACCGCGCCGTGGTTGAAGGCGTCGGCCTTGACGATGGCCATCACCTCGGTGCCCGGCCGGATCCGCTTGGCCAGGGTCTTCACGTTGTCCCGGACCGCAGACAGGTCGATGACCGTCTCGGCCAGGCCCACGCAGGGGCGGGCCGGGGCTGGGGCCAGGTTCATATCCGTCATTGTTGTGTCCGGCAACGAGCCGGCACATCGGCTCGGGGTAGGAGGTTCAGCGTGGCGAGCATACGACCGTGGTACGACACGACCATGGTTCGGCTCGTCCTTTCGCTCGGAGTTTTACCTACTCTTGTCCGACGCCGCCGCGATCCTTCCGGTTCACGCCTCGGTGCCGTCTTAACGTTTCGTAGGCTGACCGGGTGGACGCAACCGATCATCTGAGGGACTCGCTCGGCGCGGCGGTCGCTCTGGGTAACCGACTGGGCGCACAGTGGAGCCGCGGGCGGCCGCAGAGCGCTGGTGACATCGAATCAGTAGAAGCCGTACTACGCCTGTCCACCAAATTGTCTCAAGACGTGGATGACCGGGCACTGGCCGAATTCACGTCCGGAGGCGCCCGCCTGTACGCCGCCCTGGCCCTCCTCGCCGACGGCTCGATCGACGCCAGCGCCGGTCAACTCAACGCCCTCCTGGAGGCCACCCAAGCGGCCCCACGCCTCACCCGACCTGCCGGTGAGCACGGGGAAACGCCCTGGCATCTGCACTTTGCTTCGTCTGGCGTTTCGCTGGCGAATGGTTGGCTGGCTGAGTTTGCGACGGCGGCTGCGATGCTGCTGGGCAGTACGGAGTACGAGCTGTTGAAGCGCTGCGGGGCGGAGCGCTGTGACCTGCTCTTTCTGGATGCCACCCGCAACCACACCCAGCGGTTCTGCTCCACCGCCTGCCAGAACCGGACGAAGGTCGCGGCGTTCCGGGCCCGCGAGAGCTAGCTCACATTCCGTGAGGTCACAGTCCGCCGGGCTGTCGTGTCGTAAGGGGTGTAGACGAAAAAACACGACAGAGGAGTCCAGTCATGGATGCCCGTTTGAACATGTTCGGCCAGCCCACCGCCGACAAGCTCGTGAAGCACCTGGTCGGCGCCGGCCGCGCCATCGCGCCGGCGCTGCCCTACACGACGCTGGAGCTGGTGAACCTGCGCTCCAGCCAGATCAACGGCTGTGGCTTCTGCACCGACATGCACATCAAGGACGCCGTCGCCGCCGGTGAGTCGCAGCAGCGGCTCAACCTGGTCGCCGTCTGGCGCGAGGCGACCTGCTTCACCGAGGCGGAGCGCGCTGCCCTGGAGCTGGCCGAGGAGGGCACCCGGATCGCGGATGGCGCCGGCGGCGTCAGCGACGAGGTCTGGGAGAACGCGGCCAAGCACTACGACGAGGAGCAGCTCTTCGCCCTGGTCGCGCAGATCGCGCTGATCAACACCTTCAACCGGCTCAACGTGATCACCCGGCAGCCCGCCGGCGACTACGTGGCCGGGCAGTTCAACTGACAGCAGTAATCATCGTTGCCTCGGTCGACCAACCGAGTTTCGTGTAGAGGTACCCGCCATCGGTCGTGGCCATCAGCAGACCGGTGGCGGCGCCGCGGTCCATCGCTCGCCGGCTGAGCCGGCTCATCACGACACTGCCCAGCCCGCGACGGCGATGGGCCGGGTCGGTCTGGATGTCGTGCAGGACGGCATCGTGGCCGACGATGGCAGCCATTCCGTGGGCCGCGACGTTGCCTTGGGCATCTTTGACCTTCGCGTACTCCAGTGGCCCATCGCTGCTGGTCTGCAGCGTGTACTCCGGGGGAGCCGCTTTGATGGGGTGCTTGGTCAGGTCGATGGTCATCAGGAGGCAGGGCTCGTCGAGGAGCTCGAGGCCGGCCTGCTCCAGTACTGCGGCTTTGGCGGCCGGCTGCTCGGTGGTCACGGTCAGCCAGGTCGCGGTGGTCCTCGCGGCGTCGATCGCGAGGTCGTTCACGGTCTCGGCGTGGTCGGTCAGCGCGAACAGCTCACGGTCGCGGCCGGGGAGTCCGAGCGTCACCTCCAGCGCGGCGGGTCGGTTCAGCGGCGCGGCCAGTCCCCGGCAGAGGGTCCAGCCGTGCGCCCAGCGGCGTACGAGCTCGTCCATGATCCGATCGTAACTGCTTATCCCGGATTAGTCGGTTACTTATCTGCCGAGGACGAAGGTCTGGATGGCGATCACCGCGGCGCCGCGGGCCCATTGGGTGAACGACGGGTCCTGCAGGATGAGTGGCGGCGGGACGGCGGCCGGGTGGCGGTCCTGCTGGAGGCCGGCGTGGAGCTCGTCCTGGGCGATTATTGCGAGCTGAACGCCCTCGCCGCCGAGCATCACCGCCTCGGGCATGGTGAAGTTGCTCGCCGCCGCGATCAGCCGGCCCAGGGCGTGGCCCGCGGCGCCGACGATCCGGCGGGCTTCGGGGTCGCCGTTCTTGGCCAGGTCGAGGCATTCGTCGTACCGGACCGGGCGGCCGAGCGCGGTGCTGATCTGACTGGTGATCGCGTCGGTGGTGAGCATCGCGCTGGCGCAGCCGTGGTGGCCGCGGTCGCAGAGCGGGCCGTTGGGATCGAGCGGGTAGTGGCCGATCAGGCCGAGCCCGGCCTCGGTGGTGTGGACCAGTTTGTCGTGCACGACCAGGCCGTAGCCGATCCCGGCGCCGATGGTGAGCAGGCAGAACCGGCTGATCCCGCGCCCGGCGCCGAACCAGTGGATCGCCTCGGTCACCGCGGTCACGTCGTTCGAGACGACGACCTGTGCGTCGGTGCGCTCGGCAAGGAGTTGCTGGAAGCTCACGTCCTCCCAGTCCAGGAAGTCGCCGTGGATCACGTCTCCGGAACCGGCGACATGCCCGCCGACGCTGACGCCGATACCGGTGATTCCCGGCCGGCCTTCGCTCAGCGACCGCGCCAGCTCGACCACCAGGTCGGCGACTTCCTCGGGAGAGTGGCTGGGCAGCGGCCGCTCCTCGCTGGCGATCACCTCGGCTCTGAGCGTGGTCAGCACACCTAGCGCGGTGTCGGAGGTCAACTTCACCCCGACGAAGTGATGGGAGGTAGGCACGATGTCCAACGGCTGCGAAGGCCGCCCGACCCTGGGATCCGTCGGCCCGCCCGGTACTTCGACCAGCAACCCCGACTCCAGCATCGGCTTGGTCAACCGGGTCAGACTGCCCGCGGACAGTTCCACCCGCCTCGCGAGCTCAGCCCGGGACAGGGGTCCGTCCAGCAAGATCTCCAGTGCAAGCCGATGGGACGGCCCGCTCAACGGCCGCCAACTCCCCGCTCCCGCCGAAATCCCTCCCACCCCACCAGACCTTACCGTCGGAGCATGCCCGGCCACGGTGGTTCGCAGTCTCGATCAGTGTGGGAGTTTGCGGGTGTCGATGAGTTGCTGGGCGACGTCGCGGAGTTTGGTGTTGGTGTCTTGGGAGTAGCGCTTGAGGATGGCGAAGGCGCGGTCTGCGTCGACGTCGAAGCGTTCCATCAGGATGCCCATGGCTTGGCCGACGAGTTTTCGGGCGTCGACGGCTTGGGTCATGGTTTCTTCGTGGCGGGCCGAGGCGACGGCGACGGAGGCGTGCCGGGCGAGGATGTGTGCGATCGCCTCGTCGTCGGCGGTGAAGGCGTCGGGCTGGGCGGAGTACAGGCCTAGTACGCCGACGGTCGCGCGACTCGAGTAGCCGGTGGCCAGCGGGACGTCCAGCACGCTACGGATCCCGAGTGCCGTCATCTTCGCCGCCCATTCGGGCCAGCGGTCGTCCGTGCTGGTGTCGCGGATCAGGACGGTGGTGCGATTGCGCAACGCGGTGATCAGCGGCCCGTTGTCCGAACTGATCTGCAGGCCGTACGCGTCCGTGACGACCGGATCGGTGACCGCCGCGACCTCTGGCTGCTGTCCGCGGGTGGAGAGGATCACCCCGGCGTACATGCAGTTCAGCGCCTGTAGCGCGAACTGGACGACGGCGTCGACCGTCTCCTCGACGCTGGGGGCGTCGTGCAGTTCGATGGCCAGCCGCGCGAACGCGTCCGCAGACGTCGGCGCAGCTACCTCGAAGTCAGCCATCCGGGCTCCAGACATGAATGATCGTCGGGGGTCACCCCGTGGCTGGAGTGTTCCTCAGCGGACATCATGCAGCCTGCTCCGCCCGAAGTGGTAGCCGGAGGACGAGATTGGTCGAGCGGGATTTCAGCGGTGCTCGATCTTGCATTGTGGCAGGCCGGTGGAGGCTGGGGTGCAGACCACATATGTGTTGTCGCCGGCCGAGGTGTCGCTGACCCAGGGCATCACCGATTCGCCGGCCAGCAAGGCATCGAGGGTTTGCAATTCGGGGTCGCGCGGCTCCGGATGGTGACGATATCCGGCCGCGCCGAGGGCGAGTGCGACGGACATCGCGAGCAGGTTGGTCGCGTTCGGCTCGTCCGGGCGGTCGGTGCCGTCGGCCGGCTCGAGCCGGATGCCGTGATCCGGCACGTCCACGATCCGCGCCACATAGCTGTCGGTAGTCATGTGGCCGACAGTAGACCTGCTGGATTCTGGGATGCAAATCCCAGAAAATCAGGTACGGTGTGCGCATGACCGGAACGGCGAAGCTGACGCGGAAGGGCCGCGCGACCAAGGAGCGCATCGTCTCCGTGGCCGCCGACCTGATCTACGAGCACGGGGTCGCGGGCACGAGCATCGAGGACGTCCGGGCGGCGGCCGGGGTGAGCGGGTCGCAGATGACGCACTACTTCCAGGACAAGCGCAGCCTGGTGGCCGATGTGGTCGACCATCAGGCGAGGGTCGTGATCGAGTTCGAGCGCAGCCCGGCGGTGGGTGTGCTCGACAGCTTCGAGGCGCTGCGCGAGTGGGCCGCGATCAACGTGCAACGCCAGGTCGACAAGCAGTGCGAGGGCGGCTGCCGACTCGGCTCACTGGCCGGCGAAGTGGTCGAGACCGATCTGTATGCGCGTGCCCGGCTCGCCATCGGCTTCGCCGAGTGGGAGCGCAAGCTGCGCGAGGGCCTGCAGTCGATGTCCGAACGCGGCGACCTGCGATCCGACGCCGACCCGGAGAAGCTGGCGATGGCCCTGCTGGCCGCGCTGCAGGGCGGCACGCTGCTCACCCAGACCCAACGGGATGCCGCTCCACTGGAGGCGGCGCTCGATGCCATGCTGACCTACGTCGAGTCGTTCGCGACCGACCCGGCGGCCGTTGCACGGAGAGGGCACGATGGCTGACTTCTCGGGAGTACTGAGCGGGCGGACGAACTGGACCAGAGAGTTCGCCGCGCCGATCCGGGACTTCCTCCGCACCGAATCGGGCAGTTCGGGCGTGCTCGCCGTGGCGATCCTGCTCGCGTTGGCCTGGGCGAACATCGCGCCCGGCTCGTATGCGGATTTCTGGCACACCGACTTCTCGCTGGCGCTCGGCGGCCGCGAGCTGAACATGTCGCTGCAGGAGTGGGTCAACAGCGGGCTGATGACGCTGTTCTTCCTGGTGGTCGGGTTGGAGGCGCGACGCGAGTTCGACCTCGGTGACCTGCGCGACCGCAGCCGCTTCGTACTTCCGGTGGTGGCCGGGGTGGCGGGGATGGTCGCGCCGGTGCTCATCTACCTGGCCTTCAACCACGGCGGCGAGGGCGCTCACGGCTGGGGCGTCGCGATGTCGACGGACACCGCGCTCGCGCTCGGTCTGCTCGCGCTGGTCGGGCGGGGCGTGCCGGATCGGGTCCGGGTGTTCCTGCTGACCGTGTTCGTCGTCGACGATCTGATCGCACTGCTGGTGATCGCGATCGTCTACAGCGAGAACATCTCGCTGATGCCGCTGCTGATCGCGATCGTTGCCTTCGGCGTGCTCTTGACCGCGAGCCTGCTCCGGGTCCGCCAGGTCGGTGTGTACGTGGCGCTGGGTGTGGTCACTTGGGCCGCCTTGCTGACCAGTGGTGTCGACCCGGTGGTCGCAGGGCTGGCGATCGGGTTGACCGCATCGGCGTACTCGCCGGGGCGTGATGAGCTGGAGCAGGCGAGCGGGTTGTTCCGGTTGTTCCGCGAGCAGCCGACGCCGGAGTTGGCGCGCAACGCAACGCTCGGGCTGACCTCGACGCTCTCGCCGAACGCGCGGCTCCAGCACTTCTACCACCCGTGGACGAGCTATCTGATCGTTCCGATCTTCGGCCTCGCCAACGCGGGCATCACGATCGACGGCGACTTCCTGGCGCAGGCGTTCCGGTCACCGATCACGCTGGGCATCCTGTTCGGCTACGTGATCGGCAAGCCGGTCGCGGTGATGACCGCATCGTGGGCGCTGACCCGCTTCACCGGTGGCCGGTTGCGACCGCAGGTCGGCTGGGCGGCGGTGGCGGGCAGCGGGACGATCGCCGGGATGGGTTTCACCGTGTCGTTGCTGATAGCAACGTTGGCGTTCGAGGGACGGGCGCTGACGGAGGCGAAGCTCGGGCTGTTGTCCGCGGTGGTCGTCGCCTCGGCGGTCACCTGGCTGGTTTTCCAGGCGGCGCACCTGTTGTCGCCGGCCCGCAAGGCGGTCGCGTTGCTCGGTGACGTGGATGAGCTGGTCGACTTGATGGACCCGGTCGATCCAGAGCGCGACCACATTCGCGGGCCGGAGACAGCCTCGGTGACCTTGGTCGAGTACGGCGACTTCGAATGTCCGTACTGCGGGCTGGCGGAGCCGGTCGTCCGGGACCTGCTGAAGGATGACGATCTGCGGTATGTCTGGCGTCATCTGCCGTTGACCGATGTGCACCCGCGCGCTCAGATCGCCGCTGAGGTGGCGGAGGCGGCGGCGGCTCAGGGCGCGTTCTGGGAGATGCACGACCTGCTGTTGGCGAACCAGGAGAACCTCAAGCCGGCCGACCTGATGTCATACGCCGTGCAGCTCGGGCTGGACAACGACCGGATCCACGACGAGGTCAAACGGCACGTCGCCGCCGCGCGAGTAGCCCAGGACGTCGAGTCCGCCGATCTGAGTGGCGTGTCCGGCACTCCCACCTTCTTCGTCAACGGACAACGCCACTACGGCGCGTACGACGTCGAGACTCTGAAGACCGCGATCAAGACGGCGCGGGTCCGGGCCAAGATCCGCGATACCGAACTCCCGCCGCTGGTTCGCCGCCGCCGAGCGCGCACCAGCTAGTGGCAGTAATTGGCTTCAGTAGGTCATTTCTGCCACTGTTCTGAGGGGGTCGGTGTCGGCGACGCTGGGGGCTCCGTAGAAGAAGGGATTCGAGGATGTCGACAGTGTGGGAGACTCCGCCCGCCGTGCAGGACGAGGCTGTTGCGCACTTCGCCGGGAAGCTCAGGTTCGAGACGGATCCGTCCGATGTGGCGGCCGATATCGGAGCCGGCGTGACTGGTTGGGTGCTGATCGACAGCCGGAGTCAGGAGAGCTGGGATCAGGGGCATGTGCCGGGGGCGATTCATCTGCCGACGAGGGAGATCGCGGCTCGCGCGGCGGACGTAGTGCCGGCTGGGCTTCCGGTGATCACCTATTGCTGGGGACCGGCTTGCAACGGTGGTACGAAGGCGGCGCTGGAGTTCGCCAAGCTCGGGTATCCGGTCAAGGAGATGATCGGCGGGTTCGAGTACTGGACGCGTGAAGGTCTGCCGGTGGAGACGGCTGACGGCATCACTCGCCGGCCGTCGGATCCGTTGACTGCTCCTACCGGGATCGCCTGCGCCTGCTGACGGCGCTGTCAGGCAGGTGAGTGCGCGACGTCAGTGGGGGTTGGCCAGGTACTCGGCGTTGCCCCGGATGGCTGCTTCGTAGCGCTTGAGTTCGGGGGTGTCGATGCGGTCGGCGATGACCAGGAGGAGCGTCGCCAGGGCTTTGTCGTGGTGGCCGGCGGCGTGGTGGGTCAGGGCCTTGAAGACTCGGAGGGAGTCTGATTCGGGGAACTCCTGGCTGGCGGCTTTGAAGACGGCCAGCGACTCGTCGAAGCGGTCGAGATTGCGCAGGGTGCTGCCGTACTGGAGCAGGCAGCGGCGTTTGATGTCGCCGCTGAGACCGGGAAGGGCCTGCTCGTAGTACGGCAGGGCCTTCTCCTCCTGGCCGGCCGTGTCGTAGGCGCCGCCGACCTCGTAGAGCACATAGGGGTTGCCCGGGTGCTTGGTCAGCAGGTCCTCGAAGAAGTCGATCGTCGGCTGCATGTTCTCCCGGTCGCGCCGGGCGAACGCCTCGTCGATGGTCGCGGCCAGTTCCGGCGTCAGGTCTTCGGTCACGCTTCCATCATGCCGCGTCGATTTGTCGAACCCCGCGCGGCCGCTCCGGGGCGGGTGCAGTCGGGTCAGAGGTCGAGGACGACCTCGCCGGCCGGTCGTGCGCAGCAGGGCAGGATCTGGCCGGCCGGGGCAGGCTCCAGAGGCTCCGGTGAGTAGGTGACCTCGCCGGAGATCAGTGGGGTGACGCAGGTGTGGCAGACCCCGGTACGGCACGACCAGCGGGTCGGTACGTCGCACGCGTCGGCCAGGTCGAGCAGCGACGGCTGCTGGTCCGACCACGGCACTGAAAGGCCGCTGCGGGCAAAGGTGACCAACGGGCCGGTACCGGGCTCGCCCTCAGGCGGGTGAGGCGGTACTGACCGGTGGTCGGTGATACCGGGGTTGATCGATGCCGGCGTGCCGAACAGCTCGGTGTGGATCCGACCCCGCGCGATCCCCAACCCTGCAAGCGTTTCCGTCATCTCACTCATGAAACCGGCCGGGCCGCAGATGTAGGCCGACGCGTCCGCCGGCAACCCGAGCGCCTCGAACTGGTCTGCGGTCGGCCGCTTGCCATCCGCGGTGTAGAAGATCTGCTGGTGGGCCAGTGGAAGAGCCTTCAGTAGGTCGCCCGCCTCGGACGCGAAGGCCTGCTGGGCTTGGTTGCGGACGACATGAATCCACCACACCGGTCGAGCCGGCTGGTCTGCGATTGCATGCAGCATGGCGAGTACTGGGGTGATGCCGACTCCGGCGGAGACCAGTACCACCGGGCCGGTGTCGTCGGTCAGTACGAAGTCGCCGCGGGGTGCCGCGACGTCGATCTCCATCCCGGCCTTCAGGTGGTCGTGGATGTAGGTGCTGACCAGACCGTCGCGCTTCACGCTGATCCGGTACTCCGCCGCGCCCGGCGCCGACGACAGCGAGTAGCTCCGGACAGCCGGTGGAGTGTCGGCGGCGGCCGCGATCCGCAGAGTCAAGTACTGACCGGCCTGTGCGACCGGCAACTCACCAGTACCGTCCTCCGGCCGGAAGCAGACCGACAAGATCGAACTGCTCTCCGGTACCACCGCTGTCACCTTCAGCGGCCGAAAGCCTGGCCAACCAGCTAGCACCGGCGCAGTGACGTTGGCCGCAGGCAGGGCGGAGTACTGCTCGACTAGCTCTTGGAAGGACTGTTGCCAGCCGGGACTCAGGGCGGGGATGTCCAGGGAGCGGCGGAGCTTCTGCTGGTCGCGGTTGGGGAGGTAGAGAAGGGCGTCGATGTCTGCGACGCTCAGGGCCTGCGGGCCGACTCGGGTGCGGATGATTTCGTCGCCTGCTTCGACCAAGCCCTCCTTGATCACGCGGAGGTAGAAGCCGGGGCGGTGGTGGGCGACGAGCAGGGACGGCAGTTCGGGTTCGCCCATGCGCATGCCGACGCGGTAGCAGGTCACCCGCGGCTGCGTGACCTCGAACTCCGCCTCGCCGATCTGGTACCGATCGCCGATACAGACCTCGTCGTCCGGCAACCCGTCCACGGTGAAGTTCTCGCCGAACATCCCGTACGTGAGGTCGTTCCGCCCGAAGTGCTCCTGCCAGTGCGCGTAGGACTCCAGTTGGTAGACCAGCACCGCGCGCTGCTCACCACCGTGTCCGCCCAGGTCGCCCTGGCCGTCACCGTCGACGTTCAGTCGCCGGACCATCCGCGGTCCGTCGACAGGTGACTTGAAGACACCCGTGTAGACCGTCCGGTCGTGCCAGGACACGTCCTTCGGCAGGCCGACGTTCAGGGACCGCAGCGTGGCCATCATCAGCTCCAGCTGTTGAGTACTGATCGAGTCGGATGGAAACGCACCGCCCGGCCCGTCTCGCCTCCGGCATTCCAGTCGATTGTCGCCGTACCGGACAGGTGCAGGGCCGTGCCGGTCGAGAAGTCGAGGAACAGTAAGGAGGCGGTCGGGTCGACCGCGATGTTGCCCAGACTGTTGAACATGTTGTTGCCCGGGAAGTCCGGCCACCACAGGTCCCCGCCGTCGATCCGCACGAACCCGGGCTCGCCGCCTTTGTGCGAGGTGTCAGCGCCGCGAGTGGGATGCGCGGTACCGAGGAAGAAGGTGTCCGCGCCCTCGACCAGCGCCGTCGCCGCCTCACCGAGCGACCCGTCAGTCACGATCGGCAGCGTCGACGCCGGCTGCGTGACCTCGTGGGGATGGATGTACTGCGGGCAGTTGCCATAGGCCTGCTCCGCCGCGATCTCCAGCTCACCGTCGGTACTCCGAACCAGCTCCCCATTGATCCGCACCCGTCGCCGCAACACCAGGTCGATCACCAGTACGCCGACCGGCTGCCACGCCGGTACGCCGTGCAACGGGTCACCCGGCGCCGGCGCAGTACCGATCGTCAACGTGCTGCCACTCGACGACAGGAAGCCAGGCGTCCCGGACATCCCCGTCGTCCATAACCGCCCGTCACTGTCGCGCGCCGTGATCGCCACGAAGTCGCGCTGCGCCAGGAACTTCTGCGCGCCACCCTCGAGCGACGCCGGCCGCAGCATCCCCTCCAGCCGGGCCGCGTCGAAAGCGACTCCCGCCTTCTCCTGGACCGCCAGCTCGCCCTCGTGGAAGCCGGTCATGACTGCCTCGTCTTCTCGTAGTGCCTGGCGACCCGGGTGCGGTTGCCGCAGCGGCTGCCGATGCACCACTGCCGCCGCTTGTGCTCCGCGAGGAACAGCATCGAGCAGTTCGGGTTCGCGCAGCGTTTCAGCGTCTCGAGCCGGGCCGGGTCGGCCATCAGCTCGATCGTCTCGCGCGCCATCATCGCCAGCGCCGCGTTCCCGCCGTACTCCGGATGCCAGCGGATCTCCGCCTGCAATCCGTCGTCCGAAACCACCATCCGCAGGCTCTGCGGCGCCCCGGCAACGGCGGCGTTGAGGTCGTCCACAGAAGTTGCTGACGGCAACCGATTGGTCAAGTGTGCATCGAGCACTTCCCGTATTGCCGCCCGCAACCGCCGCACCGCAGCACCGTCCGGGACCGGTCCGGCCGGCAGCCTGCCCGACTGCAGCGACCACCAGTTCGCCAGCTGCTCGGGCGTCTCGATCAGGTCGACCGGCGGAGTGACAGCCAGGAGCTGCGTGTCCACCAGGTCGAGCGCAGCCAGTCGCTCACCGCCCATGGCGAACCCCGCGGCCAGCAGGTCCTCAACGCTCGGGCTCATGCTCATGCCACCACCTTACGCATTAGTTACGTCTCAAATCAACATGCTGACGGGGTCTTGCGCAGATTGATCTAATGGTTCTAGCTTCATTTCAACATTACAAGCGAGCGGAAGTGGAGAGGAATCATGGGACTGTCCTGGCAACAAGGGCCACTCGGCGGCGGCGCGGTAGGCCGCTTCCTGACCCCGGAGCCGCTGCCCGAGCGGCTGCTGTACGCCGAGCGCCTGCGGCGCCGGATGCGGGTCCGGTTCGGTGGCGAGTGGATCGCGGACAGCGAGGACGTGATCCTGCTCCATGAGCCGGGGCGCTATCCGGTCGCGTACTTCCCGCGCGGGGACATCCGGGCGGATGTGCTCTCGGGTGGTGAGCGGACGACGCAGCACCGCGACCTGGGGACGACGGCCTGGTACACGGTCGGCGGCTTCGGGCGTGATGCGCAGCGGGCTGCTTGGGAGCACATCGATCTGCCCGCGTACGCGGGGGAGCTGGCCGGGCGGGTCGCCTTCGCGTGGCGGGCGATGGATGCGTTCTACGAGGAGGACGAGCGGATTCTGGGGCACGCTGCGGACGCCTATCACCGGATCGACATTCGGAGCACTTCGCGGCATCTCGTAGTACGGGATGGGGATCGGGTGATCGCTGAGACGCGGCGGCCGGTGGCGCTGTACGAGTCCGGGTTCGCGCCGCGGTGGTACGTGCCGCGGGAGGACATCGTGGACGGCGAGCTCGCGCCGGTCGACGGTCAGACCTTCTGCCCGTACAAGGGGCTGGCTGACTACTACGACATCGGTCCTGCGAAGCGCGCGGCCTGGTCGTATCGCGAGGCGTACGACGAGGTCGGGCGGGTGTCGGATCTCGTCTCCTTCGAGGCCGACAAGGTCGAGGTCACGCTGGACGGCGTACGGCTGCTGCCGGAGCCGGGGCAACAAGTGAAGCCGCACGGCATCGACCGCGGACTCGACACCGACGAACTCATCTCGATCGACTGAAAGGGCTGTCTGATGTCTGCATCACTGGAGAACCGAACTGTTCTGGTCGTGGGCCGCGGCAGCGGGATCGCGCGGGCGACTGTGAACGCGCTGCTTGCCGCAGGCGCCAAGGTTGTGGCTGCTGGTCGCGATCAGGAGGCGCTGGCGGCGGCGTACAAGGGAACTGCTGTCGAGACGGCGACGGTCGACCTGAACGACGAGGCGTCGATCGCGGCGCTCGCTGGGTCGATCGAGGTGGATCATGTCGTGTCGACGGCCTCGGCGCGAGCGCGCGGGCTCGTCGCGGAGCTGACGCCGGCGGCGATGCTGGGGTCGTTCCAGACCAAGGTGATCGGCCCGATCCTGCTCGCCAAGCACTTCGCGCCGCGGCTGCCGGCGGACGGCTCGTTCGTCTTCTTCTCCGGGCACTCGGCCCGCAAGTCGCATCCCGGGATGCTCGCGGTCGGCGCGACCAACGCGGCTGTGGATGCGGTCGCCCGGTCGCTCGCGGTCGAGCTGGCGCCGCTCCGCGTGAACGCCGTCTCGCCCGGAACGATCGACACCGGCGCGTACGACGGCCTCGGCGAGGCAGCCAAGGCCGACCTCTTCGCCCGCCGCGTCGCCGAGAACCCGGCCGGCCGCCTCGGCACCGCTGAAGACGTCGCCGACGGCGTCATCTTCGCCCTCACCAGCACCTTCGTCACCGGTACGTCGATCGCCGTCGACGGCGGCGAACCAATCGTCTGAGGAGTCCCGTCATGTCACACGAACCTGCGGTCGTCCCGGGCGAGATGCTCTTCGAGCTGGTCCCGTTGCCGGTGACGGACATCGATCGCGCCAAAGCGTTCTACGGCGAGCAACTCGGCTTCGAAATGGACGTCGACGTCACCCCTGTGGACGGCGTACGAATCGTCCAGTTCACCCCGCCCGGCTCGTACTGCTCGATCAAACTCTCCACCGGCATCCCCGAGCTGGAGATGCCGCCCGGCTCCCTGCGAGGCCTCCACCTGATCGTCTCCGACATCGAAGCAACCCGAGACGCTCTGATCGCCCGGGGCGTCGACGTCAAACCCGTCGAAGAAGTCCGGGGCGTCTACTTCGCCTACTTCACCGACCCGGACGGCAACACCTGGACCCTCCAGCACCTGCCCTGGCGCAAATAGCTAGAACATCGTGTTGTCGTTGGCGGAGGTGCTGGGGATGTCCTGGATGACGTCCCAGTGTTCGACGACCTTGCCGTTCTCGACGCGGAAGAAGTCGGCCAGCGCCTGGCCTGGCTCGCCTGGTTTGAGGGTGAGGTGGGAGTGGGTGATGACGATGTCGTCCTCGGCGAAGACGCGCTTGATCTCCAGCTTGAGCTGGGGGTTCTCGCCACGGATCCACTTCACGAAACCGATGAACGCGTCGGTGCCGTCGGCGGCCATCGGGTTGTGCTGGATGTAGCGGTCGCCGACATACAACTCGACCGCCTTCTCCGGCTCTCCGTCGAAGGCGGTCTGGTAGTAGCTGACGACAACCTGCTTGTTCTGTTCGAGATCGGCCATGCGATCGACGGTAGCCACCGGAGTTGCTCGCGGGAAGTGCCCACTTTGAAGTAAGGCACTTCCCCCGGGTCAGGACAGCTTCGAGACTTGGTAGTGGTCGATCTTCCAGGTGTTGTCGTTGCTACGGGCAAGGATGCTGAGGAAGACCTCGAGGGTGGGGCGGTCGACGAAGGAGAAGGCGACCTTGAGGTAGCCGAGGACCAGATCGTCGCTGAGTTGGCGGCTCTGGAGGATTTCGTAGTCGGCCTTCATGCCCAGAGGTTGGGAGGCGTAGTACTCGGCTACGCCGGCTGGGCCGATGCTGTAGGGGTGCAGGCCTTGGAAGATGGCGTCAGTGGTGAAGACCTTGGCGACCGCTTCCGGGTCGTGGGCGTCGACACCGGCCTTCCACGCGTCCAGGACTGTGGTGAGGATAGTGGTGGTGTTCATGCTTGGAGCTCCTTGAAGTTCAGTGGCCGGCGCTCTGGCCGCCGTCGACGTGGAGGATCTCGCCGGTGACGAACGGTGCCTCTTCGAGGTAGGTGACGGCGCCGACGACGTCGGAGATCTCACCCATCCGGCCGACCGGGTGCAGGCTCGCCAGTACTTCGTGAGTCTCCTCCGGGTGCATCGGCGTCCGCATGATGCCGGGGCTGACCGTGTTGACCCGGATACCGCGACCGGCGTACTCGATCGCCAGCGACTTGGTGACGGCGTTCAGGCCGCCCTTGGTCAGCGAGGCGAGCGCCGACGGTACGTTCGAGTTGGCGTGGTCGACCAGGGCGGTCGAGATGTTGACGATGTGGCCGCCCTCACCGGTCGCGAGCATCGCCTCGACCGCACGCCGGGTCAGCTCGAAGAAGCCGCGCAGGTTCACGCCGGTGACGAGGTCGAACTCCTCGTCGGTGTAGTCGGTGAACGGCTTGGCGACGAAGACGCCCGCGTTGTTGATCACGGTGTCGATCCGGCCGAACTCGGCCAGCCCCTGCTCGATGATCCGGTTCCCGACGCCCGGGGTGGCGATGTCGCCGGCCACGGTCAGTACCAGCGGGTCGTCGGAGGGCTGGATGGAGCGCGAGTTCGCGACCACGGCGTACCCGAGCTTGCGATAGGCGGTCACCAGCCCCGCGCCGAAGCCCTGCGATGCGCCGGTGACGACTGCGACTTTCTGGGTACTCACAGCTTGCTCTTCTCTCTGTGTTCTAGGTGGGAGAGCGATCGTTCTCCGTGCCTCGATAGTGGCTCGGCGCCGACGGCGGTTCCACGACTTGTTGCCTCCCTGCTGGGAGGTTGCGCCTACGATCGGGGAATGGAACTGCGACAGCTGCGGTACTTCGTCGCGGTGGCCGAAGAGCTGAACTTCGGCCGCGCTGCCGCCACCCTGCACATCGCCGGCCCGTCGCTGTCGCAGCAGATCAAGGCGCTCGAACGCGACCTCGGCATCCGGCTGTTCGACCGCGACCGCCGCTCGGTCACATTGACCACCTCCGGCGAGGCCCTGCTCGCGCCCGCCCGCGACCTGCTGAACCAGGCCGACGAGTTCCGCCGCTCGGCAGCCGGCCTCTCGAAGGCCGAACCGGTACGCCTCGGTTACGTCAGCTGGCACCCGCCGGACCTGATCACCCGCGTCTCCGGCATCGCGCGCCTCCGCCTCGACGCGTGGGTACTGCCGTCACATACCCAGGCCGCCCGGGTCGCGGACGGCAGCGTCGACCTCGCGATCGCGTGGATCAAGACCTCGGCCATCGACGAGCTCAAACTCGAGGCCCGCTTCCTCGGCGCCGACCGCCTGTACGCCGTAGCGCCCGGCCCCGACGATTCGCCGGTACTCGCCAAGGACGTCATCATCCTGGTCGACTCCGACATCGCCACCTGGTCCTCCTGGAACGAGTACGCGGAGGAACTCGCCCGGGCGACCGGCGCCCGCCTCGAGTATGTCGACGACGGCGGAATGACCGGCCCCGCGTTCCACGAACACGTCCGCCGCCTCCGCCGCCCCGTCCTCAACAACCCGAAGCGCACCACCACCCCAACCCCACCGGACCTGACCGAGCGCCCAGTCACCGACCCGGCCCCGTACTGGACCTGGTCCCTCCTATCCCGCCAGTCCGACCCCCGCGCCGCAGTCCAATCCACCATCCACGCCCTAACCGACGACGTCCCACCCCTCTGCGCAGACCTCTCCGCCTGCTGGCTCCCAGCCGAGGACCCGTACAGAACCGGCTAGCGGTGCGGAGTCAGGCGGTCAGGGTTGGTTCGTCAGGGGCGGAGAGGCTGAGGACTGCGCCGGCTACGGCGGGGGAGGCGCTGATTTTGGCTTCCAGGGCTCGGAGGCGGACGGCTACGTGGGATTCGGTGTCGTCGCCGGTGAGATCTACGTCGCCGATGACCGAGATCATCCGGGGGCCGACGATCTCGAGGCGGAGATAGGTGACTCGGGCAACTTCCGGGGCGGCGAGGATGGCTTGCAGGGCGGCTTGGCGGACCTTCGGGTCGGCCTCCTGGCCGACCAGGAATCTGCGGTTGCGGTTGATCAGGAGCAGGGCGACCCAGGCCAGCAGCAGGCCGACGAGGATCGAGCCGATGGCGTCAGGGATCGCTGAGCCGGTCAGTTGGTGGGCGAAGAGGCCGGCGGCCGCGATGAGCAATCCGCCCAGCGCGGCGGCGTCCTCGACGAACACCGCGCGCAGGGTCGGGTCGGAGGTGGCGAGTACGTGCTCGATCAGGTCGCGATCGAGCGTGGCGGCCTCACCCTTGGCCTGCCGGGCCGACTGCGCGAACGAAATGCCTTCGAGAACGAAGGAGACCGCCAGTACGACGTACCCGATGACGAAATGTCCCGCCGGCTCCGGCGTGATCAACTCCTGGATCCCGTGCGTGATCGACACCGCCGCCCCCGCCACGAACAACCCGAGGGCGGCGAACAACGACCACACATACGCCTCACGCCCATGCCCCAACGGATGCAACTCATCAGCCGGCCGGTGCGCCCGCCGATTGGCGATCAGCAGAAAGACCTCGTTCCCCGCATCAGCCCACGAGTGCGCCGCCTCCGCCAGAATCGAAGCCGACCCAGTAGCCAACGCAGCCACCGACTTGGCGATCGCGATCAGCACATTGGCCCCGAACGCGACCAACACAGTCGTCAGACTCTCGCCCCCACCCCCACCCGCCCCAGAACCCGGCACATCCGCCAGCAAGTGCCGCCCGTCACCCTCGCCATCCACCATGAGGCAGTCGTAGCACAGCAGAACAGACGGCTGGTACTAACGCGCGGAGAACGACCCGGTACCACCACCGCCCCGCGACGCCGGCCGATCGAAAACCACCGGCACCCCGGCATCCGCAATCAACGCCTCCACCGCCGCCGTCGGCGCGTCATCCTTCAACCAGACGCTCACCCCCGAGAAGTCCTTGGCCGGCCCGGTCGATTCCACGATCGCCCCGTGGTCCCCGATCAACCGCTTGGCGATGGGCATCAACTCGCCCAGCGAGAAGGCAGCCTGCTCGAACGTCACCGGCACCGGCTGCTCGTCTGCCAGCCGACGCAACTCGGCCGGGGCTTCGCCCTTCCAATAGACCACCAAGGCCTCGCGATCACGGCGACCGTCAACGGCGCCGGCGGTGTCGCCGAAGTGGGCCCTGATCCAGTCCATCAGCACCCTGCTTGCCAGCTGTGCCGGTGTCGGCGGCGGCGTGATCCAGCCGTCCGGAAGCGGCACTTCCGGCTCTCGCGGGATCTTGCCGCCGCGCTCCTCGTCCGCCATCAAATAGTCGTAGCACACTCCAGTTCGGCGAAGGTGGCGCCAACCTCCGCAAGCCGTTCCATCGCGTAGGTCGGGTCTATCAGGGACTCGGGGGTGTGGATGCCTGGGTGGGCGGGGGTGCCTTGGAGGCCTAGTAGGCGTTCTACGCCCAGGGCTATGCCGAGGGCGGTCAGGGGGCGTTGGCCGGACTGGTTGATGAGGGAGTGGGTGGTGCGGAGCGGCGTACCGGCTGGGTCGGTGCCTTCGAGGGTTATGCGTACTTCGGTGAGCGGCTGACCGGGCTCTTTGCTGACGGCGAAGTCGACCTGGACGTTGGGCGCGCCGGTTGCGAAGGCGAGGCCGGGGATGTCGAGGCCGGCGACGGTCTGGGCGGGGATCGTGGTGCCGTCGGCGCGCTGGATCTCGACCGGGGGCTCGTCGGCCAGCCAGGTGAAGACGCCGTCGCGGCGTACGAGTCCGGCCGAGCTGGCTGTTGCCCAGCGCTCCAGATCGGCCAGGGCCGCGGGGCCGCCGATGTCCTGCTCGTCCTGGATCGCGCGGATGTGGATGCTGTCCAGCTGTCCGAAGCTCTTGGCTGCCTGGAGCGTTGCCAGCGCGACGGTGCCGGCGAAGAAGTGGCTGGCGAGCATGACGGCCGAGGCGTTCGGACGGTGGGCCACGGCGGCGACTTCCGGGGCGATCTCCATCGGGCCGCTGGAGATGCTGAAGTACGGGATCGCGTTGTCCTGGGCGTACCGGAGGCCGTTGAAGCGATCGTCGCGCAGCAGGGCGACCACCGCGGAGTGCTCGGTCGCGAGCTCCAGGTTGTGCAGGTCGACGCTGAGGGCGGTCGCAGTGCCGAGTTCGTCGGCGACGCGTTGGGCGCGGGCGAGATCCCGGCCGGCGATGGTCAGTGGCAGGTCGGGGTGCCATTGCCGGAGCAGTCTGGCCGTGCCGGCTCCTGCCTGACCTGAGCCGCCGAGGATGAGTACCGGTTTCATCTGTTGCCTCCACTCGTAGCTACATTTTGTAACCTACACTTTGTAGCCTAGAGTGGGGGCCGGACGCAAGGAGGGCTTTTGAACACGCGGTTGACCAAGACGGCCAGGCGGGAGCAACTGCTAGACGTGGCACTCGGGCTCGTGCGCACGCGCGGCGTCGAGGGGCTGACCCTGGTCACCCTCGCGGAGGCCGCCGACGTCAGCCGCCCGATCGTCTACGACCACTTCGGCACCCGCGCGGGCCTGCTGCTGGCTCTCTACCGCGACCTCGACGAACGCCACCGCCTGGCTCTCGAAGAGGCGATCCGCGACGCCCCCGCGACGATCGACGCGATCGCGTCCGTGATCAGTGCCTCGTACTTCGCCTGCACGCTGGACCTCCCCGAGTTCGCCCCGCTCTCCGCCGCGCTCAAGGGCAACCCCGAGCTCGAACCGACCCAACACGAGCTGCTCACCGCCTACACCGCCACGATGGCGACCGCGCTCACCCCGTACTCCGCCCTGACCGAGGAAGCACTCCACCTCCGCTGCACCGCCCTCCTCGGCGCCGCGGAAGCCCTGGCCACCGAGCTGACCCACAACCGGGCGACCGCCTCCGAAGCGATCAACGCCTTGACCGACTTGATCACCGGGCAGTTCACGACCCGCTGACGCGCGTTGACCGGGCCGGACGGGTTCGGCTAGCGTCGTGATCAGCGTGGCTGGGGCCGCGTCGAGACTCGCCGGAAGGCTGGAAGCCACCCCGTTCTTCACTCATTGGCTAGGGCGCATCGTGCTCCTTGTGGCCTGTGCGAGTCCGGGCGCGAGAGGACGCGTTGTGAGATTTCTGCCTGACAAGCCGAGCCTGGGATTCCTGCGCAAAGAGGCGAAAGACCTCTTGGCCGCGCTCCGTGAGTCGAGTCCGGAGGCGTCGCTCACCGACGCTCAGCGGGCGCTCGCCGCGGAGTACGGGATGCGGGACTGGGTCGAACTGAAGTCCGAGGTCGAGCGCCGGGCGGCCGCAGTACCGGTTGCTCCTGCAGGTCTTGCAGAGGCGCTCGCCGGCGCCTTCAGCCTGGGAACCGTGCTCGGCCAGCCGTCGCCGGTGTCGTTCACGCCGATGGGTCGCTGCTGGTCGATCACCACTGACCGCGGCCGCTGGCTCGCGGTCACCGTCTACGACTGGATCACCGCCTCGCAAGCTGAGGTGGGTTCCCGTCTGCGCGAGGCTGCCGTCGCCGCGGGAGTCTCCGCTCCGACACCGGTACGCAGCCCAGGCGGCTCCTTGATCGAACCGGTGCAAGGACAGAACTGGCGAGTCCACGAGTGGCTCGAGGTCGGCCCGGCGCCAGTGCTCCCGACGCCGTCGGCGGTCGCGCGCCAGGTCGGTACGACGTACGGAATCCTGCACTCGCTGGCCATCCCGAGCGAGTCGCCGATGAGCTGGTACCTGACCACCCGCAAGTCCAGCGCCGACTGGTCGAACCTCCTCGATCGCGCCCGAGCCGTTCAGAAGCCATGGGCCGACCTGCTGGCCGAATCCCTTCCAGCCATAGCGGATCTCAACCGTATCGAGCTGGACGCCGACCCCGCCGACTTCATTCTCTGCAACAGCAACCTGATCCCCGAACACGTCCGCATCGGCCACCACGACGAACTGATCGTCACCGAATGGGACTTTGCCGGCTCCCTCACCCCAGCCCTGGAAATCGGCGCCGCCCTGGGCCAATGGACCCTCCGCCCGACCTTCAACGAAAAGGCAGCAATCGCCTTCCGCGACGGTTACGTCGAATCCGCCGGCACCTGGCCGAAACTCGACCTCGCCTCCTTCGCGGTAGCCGTCAGCGGCTGGCTCAACTGGACCTACAACTGCATCTGCGAATCCATCGATCCCTCCGACGCGGACCAGGCAGACACCACCGAACGCGGCACCCTTGACCTCCTCACCCACCCGATGACCCGAGCAGGCCTGGAAGAACTGCTCGCGGCCACCGACGCATAATTCCCGTCCCTTTAGGGAATTCGGCATCCGGTACCTCCGTCGCCGCGTCAAGGTGAGTACTGAACGCCGATTCTTTTGGGGGAACTATGGTGAAGAAACTCCTGCCGACTTTGCTGGGAGCCGTTGCACTGACGGCCGTCGCGTCGCTGCCGAGCGGCGCGACGACCGCAGCACAAACCGGTACTACCGAAGCGTGCGAGCTGAGGTCCGGCGCGATCACGTCGACCGGCGCGGTTCGCGTGCAGAACCATGTCGCGACGAAGCCGCCCGGGCTCGATGTCAACCGGCTCGAGTCGAACAAACTCTTTGCCGGCAAGAACGTCCGGCTCGTGTCGATGAACTACGACGGCGACTATGAGGACGGCTCGGGCCGCTTCGGGTACATGGTCTTCGGCAACGACATGCAGCAGGTCAAGTACTCCACGGACCTCGAGGGCAACCCCGACGGCTCCTACATCGGCAAGGTCGGCAGCGGCTGGGCGAAGTACCGGATCTTCGAGAGCTCGGACCTTTGGCTGGGCAGCTACCGGCGCACGACTCAGTACGCCATCCACAACGACGGCACGCTCGCGCGCTGGTCCGTGGACAGCAAGCAGGTCTGGCACAAGACCGGCACCGCGAAGGGCTACGCCAGCTTCAAGTCGCTAGCCCTGATCAGCCAGACCAAGACCTACGACACCTTCCTGGCCAACACGACCAACGGCCGCCTCTACACCATCCACATCCCCACCACCGCAGCCCTGAAGCCGATCCTCAAGATCGTCCGCGGCTCCAGCTGGCAAACCTTCGAATCCCTCCAAGCCACCCGCTGCGGCAACACCGGCGTAGTCCTGCTCGCCATCGAC
The DNA here is from genome assembly GCF_040681515.1 of Kribbella sp. NPDC051718. Classification (NCBI taxonomy): domain Bacteria; kingdom Bacillati; phylum Actinomycetota; class Actinomycetes; order Propionibacteriales; family Kribbellaceae; genus Kribbella; species Kribbella sp. NPDC051718. Next base: position 294,852 of record NZ_JBFAYZ010000002.1, on the reverse strand, counting down.
AAGAACACCAAGTCCGGCTACCTGTACGCCGTAGGCCACGCCAACGGCACCAAAACAGTCATCAAAAACCTAGGCAAGTCCAAAGCCACCTTCCCCGACGCAGTCCTCTTCAACTGGTCCCTCCCCACCCAATTCAACCCGCCGCCGTACGGCGAATAGACGCGGCGAGTCCCGGGTCGATCCACCGGCCCGGGACCGTCGGTCAGCCTCAGTCGGCGGGGAGCCAGGCGGCGGTGACCTCTTCGGGGGTGGTCAGTCTGAGCGCCAATGTCTTGTCGACGTATTGGCGGTCGGTGAGGTGTAGTTGCTTCACCTGTGCCCGCGTTGCGGTCTCGATCGCTTCGAGCAGTGGGATCATCCGGAACTTCCACCGCCCGCCCTCACGCCAGAAGGTGAGGGAGAACGGGTTCGGCTTGCCATCCAGGATCACCGTCACGCTCCCGGTATCGCCCGAGATGCCCACCTCACCGACGGTCATCCGCCCGATCGTGCTGGTGTTGACCTCACCCCGCCGGACGGCATCGGCCGCCAGGTCGGTCGCCGACCACCGCCGGAGGTCGGCGGCCTCAACGCTTGCGCGCAGGTAGAGCACCGCCAGCTGATCACTGACCCGGGCCCGCCGCAGATACGGCTCCTTCGCCGTCAAGGCCAGCTTCTTGAGTGCCGTGTAGTACGCGATCGTATCGGCGGTCAACATCGACGCCGCAGTCTTGCCGTCCTTGGCCACCAAGGCCTTCTGGTACGTCGTGAACGCCTGCGTCACCGCAGCCTTGTCCACCGCCGGATCAACCCCCGAAACGCTGCTCCGAGGCAAAGGCACGGGCTCGGCCTTCTCCTGCGCACATCCGACCAACGCAAGGCACATCATCCCGCCCACAACCGCCCGCCGCATGCTCACCCGGCTCAAGCTAGCCGACCGCCAGGCCGCCACAAAGCCGACACTGCTGCCTTCTTGGCCGGCTATTGCGAGCCCTGGAGGGCGGTTAGGACTGCTAGGACTCGGCGGTGGTCGTCCTGGGTGCCGTGGAGGCCTAGTTTGCTGAAGATGTTGGCTATGTGGCTTTCTACCGTTTTGGGGCTGACGGTCAGGCGGTCGGCGATGGCGGAGTTGGAGCGGCCTTCGGCCATCAGGGCCAGGACGTCGCGTTCGCGTTCGGTCAGGGTTGCGAGCGGGTCGCCGGCGGAGTCTGCGCGCATCAGGTGGCGGACGATTTCGGGGTCCAGGGCGGTGCCGCCGGCGGCGATCGTACGGAGGGAGCCCATCAGGGTTTCGACGTCGACGACCCGGTCTTTGAGTAGGTAGCCGAAGCGGGCGGCGTGGCGTTTCAGGAGTTGGGAGGCGAAGTGGGTCTCGACTGCTTGGGAGAGGAGGAGTACTCCGAGGGTCGGGATCCGTTCGCGCAGGGCGATCGCCGCTACGGCGCCTTCATGCGTGTACGTCGGGGGCATCCGGATGTCCACGATCGCGACATCCGGCTGATGCCGGTCGACCGCAGCGATCAACGCGGTGGCGTCGGCAACCGTCTCGCAGACCTCGACGCCGGACTCGGCCAGCAGCCGGGCAAGGCCTTCTCGCAGCAGGGCGGAGTCGTCCGCGATGACTATCCGCATGGCAACACCGCCTTGACCTCGGTACCTCCGCCAGCCCGGTCACCAGCAGACAGAACGCCACCCAACGCCGCCACCCGATCAGCAAGACCTTGCAGCCCACGTCCCCGTGGATCGACCCCACCCACACCTTCATCGAGTACTACGACCTGCAACCGCCCCGCCTCAGCCAGGACCCGGATCTCCACCTCATCCACCCCCGCATGCTTGACCGCATTCGAGACCGCCTCCGCGATGACGAACCACGCCGCGCTCTCCACACCCACCGGAAACCGTCGATCGACCACATCGAGCTTCATCCGCACCGGGATCCGGCTGGCCAGCTCATCGGTCGCCGCCCGCAGACCACCTCCGGCCAACGCGGCCGGTTGCAGCCCACTGGCGAGGTCGCGGAGCTCCTGCACGGTCAGGGCGAGATCCGTGATGGCGCGATCGACCTCGGCCCGCAGTACCGGCTCTGCTCCGTTGACGCGGGCGGACCGGAGCTGGAGGGCGATCGCGAGGATCCGCTGCTGAGCGCCGTCGTGGAGATCGCGCTCCATCCTGCGGCGCTCGTCCAGATGCGCGCCGGCCAGGCGAGCCCGCGACTCGGTGATCTGCTCGACCTGCTTGGCGAGTTCGGCCCGCAGCCCGAGGTTGTCGATCTCGGCCGAAGCCTCGTGCACGACGGCCTGTACGACCCCGCGATCGACCCGCGACGGGTCGAACTCGATCCGCGCACTCACCCGGTCCCGACGCAGTACCTCGACGAAATCGGTGCCCGGTACGGCAAGGCGACCGTCCGACGTGACCCACCCGCCGTCGGCCGGGAAGAGTGCGCGCACTCCCGGATCGCCAGTCGCCTCAACAAGAAGCCCGCCAAGCTCGGAAGACTGCTTGAGCCCGGCCCGCACCACCTGGACAGCGTCGAAACGACGACGGTTGAAGCGCCGATCGACCACCCGGCGAGCCCACGTGTACGCCGGCCGCGCGACCCCCACCGCAGCCAGCGTCGCCAGGATCGTCAGCAATTGCGCGTCGGGCCGCACGGGGAGGCTCTTGGTGATGACCACGACGACGATGCTGAAGACGGCGATGACAGCGCCGGTCGAGATCGCGTACGCCGCCGAGTCGGTGACGATCCGCTCGACGTCGTACAGCCGGTACTTCACCACGGACATGGCAGCGCCCACTGCCAGGGTGATGACGCAGACGCTCAGAATCCATCCGGCCGCCTCCTCGAATCCGGCGTACGAGACCGCGAACGATGCGACCACAGCCGGTGCCAGTGGGGTCGCTCCGGCCACCAGCCACAGCAGTCGCCGGCGGGCCTCACCCCTGGCCCGGCGGAAGGCCGCCACGAGGACGTAGACGCTAGCGATCAGGCAAAGGCCGAGCACGATCACCGAGATCGCCGCCACCAACGCGATCGGCCCGGCGATCCCCGCGACGGCCCACGGGCTGACGATGTCTTCGTGCGGGCGGTCCAAGTGTGTGGAGCGGAACAACGCGGCGATCTGGAACACCACGCCGGAGACGACCGTCAGCACCGGCAGCACCCGCGACGGCGACCGGACAGCCGGCGTGAACTGGATGCCCAGGGCAAGGAACAGGAACCACCAGACGAAGCTCGTGTCGCTCAAGGTCGCCATCAGCTGTCCGTGCCCCGCCGCGAGCGCGCGGTCGGTGGAGAGCTCGGTGAAGGCGCTCCACGTCAGCGACGTACCGAGCCCGAGAAAGGCCCAGCCGGCGGGCTGATCGAAGACTCGCCAGGTGAGCATGACGCCGACCGCCCAGCAGACCAGCATGGCGACGAGATATACGGCATCCGAAGGGGCGAAGCCGGAGTCACCGCCGGGCCGGCCGTCGATCGCGAACTGCCCGGCGAACAGCGCAGGCGCGAGCGGCCAGGTGACCACCCGTGCCAGCATCCGCGCTGTCGTGCCCATCTCGTCATAGTGGCAGCAAAACCGCCCGGAGTACTCAGGGACAGCCCTGACGCGAAGTCGGGTGCCTGCTCGGTCGTTCGCCCGGACCGGCCGTCCGACGCTGGAGCTACCTCGAACTTAGGAGTTCCGTCATGGCAACCATCACCGCCACCAGGCGTACCACCAGGACCTCAGCGGCCAAGGTCGCGGCGGCCGCGTCCGTACTCTTCGCCGTCGCCTTCTTCTGGACCGTCGCCAGCGTCGACGTCCCCCACCAGGCTTCCGACGCTGAGTTGCTCGCCTGGTGGCAACAGAGCAACAGCCAACTGGCCGGCCTCGTTTCGCAGTACTGCGCAATCGCCGCGGCCGTGCTGTTCGTAGTACTCATGAACTACTTCAAGACCCTCACCGCAGGCACCAAGGCCGTCCAGTGGACCGCGTTCGCCCGCTCCATGGGCCTGATCTTCAGCACCACCCTTCTCGTCTCCGCGGCCCTGCGCGGAGTGATCGGCCACATGGTCAAGGTAGACGGAGAACCCCTACCGGGCCTCGAAGTACTCCGCTACTCCACCGCCCTCAACTACAACCTGATCAACAGCGTCACGATGCTGGCCCTCGGCCTGACGATCCTCGCCGTCTCGATCGTCGTCCTGCGAACGGCAATCCTGGCCAAGTGGTTCGCCTACGTCGGCCTGATCTGCTCCGCGATCATCCTGCTCGCAAGCCTGGCGATGATCGGTGCCTTCACCATCATCCTGTCCCTCATCTGGACCCTGTCCCTGGCAGTCGCCAGCTGGCGCAGGCAGTCTTCCTAGGAGACGAGCGCCCGAGCGATCGGCCAGGCGCCAGGAGAGGTGTTCGACAGCACGGTCCGGGTCGTCCCCGTCCGCGGATCGTGCGTCGACTTGAACGAAACGCCGGCATCGGATCCGACCAGCATCACCGTGTCGGTCTTCTCGTCCAGCCAGAACCCGAGCCCGTACCGCCTGCCTTGCTCCGGTAGCTCCACTCGCGGCCGCACAACCTCGTCAACCGCCCCCACGATCTCGCCGGCAAACAACGCCCGCCAAAACTTGGAGATGTCCTCCGCCGTGCTGTGGATCCCCCCATCCCCACTGGCCATCACCGGCAGATGAAACACGTTGGACCGATCCACCCCATCGATCGGCAGATACCCCACCGCCGCATCCCCCGGCAACTCATCCCCCCTCAGAAAATCAGTCCGCCCCATCCCCGCCGGCCTCAACACCCGCTCCCGCACCAGCTCGTGATACCCCACCCCACTGGCCCGCTCCGCCAACAACGCCAACACCACAAACCCACCATTGCAGTACGAGAACCGCTCCCCGGCCCGAAACTTGGCCGGATGCCCACCCAGCAACGGCAAAAAGGCCTCGGTCGTAGTCAACTCATGCGCCGCGCCAACAAAGTAGTCAGTGATCTCGCCGCCGGCATCCTCATCCAGGTAATCCCCGATCCCCGAAGTATGCGTAAGCAAATGCTCAACGGTGACATCATCCGCAATCAACGGCAGATCCTCACCCAGGAGCGATCGAGCAGTAGTCCCCAGCCCCAGCAAGCCCTCCCGCACCAGCGAAACCACCGCCAACGCAGTAAACCCCTTGCTCCCACTGGCAATCCCAAACCTGGTCTCCACGGTGTTGGGAACCCGATAGGCGCGATGGGCCAGCCCATAAGCCTTCGCAAACTCAACCCGCCCGCCCCGATCAACCCAGGCAACCCCGGAGAACCCGCTCTCCCCAGCAACCCTGTCAACTTCCGCCCCCACCATGGCGGCAGATTAACCCCAGTCCCCGCCGCCTTCAAACCCCTTTATGTCCAACGTCGAACGCAATCACGGATTGACGAATGCGTTCAGCGCCGCCTGGGCTTGATTGACGCGGAACAGCCCCAAGTCGACGGGTGCTGTTGGGAGCGGGTTGACCAGAACGACGAGCCCTCCGGCCGCAGTGGTCATGACGTCAAGGACGTCGACGTTGCCGTCGCCGTGCTGGCTGATTCCGGTGGGCAAGGAGGCGAGGAAGATCGAACCATCCGGGACTTCTGGCTGGGCTGGGTCAGGGCCGCCGCGAAAGAACCGAGCATGCACGGCCGATGTGACACCGGCGATTACCTCGGCTGCGACCAGAGGGAAACCTCCACCGAACGGGCTGTTCCCCTCGCCGACAACGCGAAGGAACTCCAGAGCAACGACGAGGGACTTGGCCGTGGGCTCGGTAAAGGAGTCCGTCCAGACGAGCCGGAACGTCAGCCCGACGAGGATCTTGAAATCGGTGTCGGCCCAGAGCCCGTTGTCGTGGAATCCATGCAAGGCGAACGTCGTCACGCGGGGTGACGCATTCCAGAATCCGTACGACCACTTCGAGACATCGACAAGCTCCACTGGTGGATGAAGCCCGACGTTGTCCGGCGAGGTGTGGAACGCCTCGTCGAAGAATCGGCGAACGACACGGCGCATGTCGTCACTAGAGATCTTTGCGGCACCGGCAACGGACCGTCCGTCCGACGTGCTCAGTATCGCTCCGTTCTCGAACACCGCCCACGAGAGCCTGGGGTGGTCAGCGGGCGTCAGGCCGTTTGGCGTGTGCTGGTCTGTCACCGGGTATCCGAGGGCTCCGCGTTCCCAGCCCTGCTCCGCCCAGGTGTCCCGGACGGGACCCGAAACGTGGAACGGGCCAGTGTGATCCGTCCAGTAGATCGACCCGTTCTGGAAGTGGTTGTAGCGACCGACCTGATCCGGGGTACCTGTCTCATCGGTAAGCGGGTAGCCGAGGGGGCCACTCGCTCCGCCTAGAGCGTTGTACTTTGCTCGAATCTCCCCATGGACCTCATGAGCCCCGGTCGCGTGGGTCCAGTAGATGTCGAGGCCGTCATATGGGCGGACCCACCCGTCCCCTGCGAGTGGACGGTCTTGCCCCGTCACTTGCCCCAGTAGTGGCTTGACTGTTCCGTCCTCGGACTTAGCCGCGAGAGCGGCATCCGCCTCCTGGATCTGGTGCAACATCTCGACCCACGTGCGCGGGTTGTCGACGACGATACGGTCCTTGGGTGGTGTCATTTGGTGCCTCCCGGGTTGTCGCTGCAGTTGAATGGTCGCGATCAAGGACCAGCAGCGCACCAGAAATCCTTCGGCGTCAACCGCTGCTGGGCGTCACCTGTTCCTGAGCCCCTGCCACTGGTTCCAGTTCGTCATGGGGTTCGCCAACTGGCGGCGGGTACTCCCACTTGTGCTCATTCGGATCGGTGTCGTGTGTAGCTCGGCGTCGCCTATGGCGGCTCGTCGCTCGGTGGCACGTTGGCGCTTGAGAAGAACGATTCCTGCGCTCACTGGTCCCCGAAGGTGACTCAGTCGGCACGTTGTCCAAGGCAGAAAATCGGTGCCAAAGTCGGCGGGTCTTACTTCAGCAGTCGCTTCACAGCAAAGATGGCGACTGAGCGATCCCGTGAGGGCGTCCTGCCCGCCGCGATGCCACCTGGGCCGGACTCATCGCGAACACCCTCTAGTCGTTCTGACCGCGAAGCTACAACCGCCCTGGCCGGGCTACTCCACTCAGTACGCGTTAGGAGTTCTCACGCTGGTCGGGTTGGTGAACGGCCTGTACCGCCGCCGAGCCGCGGTGTATCCGGCTACGGTAATGGCGATCCCGCCGAGTGTGCCGGCGCCGAGCTGTGTCAGGTCCAGAGGGCGTTCACCGTCGGCGGGAAGGGGATCTGCTTCTGTGAAGGCGGCGCTGCCACCGGGTTCGGGTTTGTTGATGGCGTTGGCCGGTGCGCTGATGGTCAGCGGTAGGCCGACGACTCCGACGGTTGCGGCGATGACGCCGATTCTGCTGATGGCCTTGATGGTCATTGGAGTCCACTCCTTCGTTGGTTGGACATGCCAATGACTGTTCGGGATAAGGAGTGCCGCCGACATCGGACACTTGCGCGCACATGGGCCGTCGTTAGCCTTATACCGCTGTTACTCGGACCGGACGTGTCTTAGTTGCGGTCTATGGCCACGCAGCGATGGCGAGCGCATGATGAGGTATGGCCGGCTTGCTGGTCGGACGCGAGACCGAGGCTGCGGTACTGCGAGAACTGATTGCGGGTATGCCGGAGCGCTCGGCAGCTGTGGTGGTTCGGGGCGAGGCGGGCATCGGCAAGACGATGCTCATCCGATCGGTTCTCGACGAGTACGCCGGCGGTGGACTGCGGATCCTTCGCGGCGCCTGCGCTCCGATGTCCGGTGCGACTGCGTACAGCGGCCTCGGCGCCACGATGACGGCAGCGCTTAGCCAATCCAAAGCATCCGGCCAGTTCCCGTCGGCTGCGGCAGCCCGAGCATGGTCGATACAGACCCTCACCGGCGTACTGGACAGCGACGCCGCTCAGGGCACCGTCCTCATGGTCGAGGACGTTCACTGGGCGGATTGGTCCACGCTCGACTTCCTTGCCCATTCGACGCGAAACCTGCCGGAGCGTCGGCTGCTAGTCCTGCTGACCTGGCGGGACGAGACTGCCCATCCCGACAGCCTGACCTGGCTCGGTGAATTGCTTCGTACTCCGGCCGTCGTCGACCTGCCGTTGCGTCGGCTGACCGAGCAGGAGACGTCGCACCAACTACTCGACCTCCAACCGTCCTGTACGGCAGAGACGGTGGCTGCCGTCTACGGACGCAGCGCAGGCAACCCGTATCTGAACGTGGAACTGGTCCGCGGCGACCTGTCCGTCCCGGCATCGTTGCGCCAACTTCTGCTCGCCCGCCTGCAGACGCTCTCGCCAGCATCCCGTCTAGTCGTCGCGGCCACCGGCACGCTTGCTCGCGCTCTCGATGATGATGAGTTGCTGGCGGCAGCAGGTGGTACTGCCGACGCCGTACGAGAGGCCTGCGACGCCGGTCTGGTGATCCGGGACCATGCATCCGGCTGCATCGCGCGGCACCCGGTGATTGCCGAGGTCGCGTACGAGCAGTTGCTGTCTTCGGAACGCCGCGACCTGCATGCGCGACTTGCGAACCACTTGGCGGGCCGCATTGACGGTGGGGCCACCGCAACGGAGGTCGCCGAGGTTGCTGAGCAGTTTCATCGCGCCAGCGACCGAGATGCGGGGTTCAGTTGGGCACTTGTCGCAGCCAGAGCCGCCGAAACTGAGTGCGCGTTCGCGGAGGCCGGCCACTGGTACTCCGTTGCCTCGTCGCTCTGGCAGCCATCGGACCTGGCCGATGACCGTACGCCGCAACGCTTGGTACTCGCCGAGCGAGCGGCCTCCCTACTGGGCGGTACCGGCCGTCATGCAGAGGCCCTTGCCTTGCTCGAGGCGGCGCTGGACGACTCCGACGCTGCCGTGGAAACCCTTGATGCCTTGCTTACGCGCGGCAAGCTGCGCGCGCTGGTCGATGACATCGCAGGCGCGATGGATGACGTCGAGCGAGCACGGCGCCTGGTACCTGCCGGAGACGACCGAAGGCTAGGCCGCGTCTGCCTCTCTCACGCTGTGATGCTGAGTTTCTACGCCCGCTCGGCGGAGCGGGCCGAGGCCGCCCAGGCGGCGCTGCAGCACGCGGTCCTCGCTCGCGACACCCGAACAATCGGCCAGGCTCGGGCGGAGCTGGGAGCGGTCGCCGCAGACGAGGGCCGTATCGGCGTAGCGTTGGAAGAGACGCTGGCAGCGCTGGAGATTGCTCGCGACCTCGCCGAGCCGGAGGATTTGGCCACGGCGGCGATGATGCTGACCTATGTGCACGGGCTGCGCGGCGACACCGACCAGGTGGTAGCGCTCGCGGACACGGTCCAGGTCGAGCTGCGGCGCCTGATGGTCAACGAGCATTGGCTCGAGGGCATCATCGAGAACAATGCCGTCTGCGAGCTCTATTTCGCCGGCCGATGGGATGAGGCGCTGAACAGGGAGGACAAAGGTCGGCCCCCATCGGGACCGGCGTTCAAGGACTCCGCGCTCGCGCTGATTCATATGGCGCGGGGGAATCTGCAGATGGCCGTCGAACTGATGCGCGGACACCAGTTGCTCGCGGTCGGCGACCAACCCCAGTACAAGCGCGACTACGCAGAGGTCATGGGTCAGCTTCGTCTCCTTCAGCAGCATCCACTCGATGCCATGGTCCTTGCACTAGACGCCGCCGAGGTCAGCCACGATACGGACGACGAGCTGGTATGCGGCGGCCTGCTGCGTATCGGTCTAGAAGCAGCGGTCGCGACCCAGGCACCCGACGACTTCGACCGGCTAGTGGCGCTACTTCCGCGCGCTGTGTCCGGGGTCGAGGCCGCAGCGCTGGCTGCGATAGTCGAGGGTGAACGGTCCCGGATCCGCGGCACACCCGACCCGACCCCGTGGCTCACCGCCGCACAGGAATGGGCATCACTCGACCGGCCGTACTGGGAGGCACAAGCCCGGCTGAGGGCCGCCGAGGCCCTGCTGTCTCAGCGCAGACAACCCGGCGCCCGAGGCCAGGCGACCGCCGAACTGGCAGCTGCACACCAAATCGCCGAACACCTCGGTGCCGTACCCCTACTGAGCCAGATTCAGTCGCTGGCAAAGATCGCTCGAATCCACCTCGACGACTCCGCAACCGAACACCATGAACACCCCACAACCACCACATCCCCACACCCGCCACTGACCGACCGTGAACGCCAGGTCCTAGCCCTACTAACAGCTGGTCACACCAACCGCGAGATCGGCGCAACCCTCTACATAAGCCCCAAAACCGCCAGCGTCCACGTAACCCACATCCTCGAAAAGCTCGCCGTGCAAACCCGAGTCCAAGCCGCCGCCAAAGCAACCCGTATCGGCCTCGCAGACGTCCCGCCACCCACCTGACGTCTACGAAATCCAGTCCTCGTCCGTGTCGGGTGGGTGGTGATGCGGTTGATCGCAGGTCAGTACCCACTCATCGGGAAGTCAACGCTGTACCCCTTGACCGCCGGTTGACCACTCGCGACCGCTTTGGCCGGGCTGCGGTGGTCGGAGTAGACGCAAGTGGCGGTGCCACTGCCGATGGTCCGGCCGTTGTACGGCGAACTGACCGTCGCCCAGACAGTCTGCGACTGGTAGTACCGATCAGTCGCCGGGTCCGAGAACCCGACATCGCTGATGGTGCCGTTCACAGGCGTGACGCCATGCGTCTTCCAAACGAACCGCTGCATCGTCCAGACAAGATCACTGGCCGTTTCCTGCGAGGTGGTGCTGCGCTCCCACTTGATCTCCAGCCCCATCGGCAGCGGCTCGTTGAACTGCACCCCGTCGACCCGAGCAGTAATGGTCTGCGTTTCGTGATCACACGTCAGAGTGACGTTGGTATGCCGGTCGTAGTCGCAACTGGCCGTCCGACTGGTGATGATCCCGCCGGCCGTGTTCTTCACCGTCGCAGTCACCTTCTCGGTATAAAAGATGTACCCACTGATCGGAAAATCCCGGCTATACCCCTTGACCGTCAGATCCCCACTAGCAGTCGACTTCCCAGCAACCGTGGTCGTACTCCCCACAGCCGGAATCTTCGCCGACGTAGTAGCAGTCGCGTAGTACCCCGACTCAACCTTGAACTCCACCTTCACGGCCGTATTGGCCGCCACCCCATACTGCCCGGTGACCCCCGTCGCAACCTTGTTCGTCACCGGATCACAAGTGATCCACGCATGAAACGACGTCCCGGCAGCCGAAGCCGGACTCCCGACAAGCAACCCACCAACCAACCCGACAACACCAGCCACCAACGCAGACACACGGATGTACTTCACGATTCCTCCCAAGGTTGGACTCGCTCCGTAGATGCCCACTCACTGGCCGAAGTTCGCCCCACTACCCGAATTGCACCTTCCTGCAACCGTCCGCCGAACACAACGATGCTGGCTGGTCAATCAAGCGCTGGGGGCTCGCGAACGACGGTTTCCGCCTCGTCGAATGGGTTACTTCTCGAGGGGTGGTGAGACAGAGTCCGCGGCGCCGATCCGCACAGTCTCTTCGGCGACGACCTCGATGATCCGTCCTCTCAGTTCGGGGTCGAGATCAGGGGCCAGTTCGTACTTCACCCGAATGGTCCGGGCGACGACCTCCGCTGAAGGAGCGGCGGACTTCTTCCGCAGATCGGTGTAGATGGTCCACCCGAGACTTACGACGCTGACGATCAGGGCACCGATGGATACCGGGTCGATGTACTGGTCGGGTGAAGACGAGCGGCCGCCGTTTGCCAGGTATTGCTCGACTTCGGTCACGAGTCGCGGGTCCAACGCATGCTCCTGGGACAGGCGAAGCGCGGCAGCGCGGGCAATGGTCTGCTGGTTGTCAGTCATGGGAAGAATCCTGTTCGGTGTCTTCTAGTTCGCGATATTGATGCACTATGGAGCGGACTTCACCGGGAAGGGCCTCTCCCAGAACGTTCATCCACACCTGTTCGAGCAACCGATCACCGAACTTCGAACCGAGGCGCCCGAACTCGTACAGCGTCCCCTCTGGTGGGGGCCCACTGGACCGGAAGGCGATCGCGAGGCTCCGCACAATCCAGTCGAGAGCTTCCTCGGCTTGGCCGTACGCCTCGGCGATCAGCGCGACTTCCTGATAAGCCGAGGCAAGGCCTGCCCAGTCCTCCAGACGTTCGCTGATGGCAATCGACTTGAACTGCCAGTCAGCGGCTTCTTCCAGATCTTGACGACTGTGGGCGATAGATCCGAGATCACGGAAGACCGTCGCCACACTGGAGTAGTCCTGGAGGGCCTCGAAGAGTGGCAGACATTTGAGGATCCACGCCACGGCGTGCTCAGCATCTCCTTGTTGCCATGCGATGAGCCCTAGCTGGCGATAGCAGCGGGCCAAACCTGGGCGCGTCGGCTTCCAGATCGACCAGCAGACGATCCACAAAATCCCCCATTGCACCGTTTCGAACCGGACTCCAAGGATGCCCCGGATGCCCTACCGCTATGCCCGTAGGTTCCCGACCTGCCCTCTGGCCTGCATATAGGCCAGATCAGGCTTGTGGTCCGCCGCCCCCGACAGATCCCATCGCTTTCCGTTCAAAACCATCTGGTAAACGATGATCTCTGAGACGTGATAGTAGGCATCTCACGCACCGTACGGAATGCATTTTGACCGTACGGAGAACGGGGTCGCTTGCGACAATGACGACCTCGCCAGCTCCAACGCGTCATCGAGCGCGTCGAGAGAGTCGGTTATGAGAGGGTCCGGCTGTTGATTGCGTCGGGCTCATCATCGAATTCGAGCAGGGGCTTAAGCCCGAGAGCTCGTCTAGAGCTCGCCCCGTTTGAGCGACGATGTATAGAGTGCGCGCTGCTCGGCGATACAGCGTCGACGGTCATCACGCTTCCAATGCGCGATGCGAGCTTGATCCTCACGACTCCACCGCTCCTGCCGTTCGTCCCGCTCACGCTGCTACTTGAACTCGTCGCGGGCAACTTCCTTCTTCCACCGTCTACCTGGCGCTTGTCGGTGCGCCATTGGTCTACCAGGAGGCCGACGACGGTCACAGCAGCCCCGATCAGATCTTCGGCTTCATGTGCCAATCCTGCTGGCAGGATCGGGAGACCTGCAGATGAACGGCGAGCATGTTGATGAGGCGGTCAGGGACTGCCTACGGCCTGGTGCGATGGCTTGCGAGTCGACGTGATGCCTGCAGGGATAGGTGTCGGCCAGTTCGCGACGAGGTTGGTGGTCGTGGCGGTGGGACGAGCGACGGAGGAGCACGCGTGGGGAGTGCGGCTCAACGCGGGTCCGGGGCGGGGGTTCTCGCCTTCGCGCGACGGAGGAGCGAAAACAAGGGTGGGTGGGAGCGTCCCAGAGCTGGAGTGACGGAGGAACGGAAGCGGCGGGCGCGTGGGGAGTACTTGTGGGCCCCGTCGGACTCGAACCGACAACCCGCGGATTAAAAGTCCGCTGCTCTGCCAATTGAGCTAGAGGCCCTGGGTGTTGAGGGACAGTCTGTCAGGTGTGGGGGGTGGATCGCGAATGGGGTTGAGGTAGACCAGCGCGTCTGGTGGTTTCGGAGGGTAGTTGAAAGATCACGAGCGGTTGAACCGGATGGGGTGGTGGGCCGTTCTGGGGGTGAGGGCATCCCCCAGGGCCTGACCAGTGGTGGGGGGTGCGTGGACCCGTCCGTTCACCGTGAGGAGCAAGTGATGAGTGTGCTGGAGCGCTGGCAGGACCAGGTACTGGCTGTTTTCCGGATTGTGGTGGGGTTCTTGTTCGCCACCCATGGGATCGCGTCGATCTTCGGGATCCTGGGGTCGAAGCAGGTGGCGGCGCTGGTGTGGCCGGGGTGGTGGGCCGCGGCGATCCAGGTTGTCGCGGGGGCGCTGGTGATGGTGGGGTTGGGCACCCGGTACGCCGCTTTGCTGTGCTCTGGTTCGATGGCGTACGCGTACTTCACCGTGCACCAGCCTGGCGGGCTGTTCCCGGTGGAGAACGGTGGCGAGAAGCCGGCGTTGTTCGCGTTCGCGTTCCTGTTGATCGCGTTCTTCGGCTCCGGTGTCTGGGCACTGGAGCAGCTGCCGGTGTTCAAGCAGCAGGAGGCGCGGCAGCGGGCAGCTGCGACTGAGTGACCCCGGGAAGGCCGGACGATGAGCCGCACGACGATTGGACGGGAGTGCCGATGGCCGACGACCGCGCGGCGCTGCTGCGGGAGCTGCACGACGTGCACGCGCCCTCGTTGTGGCGGTTCGTCGTCCGGCTGACCGGGGACGACCGGTTCGCCGAGGATGTCGTTCAGGAGACCCTGCTGCGGGCGTGGCGGCGGCCGCAGATCCTGACCGAGGACGAGGCGGGTGCCCGGGCGTGGCTGTTCACGGTGGCGCGCAATCTCGTCATCGACGACCGGCGCAGCGCCCGGGTCACCCGGGAGGTGGCCAGTGACGACCTGCCGGAGAGACCCAGCGCCGATCACGCGAACGCGGTACTGGACGCGTGGCTGGTGTCGGACTCGCTGGCCCAGTTGTCGGACGACCATCGGCAGGTGATCGTGCGCGCGTACTACGGCCGGCGCACGGTCACCGACATCGCCAAGGAACTCGACATACCGGCCGGCACGGTGAAGTCGCGGCTGCACTACGGGCTGCGGGCGCTGAAGCTGGCGCTGCAAGAGAGGGGGGTGACGAAGGAGTGAACGACCCGTACCGGGAGTGGGACGCGGCGTACCTGCTCGGGGCGTTGTCGGCGAAGGACCGTCGGGCCTACGAGGGACACCTGGCCGACTGCCAGGAGTGTTCAGCGGCGATCAAGGAGCTGGCCGGCGTACCGGGGACTCTGGCGGTACTGCCGGACGACCGGGCGCTGGCCACGCTCACCGCTCCACCGCCGAACCTGTTGCCGGGCCTGGTGCGCAGTGTGCAACGGGAGCGGCGGCGCAAGCGGTACCGGCTGGCTGCGGTGGTGGCTGCGACAGCCGCCACCGCGGCCGTGGCCGGCGTGGTGTTCCAGGGGACGCTCAACAGGAACGAGCCCACCAGTGACACCGTGGTGCTCGCGCAGACGGTCGCCAGCAGGCTCACTGCCGACGCGAGGCTGGTGGACGAGCCCTGGGGGACCACGATCGAGATCAGCTGCCGATACGAGGAGCTGGCGACGCCGAGCGAGCGCGCTCGCGGCTACGAGCTGTACGTCACCGACGACACCGGCAAGGCGACACTGCTGGCGAGCTGGACCGCTGCACCCGGTACGACGGTGAAGCCGGCCACCACGACCAAACTGCGCCGCAACCAGATCAAGGGACTCGACATCCGCGGCGCCGAGTCGGGCCGCGTGCTGCTCGCCGTCGCCTTCTGAACCGGGCATTCCGGACAACTGGTTGCCATCAGCCACCCCGTAGTTGATTGACCACGGTTCGAAAGGGCACCAGTGAGCTAGGAGCGACTGGTCGCTCGAGAGATTGGTCATTCCAGGCCCCGGCGTTCAGAGGCGTGCGCCGGGGCTGCCGACCGTCACCGCCCGGTACTTCGGTACGCCCGCCCCCAACAGGTAGGGTTCCTCCCGGTTGGGAAGTCAGCCGGCGGCGCAGCATGCCGCCCGTTGCGACGGTACCGACCCCGAGGACGACTCCCGGTGAGAACATCCCTGCCGTACGCGGTAGTCCCCGAGTGAACGAAGAGTTGGCCCAGGAGCTGACTCGGATGGCGCTGGACCTCCATGAGCAGTCCGACGCCGAGCAAACCGCCAAGTGGTTCCTGGAGTACGTGCAGGCCGCGATCGGCGTCAGCCACGCGACCGT
Source organism: Kribbella sp. NPDC051718 (assembly GCF_040681515.1). Classification (NCBI taxonomy): domain Bacteria; kingdom Bacillati; phylum Actinomycetota; class Actinomycetes; order Propionibacteriales; family Kribbellaceae; genus Kribbella; species Kribbella sp. NPDC051718. Next base: position 279,111 of record NZ_JBFAYZ010000002.1, on the reverse strand, counting down.
AGAGCTGATTCATCGCGGTGGCCGGTCGCTGACTGCCACCGGAGAGATCGGGCTGCAGTTCGCCAGCACCCTGAGCATCAGCCTCCGCACGTCGACCAGCACCCTCGGCACCCTCACCCTGTACGACGAATCGCCGAACCGGTTCACCGAGCAGGACGCCTCGACGGCTCAGCTGTACGCCGACCACGCCGCCATCGCCCTCGCCCGGATACGGACCGAGTCGACCCTGTGGGAAGCGATCGAGGCGCGCAAGGTGATCGGCCAGGCGCAAGGGATCCTGATGGAACGATTCGAGCTGACCGGCGACCAGGCGTTCGCCGTACTGCGTCGTTACTCCCAGGACTCCAACGTCAAGCTGCGCGACCTGGCCCGGAAACTGATCTCCACCAGGAATCTTGGCGAAAACGTGTAACACCGCGACCGTGACGAGCGATACACCGTGTGTAACGCCACTGAGGATCCTGCCCCGGGTTAACCGCCCGAAGGCCCGGGGCGGGGTTCTCGTCTGTCGCTCGAGGCGCCCCGACGTCGTTACACACGAAAGCCCCCGGATGCTCCCGGGGGCCTTCCTGTGTTTCCTCCTCAAAACTCCAGCAAGCTACGAGGCTCGCTCAGTCGGTCGGTCCGACTCCGGTAGCGCGATCCGGTCCGCCGGCAGGCGGTCCGTCTGCTCGATACCGTCGTCGCCCTCGTACTGCACCACGCCGATCCATCCCGTGTCCTCGTGCTCGCGGCCGATCAGCCAGCCGGGCCGCCACTGGTCGCCCACCTGGACGATCACGTGGCTGGGCAACGAGAGACGGGACACCAGCTCGGTGTCGGGCTCGAACTCAGTCATGCCCGAAGGCTAGGCGGTTCCGCCGACAATTGCCCATTGAGGCGTGTTCTCTGTCACAGTGCTCACGATCTGGTGAGCAGTTCTCGCACCACACTGACGGGCAGACCGAGCGTCTCCACCGAGCCGGTCACCTTCAGTGCGCGGCCGCCGGGGATGCGTGTCACCCACCCTTGCCGCAATGCATGTGCGCACATAGCGGCGCCCACGGCGCCAGCCAGATGCGGTCGACGCTCGGTGACATCGAGACAGGACCGTACTGCGGGACGCCCGCGCCGCGGTTCGACGACGATGCCGAGTTCGGCAAGCCACGCGTTGCCCTCCGTGGTCAGCGCAACGCCTTCCGACCAGTCGAGCAGACCACGTTCTGTCATCGCGTCGGTCAATGCGACGCCAAGTCGCCCGGCGAAGTGGTCGTAACACGTGCGAGCCCGGGCGAAAGCGTCTCGTTTCGACGCGGCCGACAGGCTCATCGCCTGCTCGGTACGCCGGGGAGCCAACGCCGCAAGGCCTTCCAGCAACTCGGCCGTCTCCGGGCCGGCGAGTTTGACGTACCGATGCCGTCCTTGCCGTACTTCGCTGAGCAGCCCGCCGTCGACCAGCACGTTGAGGTGCTCGCTGATCGTCGGCCGCGAAACCCCCGCCAGCTTGGCCAGCTCGGTCGCCGTCCACGCCCGCTCGTCGAGCAAGGCGAGGCACACCGTCGCCCGGGTGGAGTCGGCGAGCATCTTCGCCCAAGCCGCGAGCTCCTGGCCTTCCGTCGACGTGTTCACGCACCCATCCTGCCTCGCCGATGCTTCGGCGCCCACCGAACCGACCGGCTCCTAGCGTCGGCACCATGACGCATCTGACGATCGAACCGTCCATCCTGTACGTCGGTACGCCGGTCGAGCTGATCAGCACGGACAACGGCGACGGCACCTTCAACCTCGCCCCGATGTCATCGGCCTGGGCACTCGGCGACGTCGTTGTCCTCGGCATCGGTACAGACGGCCAGACCGCGCACAACCTGCGCCGGCGGCCGGAGATGGTGATCAACTTCCCGTCGCCGGAGCTGTGGACGGCGGTCGAGAGCATCGCGGGGATGACCGGTCGGTACCCGGTACCGGAGGAGAAGCGCGAGCGATTCCGCTACGAGCCGGCGAAGTTCGAGTCGGCCGGGTTGACGCCGGTACCGTCCGAGCTGGTCGGACCACCACGGGTCGCCGAATGCCCGCTTCAGTTCGAGGCCGTCGCCGACGACATCCGCTTGGATGCCAGTAGCAACTTCTTCATCGTTGAGGCGCGAGTGCTGAGAGTCCACGCCGACCAGCGCATCGTCATACCGGGCACTTCGTACGTCGACCCGCGACGGTGGTCCCCGCTGATCTACAACTTCCGTCACTACTTCGGCCTGGCCCAGCAACTCGGCGAAAGCTTCCGCACCGAGACGCCCACTGCAGCAAGCTGCAACAGCGTCTCGGGGGGGGGGTGGGCTGAACTGGTGCATGCTTAGCGCGTGAATGGGGTTCGGCGGGGATGGGTTCTGGGCCTTGCGGTGGTGGTTCTGGCCGGTGGGGTCACTGGTGGAGTGCTTTGGCGAGGGCGTGGGGGCGAGAAGGCCGCGCCGGTGGTGGGTACCGCGGTAGAGCTTGATGTGGGCACTCAGCGTGCTGCTGTCGATGCGATTCTGAAGCGCCGGGCTTCCGCGGTGCTGCGGAAGGATCGGGCGCAGTTTCTGGCCGATGTGGATCCGGCGAACAAGAAGCTGGTGGCCGAGCAGAAGGTGTTGTTCGGGAACCTGGTGCAGTTCGGGTTCGCGAAGCTGAGTTATCTGCGGGGTGAGCCGCAGGTCAAACAGTGGGTGATCGACGAGTACGGGCCGACGAGCTACTCGACGAGGGTGGTGATGGCATACCAGATCGGTGGGATCGACGATCAGTTGGTGAAGGCCGCGCTTGGTTACACGTTCGCTCAGCGCGGCGGCCGGTACGTGCTGGTCAACGACACCGATCTGGATCCCGGCCTGCCGAACGGGTCGCACAGGGAAGCCTGGGATCTGGGGCCGGTGCTGGTACGCCGGGGAGCGCGGGCGCTGGTCGTCGTCGAGCCGGGCAACACGAAGCTCGCCGCATCGACCCTGGCCTCTGCGGAGGCTGCCGTGAAGGCGGTGAACAAGACGTGGTCGGCCAATTGGCGAGGTGGCGGTCTGGTGATCGCCCTGACCATGAACGACCAGCAGGTACGTAACGTCGACTTCAGCAATCCGCAGCAGGAGTCCCTTGCGCAGGCGTCGCGTGTGTACCGGACCTTGCCGACCGAGGCCGACAAGCGGGGCGTGGCCGGTGGCGCCTATGTGGTGGTGAACCCGGTCGATCGCTACGACCTCAGCACCCGGATCCTTGCCCACGAGTTCACTCACGTCGCCTGCGCGGAGTACGGACTCTACGCGCCGCACTGGCTCATCGAGGGCGCGGCCAGATACGTCGACTGGCAGACGATCGCCGGTGAACGTGAGCTCGACAAGCATCGCCGGGTGGTCCGCTCGGACTACCTGGCCGCGGTGAATACGCTGCCGTCGGACGAGACCTTCTTCAAGAGACCGGAGAGCTCGTACGAGATCGGCTGGCTGACTGTCGATTACCTTGTTCGCAAGTACGGTGAGGACAAGGTCATCGGGCTCTACCAAGGGCTGGCTCTGCGGGGTTCGGACCAGAATCAGCGGGATCGGATCATGGTCGCCCACCTGGGGCGGACCGAGCAGCAGCTGTTCGCCGATCTCAAACATAGTTAGGACAGGTCTTGAGTCAGCTCAGTCATGTGAATCCTGAGGGTGTCGCGCCGGGGAACGGGTACAGCCATGTCGTCAGCGGGCCGGGGCGGTGGGTCGCGATCTCGGGGCAGGTCGCATTTGATGCTGAGGGCAACCTTGTTGGTGAGGGGGATGCCGGGGCGCAGGCGCAGCAGGTATTTGCCAATCTGGAGCGCTGTCTGGCGGCGGCGGGTGCGACGTTCGCTGATGTGGTGAAGCTCAACTTCTTCGTCACGGATGTCGCTTGTCTGCCGGCGATCCGGGTTGCGCGGGACGCCCACATCGACACGGCCAACCCGCCGGCCAGCACTGCGGTGCAGGTGGTTGCGTTGTTCCGTCCGGACGTACTGATCGAGGTCGAGGCTTACGCCGTCGTCGCTGAGTAGCTAGCGCAGTTGGTCGATGGCTAGCCGGGCTGCTTCGCCGATGGCTGCGTCGACTCGGGGGAGGCGGTGGTCGCCGCGGGCTGCGTGGGTGAAGACGGCGATGGCGTAGGCGTCACCGGCCGGCATCACGATCACGCCCACCTCGTGGCGCAGGGCGCCGAAGGTTCCTGTTTTGCCGGCCACCCGTACGCCGTCGTACGGGAAGCCGGCGGCCAGGCGTTGGGAGAAGACCTGTTGCTGCATGAGCGTTTGGGCGAATGCCGTCTGCGCGTCGGATAGCAGCCGTCCGGACCACAGGTCTGCCAGTAGCGTCGTCATGTCCCTGGCAGAGCTCGCTGCCATCCCAGCGGCGTCGTAGACGCCCACTGGGTCTGTCTGGTCGTTGTCAGCCAGTACTGCGAACGCGGCGTCGACGTCAGGAGCACCGGTCCGTCGCCGCAGCTCACTGAGGTTGCCGGCGGCGCCGCGGCGTACCTGAGTGTGCTGTAAGCCGAAGGACTGCAGGAGCCGAGCCAGGCGATCCACACCGACCTGGTTGAGCAGGGCGTCGGCGGCGGCGTTGTCGGAGACGGCCATCATCATGACGGCCAGATCGCGCAGCGACATGGTCACTGGGTCGCGGAGGATCGACAGGCCGGTGGCGCCGGGGATGCGGCCAGCCGGCTGGAGTGTCAGCTGTTCACGCGGGTCGAGCTCGCCGGTGTCGACCAGATGGCAGAAGGCGACCAGTAGCGGGAGCTTGTAGACCGAGGCGATCGGTACGACGACATCCGGGTCCAGGTCGACCGTCTGGTCCGGATGGTCGATCGAGACCGCATGCAACCAGCCGCGTGCCCCGGCGTCCTCGAAGGTCGCTCGAATGCGCGCAGTCATGGTGTGGCCAGGGCTTGGGCTAGGTGGGGTATTGCTTCCGGTGGGAGGGCGTTCGGCGTACCGGCGTGAGACCAGACGAGCCGGAGGCGGACTGGGAGCGGGTCGTCGACCAGACGGTGTCTGCCTACGCCGGTGGCCTGGAGGGAGTCGTCTGGGGTGATGAGGATAGCTTGGGCGGCTGCGGCCATTGCTAGGGCTGCTCGGTCGTCGGTGACGACCACTGCGCCGCCACCGGGCCGGTGCAGGCCGAGGGTGTCTAGGAAGAGGTCTCTGGCTGCAGGCGCCTCGGCACGCGGTCGTACTGCGATCGGTAGTCCGTCTAGCTTGCGGAGCGGTAGCGGCTGACCGTCGTCCGGGTGGAGGGAGGTTGGTACCAGCGCCCAGGTCCTGAGGAGTGTCACCGGTCCTGCCTGGAGCCCGTCGAGGACAGCCGGATGCAGTACTACGGCAAGCCCGAGCCGGCCGGACGCTACCTGGCTGACCAGAGCGCTGGTCGGCGCGGAGACGGCTGTCACCCGGCTCCCGGGCACCGCCTCACCACATGCCGCGGCAACCGCCGCGCCCACCGACGCAGGCACCTCAGGAGCCAGCCCGAGCCGAATCTCCGGCCCCTCCGGATCCTGGGCGACAGCCGCATGGTGGAACTCGTCGATCGCCCCCAACGCCCGCCGGGCATACGGCAGCAGAGCCGCCCCTGCGGCCGTCAGCTCGACCCGCCCGAGCCCGCGCTCGAACAGCTTGGCCCCGACCATCGCCTCGAGCCGCCGAAGTCCCTGCGAGAGCGGCGGCTGGGTGATCCCCACGACTCGGGCCGCATCGCCGAAGTGTTGCTCCTCGGCCAGCGCCACAAAAATCTGCAGATATCGCTCAGTCAGCATGACCCGCCTGAGCTGCACTGATAGCCCCAGCAACTTGCCGCATATGTAAGAGCATATTCGACATCCCCGGAAGCCCTCGCCTTGACTGAAGGTCCGGTTTCGAGTGAGGGAGACGGCGTGACGTTGAGTCGCAGAGGTGTGTTGACGGGTACGGCAGCGGCCGCGGTGGGTGCCGCAGGCGTGGTCGGCTGGCGTAGTACCAGCGGTGTCGAGGCGGCAGTAGGACCACGCGAGCCGGTGACGCTCACCTGGTGGGGCAATCACGCGTGGGAGATCAGGTGTGGGCAGCGGGTCGTACTGACCGACCCCTGGTTGACCAGGTTCAAGACCGGCACCTACAGCGCCGAGGGGGCCGACCCGGGCACCCGGGTGGTCAGCCAGCCGGAGGTGGTTGATCGGTACGTGAGTACGGCGGATGCAGTGCTGGTGCATCACGGGCACTACGACCACATCCCCGACGTACCGTACGTCGCACGCAAGACCGGGGCGACGGTGCTGGGGAACGAGTCGCATCTGAACCTGCTGCGGGCGATGCGGGCACCGGCCGATCAGCTGTCGCAGGTGAGTGGTGGGGAGTATCTGCCGTTCGACGGGTTCACCATCGAGGTGTTCCGGTCGGTGCATTCGTGTGGTGGGAAGCGGCATCAGTTCGCGTTCCCGGGGACGCGGCCGGGTGCTGTGCCGCCAAGGCCGCGGACGATCGCGGACCTGGTCGAAGGCGGGACGCTCGCCTACGTGATCACGATCGGTGGGTTGCGGATCCTCAGCCTCAGCACCGCGGGCTTCGATGCCAACGAACTAAGGGATCTGCAGGTCGATGTCGTGCTCGCGGCGCCGGGTGGTGAGCCGGGGGTGACCGATCGGCTGTTGCAGGCGATCAAGCCGGTGAAGACGGTGATCGCCACCCACTGGGACGACTTCGATCAGCCGCTGGACAAGCCGGCGGTCGACTGGGGCGGCCTGACCAAACTCCGCACCTCCGTCGAGACCGCCGGCTCAACCTTCGTCACCGTCGACCATCTGAAGTCGATCACCCTCTGAAACGCCGAGCGCCGAGCGCCGGCCGCCGGCCGCCGGGCGCCGGGCTCGGGCGCTGGGGCTACTGGCCGATGGTGTTGAGCTCGGTGATCGCGTCCTCGGGTAGGACGAGGGAGGCGGCGGCGACGTTCTCGCGGAGGTGCGCCACCGACGACGTACCGGGGATGAGCACCATCGTCGACGAGCGCTGCAGCAGCCAAGCCAGAGCGACCTGCTGGGCAGTCGCGCCGACGCGAGCGGCGACCTTCGTCAACGTCTCCGACTCCAGCGGGCTGAAGCCGCCGAGCGGGAAGAAGGAGGCGTAAGCAATGCCCTCGGCAGCGCAGCGGTCGACCAGTGCGTCGTCGGCACGCTTGGCCAGGTTGTAGAGGTTCTGGACCGTGACGACCGGCGCGATCGCCTGCGCCTCGGTGAGCTGCGCGTCGGAGACACCGCTCAGCCCGAGGTGCCGGATCAGCCCCTCCTGCTGCAGTTCGGCCAACGCCGTGAACGCCGCGGCGATCGACCCGTCGCTGACCTCCTCGTGCCCGGGTGCGCGGAGGTTGACGACGTCGAGTGCGTCGAGCCCGAGGTGCTCGAGGTTCTCGCGGACCTGGGCCTTGAGGTCCTCGGGCTCCTGCGACGGGTTCCAGCTCCCGTCGGCGCCGCGCCGGGCCCCTACCTTGGTGACGATGTGGAGGTCCGCGACGTACGGCTGCAGCGCCTCGCGAATCAGCTCATTGGTCACCACTGGTCCGTAGAAGTCGCTCGTGTCGATGTGGTTGATGCCCAGCTCGACGGCAGTACGCAGTACGGCGATCGCCTCGTCATGGTTCTTCGGGGGACCGAAGACGCCGGGCCCGGCCAACTGCATGGCGCCGTAGCCCATCCGGCTGATGGTGAGATCGTCCGCAAGCGTGAGAGCCCCGCCGGGAAGGTTTGTAGTCATACTCCGACTCTCGCTCGCCAGAGACCCAACACGGGATGCCCCAGTTGTCCTGGGACTCCCAGGGCTAGGAAAGCGCAGTACCGGCGGCAGCCGGCGCCAGGCGATACCCAGCGTGCGCCGAGAACTCCGCAGCCAGAGCAAAGCGATCACCCCGTACTACGGTGTGCCGCCACTCGATCTTGCGTCCCTGGGCGTGCCCTAGCCGGTTGATCGAGAAGGCAGCCGCGTCAGCTGGGCAGTGCAGCAGTGCTCGCTCCGCGGGCGTCGGGTTGACCGCACGGATGTCCTCCCGGCCGTGGTCGAGCCGTAGCCCGGTCCGCTCGGCCAACTCGTTGTAGAGGCTCGTATGGCCGAAGTCGGCGTCCAGTAGCCCCTCAGCCAGCGACGCAGGCAACCAGACGCGGTCCAACGCCAGCGGCTCGTCCCCTGCGAACCGCACCCGCTCCAGGTAGACCAGCGGGATCGACGCCTCCAGATCCAACCGACTGGCGATCACCCCGTCCGCCCGGACGTCCAGAGCCCGTACGACGCTGTGCTGCGGCAGCCCGGACGCCTCGACCGAGGAGAAGAGGCTGTAGAGCGCACCCATCGGCTGCCGGATCTCCGGGGAGGTGGCGACCCGCGGCTGGCGCCCCCGCTCGGCCACGATCAGCCCGTCGGCCCGGAGCTTGCCGAGCGCCTGGCGGACGGTGTGCCGGCTCACCTGGTACTCCTCCACCAGCGCGAGCTCGCCGGGGAACAGGTCGTCGAACTCGCCGGCCCGCAGGCGGCGTACCAGTTCCTGCTGCAGCTGCTTCCACAGCGGTTGTCCACCGCTGCGATCCAGCTTGCGCTCGCTCATCCGGACCTCTCCGTCGATGCCGTCTTGCCAAATGTCCGGTCATCTCCTAACTTAAATGTACGCACATTTCTGTCAGGAGGCCCGCTCGTGGTGCACGTCGAGGTTAGGTCACCGGCTGTCGTCGAGACCGGACCCGGCGCGAAGCCACACTTCATCGAGCGGGTTCCCGGGCTGTTGGTGGCGCTCGCGCTGGCCGCCGCAGCAGTGCCGCTGGGTCGGCTGGTGCCGGTGATCGGCGGGCCGGTCTTCGGGATCGTGCTCGGCGTCCTTGCCGGCGTGCTCGTGCCGGCGCTGCGGGGCTCGTGGGCTCGGCCGGGATATGAGTTCGCGTCGAAGACGTTGCTGCAGTTGTCGATCGTCGTGCTCGGCACCGGGCTGTCGCTCCAGCAGGTTCTGAAGGTCGGCGGTGAGTCGCTGCCGGTGATGCTGGGGACGTTGACGGTCGCTTTGGGTGGCGCCTGGTTGTTCGGGCGGCTGCTCGGGGTGCGCGGTGATACCCAGACGCTGATCGGAGTCGGTACTGCGATCTGCGGCGCCTCGGCGATCGCCGCCGCCACCGCCGCGATCGGGGCGAAGCGCTCGTCGGTCGCCTATGCGCTGGCGACGATCTTCACCTTCAACGTCGTCGCGGTGCTCGCGTTCCCGCCGCTCGGCCACCTCCTCGGCCTCGACGCCCGAGCCTTCGGCCTCTGGGCCGGTACCGCCATCAACGACACCTCATCGGTGGTTGCCGCCGGCTACACCTACTCCCAGGCGGCCGGCGACCAAGCGCTGGTCGTCAAACTCACCCGTTCCTTGATGCTCATCCCCATCGTCATCGGCCTGGTCATCCTGAAGTCGCGGCGAGAAGCACGCACTGCCACTGCGGTCGGCAAGGCGAACTCCATGGGCACAACAGGCGGAGTGGGGGCGGGGGCCGCCGCCCCAGGTGAGGGCGTGCTGCCCGCGCCAGCGCCTGCCGCAGGCAGGTTGCCGTGGCGGCGGATGGTTCCGCTCTTTCTGATCGGGTTCATCGTGGCCGCCGGGCTGCGGAGTGCGGGTGTGGTGCCGGCAGCCTGGCAGGAGACGTTGTCTCTGGTCGGGACGTTCCTGATCACCTCGGCGCTGGTGGCGATCGGGCTGTCGATGCGGCCGAGTGAGTTACGGAAGGCCGGCTGGCGGCCGTTGGCGCTGGGGGCGTTGTTGTGGGCTTCTGTAGCACTGAGCAGCTTGGGGCTGCAACTGCTCACCGGCACGTTGTGAAATAAGAAACCTGAAATACCAAATCTCGGGACAGGGGTAGTAAATGTCCCTTCCTAAGTCTTATCTTGCAGAAAGACGGCGCCCCCCGTCCTGAACGCAAGGAGCCAGCCATGGTGGAAACAACGCAGCGCGAAACCTGGATCGCCCCGGACTTCCTCGAGTTCGAGACTCCGACCGAAGTCACCTCCTACGCGGCACGGATCGACTGACAGACCGCCGAACGGGGGCCTGCGCCGCAGGCCCCCGTTTTCCGTGATTTCCCCTGAACAAGTTCCGTCACAAGGCATTTCCGGGTGCCTGAGTTCCGTTTGTGACGTTCAATTGTGAGGTGGCGGCGTCATGTCCCTGTTGAATGCTGAGGAATTCACCACCGCATTACGCGGGCTGTCCTACCGGTACTGGGGAACGCACCCCTTCCACCGGCGGCTGCACGCCGGCGACCTGGACGAGCGGGAGCTGCGGCTGTGGGCCGCCAACCGCTGGTACTACCAGAGCATGATCCCGCAGAAGGACGCGGCGATCATCAGCAACTGCCCGCTGCCGCAGGTCCGCCGCCAGTGGATCGACCGCATCACCTACCACGACGGCAAGACCGGAATCGACGGTGGACTGGAGCGCTGGCTGCGGCTCTGCGAAGCGGTCGGCCTCACCCGCGAGGAGGTGCTCGACGAGCGCCACCTCGCCCCGGGCGTACGGTTCGCCGTCGACGCCTACGTCAGCTTCGCCCGCACCAAGCCCTGGGTGGAGGCCGTCGCGTCCGGCCTGACCGAGATGTTCTCCGGCCACCTGATGAAGCAGCGCGTCGTCGACATGCTCACGGCGTACGAGTGGATCCGCGCCGAGGACTTCGCCTACTTCACCAATCGCATCGACGCGGTCTCCGGCGAAGGTCAGGTGACGCTCGACCTGGTCGTCGAGTACTGCACGACCCGCGAGCAGCAGGACAAGGCGATCGCCGCACTCTCCTTCAAATGCGACGTCCTCTGGTCCATGCTCGACGCGATCGAACGAGCGGCGGCGAGGCAGTGAAACCGCGCCTCAAGCGAGGCGTCCGGCTGACCTACGACCACACCAGGGACATTCAGGTCCTCCTGTACCCCGAAGGCGTCCTCGTCCCCAACCCGACGGCGACCGCGATCCTCCAGCTCTGCGACGGCGAGGCCGACGTCCAGCAGATCACCCTTGCCCTGAGCAACCAGTACGACGGCGTGAAAGCCGAGCAAGTGGTCGATGTCCTCACCCGGCTCGCCGATCGACAGGTGGTGGAGTGGTCATGACGGAGGCACCCCTCGGGCTCACGGCGGAGCTGACCCACCGCTGCCCACTCCATTGCCCGTACTGCTCCAATCCGCTCGAACTCCTCCAGCGCGACCAGGAGCTCAAAACCGGGCAATGGAAGGAGATTCTCACCCAAGCGCGTGAACTCGGCGTCCTCCAGGTCCACTTCTCCGGCGGCGAACCACTAGGCCGCCCGGACCTCCCCGAACTCATCGAGCACACTGCCGATCTTGGCGCCTACGTCAACCTCGTCACCAGCGGCCTCGGCCTCACCGGGAGCCGCCTCGACACCCTCGTCGACAAAGGTCTGTCGCACATTCAGCTCTCGGTCCAGGCGGCCGATGCCGAGCGGGCGAACAAGATCGCCGGCACCCGCGCCCATCACCACAAGATCGTCGCCGCCGAGCTGATCAAGCGCACCGGCCTCCCGCTCAGCGTCAATGTCGTGCTCCATCGTGCCAACCACGACCAGCTCGAAGGCATCATCGCGCTCGCCGAGCAGATGGGCGCCGACCGGCTGGAGCTGGCCAACACCCAGTACTACGGCTGGGCGTTGCGCAACCGCGACCAGCTGATGCCGACGCGCGAGCAGCTGGACGCGGCGCAGCCCGTGGTACGGGCGGCCATCGATCGGTTGAAGGGCAAGATGCAGGTCATCTATGTCGTCGCCGACTACTACGAGGAGTATCCGAAGCCGTGCATGTACGGCTGGGGTGCCCGGCAGCTGACGATCGCTCCGGATGGGACGGTACTTCCGTGCCCGGCCGCGAGCGCGATCGAGACCCTCGACCTCGACAACGCGACCACCAAGTCGCTGCAGGAGATCTGGTACGGCTCGGAGTCGTTCAATGCGTATCGCGGCGAGGACTGGATGAGCGACACCTGCCGCAGCTGTGACCGGCGTGGACTCGATCATGGTGGTTGCCGTTGTCAAGCATTCCTGCTGACCGGCGACGGCGCCGCGACCGACCCGGTCTGCAAGAAGTCACCCGACCGCGGGCTGGTCGACCTGATCCTCAAGACGCCGGTCAAAGCGGCCGAGTTCGAGATGCGCGGATGAAAGCGATCCTGCTCGGCACGGCCGCCGGTGGCGGCTTCCCACAGTGGAACTGCGCCTGCCCGACCTGCTCCGACCCGGGCCTCCTGCCGCGGACGCAGGACGGCCTCGCGATCAGCGCTGATGGCAACGACTGGTATCTGGTGAACGCGTCGCCGGACATCCGTGCCCAGATCCTCGCCACCAAAGAGCTTCGAGCCGGGCCCGGTCCCCGGGAGACGCCGATCAAGGGTGTCTTCCTGACCGATGCCGAGCTGGATCACACGCTCGGCCTGACGATGCTGCGGGAGGGCGCCGGCCTCAACGTCTATGCCCCGCCTGCTGTCCTTCAGGCACTGAAAGACGTCAGGTCGACATTGGGTAAGTACGGCTCCTGGACGTGGTCGACGGTCGGGTCCGATCAGTACCTGGCCGGGTTCCGCGTCAAGGTGCTTGCTGTCAGCAACAAGCGGCCCAAGTATGTGACCAGTGCGACGGGCGATCCGTGGGTGGTCGCGTACCGGTTCGAGGATCCCGCGACCGGCGGGGGCCTCGTCTACGCGCCGTGCCTGGCGACCTGGCCGGATGGGTTCGACGAATTCGTGGACGGTGCCGGGTACGTAGCACTGGATGGCACTTTTCATGATGGTGGGGAGATGTCGGACAAGGCCGATGCCACGGACAAGGCGCAGAGCGTGATGGGGCACCTGCCGATCGAGGCCAGCCTCGAACGCATCCGCAAACTCAGCGCGGCCCAGCCCGGCACGGCCTGGGCCTACACGCATCTCAACAACACCAACCCGGCCCTGGATCCGGCGACTTCGCAGTACGCCGGAATCCGGGCGGCAGGTGTGAAGGTCCCACCCGACGGGACTGTCCTTGTGCTGTAGGGATCTAACCTTCGAACGCCGCGGCGCGGACCTGGACGGCCTTGATGCGGGGGACGTCCAGCTTCGTGCTGCGGTCGAACCGGTAGATGCCGTTCTCTTCCTGGAAGACGTCGGTCAGCTGCGTGTAGCAGTAGCCGAACATCAACGGGTTGTCGAGCAGTACGCCGATCAGTCCGGCAAACCGTTCGTAGAACTCGGCCTCGTCCTTGACCCGCTGGCCGTAACCCCACGACTCGGGGTCGTTGCCGGAAGCAGTAGCGGCCGAAGGGTTCCACCAGATCCCGCCGAACTCGCTGCAGAAGTACGGCTGCCCGTTGTACTCCTGCGAGAGCGGCCGCCCCTCCGGACCGGTGTTCCCGTACGGCGCTCCGTCGGCGAGCCCGGCCATCTGCTTGCCGAACTCGACCGGGTCCTGCTCGTAGTTGTGCGAGTCCCAGACCTCCGTCTCCGGCACGCGATGCGAGTAGCCCGACGTGTCGAGCACCGGCCGGGTCGAGTCGGCCGCCTTGGTGGCCAGGAACATCGCGCGCATCACGTCGTCGAGCTGGGTGATCTTGTCGTGCAGCAGTTGGTGCGTCTCGTTGAGCGGGCACCAGCCGACGATCGACGGGTGGTTGTAGTCGCGCTCGACGGCCTCCAGCCACTGCGTCACGAACGACGCGGTCGGCTGCTGGTTGTCGTCGCCGGTGCCGGCGATGCCCGCACCCCAGTCGCCGAACTCGCCCCAGACGAGGTAGCCGAGCCGGTCCGCGTGGTACAGGAACCGCTCCTCGAACACCTTCTGGTGCAGGCGTGCGCCGTTGAACCCGGCGGCCAGGCTCAGCTCGATGTCGGCGATCAGCGCTTCCTCGGAAGGCGCCGTCATCAGGCTCTCGGGCCAGTAGCCCTGGTCCAGCACGAGTCGCTGGAAGACGTGCTTGCCGTTGATCAGGACGGCTTGGCCGTTGATCGAGACGGACCGCAATCCGGCGTAGCTGTCGGCCGCGTCGACGAGGTTGCCGTCGGCATCGATCAGTTCCAGGCGAACGCCGTACAGGTGTGGGTCCGTGGTGTCCCAGAGGCGGACGCGATCGGCCGGTACTGCGAGGACGAGTCGCGGGGCGAGATCGAGATCCGCGCGCACCTCGGCCGTCGCGACTTCGCCCGCGGCGTCGGACAGTACGGCGCGGACCTTCCAGCCCGGCTTGTTGGCGGAGAGCGGGACCGAGATGTGGAAGCAGGAGCCCGCGACGTCGGGGGTGATCCGCGGCCGGTTCAGATGGATCGACGGGACGGCCTCCAGCCAGACGGTCTGCCAGATGCCGGTGGTCCGGGTGTAGTGGCAGTCGGCGTTGAAGTACGGCTGGGACTGCTTGCCACGCGCCTGTACGCCGTACCGGCTGTCGCGCGCGCGGACGATGATCGTCGCCTCCTCGCCGGGAGCGGCGACGGTGCTGAGCGAGGCGCTGAACGGAGTGAAGCCGCCGCGGTGCCGGACCACCTCGACGCCGTTGACCCAGACGGTCGCGTCGTGGTCGACGGCTTGGAAGTGCAGGACCGCGTCCTTGCCGGTCCAGTCGGCGGGGATCGTCACCGTCGTCCGGTACCAGACGGCCTCGAGGAAGTCGACGTTCTCGATCCCGGACAGCTGCGACTCGGGCGCGAACGGGACGGTGATCCGCTGCAGCAACTCGCGCTCGCGGACCCCGCGCTCCAGCCCGGAGTCGGACCGGTCGAGCTCGAACTGCCACTCGCCGTTGAGATTGAGCCAGTCCGGGCGGGTGAACTGCGGCCGCGGGTGCTCGGGGCGGGGTTGCTGGGCAGTGGGCATCGAGGGCTCCCGGGGCTGGAGGGGATGCGGTCGCTGACGAGCGTACAACGTTGTAATGGGCGCGGCAACGGACGCGGAGGGCGCTCAGATGTGCAACAAGCTGCAATCGTGGTTGAAAGGTTGACCGCATCGAACTATTTGGGGGCCTTAAGCATCATGCTGGTGGAAGCGGCGTGGGGGAGATGGCGGAGGAGATGAGTGACGACTGAGCGCACAGCCGAGGTGCGGCGGCTGCGGGTGCGGGTGCCGCAGGCAGACCTCGACTCGCTGTACCGGCGGTTGCGGACGTTCCGGGACAGCGGGGACTACATCGCCGCCGGGTTCGACCGGATCGTGCCGGCCACCTATGCCGACGACCTGGTCGACTACTGGGTCAACGGCTACGACTGGCGCGCTCACGAGAACAGGCTCAACACCTACGACCACTACACGACCGAGATCGCCGGGCAGTTCGTCCACTTCCTGCACCTGCGGTCGGCCGACCCGGATGCCGAGCCGGTGCTGCTGACGCACGCCTGGC
Source organism: Kribbella sp. NPDC051718 (assembly GCF_040681515.1). Lineage (NCBI taxonomy): Bacteria > Bacillati > Actinomycetota > Actinomycetes > Propionibacteriales > Kribbellaceae > Kribbella > Kribbella sp. NPDC051718. The sequence goes on along the minus strand of NZ_JBFAYZ010000002.1, from coordinate 263,765 downwards.
CTAGTGGGGTGATGGATGCACTCTCCACTGCACTCCCCTACGAGGCGCAGGGGCGCTATCACCTGGTCATCCCGTCGATCGCGTGGACGGCGCTGGCCGGCTTCGGTGAGGGGTCCGCTAGCCGGCGTACGGCCGCGGGGTGGGATGAGCTGATGTGCCGGCTCGGGTACCACGACTACCGCGTGGGTGACGACCGTGATGGGTTGACCGCGACACCGGCGTACACGGAGGTCACCGAGACGCGGGCCGAGCAGCGTGGGCTGGATCCGTTGGAGCTGGCTGAGGTGCGGTGGTTCAACGAGAACCTCACCGCGTTCAGTGAACGGCAGCAGATCTCGTCGCTGGTGCTCAGTACCGCCCTGCATGCCTGGCATGCCCAGTTGGTCGACCTGCTGGTCGACCGGGACGAGATCCTGACTGGGCTGACGCTGGCTTGGTTCGCTGCTCACTTACCCACCGAGTAGGCGGTTGCCGTTCTCCCAGCAGACGGCTCGTAGCCAGTCGTCGCCTAGGTCCAGCTTCTCCAGGGCTTCCAGTTGTACTGCGTACTGGTACGGGATGTTGGGGAAGTCGGAGCCGAGCACTACCCGGTCCTGGAGTGCTGCGTAGCGGGGGAGCAGGTCGCGGGGGAAGGGCGCCAGTGCCTCGGTGAACGGAGTGCAGGCCATCGTGGTGTCCAGGTGGACGTTGGGGTACGTCTCCGCGAGCTGTAGGTGCTCGGCGTACTCCGGCATGCCCAGGTGCGCGATGACGGCGGTGAGGCGGGGGTGCTTGCGTAGTACGTCGCCCATCGGGCCGGGGCCGGTGTGGCGGCCGGGGATCGGGCCGGAGCCACAGTGGACGACCACTGGTACGCCGGACTCGGCCAGCTGGCCCCATACCGCGTCTAGCTCGTCGTCACGTGGGTCGTAGTCGCCTACCTGGACATGCACCTTGAAGATCTGGGTGCCTTCGTCGAGGGCTTCCTTCACGTACCGCGCTGCGCCGGGCTCGGGGTAGAAGGTGCCGCTTGAGACGCAGCCGGGTGTGGTCGCTGCGAAGTCGCGTGCCCAGGTGTTGAGTGACGCGGCCATGTCGGGCTTGTGCGGGTAGACGAGTGCGGGGAACCGGCGTACGCCGAGGTCCTGGAGCGTCTGGAGTCGCTCGGCGACCGGCGTGCGGTAGGTGACCGGCCAGGGGGTGCCGTAGTGGGTTGCCGCTTGGTCGAAGTAGCTCCAGACGGCGTCCATCACGCGATCCGGCAGGAAGTGCACATGCACGTCCACCAGCCCGTCGAGCCCCAGCCGCTGCCACCACCCAGGCACCTCGTCATCACGCACGCCGCCACCTTACGTCCGCGCGGTACTTGCAATAGCTACGTAACTACGTACTATCCACAATGTGGAGAACCCTGTGGATAACCGGCTCACAGAGCTGGAGGCGCGGATAGCCGCGCTGGAATCCGCCGCGTTGTCCACAGCCCAAGAACAAGCGCCGCCCGGCACCCTGCGGGCGCCGGGCGGCGCCAAGTCGGACGAAGCAGCCGCTGAGGCTGTGGGCCATGCCCCGACCTTCCCGCCCGACGCCGCCGGAGGCCGGGGCCACTCGACCTCCCCGCCCGACCCCGCCGGAGGCCGGGGCCACTCGACCTCCCCGCCTGCCGCCGCCAGGGGCGGCGGGGAGCTTGCTGCTTTGGGGGAGGTCGGCGGGTGGGCTGAGCTTGCTGGGGTTTTGGGTGCTCTGGGGAGTCCGGTGCGGTTGATGCTGCTGCAGGAGATCGTCCGGGGGAGGAGGACTGTCAGCGCACTCAGCGAGGTGGAGGGGTTGGGGACGAGTGGGCAGATCTATCACCATCTAAGGCAACTGACTGCTGAAGGCTGGCTCCACAGTCCTAGTCGCGGTACCTTCTCGGTCCCACCACCACGTGTGGTCGCCCTTCTGGCAATCCTGGAAGCCCTGCAGAGGTAAAGCCTTGAAAGTGATCGCCATAGTGGTCGCGCTTGCCGTCGTGGCCGGAGGCTGGTTGGTTCGGCCGCGGACGATTGAGTTGGAGTCGGCGCGAACGGGTGACAACAAGCTCCAGACCTACATCGACCAGCACTACCAGGGCGCCGGGCATCGCCTCGAGGTAGTTGTCATCGGCGACAACTCGCTGACCTTCGCCGGCCGCGGTGCCAACGAGCACAGCGAGTTCGAGATCGGTTCGCTCAGTAAGTGCTTCACCGGACTGCTGCTGGCGAACTCGATCCACCACGGTGAGGTGAACCTCGACGACCAGGTCGGCACCCTCCTCCCACTGAAAGGCGCCGAGGTCTCCACCGCGACGCTCGAAGACCTCGCCACCCACTACTCCGGTCTCCCGCGAACGTCGACCAAACCCCTCGACGTAGCGCGCGGCCTGCTCACCACCCTCGACGCGGGCAACCCCTACCCGTACACCGTCGACGACGTGATCAGCCAGGCGAAGGCCGACGCGGGTGGCCGCGGCGAACCGGCGTACTCGAATGTCGGCGCAGCCCTGCTGGGCCAAGCCCTCGCTCGCAAAGCCGGTATGAGCTACCCGGACTTCCTCCGCGAGCGCCTCCTGAAGCCACTCGACCTGGCGGAGACCCATGTGCCCACGACAATCGACGACGCGGCCCCACCCGGCTACAGCTCCGGCGGACGCAAGGAAGATCCGTGGATCCAGGACGGCTACGCGCCGGCCGGCGGCATCGTCTCCAGTGCTGGCAACCTCTCATTGCTAGCCCAGTCGTTGCTTCGAGGCAACGGAGTCGAAGCTCTGGCGCCGAGACGCGACTTCGAGGAGGGCGACCGCATCGGCTACTTCTGGCTCACGAGTCCGCTGACCGGCACTGATCGCAACATGGTCTGGCACAACGGTGGTACCGGCGGTTACCGCTCGTTCGTCGGCCTCGACCTGGAGAAGAAGCGAGCGGTCGTGGTGCTGTCGGATGTGGCCGCGGATGTCGACGAGTTCGCCACCAAGCTCTTGGCGGACCAGTCGTGAAGTACTTCGCTATCGCGCTGGCCGTCGGCTACCCACTGCTCGCCCTCTGGCAGGTCCACACCAGGAAGCTCCGCGACCGCCTGGACCTGCTCATCGTCCTAGCGGCCGGCATCCTCTTCCTGCTGCTCTCCCGGACCATCACCAACTGGCAAGACCTCCCACCCTGGCTCTGGCTCGTCGGCCTTGCCCTGTTGGCCGGAGTCACGGCGTACTCCGGCTGGGCCTGGCCAGACCTCCCCTGGCTCAGACCCGCCCGCCCCCGCCGCAGAGCAGTCTCCGCGGCCCTCCAACTACTCGTCGCCGCGGCACTGGTCGCACTGCTTGTCTAAGACTGGTCGGTCACCCAGAGGCCGGTCAGGCCGCGGAAGTGGGCTAGGAACTTCTCCTGCTCGTGGGCTGGGTAGGTGGCGGCGACGGTCTCGCGCAGGATGCGGTCGAAGTCGTCGCCGGCGACCCAGTCGACCAGCTTCGCGTCGAAGTCGGTCAGGTTCTCGGCACACCACTCGTGGTACTTCGCGGTCTCGAAGTACTCGTCGGCCAGCGCGAGGTAGCCCTCCAGCTTGGCGTCGTAGTCGAGTGAGTCGTCGTCCGCGATCGCGAAGTACCGCTCGGTGTGCAAGTCGACCTTGGTCCGCCGGCCGGTCGCCAGCGAGAACACCGACCATTTCACCAGCGCACTGATCGCCCAGGGGAAGTAGTAGTGCAGGGAGGTGATCGCGACGTCGGGGCAGGCGTTCGCATAGTCGATCGGGTGCACCGAGTCGCCGGCCACCAGCATCTCGCAGGAGTTGAACTCCCAGCCGAAGAAGGCGTTCACGATCCGGCTGATCGCGACCGCCTGATGACCGGCCGACGGGCTGAGGAAGTCGTGCGACACGGCGTACCGGTTGTGCATCGGCTCGTCCGGGCGGAAGTCCATCACCATCGTCTCGGCGCCGATCGACAGCGCCCGGGCGAACTTCTCGTACTCGACCGTGGCCTGCAGGTGCATCAGCATCTCGCCGGACTCGTCGTAGGCGGTGTGCAGGTCCTCGCGGTTGTTGATCCGGGAGACACCACGCCAGCCGCCGCCGTCGAAGGGCTTCATGTACATCGGGTAGCCGAGGTCGTCGGCGATCGCGTCCAGGTCGAACGGCTTGTTGTACTTCTCCGACGTGTACGCCCAGCGCACGTTGTCGACCGGGTTCTTGAACGGCACCAGCACGGTCCGCGGGATCTTCAGGCCGAGGCGCAGCATCGCGCAGTACGCGCTGTGCTTCTCCATCGCCTGGAAGGTGAACGGCGAGTTGAGCAGGTAGGTGCCGTTCATCAGCGCGGCCTTCTTCAGCCACTCGCGCGGGTGGTAGTACCAGTAGGCGAGCCGGTCGATCACCAGCTCGACCCGGACCGGATCGTTCAGGTCGAACGGCTCGATGGTCAGCCGGTCAGTGCTGAACTCGTGCGTCCGGTCGCCGGTCTTGACCGGCCCGACGCGCTGCAACAGCGCCTCGAACGCCTGCGGCCAGTCCTCCTCGGCCCCGAGCAACAACCCGATCAAGTGCTGAGAGCGGTCAGCCATCTTCAAGCTCCTTAGACGAATCGGGGCAGGTGGTGGGCGAGCTGCTTGCGCCACCAAGGCCAGTCGTGGGCTACATCGTGTCCCCAGAGGTCCAGCTCGTGCGGGATGCCTTTGGCAGCCAGTACTTCGGCAGTGGCGAGCGCAGACGGCAGCGAACCGGTCGGGTGGGTCTCCCAGTCGCCCTGGCCGACTGTGAGCACCAGGAAGAGCCGCTGGCGCAGCCACTCGAGGTGGTCGCCCTCCAGGTTGGGCAGGTAGTCGGCCGGGTTGTTGAAGTACATCGCCTCGCCGCGCTCGCCCCAGGGGTGCCAGCTGGCCGCGTCGTAGTTGCCCGACTGGCAGATCGCGATCGGGAACAGGTCGGCTCGCTTCACCGCGAAGTTGAGCGCATGGAAGGCCCCGAGGCTGCACCCGGTGGTGATGATGTCGCTGGCGCCTGGAGTATCGCTGCCGATCGCTGGTACGACGTGGTCGAGGATCCATGACTCGTAGAGCCCATGCCGTCGCGCCCGCTCCTCCAGCGGGATGCTGCGATCCGACCAGCTCACGTGGTCGTACGAATCGACGCAGTACAGCTTGACCCGGCCGGCGTCGATCAGGTCGGCCACCGCCCCGACCATCCCGTTGCTCTCGTAGTCCCAGGCCCGACCCTGCTCACTGGGGAACACCAGCACCGGGCGACCGTAATGCCCGTAGCGGATCAGCGTGCCGGGCCGGTCCAGCCCTGGTGCATCCAGCTCAACCTGCTCACGCTCCATGCGCCTCACCCCTGTCCTCGTGTCGCCACCTTGCCATGTCTTTACCTCGTCTGCTCGTCCCAGCGCGTCCCGCCGCCGGGCCGAGAACGGCGACGACTACAGCGAGTACTGCGACCCCACCCAATGCCGTGGGCAACGACCATGCGCTGGACACCGCACCGACGGCGGCCGGGCCGAGCTGTGCGTCGGTGACGCCCGCCTCGGCCTTCATTGCAGGCAGCACTGCGCCCCACGCTGCCCAGAACAGGCCGAACGCTCAGGCCCAGATGCGGTTGAGCAGCTCGGTCAGACAGGGATCCAGCACATCGCGCCAAGCGGTGAAGTTGTGCATGTCAGGCGTCTCGTCGAAGGCGACCTGCAGCCCGAGCTTGGCGAGACGGGCGGCCATCACGCGGTTGTTGTGCACGTTCTCCTCAGGCGTCCCGGCCGTCATCGAGATGGCTGGGTTGCTCGGGAAGGCGGTGGCCTCGAGTACTTCGTGGACGAACTCGGTGACCTCGGCGTAGTACTCGAACCTGGATTCCTGGGGGTCGGTGTCGAGGGTGAAGAAGGAGCCGGACTGGAGGAAGAGGCCGGCGAAGGTGCCGGGGTGGTGCCACTCGGCGTACAGGGCGGCGAGGGCGCCGAGGCTCGCGCCCATCAGGACCGGCTTCCTGCTGCGGTACGACGCCGTGACCGTCGGCAGCACGTGCTGGGTGAGGGCTTCGGCGTACTCCGGGTTGGCGGCGTACCAGAGGTTGCGTGATCCCGGCCGGATCAGCGCGAGCCGCAACGGTGGCAGCGTGCCGTCGGCAATCATGGCGCCGACGTAGTGGGTCAGCCCGGCGTACGCGGCGAACTCGGGTCCGTCGTGGGCCAGCAGCAACGGCAGCTCGAAGCCTGGCGCGATCCCGTCCGGCGACCAGACCGTCACGTCGATCGGGCCCACCGGGGTCGGGTCGATACTCAGCGGAGTCAGGCTCGACGCGATCGGCTCGATCGTGATCCAGTCGGGCTCGACGTACCCGGGCAGGGGCAGCCAGGAGTGCTCGCCGAACGCGCCGCCGACGACTCGGGGGTTGGTCGGGTCGGTCCGCATCCCGCTGCCGGCGATGTCGAAGAGGTACTCCATCCGGTGCACCGAGGGCCGCGGCAGCCGCAGCTCCCAGCCGTAGTCGACCGGCTTGAACTCGAGTTGCTCGGCGGCCAGCCCGAGCTCTTCCCACAACCGGACACCGGTGAACGCATGCTCGGAGTCGCCGAGGCGGAACACCACCTCAGCGCCTTCGACCGCGCTCACGATTGCTTCGGGCATCAGACCACGGTACGGCCTCCTGGCGCCGGAACCGTCCGGTATGGGCAGCAGACAGGTCCGATATAGGCACCTCAGCACCGTTGTGCACGCTGGCGCAGGGGCGGGAAAGTGATGCTGACAACATCTGACCTGGAGGGGGACGACCATGACATCGACCGATCTGGCACCCAAGGAGGTCGCCATCGAGTCACTCATGGTGATGGCGACCGGCTCGCTGGAGGACTTCCGTTCGCTGTTCCACCCCGAGGCGACCAATCGGATGGCTGTGGACGAGCCACTCGCCTGCCGTGGCACCGGCCCGGACGCCTACTACGCGACCGCTGTGTGGCTGCGCAGCGCGTACGCCGACCTCGGCTGGACGGTCGAGGACTCCGTGGTGGAGGGCGACCTGGTCGTCCTGCACGCAACGATGTCGGGCCGGCACACGGGCCCCTTCGTCACCTACGACGAGAACGGGCGGGCGGCGCAGGCGTTCCCGCCCACCGGGAAGACCTTCGCCGTGACCCAGTCGCACTGGTTCCGGCTGGCGGACGGCAAGGTCATCGAGCACTGGGCCAACCGTGACGACCTCGGCCAGGCGATGCAGCTGGGCTGGATCCCACCGACCCCGGTCTTCCTGGTCAGGATGCTGCTCGCCCTCCGCAAGGCCCGCCGCGCCTGAGCCCGGACCGGGATCTCACCAGATCTGACGACGACGGCTGAGGGGCAGAACGGCGACGCTCGTCGTACGGCACCCGGCCGACCGCCTGACCCCCACACCTCGACTGGAGACCACCATGTCCAGTACCCGAATCACCACCGTCCGCACGACCACCTCCTCGCCGTCCGTACCGTCGGCCGGAGTTCTGCCGGAAACACTGACGGAAACCGGCGGGGGAGCCCGATAAGCTCGGACCATGGTGGATCTGTCGGATATCCGGGCGGTGACCGAGGGGTTGCCGCGCAGTTATGAGGTCATCGTGCGCGACCGGATCAAGTTCCGGGTCGGGCAGATCGTCTATCTCGCGCTGTCGCGGGACGAGAAGACGATGGGGATCGGGTTCCCCAAGGAGGAGCGGGCGGCGGCGATCGCGGCGTACCCGGAGAAGTTCCTGCCGCCGAGCAAGGCCGACGAGCGGTACAAGTGGATCGAGGTCAACCTCGCGGTGCTCGACGAGGAGGAGTTGCGCGAGCTCGTCCTGGAGGCCTGGCGGATGTGCGTGCCCAAGAAGGTGGCCGCCGAATACTTCGGCGAGTGACCAGACAGGGGCCTACGGCAACAATGCGGACGGGTTGTCATCCCTGGGGATGATTCCGGGGCTCCCAGGGGGCGACTTGTGTCACCTCCGAACCGTTCCCGGGGAGGATGGAACCGGCGGGCTTCCCAGGCAGTCTTGAAGGTATGACCGGGGACTTCTTGCCACAACGCCGCCAGGCGTCACTACTAGCTCAACTGCTCACCATCATCGCGCTGATCGCCGCCGCCATCGGCGGCTGGTACTTGCTGAGCTGAGCCCAGCGACCGCCGAGCTGGGCCTAGCCGGCTCAGCCCTCCCAGCGGACTTCGGCTTCGCCGGGGCGGACGACGCCGGCCTCGTAGGCGACGACGACCGCCTGGACCCGGCTGGACAGCCCGAGCTTGGACAGCACGCTGCTGACGTGGGTCTTCACCGTCGTCTCGCTGACGAAGAGCTTCGTCGCCAGATCGCGGTTGGACAGCCCGCGCGCCATCCACACGAGGATCTCCCGCTCGCGCTCACTCAACTGCGCGAGCGGTCCGGTCCAGCGCCCCGCGGCAGCCGGCGCCGAGTCGGCAGGACCGCTGCCGACCTGCCGCTCCAGCTCCACACATCGCTCGAGCAGCACCCGCGTCGACGCCGGGTCGACCAACGAGTCGCCCCGATGCACCGCCCGCACCGCCGATACCAGTAGATCCGGATCGGTGTCCTTGAGCAGGAAGCCCGAAGCACCAGCCCGTACTGCGCTCAGCACGTACGCCTCGTCGTCGAAGGTCGTCAGCACGAGCACTGCCGGCCGATCCCGCCCGGACTCCTTGGCGGCCTTGGTGATCCGCTCGGTCGCCTCGAGCCCGTCCATCACCGGCATCCGGATGTCCATCAGCACGACGTCGGGGTCGTACTGCGCGATCATCCGGATCGCCTCCTCGCCGTCGCCGGCCTGCGCCACCGTGGTCAGGTCGGGCTCGTGGTCGAGGATCATCGCCAGGCCCATCCGGATCACGCCCTGGTCGTCGGCGACCAGGATCCTGATCTTCTCCGTCACCTCTGCGGCGGCAACCATGCCTGCACTCTCCATCCACCCAGTGGTCCGGCGGCGACGGTCAGTGTGCCGCCGCTCGCGTGCGCGCGTTCGCGCATTCCGATCAGTCCGTTCCCGCGGCCGCTCTCCTGCCGCCGTGCGGTCTCCAGCACGTTCACCGGCGGTGGCCCGCCGCTGCCGTTGTCGTCGATCGTGAGCAACTCACCCTGCGGTCCACTCTGCCAGCTCACATGCGCGGCGGTGGCCTTCGCATGCACCATCACATTGGTCAGCGCTTCCTGGATGATCCGTACTGCCGTCAGGTCGGTGGCCGAGGTGAGTTGCCGGCTGCGGGTCGGCAGTTGCATCGTCACGTCGATACCGACGGCCTTGAGCCGGTCGCCCATCCGCGCGACGTCAGCCAGGTCGGGCACCGGCGCGGTCAACGCGCTCGCGCCCGGGGCCGCGGTGTTCAGTACTCGCACGGTCTCCCGCATCGCGGTCAGCGCTTCACGGCCGCTGGCGGCGATCCAGCGCACGGCTTCCCGTAGTACCTCGGGCTTCTGGTCGGCGACTCGGTCGGCTGCTTGGGCACGGATCACCACGGCGCTCATGTGGTGCGAGACGACGTCGTGCAGGTCGCGGGCGATCCTGGTCCGCTCGGCCGCCGCCGCGCGCTCAGCCTCGATGGCCTGGAGCCGTACCAGGGCTGTGTTGCGTTGCTCCAGCACAAGCAGGCTCTTGCGGCGGCGCAGTGCGTTGGCGCCGAGCAGGACCATGCCGCAGATCAGGGCTTCGGCGAAGACGAACAGGGACAGGTCGATGTAGCCGTAGAGGCTGTACGGGTCGCGGGGGAGGTTCGCGTAGCGCTCGCCGTAGCGGTAGACGCTCGGCGGGGCATGGCTCATCACGATCGCGACGACGGCCGGCAGACCGATCATCAGCGCCGCCAGGCTGCCCATGGTGAAGAACAGACAGGTGAACCGCCGTACTCCGCTCGCTGCCGCGAGATACCCGATCACCAGCAGCGGCGCGAGGTGAAGCTCGGACTGCAATGCCGCGTCGCTGATCGCGGGCGCCCGGAAGATGCTGAGCCCGATCTGCTCGGCCAGCCCGGTCTCCGCCGCCGCGTAGACGAGCGGATAGCAGATCGACACCAGCAGCAGCGTCAGCCGCGGCACCATCCGGGCGATCGCGATCGTCATCACCAGGAACATCCCGGTGACCACGGAGACACTCGGATTCTTCGGCCGCAGATCGCTGCTGTTGATCACAGCGAGTCCCCCGAACCAGACAACGCCGACCAGCGCGGCCAACAGGATGTCCTGCTGCCACGCCGCCATCCGTCGCCATGAGCTCACTTGCTGAGCGTAGTCGTGGGTGACAATTTTCGGCTCCTGCGCCAGGAGGGGTGGTTTTCTCCAACTTTTGGATGAGACCGGGCGTCGGACCTGATACCCAGGTCCGACTTAAGGCGGTCCGAGACGGTCCCTGGGACCGATGTGGCGAACCCGCCGACCCGAGAGGCTGTACCCCATGACCAACGACCTGCCGCCGCGCCGCCCGTTCTCGGTGCGGGTCCGGTTGCTGTCTGTCACCGGGGTGGTCGTCGTCGCTTCGCTGCTGATCTGGCACGCCCAGGTGATCGACCTGCTGTCCTTCGACTCCAGCGGCGACAAGCAGCCCGTGGTCGTGAGCGGACCCAACGGTTCGCCGCCACCGCCGCCGGCCCGCAAGCCGGTGCGCAAGACCTCGGCGCCGGTCGAGACGCCGTCGGAAGAGTCCAAGCCGAAAAAGACGCCGTCGCCCAAGGCGACCAAGTCCACCGACGAGAAGAAGAAGTACTCCGAGGAGAGCATCGAGGGCCTGGCCCCGGTGCTCCGCGGCCGGCTGCGCGAGGCGATGGCCGACGCGCACGCCGCCGGAGTACCGATGCGGATCAACTCCGGCCGTCGCAGCGCCGCCAAGCAGCAACGGCTGTTCGACGCGGCCATCAAGAAGTACGGCTCGTACAAGGAGGCCACCCGCTGGGTGCTGCCGCCGGACAAGTCGGAGCACGTGCAGGGCCGGGCGGTCGACATCGCCCCGCAGTCGGCGATGGCGTGGCTGGAGCGGGTCGGCTGGAAGTACGGGATCTGCCGCATCTACGACAACGAGCCCTGGCACTTCGAGGCACTGCGGTCGCCGGGCAAGAAGTGCCCACCACTCCAAGACAGCTCACCCGCCGAGCGCGGCTGACCACCACCGAATCAGGAGCGCAACTGATGACGATGACATATGCACTGCCGATCACCCGGCGAGCCAACCGCAACCGCCACACCGTACCGACGCTGTGGCGTCAGGTGGTCCGGGGCGCCGCGAAGGACGAGCAGGTCGAGCCGGACCGGTCGGCGCACACCCAGCTGGAGATCTACGAGGGCGTGCTGACCGCGTTCGAGCGGCGTACCGAGGTACTGCGGACGATCGAGGGCGCCTCCGACCGGCTGACCGCCGCGTTCCGGGTCCGCCAGCTGCTGGGCGTCAGCCAGTTGCAGGCGACGGCGATCCTCGAGCTGCAGACGCAGGGCTTCAGCATCGCCTCGCGCGACCGGGTCGCCCACCGCGCAGCCGAACTGCGGACGGCACTGGCCCGCTGAGACTTTTCTCCCAGGTAGGTACCGCAACGAAATCACTGAAAGGAGGGGGTTGTGCCGCCGTGCACCGTCGTGGCGCAACCCCCTCAGCCGTTGAGGAGGGCCAGTAGCGCTTCGGCGTACGCCTGCTCGGCATCGTCGGAGGGGTAGCGGCCGTCGGTCAGTACGACGGCATAACCACCCGGTACCGCCTCGAGGCGCTGGAAATGCGGGCCGAGCAACGCGCGCAGCTGCTCCTCACGGGGCAGCCAGATCACCTCGCGCTGCTCGATGCTGTCGAGCGCCCACTCGGTCGTCCCGTTGAAGCCGATCACCTTGCCGCCGGGGTAGTCGTGCACCTCGACGGTCATGTCGCTGACGACGAACACGTCGTCGTCCATCTCCCGGTCCGGTACGACGAACCGGTCGCCGGCACCGGGCACCCACATCGCCCCGGCCTTCCGCAACCTCCGCGCCTGCTCAACCGTGATCACGCTTCCATCGTCCCTCTGGATGCCGAGGGATCAAATCTGGGGGTGTCTGCTGACGGACCGCCAGTACTGCTTCTTGTCGCGATCGCGGACCACGTAGCCGAGTTTGCCGAGTTCCTGGCGGAGCTCTCGGAGGTCGGCCTTGCCCTTGTCGCCCTGGTCGAACGCCTTCGAACGGGCCTTCAGTACTGCGTTGGCCGCGGGCGACAGGTCCGGGTCGTCCTCGACCCAGCGGCGGAACTCGCCCTCGTGCGGATCACCGGCGTCGGACCACGGGTAGCCGTGAGCGCGGAAGGCGGCCTGGATCTTCGTCCTCGCGGCGGCGCCCAGCTCGTCGTGCTTCTCCCGGGCGAGCTCGGCCGACCGGCTGTCCTGCAGCACGATCTCCTTGCCGTCGAGGAACGCGAGCGCGACCTTCTCCCGCGGTACCCGGGTGGTCCGCTGGTTCTTCAGGAACTCGACCTCGGTGGTGCCGACCGTCGTCTTGAGCGTGTCCTCCAGCGCCATCGCGGCGAGCAGGACGCCGCCGATCAGGCCGAGCGCGAGGCAGATCGCGACCACCCACCAGCCGTCCCAGCGCGAGATGAGTTCGAGCGGCCCCTGGAACGGCACCCACTCCAGGTCGGCCGCCCAGTCCGCGATCCGGGGCAGGAAGAAGCCGAGTACCAGCCCGACCAGCGGCAGGCCGCCGTACAGCAGGAGCTTGTCGGCGGCGGAGTGCCCGATCACCGTCTTGGTGGACGAATCCGTGCTCATCTCCCGCTCCGTTCCGGCCGCATGGCCCCGAAATTAGCAGCGCGGGAGCCTGGTACGGGGTGACTTTGGTAGCCGGTTGCCCGTTCCTTGGTCGTTTTCCGGCGGGTTCAGGCCCGGATGACACGATGCTGGACATGACTGACGGCATCTGGTTGCGCTTCCTGTCCGGTCCCGAGATCGACTCCCTCGGGCTGACCAGGCTGGAGATCGTCGACGCGGTCGAGGCGGCCGTGCGCGATCACGGCGAGGGCGAGACGAGCTTCGAGCCGCGGGTACACCTGATGCCGGACAACGGTGGGATCGGGCATTTCAACGTGTTGCGCGGGCATCTCAACCGGCTGGGTGAGCACGGCATCAGCGGGGTGAAGGTGGTCGGCGACTTCGTCCCGAACTACCAGGTCGGGCTGCCGAGCGAGCTGGCGATGGCGACGCTGTTCGATCCGGCTACCGGCGTACCGCTGGCTGTGCTGGACGCGACGATGATCACGGCGGCGCGGACGGGCGCGATGACGACGGTGGGGGCGCGGTACCTGGCCCGGCGGGACAGCAAGGTGCTGGCGCATGCCGGCGCCCGCGGTACTGCGTGGTGGAACGTCACCATGCTCGACGACCTCTTCGACCTGGACGAGATCCGGGTGACCTCACGGCGACCGGAGTCCCGGGAGAAGTTTGCCGCTGACCTGTCCGCGGAGCTCTCCACGCCGGTACGCGTCTTCGCGACCGCCGAGGAAGCTTTCGACGGCGCCGACGTCATCGTCGAAGCCACCCGACTGACGGAGCCCGAGCCCCTCCTCCGTACGGCCGCGGTGCGTCCTGGTGCCTTCGTCGTCCCCTACGGCACCGTCAGCGCCGTCGAACTGGACCTCCTAGACGTAATGGACAAGGTGGTCGTCGACGACTGGCGCGAGGCCCAATCCGGCCGCTTCGGCTCCCTCCGCCGCCACGTAGACACCGGCCGCCTCTCCCCAGAAACCCTGTACGCCGAACTCGGCCAAATCGTCTCCGGCCAAAAACCCGGCCGCGAATCGGATGCCGAACGCACCCTCTTCTGGCACCGAGGTCTCTCCCTGCTGGACGTAGCCATAGCCCACCTGATCCTCCGCCGAGCCGAGTCAGCCGATGTCGGCACGATGCTGAGATTCCACTGACATGCTCATCAACTCCGCCGCAGACCTCGACCTAGCCAGCCCCGACCCCTTGGAACTCTCACCCGCCTTGCTGGAACGCCTACGCGTAACCCGCGAGGCTGTCCTCTCAACCTTGGCCACCGGCGCCCCCGTCTACGGCGTCAACACCGGCATGGGCGCCCTGAGCAAAGTCCGCCTGACAGACTCCGAACAACGCACCCACCAACACAACCTCCTCCAAGCCCGAGCCGCCGGCGGCGCCCCCTGGCTCCCACCCGCCGAGGCGCGCGCCGTCGTCGTCGCCCGTCTGAAGACGTTCCTCACGGGAGATGCCGGCGTATCACCCGAGCTCTGCCTGCAACTCGTTGCTGTCCTTGACAGCGGCATGGTTCCCGCAATCCCGGCAGCCGGTGCCGGTTCAGCAGGCGAGATCATCCCCCTGGCCCACGCGTTCGGTCCGCTCGTCGGCATCGGCTCCCTCCTCGTGGACGGCACCACGGTGCAAGCAGAAGGAAAACTGCCTCCGTTCGAGCTCGGGCCGAAGGAAGGGATCTCTTTGCTGGCTGGGATTCCTGGGGCTACTGGGCGGGCCTGGTTGCAGGTGGGGAATGCTCGGCGGTTGGTGGAGAAGCTGACTTTGGCTGGGGCTGGGGCGGTTGCGGTGGTGGGGGCTAACCGTGATCCGTACAACCCCTTGTGTGGAAGGGGTGATGAGGTGCTGGCCGAGGAGCTTGGGCGGATTTTGGCGGTGGCTGGTCCTGAGGTGGAGCCGCGTGGGTTGCAGGCGCCGGTTTCGTTTCGGGTGGTGGGGCAGGTCAATGCGCAGGTGCGGCGGGCGGTGGGGCGGCTTGAGGAGGCTGTGGAGCGGGCGTTCAGCGGGGTGACGGACTCGCCGGCGTTCTTGGCAGGGGAGTTTGTTGGTACTGCGGGGTTTCATGGGATTGATCTGGCGGCGCATTGCGATCAGCTGGTGGCTGCGTTGACGCACGCGGCGGAGGTGTCGACGGCTCGGATCCATCGGTTGCTGGATCCAGCGGTGACGGGGTTGCCGGCGCAGTTGGCGGCCGAGCCAGGCCCGCAAGCCGGGTTGGTGACTGTCCACAAGAGGGCCGTTGCTACTTGCCACTACCTCCGGCGGTTGGCAGTCCCTTCGGCGGTGGGGGTGATGGAGACTTCCAACGGACAAGAGGATGTGCAGAGCTTCAGCTGGGAGGCGGTGGGAGTTCTGGGTGAGGCGATTCGGCTGGCGCGCGAGGTGGTGGCGTGTGAGTTGCTCGCCGTGCATCAGGCCTTCGCTTTGTCGAAACGGCCTGTCCCGGAAGGGTTACAAGAGCTTCTCGGTGAGGTTGCGGACGTGGTACCGCCGATAGTTGCCGACCGCCCCTTCGGAGTGGATCTGGCGCGGTTGCTCGAACACGTCGTCTGACTACTCTTTGTTTGCCGAACGTCGCTCCGGGTACTCGGCGGTCGAAGGCAGTTGCCGTAGACAACGAGAACGGGGATGGTTTCCGATGAGCACCACGCAGGAGCTGGAACGGGCGATGGGCCAGGACGTGTACGACGTCGAGGGCCACAAGGTCGGTACGGCGTCCCACCTCTACGCCTCCGATGTGTCCGGGGCGCCGGAGTGGGTGACGGTGAAGACCGGACTGTTCGGCGGCAAGGAATCCTTTGTCCCGTTGACGGGTGCGCACACCGAGCAGGACGGGTTGCACGTCGGCGCGCACAAGGACGTGATCAAGGACGCGCCGCGGATCGACGACAACGGCCACCTGACCGAGGCGGAGGCGGCCGAGCTCTACCGCCACTACAACCTGCAGGCCGGTACGCCGGGCATGGCCCAGCCGGGTATGGAGCAGGGCATGGCCGGTCAGGAGTCGATGGTTCGGTCGGAGGAGCAGTTGCGGGCGGGCACCGAGACGGTCGAGACGGGTCGGGTGCGGTTGCAGAAGCACGTGGTGACCGAGGAGCAACAGATCACCGTTCCCGTCAGCCACGAGGAGGTTCGCGTCGTCCGTGAGCCTGTCACCGGTACGGATCCCGGCACCGGCAAGATCCAGGAGGACGAGCGCGAGGTGGTTCTCCACGAGGAACGCCCGGTCGTCGCCAAGGAGACGATCGCCGTCGAGCGCGTCGGCCTGGAGACCGAGACAGTCCACGAGGAACAGCAGATCAAGGACACCGTCCGCAAGGAACGGGTCGACGTGGACGACACCACCAAGCGCCGCAAGCACTGACAGAGCGGCCGGCGCCGCAGCACCCACCGAGGTGCTGCGGCGCCGGCATCCGGACTAGCTGTGGCTGACGGATAGGCCGTAGATGGTGGTTTGGCCGTAGTTGGTGGTGTCGCAGGGGGAGGAGTTGTCGCAGTTGGCTTGGGTGTAGACGCCGGCCTTGAAGTAGCCGGTGGTGAAGATGACCGGGATCGTGGTCTGCAGGACGCCGTTGTAGTAGGCCTTGATCGAGCCGTTGCTGACGACGAACTTGGCTTGGAAGCGGGTGCCGAGGACGTAGTTGCTGTTGACGAGTTTGTAGTGGGTGTCGTTGTCCCGGGTGATGTAGAGGGCCTTGCCGTCGAGGCGGAACGTCGAGCGGTCGTTGCCGTCGTGGATCTGGCCGGCGACCACCTGGGGCTTGGTGTTCGGCAGGTGGTTGATCGCCTGGTCGATCACCATCGTGTGGGTGCCGACGTTCGATGACCAGATGGCCTCGGTGGTGCCGTCGGTCTTCATCTCGCGTAGTTCGGAGCGTGCGTAGGTGGTGTTGGGCGTCTTCACACCGTTCACCGCGTTGCGGAACTGCACGCCGTCACACGACGTCGTCGGCTTGAACCACGGCGACAGGACGTACGTGTTCAGCCGCGGCCGGGTCACCTGCAAGATCTGGGTGCCCGACTGCGCCGGGTCGTCGATCGGCAGCTGGACTTTCCACCGGGTGAGGTCCAGAACCTGCGCCGGATAAGTACAAGCAGCGTGTACTGCGGACGCGGCGCCGGCAGTCAGCAGGGCAGCGCTCGCGACAACAGTCGACAAAAGAGCAAGGGGGCGGATACCACGCATGGTCGAACTCCTTCGGGGGCGGAAGTAGAGCTATCTGGTGTTCCTCTCAGAACCATTTCGACTTGTCGACGACGTTGATCAAGGGGTCGCCGGCAACAAATCGCCGGGCGTTCTCCAGCAGGACGGCGAATCGCCGCTCCGCCTCGTGAGGCCCGACTCCTGCGACATGCGGAGTGATCAGTGCTTCGGGACGCCGCCACAACGGATGCCCCGGCGGCAACGGCTCGGTCTCGAACACATCGAGCGCCGCCCCACGCAACTGTCCAGCAGACAACGCCGCCTCGAGCGCGTCGAGCTGGACCGTCGGACCACGGCCGACGTTGACGAAGAACGCCGACGCCTTGAGCAGCTTCAGCCGTCGCGCGTCGATCATCCCTTCCGTGTCCGGCGTATGCGGCACGGTCAGGATCACCAGATCGGCACCAGGCAGCTGCTCGTCCAACGCCTCGACCGGCAACACCTCAGCAAACCCAGGCCGATCCCCAGGATGAACATCGACCCCCGTCACCCGAGTCCCGAAGGCACGCAGCAGCCGCCCGATCTCGGTGCCCAGCGCGCCGACGCCGACCACCAGAGCCGTCGCCTCAGACAAGGAGACGATCGCCTCCGGATCCCAGTCCGGATTCCACAAGGCGTCCTGCTGATCGCGGACATAGCGCGGCAACCCGCGACACAACGCCAGTACCAACGCCAGCGTGTGCGACGCGACGTGGTCGGTGTACGTGTCCCGCATGTTGGTGACGACAACCGGATGCTCAACAAGCTCCGGATAGTAGAACCCAGGCGGCGGCCCAGCCTGCTGCGCCTGCAACCACCGCAGTCGAGTAGTTGCCGCCAGCAACTCCACCGGTAGTACTCCGTACGCCGCATCCGCCGACCGCAGCGCCTCAGCCGCACCGTCCAAGCCAGGTCGCAACACCGTCAGTCCAGGCACCGAAGTCATCAACCGCTCGGCCCAGTTCGCAGTACTGTTCCGCTGCGGCGGCACCATCACCAAGGTCGGGCTCATGCGGACTTCGCCTGCCCCGACTCGAAGATCTCATGCTCCAACGGCTCCCCGGCGACATAGCGCGCCAACTCCGAGGCCATCAACTGCCCCTGCCGCCGTCGCTCGACGTTCAGTGTGCCGGCCAGGTGAGGCGTCACCACGATGTTCGCCGCCGAGAACAACGGCGACCCCGGCAACGGCGGCTCCGGATCCGTCACATCCAGTACTGCGAACAGATCCGCCCGCTCCCGCAACACACTTACCAACGCGTCCTCGTCGATCAGCGCTCCCCGCGCGGTGTTGATCAACGTCGCATCGTGCTTCATCGACGACAGCAGCCTTGTACTGACCACCTTGCGCGTCTCATCCAGCACCGGCGCATGCAGCGAGACGACATCGGAGGTCGCGAACAACTCCTCCAACGAGACCAGCCGAACCCCCAGCGCGGATGCCACAGCGGGATCGACGTACGGGTCATAAGCCTGCAAAACAAGATCATGCCGGGCAAGCAATCGCGCGGTCGCCTGCCCGGTCGCCCCGAGCGACATCAGCCCGACCACCGACCCCGCCGCGCCCGGCTCATTCGAAGCCCTGGGCAATGACTTGGCGCCGAACCGAGCACCCAGCACATACCGCCAACCATGCTTCAACGCATAGAGCACCTGAGCCAGCGTGAACTCGGCCACCGACGCGGCGATGACTGAGTTCGCAGTCGTCACCCGCAAGCCCCGCGCCCACGACGACGGCGTGACGATCGACCGCACCGAACCAGCGCCATACAGAATCAGCGCCAGCCGTGGCGCGGATTCCAGCAACTCGGGCGTGAGCTGCGGCCCGCCCCACGCGGTCACCAGCACGTCGACGTCGGCCAGCAGCGACGGCGTCAGCTCAGTCGGTGTGAGCGGCGGCGCCGTGATCCGAAGGTGCTTCTCGATCGCGAGACGTTCCTGTTCGCCGTACACATCAGGGAAGCGGTCGAGGTCCATGACGTAGAGCCCGTTGAGCATCAGGCCACCTCCTGAACGGCTGCGCGGATGGCTGCCAGACGCGCGGGCGACGCGAGCCCCGCATGGTAGTACCGCACCTCCGACGCACCCGCCGCGACGAGTCGCGCCGCAAGAGCAGGCAACTCCGACGGCCGTTCGCCGAGAGCGTTGACATTGGCAACCAACGGTACGCCGGTACGCCCGGCAGCCCCCTTCACCCGAGCGATGGCCGCCTCCTCATCGTCCCAACACTTCAACACGAAGGCCGCTGCGTCGACGCCAGCCAGGTCGACCCCCACATCCGGCCCGGTCACCTGCGGATCATCCGTCGCCATCAGCAACAACTCCCGCGACCCGGCCAACCCGGCAGCCTCATGCACAAGTCCGGCGATCACCTCCTGGCGATGCCGATAGACAGCGCTCGCCCGCTCAGCGCCAAGCGCGTCGGCCAGGTTCGATCCCGCGCTGATCCCCTGCTGCAACTCACGATCGACGACCGACCTGATGTCGGCGGCAAGCTGTGGAACATCCAGCGAAAGACGAGCCGCACAAGCAGAGCAGAGGCAGATCGAGAGGAGATCCCGGGCGCAGGCGGAGAGATCCGCACCCGAGGTCTTCTCATGCTGACTCGCATGCTCGAACCCGAGCCACCCACAAGCCTCCAACATCAGCGCAGGCACGTCGTACTGCTCGCACAGCTCCTGCACGATCGTCAACGCGTAGTCGTGGACAGCCGGCTGCGCAGGACAGAGCGCATAGCTGAACACCTCGTCGTACGCGTTGCGCACCGCCAACGACGGCGCAGAACGTCCGAGCGCCGACGAGTGCGTGAGCACCACCCAGGCCTCGGTGCGGAGACCAGCGGCGGCGAGCGCGGCGGACGCAGTACCGAAGCGGTCCTCGTCGTCGACTCCCCAACTAGGCGCCAGTGGGCGTAATCCGCGCCACCGCGAGGGCCGGATCCGGAAGTACGCCGCCGCGTGGTCGGCGTGGACGACCCGATGCGCCGGATGCCAGGCCGTCGTCGCGCGCACCGAGTGATACGCGGCCTGCAGCGTCACCGTGTCGATGCCGAGGTCGGCGAAGCGAGCAGCCGCGGACGGATCGCCGACCAGATCCCACGTATAAGCGAAGGCGCCATGCCTCACCATCGCGGAATCACTGGATCCCAGTCAGGCTCGATTGCCCGCATCGGTGTGATGTCGTCGCGGGTGTCGAACCCACACTTCTCGTACTGCTCGCCCAACCGCGCCAGCGAATCGAGATCCAGCTCAACCCCAAGACCCGGGCCGTCAGGCACCTTCACCGCGCCGTCGGCGAAGTTCAGCACACCGGGCACGACGATGTCCTCGACCAGATACGGATAGTGCGTGTCGCAGTCGTAGGTCAGCTCCGGCGTCGCGCCGGCCAGGTGGGTCATCGCGGCGAGGCTGATGCCGAGGTGCGAGTTCGAGTGCATCGACAAACCGATGCCGAAGGTCCGGCAGATCGCCGCCAGCTCGCGCGACCGGCGCAGTCCACCCCAGAAGTGATGATCGGACAGAATCACCTGGACCGCGTCGACCCGGATCGACGGCGGCAGATGGCTGAAGGCGGTCACTGCCATATTGGTTGCCAGCGGCATCGAAACCTCCCGCGCCACCGCGGCCATCCCGTCGATCGTCGCGGTCGGATCCTCCAGATACTCCAGCACCCCATCGAGCTTCCTGCCGACGGCGACACTGGTCTCGACGGTCCAGCCCGCGTTGGGATCGAGCCGCAGCGGATGGTCCGGGAACGCTTCGCGCAGGGCGAGGATGACGTCGACCTCGCCGAACGGCGGAAGCACCCCGCCCTTCAGCTTCAGAGACTTGAAGCCGTACTCCGAGACCAGCCGGCGGGCCTGCGCGACGATGCCGTCGGCGTCCATCGCCTCGCCCCAGCTGTCCGGCTCGTAGTCCGGCGGCGGCGTGTGCGTGGCGGGCTTGAAGAACAGATAGCCGCTGTACGGTACGGTGTCGCGCACCTTGCCGCCGAGCAACTCGACCAGCGGTCGCCCGAGCGCCTTGCCCTGAAGGTCCCAGCAGGGGATCTCGAAGGCGGACAGCACCGTCGCGAGCGTCTTCTCGTCACTCGCTTCGCCGACCAGCCCGTGGTTCGCCAGCCCGGCCGCCGAACCGAGCGTCTCGGTGGCGATCCGCTCCAGCCCGTTGAGGTCGAACGGGTCGAGCCCGGCCAGTCGGGGCGCAACCTGCCGCAGCTTGGTCAGTACCGCCAGATCGCCGTACGTCTCGCCGAGCCCGGTCAGGCCCTCGTCGGTCCGGACCTGCAGGATCGAGCGCAGCGCGTAGGGCTGGTGCAGGCCCTGGATGTTGCGCAGCGGCGGGTCCTTCATCGCGATCGGGGTGATGACGATCTCGGTGATCTTCATGCGGCAGCCTTCTTCCGGACGAGGGTCAGACCTTGTTCCAGCAGGTGATCCAACTCTTCCAGGTGCTCGGGCAGCGGATCGGTGAGTGGCGAGCGGACCGAGCCGACATCGGTCAAGCGTCTCCGCACGGCTGCCTTGACCAGCGAAACGGCGTACCCGGCGCCTTTGTCGCGCAGCTTGACGAGCGGGAGGTAGAAGACGGGCAGCAATTCGTCGAGGCCGGCTTCGTACGCGTGCGCGATCTCGGGGGCGAAGCAGTGCACGGCTGAGGAGTAGGCCCGCACTCCGATTGCGGCATACGAGCGCGCGGTGACCTCGGCGGTGGGAAGTCCGTTGAAATAGGTCAGGTTCGGGGCGACCGCCATGATCCGCTGGAGCAGGTCGAGATCGCCGAAGCCGTCCTTGAAGCCGATCACGCCAGGGATCTGCGCCAGCTCGGCGGCGCTGTCCGCGGTGAAGATCGCGTTGTCGCGCTGATAGGCGATCAACGGCAGGCCGGCCGTCGCGGCGAGAGCGCGGAAGTGATCGAGCAGGCCTTGCTGTGACGGCTTGATCAGGTACGGCGGCAACACGAGCAGGCCGTCCGCGCCGGCCTCGCGGGCGGCAGCGGCGTACTGCTTGGCCACTGCGGTTCCGTAGCCGGTGCCGGCGAAGACGGGGAGCGCGCCGGCCGCCTCCTCGACCGCGGCGCGGACCGCGGCGGCGTACTCGTCGAGGGTGAGCGAGAAGAACTCACCGGTCCCGCAGGCCGCGAAGAGGGCGGCCGGCCGCGCGTCGATCTGGTGCCGCAGGTGCTCGCGGTACGCGCCGAGCGCGAGCGCTCCGTCGGCGTCGAAGGCGGTGACGGGGAACGACGAGAGTCGGTCGAGCTGCATGGGAAGGCCTCTCGGTAAGCGTTTGCCATCGGACCTTAGTCCGGCTTCGAGGCACTGGCAAGAGTTCGCTTGAAAGCGGTTTCTCAGCCTGTGGTTGCGGAATGGACCGTACTGCGCGACGCTGTGCAAGCGTTTTCTCAGGATGGAGGAGCTGCGTGCAGAACCGCCCGGGCCGGTCGCCGCGGATCACGATCAGCGACGTCAGTACGGCGGCCAAGGTGTCGGCCGCGACGGTCTCGCGCGTCCTGAACGGCACCGCCAAGGTCGACCCGCAGCTCGTCGACCGCGTGCACGACGCCGTCCGCGAACTCGGCTACCGCCCGAACGCCGCCGCCCAAGGCCTCGCCCGCGGCGAGTGGGGCACCATCGGCGTCCTCGTACCCGACCTGGCCAATCCGTACTTCCCCGAGGTGCTCAAAGCGGTCTCGGCCGTCGCCCGCGCCCACGGCCGCCGGATGATGGTGATGGAATCCGACGAGGATCCCGCACTGGAGTACGAGCTGGTCGAGGACCTGATGCGGTGCTGCGACGGTGTCCTGCTCGCCTCGCCACGGATGCCACGCGCCGAGCTGGTCGATCTGCTCGGGCGCGACCATCCGATGGTGTTGTTCAACCGCGTGGTCGCCGGCGCCCGGGTACCGTCCATCTCGGTCGACTTCACCGGTGGGATGACGCAGGTCTGCGGGCATCTCGCGCAGCTCGGCCACCGGCGGGCGGCGTACCTGGGCGGACCGCCGGCCTCATGGGGCAACGATGAACGCGTCCGCGCCTTCGAGGCGGCTCGGGCGTTCGGGCTCGAGGTGACGGTGGTCGAGTGCGGCGGCTCCACCAGCCAGGCTGGGTACGACGCTGTCGCGGCCGTGCTCGCATCGGATGCGACCGCGGTGCTGGCGTACAACGATCTCGTCGCGCTCGGGGCGATCGCGCGGCTGCGCGAGCTGGGCGTCGGCGTACCGGACGAGCTGTCGGTGATCGGCTTCGACGACATCTCGCTGGATCGGGTCGCGCACTCCGACCTGACCACGGTGTCGGTACCGCGCGACGAGCTCGGCCGACGGGCCGGCGAGATGCTCGAACGGCTGCTGGTCAACGACTACAGCGAGGAGCCGTTGTACCTGCCGATGACGCTGCAAGTTCGCGACACGAGCGGTCTGCCCGCCGTACGGTAGGCGCATGAACTCGCTGCCGCCCGAGCCGCTGCCTGCGCCTGAGGCCTTTCAGGAGACCGCACCCGCGCTGGCGTCCGTACCGACGAATGCCGCCGGTGAGGAGTCGGCCGCGCGGTATCCGGACCTCTACCAGGCGGCCACCAACGGGCCGGCGACCTTCCGGCATCTCGTCCAGGCGCATCAACTCGCGGCGTCGACCGATCAGCTGGCCTGCGACGCGGGTAACTGGCTGATCCCGGCGCTGTCGCAGAAGTTCAGTGAGGCGCATGGCGGGATCGAGAAGGAGTACTACTGCAGCGAGGTGGTCGGCGGTTGCTGATTGCCAAGTAGATGTACGTTCCCAAGCACTTCGCGGCGGACGAGTCCGTCGTACGGGATCTGTTGGTGGTGCATGGCGCCGGCGACCTGGTCACCAGCACGGCCGACGGTCTGCTCGCGACCCTGTTGCCGTTCATCTACGACCCTTCCGTCGGCGAGCAGGGTGCGTTGCTCGGGCACCTCGCGCGCAACAACCCGCAGTGGAAGACGCCGGTACTAGGGGAGGCGCTGGCCATCATCACCGGGCCGGACGCGTACATCTCCCCGTCGGCGTACGCCTCGAAGCAGGAGAACGGGCGGGTCGTACCGACCTGGAACTACGTGATAGCCCACGTCTATGGCGAGCTGGTGATTCACGACGATCCGGCGTGGCTGGACGGGCTCGTGCGGCGGTTGACGGACAAGCATGAGGCTCCGTTCGCCGAGCAGTGGTCGGTGGACGATGCGCCGGAGGCTTATGTGGCCGGGCAGTTGCGCGCGATCGTCGGGGTCGAGCTGGTGATCAGCCGGATCGAGGTGAAGGCGAAGCTCAGCCAGAACCGGTCCGGCGCCGACATCGACGGGGTGGTCGAGTCGCTCGACGCGCGGGGTGACCTGGCGTCGGCCGAGGCGGTTCGGGCGGCGAAGCCCGAGAAATAAAGGCGACACGCCGATCGGGTAGTAGCTTGTCGATGGGTTGTGTCGTTGGGGAAACGTACGGGCCGAGGCGGATCGCGGACCGGGCTGTTGGTTGAGCCCGGCGATCGTCTAGCCTGGGGCGGGTTTTCAGTCGGCGACGTGGAGGATTGCGTGAAGCGGTTCGTAGTACCGCCGAACTGGCCGACGCCGCCCCGCCGTAGCTGGATGCCACCGAAGACGTGGCGCCCCGACCCCTCCTGGCCGGCCGCGCCCGAGGACTGGAAGTTCTGGGTCGACGGCAAGGGCAACGCGGTGCGCGGGCCCGTCGGCCGGTATGGCGGTCCCTCGCAGCGGGTGGTGGCGCTCGGTTCGGTCGGCCTGGTGCTGTTCCTGGCCGTGAACTTCTGGGCGTTGTCCGCGATCGGGTTGTTCGACGGTGGACCGTCGGACTCGCAGGCCATGCCGCCGGTCGACGATCGCAGCGGCACGCCATCGGCCACGGTGACACCGCCGCAGGTGCCGAAGACCACCACCGCCGAGACGTCCGCGCCGCCGCCGGTCGCGAAGACGACCCGGCCGGCCACCCCGACGCCGACCAAGACGAAGACGACCACGAAGAAGCGTCAGCGCGAGGACCGCGACCCGACGCCGACGACCAAACCGTCGACCACGAAGCCGACGACAGCCAAGCCGACCCGGCCCACGCCGACTCACCGGCTGACCCGCGAAGAGATGATCCAGGCGTACTGCGCCGCCCAGGGCTACGACCCCGCCTGGTGCGACCCAGACAACTGGCCCGACTCCGACGGCCCCTAACCCCTCGCCCCGCCGCTCCTCGCTCCGCCCCGCCCGCTCCGCCCAGCCCCGCTCCGGCTAGCTCCGCTCCGCTCGCCAGGCGGCGCTCGTTTCGCTCGGGGCGACTCGCCTTGGCGTGACCGTGTTGGCGGGAGGCGTAAGCATGGGCTGAAGTGCCGTGCCGGGATGGGCGGTGGGTCAGCTAGGAGGTCTGTGGTGCGGGAATTGACGGTCGACATGTTCAGCACGCTGGACGGGTACGGCGGCGGTGGGCCGCAGTCGGCGCCGTACTGGGGTTATGGCGGCCCGGGGCTGGACGCGTGGATCGAGCGGCAACTCGCCGTCGAGCACGTCACGGTGATGGGCGCCACGACGTACCGGACGATGGCCGAGATCGTTCAGCAGGACGACGATCCGAGCTTCGCGCGGATGGCCGAGCTGCCCAAGCTCGTCTTCTCCAAGACGCTCACCCCACCGCTCAGCTGGCCGAACACGACGGTGATCAGCGAGCCGATCGAGACCGCGATCCCCGAGTTGAAGGCGCTCGACGACCTGCCGATGCGGACGATGGGCAGTGCCACGCTGGTCCGCAGCCTCTTCCAGCACGACCTGGTCGACCGCGTCCGGGTGATGGTCTTCCCGACGCTGCACGGCAGCACCGGCGAAGGCCCCGTCTTCGCCGGCCTCCCCGACGTGAAGCTGGACCTGGTCGGCACCGAAACCGTCGACGACCGCCTGGTCCTGCTCGACTACCGCGTCGGGGAGCGGCTCTAGTCAGACGATGTTCTGTTCGGCGCGCAGGCCCGAGGTCTGGAAGCGGTTGGCGTCGAGAGGGGAGATGTCGACGAAGGGTTGGCGGGTGAGGTACAGGTCTCGGAGTATCTCGCCGATGGCCGGGCCCTGCAGAAAGCCGTGGCCGGAGAATCCGGTGGCGTAGAGGAAACGGCTGATGTCAGGGGACTCGCCGATCAGGGCGTTGTGGTCGGGGGTGTTCTCGTAGAGGCCGGCCCAGCCGCTGGCCAGGCCGACCTCCAGGAGTGAAGGGGCTCGTTGCTCCATCGCTTCGGTGAGCCGTGGGAGCCAGGCTTGTGAGTTGGTGAGGTTGTACCCGGGTTCCTCCTCGGGATCGGACATGCCGACCAGGAGGCCGGGGCCTTCGCCATGGAAGTAGAAGGTGCTGCTGAAGTCGATCGTCATCGGCATGTCGCGCGGCAGACCGGGAATCGGTTCTGTCACGACGATCTGACGCCTCAACGGTGTCACCGGGAGGTCGACGCCGACCATCGCCGCGAGTGGTTCGGACCAGGCACCGGCCGCGCAGATGACGGTCGAGGTGGCGACCGTGCCGCGGCTCGTCCGGACCGCCCGGATCTCGTTGCCAATGGCATCGATGCCGATGACTTCGCAGCCGGTGACGAGCTTCGCGCCCAGCTTGCGGGCAGCTGTGGCGTAGCCGAGCACGACCGACTCCGGCGTACAGTGACCGTCGTTGGGGGAGAAGCAGGCGGCGACCAGACCGTCGGGTGAGAGGATCGGCGCGAGCCGGACCGCCTCGGCGACGTCGAGCATCCGGGTCGGCTGACCGGCCGCGTTCTGCAGCCGGGTGCTCTCCTCGAACAGTTCGATCTGCTCGGCCGTCGACAGCAGGAACAGGTAGCCGACGCGATGCAGATCGATCTCCTGCCCCGGACGCTCGCCGAACCGGGCGAACGCCTCCAGGCTGCGCGCGCCGAGCGCGATGTTCAGCTCGTCGGAGAAGTTCGCCCGGATGCCACCGGCCGCCTTCGAGGTCGAACCCGAACCGAGCTCGTTCTGCTCCAGCAGCAGCACGTCGGCGACGCCGGCTTCGGCGAGGTGGAAGGCGATACTCGTGCCCATCACCCCGCCGCCGACGATCACCACCTCGGCTTTGGCGGGCAGCATCACGGCAGACGGAAGTCGTAGTCCGCCTCAACGGTGACGGTATCCATCTGGGCCTTCTGCAGCTTGCCCGAGTAGTCCCAGTTCATCGACTGCCAGCGGGTGAACTGGTCGAGCACCCAGATCCCGCTCTGCCGCGAGCCGTTGCCGGACTTGCCGTTGCCGCCGAACGGCAGATGCGCCTCGGCGCCGGAGGTCGAGTTGTTGACGCTGACCATGCCCGCCGAGATGCCCTGCGCGAACCGGAACGCCTTGTTCGGATCGGTGGTGTAGATCGAGCTGGACAGGCCGTAGCCAGATTTGTTGCCCAGAGCAATCGCTTCGTCCAGCGTCCGGTACGTCGTGATGCCGACGATCGGGCCGAACGTCTCGTTCAGGAACAACTCGTCGTCCGGCTGGACCTTGTCGACGATCACCGGGTGATAGAACAGGCCCTTGGCGGGATCGCCGACGAAGCCCTTGCGCGGGTTGTCCGCGCCGACCCGGCCGGTGGGGCCGATCACGGTGTGGTGGGCGCTGATCCAGCCGAGCGACTTCTCGAACCCGGCTGCGAACTTCTCGTCCAGCAACGGCCCGAACAACACGTCCTGGGTCGGATCGCCCATCGCAGCCTCGCGGACGGCTTGACTGAAGCGGGCCACGAACTCGTCGTGCACCGACTCGTGCACGATCACCGTTCCCAGTGAAGTGCAGCGCTGACCCGCAGTACCGAAGCCGGAGAAGAGGGCGCCTTCGACGGCCAGCGCGAGCTCGGCGTCCTCGGTGATCACCATCGGGTTCTTGCCGCCGAGCTCCAGACACGGGGTTTGCAGGTGGCGGCCGCACAGCTCGCCGATCCGGGTGCCGACCTCGCTCGACCCGGTGAAGCCGACCTTGTCGATCAGCCCGGCCTGCAACGCCTGCTCCAGCCCAGCGAAGGTGTCGGGGCCATCGGCGTACACGAGATTGAAGACCCCGGCCGGTACGCCGGAATGCGCGAAGATCTCGTAGAACGCCTCCGAGACGACCGCCGAGTACTCCGCCGGCTTCCAGACCACCGTGTTGCCGCACAGCAGCGCGGGCACGATGTACCAGGACGGGACCGCGACCGGGAAGTTGCCGGCCGAGATCACCGCGACCGCGCCGACCGGCCGGCGGAAGGTGAACAGCTGCTTGTCGGGCATCTCCGACGGCACGGTCTGGCCGTAGAGCCGGCGACCCTCGCCGATGAAGAAGTCGCAGGTGTCGATGATCTCCTGTACCTCGCCCAGCGCCTCCGCCAGCGGCTTGCCGATCTCGCGGGTGACGAGCGCGGCGAGCCGCTCCTTGTTGGCAGTCATCAGCCGGCCGACGTTGGCGATCACCTGACCGCGCTGCGGAGCGGGCAGGGCGGCCCAGCCTGGTTGCGCGTCCTTGGCTGCCTGAGCGGCCCCTACGAAGACGTCAGGCCCGGCGACGCCGATGGTGCCGACCACGTCGGCGGTGTCCGCCGGGTTGGTCGACGGCGCGGTCCGTACCGGATCCGTAACCCGCTCCCCGTTGACCACGGACAAGATGACAGACGACACAGGTGGGTCCTCTCGCTCGAACGCTTCGGTGCCTCCCACCCTCAGCCATCCCACCTTCGTTGCCAACCCCACTCCGCGCGCCCGACCCGCGTAAGCGGCTGGTGTGTGAGAGTGCTGGGGTGAGTTTGAGTGATGAAGAGATCGCGGGGATGTCGCGGGCGGAGCGGCAGGAGTTGATTCGGCGGTTGCTGCCTGAGTCGCCGGTGGGGCCGCAGCGGCGGACGCTTCAGCGGCTTCGGAAGTGGCGGATGTTGCTGCTGGTGCTCTGTGTCGCGGTGCTGGTGCCGTGGACGGTCTACCTCGCGGTGACCCTGCCGAGCCGGTACGTCGCCCGGCACTGGGTCGCGACCTGGGTCGGGTTCGACATTTTGCTGATGGTGATGCTGACGGCGACCGCGATCGCGGGGTGGCGGCGCCGGCAGCTGGTGTTCCCGACGGCGTTCGCGTCCGGCGTACTGCTGATCTGCGACGCCTGGTTCGACGTGATGACGAGTCAGCCGGGCGGTGACCTGATGCAGGCGGTGCTCAGCGCGCTGATCATCGAACTGCCGCTCGCGATCGTGTTCATCGCCGGGCCGCTGCGGTTGATGCGGATCGTCGCCACCCGGCACGGGCTGGTCGAGCCGGGCACCCGGATGTGGCGGGTGCCGATCCCGTTGCCGGAGCTGTGGGCGGATCGGACGGTGCCGAAGCGGTGAGGCTTGTGAATGCAATCACAAGCCGGTAAACTGCGTCGTACAGCAACCAAGTCGGAGTTGACTGGAGGCGTACATGACGCAGCGCAAGCCGCCCGGGATGAAGACCGAGGACTGGGTCGAGGCGCAGATCAAGCAGGCGCAGGCGCGGGGTGAGTTCGACGATCTGGCCGGCGAGGGCAAACCGCTGGCCAAGCTGGCGGACCCGCACGATCCGGACTGGTGGGTGAAGGACTTCATCCGCCGCGAGAAGATCGAGACCGACGCGCTGCTGCCCCCGTCGGTGCAACTCCGCAAGGAGAAGCAGGCGCTGCAGGACAAGCTGTCGGTACTCCGTACCGAGACCGAGGCCCGCGACTACCTCCAGGACCTCAACCGCCGAATCCTCATCCAGATCCGCGACGCCACCGGCGTGGTCGTCCCCGTCGGCCCCGTCGACGAAGAAGGAATGCTCACCACCTGGCGAGAAGCCCACGAAGCCCGCCAAGCAGCCCGAGCCCGCCTCCGCGAGTCCGAACCAGTCCCGAAGCCGAAGCGCAGCATCTGGCAACGCCTCTTCAGCTGACCACCGCACCACGCACCTGCGGTGCGCACCCACCCCGCACCTGCGGTGCTCGCCGCCTCCCATCCGCATCGTCCAGCGCCGGAGGCGCTGGACGACGCGCTACTTCTGGAGGAGTTTGCGGGCGGCTGTTTCAATCGTCTCCTCGCTGAGGAGGACCGCGCGGGCGGCGTTGCCTAGGGGGACGAAGGAGTCTTCGCTGGTTACTCGGTACAGAGTGCCGGTGTAGCCGGCGTCGATGAGGGTGGCCAGGACGCCTTCGGAGACGCCGCCGGAGCGGCGGGTTTCGTCGACGACCAGGACCCGGCCGGTGGTTGTTGCTTCGCGCAACAGATCTTCCACGGGGAGGGGCGCCAGCCAGCGGAGGTCGAGGACGCGGACGCCGGGCAAGCGGGCGGCGACGCGGAGGCTCATCGGGAGGCCGTTGCCGAAGGTGACGATGGTGAGGTCGCGACCTTCGCCGTACGTCCGCCCGCGCCCGATCGGCACATGACCCGTCGGATACGGCGCCAGCCACTGGTCGTCGCCGTCCGCATGCAGATCCCGCCGGTGATACAGGGCGATCGGCTCCAGGAACACCGACACCGTGCCCTCCGCCCGAGCTGCCGCCGCGCACGTGTGCAACATCGCCGCGGCATCGTCCGGCCGCGACGGCGACGCGATCACCAGCCCCGGGATATCCCGCAGCACCCCGATCGCATCGTCGTTGTGGAAGTGCCCGCCAAAACCTTTCTGATACCCATAGCCCGCGATCCGCAGCACCATCGGATTGCGGTACTGCCCCTGCGAGAAGAACTTCAGCGACGCCGCCTCCCCCCGCAACTGATCCTCGGCATTGTGCAGATACGCCAAGTACTGGATCTCCGGCAACGGCAGCAACCCCGAGACGCCGGCCCCCAGCGCGAGCCCGAGAATCGACTGCTCGTCAAGCAACGTATCGAACACCCGAGCCGCCCCGAACGACTTCTGCAGCCCCCGAGTCACCCCGTAGACCCCGCCCTTACGTGCGATGTCCTCACCGAACGCCAGCGCCTCCGGGTACGCCGCAAGCACATCACCCAACCCCCGATTGATCGACTGGCTCAGCGTCAGCAGCTCAGCGCCGGTAGAGCGACGAGGCAACGACTCCTCGACGATCGCCTGGTCCGGAAGGGCCAACGGCGCGGCCACGGCGGCGGCCGAGGACAGTTGCGGGAGGCCGGCCACTTCGTGGGCGATTCCGAGCACCTCGGCTCGCTTGTTCTCGTAGAGCTCGATCACGTCGTCGGCGTCGTAACCGGTTGCCAGCAGCAAGCGCGCAGTACCGAGCAGTGGATCGAGTTCCTCGTCGGCGAGCAGTTCGGCCGGAGTCCGGTACGCCGCTTCGACGTCCGATCCCGCGTGGCCCATCAGCCGGACCGTCCGCAGCCGCAGGAACGCGGGCCGGCGGTTCCGGCGTACGAAGGTCGCCGCCTCGGTCGCCATCGTCAACGTCGCGGCCAGATCGGTGCCATCGGCATCGAAGTACCGCAGACCGTGGCGTTGCCCGTAGGCCTGCTTGATCCAGCCGTCCGGCGTGCGCACGCTGATGCCGATCCCGTTGTCCTCGCAGACCAGCAGCAACGGCATCGGGATGCCCTGGTACGACGCGTGCAGCGCCGCGTTGATCGCGCCCGTCGCGGTCGAGTGGTTCGCCGAGGCGTCGCCGAAGCTGGCCACCACCACCGCATCGGCCGGCCACGGGGACGGTACGCCGAGCTTCGCGGCCCGGGCGATCGAGAAGGCGACCCCCATGGCGCGCGGCAAGTGCGACGCGATCGTCGAGGTCTGCGGGATGATCGCCAGGTCGTGCCGCCCGAACACCTTGTGCCGGCCGCCCGAGATCGGCTCACTGGTCGCCGCCGCGACGCCGAGCAGGATGTCCCGCAGCCCGTCCTTGTCCCGGTACTGCGCCGCGCGCGCCAGGTAGAACGCGCCCGACCGGTAATGCAGCAGCGCGGGGTCAGTCGGCTCGAGTGCCGCCGCAACGGCCGCGTTTCCCTCGTGTCCGGCCGAGCCGATCGTGTAGTACCCGTGCCCCTGCGACTGGAGCCAGCGGGCGGCCAGGTCGGCGTGCCGGCTGCCGAGCTGAGCGTCGTACAGGCTGAGCAGGACGTCGGCCGGGTGATCGGAGGGGACCGGTTTGAGCGCGCGGACCCGGTCGGCGAAGAGCTCGTCGACGGCGGTCACAGGTTGATCCTCACCCGCAACATGATCCGCGAAGTCGGCCGAATCCACAGCCTTGCCCACGGACCGGGCGCGTTCAGGCCCTGGCCGGCGCCTCGAACCGGAGCATCTCCGACGCCTCGGCGCCTCCCCAGTCGATCGGAATCCGCCCGGCCTCGCGCCAGCCGGTACGCCGGTAGAAGTCGACCGCGCCGTCGGGCTTGTCGACGACGTCGAGCATCAAACGCAGACCTTGCTCCGCGGCAAAGTCGATCGCATGCTCCAGCAACCGCCGCCCAAGCCCCGCCCGAGTCCGCCGAGGATCCACAAACAACCGCTCCACCAACGCCTCCCCCGGGGGTTCTGCGGTGATGATCAGGTGGCCCGCGAGTTCGCTGTCGAGGGTGAGCACCCAGCAACCGAGCGCTCCCTCGGGTGACAGCCAGCCGGCCGGATCGGCCGGCCAGTTCACCGGATAGCCGGCCATCTTGTGGACCTCCGCGAGGAGCCGGACGCAGTCGTCGAGGTCGGCCGCGGTGCGGGCGCGGATCAGAGTGCTCGTCATTTTGAGCATGCTTTCATGCTGGACCGGAACCGATCCACGCGGTAAATCGTTGAGAAGACAGGTTGTTTTCTCCGTGTGAGGCGAGATGCGCGTACCCCTCTGGCTTCGGCGTACGGCGGTGGCCGCCGGCGTCGGGATCGGCACGTCCGGACTGCTGGCCGGTGTGATCATGCTCGGCCCGCTGGCCGCGTCGATCCTGCTCGCCGTCGTGCTCGCGCTGATCTGGCCGTTGGCGGCGGTGATCAAGTACCTCGCCGACGAGACGCCGTACCAGTCCCCGCTCATCGTCGCGGCCGCGGCTGCCGGGGCCGTCCTCGCGGTGCCGGGCCTGATCCGGCTGCTCAGCTGGGGAGCGCTCGGGTTCGTGATCGCGATGATCGCGGCGGTCATCTTCGTGCTGGTCGACCTGGCGCTGCCGGACACCCGTCGCGAGCGACGGCCGCGGCGCCGGCGGTCGGGTCGCGGTCGGCCGGGTGGACGGCTGTCGGGTCGCCGGCGGCGGGACGCGGAGTACGGCGGACTGATGGAGCCGACCCACGCGGACCACCTCGAGGACGAGAAGCTGATCGCCTCACTCCAGTGCCCGCTCACGATCGAGGAGCTCTGCGGGGTCTGGGGCGAGACGACCACGACGCTCGCGCAAGGTGCCGGGCCGCGGGATCGGCAGGCGGTCGCGGAGGTGCGACGGATCTGCCTGGACGAGTTCGAGCGGCGCAACCCCGACGGCTTCCAGCGCTGGCTCGACGCCGGGGCGCCCGCGGACCCCGGCGTCTACCTACTGCCTTAGTTCTTGTCGAGTACTGCAGTCACAGCAGTCGCGGTACTACGGGCTGACGCCGGGTTCTGTCCGGTGACGAGTCGGCCGTCGGTGACGACCTGGTCGGTGAAGTCGGCGGCCGGGTGGTGGATCGCGCCGCGGGCGGTCAGCTCGTCGGCCAGCAGGAACGGGACGACCTCGGTGAGGCCGACCGCGTTCTCCTCGGAGTTGGTGAATCCGGCGACGTTCTTGCCGTCGACCAGGTACTTGCCGTCGGAGAGCTTGAGCTCGACCAGCCCGGCCGGACCGTGGCAGACGGCCGCGACGACGCCGCCGTTCTCGTAGATCCCGGCCGCGAGCGAGGCGAGGTCCTTGGCACCGGGGAAGTCCCACATCGCGCCGTGCCCGCCCGCGTAGAAGATCGCGTCGTAGTCGCCGGCGGTCAGCTCGGCGGCCGTCTTGGTGTGATCGAGGTCGGCCTCGGCGAAGAACTGCTTCTGGTCCGGGTCGGCGTCGTCGACGCCGTCCACCGGCGGCTTGCCACCGGCGACCGAGACGAGCTCGACGTCATAGCCGGCGTTCTTGAAGACGGTCCACGGCTCGGCGGCCTCGCCGGCATAGAAACCAGTACTCCGGCCGGTGTCGCCGAGCTGGGAGTGGCTGGTGAGGGCAATCAGTACGCGTGTCATGTGGTCCATCATGACCAGGTCGACCCATCGGGGACCAATAGGCATTCGTTGGGCGAGGCATAGGATTCCTGATGTGACGATCTCGCTCGACCTGCTGCGCAGCTTCCTGGCGGTCCACCGCGCCGGGTCGATCACGGCCGGCGCGGAGCAACTGGGGTTGTCGCAGCCGACCGTGACGGCGCATCTCAAGGCGCTGGAGGCGGCGGTCGGGCGACCGCTGTTCGAGCGGCGGGCGCGCGGCGTACTGGCGACCGCCGCGGGTGACGAGTTGGCCCGCCGGATCGCCGACCCGATCGACACGCTCCAGGGCCTGGTCGTCGACGAACTGGATGAGCCGGTCGCGGCCACGGTCCACCTCGGCGGCCCGGCCGACTACATCAGCCATCAGGTCCTACCCGCTTTGGCCGGCCGCCTGGCCGACGGCCTCCAACTCCGCACCCGCTTCGGCCTCCCGGACGAGCTGATCGCCGGCCTGCTGGATCGCTCCCTGGACGTCGTCATCAGCTCGACCCGGCCGCGCCGCCCCGGCGTACAGGTCACACCGCTCTACGACGAAACCTTCGCGCTAGTAGCCGCACCCCGCTGGTACTCCGGTACGCCGGTCACCACCCCCGACCAACTGCGCCACATCCCCCTGGTCGCCTATGCCGAGGAGGCTCCAATCCTCCGCCGCTACTGGCGCAGCATCTTCGGAGTACGCCTGACAAGAAACGTCGGCCTCGTAGTCCCCGACCTCCGAGGCGTCCTCACCGCCGTACTAGCCGGCGCCGGAGCAAGCGTCCTACCGCTGTACCTCTGCGAGAAAGACCTAGCTGCCGGCCGCCTCCGCCTACTAGCCGACCCCGAACTCCCACCCCTCAACACCGGCTACCTAGCCATCCGCTCCGACGCCGGCCCCCGCAGCCCAGCCAGCCTGCTAAGAACCGTGCTCCTCGAATCCCTGGGTTAACTCGTCGAGCCGCGACCGCAGCATCCGCGGCCGGACGAGCTGATAGCCGAGGCCGAACAAATAAAGCGCGACCAGCGTGATGCCCCAGTGCGAGCCGGCGAAGACGCCGGTGATGCTGACGGCCAGGAGAAGGCCAAAGATGACCAGTGACCGCAGCCGCCAGCGTTGGAGGAGCTCCAGTTGGTTCCTGGCCAGCCGGATCGCGGCCGCGCGGATCCTGGGATCGGCCGGAACCGGTCCGCGCCGCAGAGCGCGCCCTGCGGCCCGCCGGTCGGCAGGCGAGATTTCCGAGCCCACGGTCCGTACCAGTAGGTGCAGCTGCCGCCGCAGGGTGAAGGCCATCGCGACCCCGAAGGCCACCCCGAGGACTGTGCCGGAGATCATGCTGGCCCTGAGACTGTCCCCGTCGCTCTTGATGAAGAACCCCATCCCGATCCCGAACGGAACACCGGACACCAGACCGACAGCCCAGGCCGGCGGCTTGCTAAGAAACGTTCTCATCGGAACCCTTCGTCAGCTCCTCGATGCGGGCGCGCAGGATCTTCGGGCGGAGGAGTTGGTAGCCGATCAGGGACAGGTAGATTGCGACCAGCGCAATCGGCCAGGGTGCGTTGTCGTAGGCGAGGGTACTGGCGATGGTGGCGGCCAGCAGCAGCGGCCAGACGATCAGCAACACCCTGCGCTGGCCCCGCAGGAGATTCAGCTGGTACTCCGCCAAGCGGATCGCTGCCGCACGGACCTCCGGATCGGCGGGGACCGGCCCCCACCGTACGGCGCGAATCGCGGCGCGGCGCAAAGCCGGTGAGGTGTTCGTGCCCAGAGCCTGGCGCACGAGAGGGCGCTGTCGATTCAGCGCGAAGGTCATCGCCAGGCCGAAGAACAGGCCGAGCAGGATCCCGGAGAGCATCGCGGACCCGGTACTTCCCCCGTCCTTCGTGACGGAGATCCCCATCGCGGCCCCGACCGGCACGCCCATCAGCGGAACCAACGCCCAGGTGGGGATTCTCCCCAGTCGTTCACGCACACCCAAGGATCACCCACCACGCTCGATTCGAGGGCGCGACGTGCCTGAGATTGCAGGTTGTTGCAGCGGTCAGGCGGCTTTCTTCTTCGCTGCGGTCTTCTTGGCGGTGGTCTTCTTGGCCGCAGTATTCTTCGTTGCGGCCTTCTTTGCCGTGGACTTCTTGGCCGGGGTCTTCTTGCCGGCGGCGCGGCGGGACTTGGCGGCTTCGACGCTGGCTCGGAGGGCGGTGACCAGGTCGGTGGTGGTGGTTGCCTCGGGGGCCTCGTCGCTGATGACGATCTCCTTGCCCTTGCGTTTGTCGGCGACGAGTTTCTTGACGCGTTCGGTGTAGCTGTCCTTGTAGTCGCTCGCGCGCCAGTTGCCGCTCATCGCCTCGACCAGGTCGACGGCCATCTTGAGTTGCTTGCCGGTGGAGGACTTGGCGGGCAGGTCGCCGATTTCCTTGGCGGGGTCGCGGATCTCGTCGGCGAAGAACATCGTCTCCAGCACGATCACCTTGCCGTCGGCGCGGATCGCGGCGAGGTACTCCTTGCTGCGCATCACGAACGACGCGATGCCGGCCCGGTTCGTCTTGGCCAGGGCGTCGCGCAACAGTCCGTACGACGAAGCGTTCTCGGCATCCGAGGGTGCCAGGTAGTAGCTCTTCTGGAAGTGGATCGGATCGATCTCGTCCAGGTCGACGAACCGGGTGATCTCCAGCGAGCGCGACCGCCCGGGCGCGATGTCGGCCAGTTCCTCCTGCTCGACGATCACGTACTCGCCACCGCCGACGTCATGGCCCTTCACGATCTTCTCGTAGTCGACCTCTCGCCCGGTGCGCTCGTTCACCCGCTTGTTCCGGATCCGGTCCGACGTACCCCGCTGGAACTGGTGGAAGTCGAGATGATGCTCCTCGGTCGCGGAGTACAACCCGACCGGTACCGAGACCAGACCGAAGCTGATGAACCCACTCCAGATCGCGCGCGCCATCATCGGTTCCCTTCTCGCAACACCCAGTTGGGTGCCAGGTACCCGATCAGAGCCGGTTGTATCGCTTCTTCGCCTCGCGGCTGTCCTTCTGCGCCGCGCGGGCGGCCTTTCGGGCTTCGTCCAGCTCTTCGCCGACCCGGTGCACGGCCTCCTGCGCCTCGACCAGCGCATCCCGGGCATCGCTGAGCTGGGTGTCGAGGTCCGCGACAACAGCTTCGGCTGCCTCAGCCGCCGCGACCGCGTCGTCGAGCTCCTTCTTGGCGGCCGCCTTCTCCGCAGCCTCGCGCTCTTCCTGCTCCTGCTCGGCCTTCTCCCGCTTCGCCTTCGCGGCGGCCGACTCCGTCTCCTTCTCAGGCTCCGGTACTTCGGCCCGCGCACGGCGGCGGTCTTGAGCGCGCTGGCGCCGCTCGTCGGTCAGCGGCGTGACGTTGGACGGCTCGCCGCTCTCGTCGACGACCCCGAACCCGACGTGCCGCAGCGCGCTGCTGAGTCGAGCCTCGCGGACTGCCTCACCGGCGGCCGGGTCGACCAAGCCTGCGTCGAGCGTCTCGCGGAGCTTCTGCCCGACATCGGCGCTGACCTTCTGTCCCTCGCGCTCGGCCAGCCCGGCCGCCGACTTGGACAGCTGATCGAGGAGCTTGTGTCGCCTCGGCGTCAGCTCCCGCAGCTTCTCACCGTCGAGATCAGCCGTCGCCTGCCGGAACTCGTCACCCAACGCCAGTAGATCGTCGATGTCGTCCGGCAGTTCCCGGGCGAGCAGGTTGGCCAGCCAGGCGGCGACGGTCGGCTTGCGCAGCGCCTTCAGCCGGGTCGAACCGAGCTGGTCGCCATCGGCCTTCAGCTGCTTGGCCAGCTCGTTGCGCCGGGAGATGAAGTCGGCCGACGGCGCTGCGTAGAGCGCGTCGGCCGCTTCGTCGAAGTCCACACCCAGACGTTACCGGATGGGTCAGTCCTTGAACGCGTCCTTGACCTTCTCGCCGGCCTGCTTCAGATCCGCGACGGACTTGTCCGCCTGGCCCTCGGCCTGCAGGTCCTCGTTGTCCGTCGCGTCGCCGGTCTTCTCCTTGATCTTGCCCTTGGCTTCCTCGGCGGAGTTCTTGAGCTTGTCTCCGATACCCATCGGGTTCTCCTCTTGTCGCTGCGAATCGGACCCACCCCCGGTGCCCCGCGATCCGAGAGCTAACCGTCGACCTCTTGTAATCGTTTACGTAAGCGATTACAAAACAGCTATGCGCGTCACTGTCCCGGCCCTCGCGGCCGCCCTCCTGGTCAACTTCCTGCTGCCCTCAGCCGGCCCCGCGAAGGCGCCTGAACCAGGCACTGTCACCGCCGCGAGCTTCCGTTCGAGCACGCTGGGTGAAGACATCGCCTACAACGTGTATCTGCCCGCCGGGTACGCCGCTTCGACCGCGCGTTACCCAGTTCTCTACCTACTGCACGGCCGCGGCGACTCAATGGCCGCGTGGACCCAGATGAAGGGGCAACTCGACGCGATGATCGCGGCCGGTGACATCCCGCCGACGATCGCGATCATGCCCGACGCGCCCTGGAGCAGCCGGGCAAGCTATTACGTCGACTCGGCCTACAAGGGCAAGGATCCCGGTCGGCCCGTCGAGACGGCGCTGATCCATGACCTGGTGCCGCAGGTGGATGCGACCTACCGGACGATCACCGACCGGACCGGGCGCGCCATCGCCGGGTACTCGATGGGTGGATCAGGCGCCTTGCGCTACTCAATGGTCTATCCGGAACTGTTCGGCGCCGCGATCGTGCTCAGTCCGGCGGTGTACTCACCGCAGCCGCCGAAGGACTCCAGTGCACGGGAGTTCGGTGCCTATGGCAAGGGAAAGGATGCCTTCAGTGAGGCGGTCTATCGCAAGCTGAACTACCCCGCGGCGTTCAAGACCTTTGCAGCCAAGGGATTGCCGTCGCACCTGTTCATCGCCGTGGGTGACGACGAGTACAAGAACCCGAAGCCGAAGGACTATCAGCATGACCTCGACTTCGAGGCGCATGTGGTGTTCAACCAGGCGGTTCGGGTGCCGGGCCTGACGAGTGAGTTCCGGGTGGTCGACGGCGGCCATGACTGGGACGTCTGGGGGCCGACGTTCGCCGAAGGGGCGAAGTACGTATTCCGGTTCATCGGCAAACCACCCGTGACGCTGATGAAGGCCGCACTGTCCGGTACGCCGGGGGAGGACCGCGCGGGTGGCGTCGCTGTCGACGAGGCGGGCAACAGTTATGAGGCGATCGCCGCCGAGGGATCGATCGAGGGGCAGCCGTACGCCGGGGGCAAGGACGTCGCGCTGACGAAGTACGGGCCGGACGGCGCGCGGGTGTGGACGCGGGAGTTCGGGACGGCGGGGACTGAGCGCGCGTATGGGGTGGTGCTGGATGCGTTGGGGCGGCCGGCTGTGGTGGGTTACACGACCGGCAGTGGGTCGGATGATGCGTTCGTGGCGCAGTACGACGTACAGGGGAATCAGCGGTGGTTCACCAAGTTGGGGACGGCGGCTGCTGATCGCGGGTATGCGGTGGCTGCGGATGCCGATGGTGCGGTCTATGTGGGTGGGTATACGAAGGGTGAGCTGGGTGGGGTGAATGCGGGGGACAAGGACGTGTTCCTCGCCAAGTTGGATGCTGAGGGCAAGCAGGTTTGGCTGCGGCAGTTCGGCAGCGCCGGTGAGGAGAAGGGGATGGCGCTGGCGGTGAGCGGGGACGGTGTGTACCTCGCGGGGATGACGGCGGGGGCGCTGGGCTCACCTGTCGGGGATGTCGATGGGTTCGTCGCGCGGTTCGATCGCGACGGGAATCGCGTGTGGGTGGAGCAGTTGGGGACTCCGCAGGCGGACGAGTTCTGGGCGATGACGGCTGACGGAGCAGGCGGTGTGCTGCTTACAGGTTATTCGGCAGGTGACTTCGCGGGCGCCTTGGCTGGGGACAAGGACCTCATCGTTGCGCGAGTCGATGCTGCGGGAGTGGTGGTGTGGAAGGACCAAGTCGGCACGACAGGGAACGACAAGGGCGCCGCGATCGCGCGCGACGAGACCGGGTTTGTCGTTGCAGGGTTCACGGATGGGGCGTTGCGGGCTGTGGTGGGGAAGTTCGATGCGGTCCTGGTCAGGTACAAAGGCGATCTGACGCGTGCGTCGGGGGAGCAGTTCGGCACCACCGAGGACGATGGCGCCGACGCGTTTGCCGAGGCCAACCTGTTCGTGGCGACCCAGCATGGCAAGGCTTATGTGTCCGGTCTGACGGCAGGCGATACGGCCGACCAGCAGGCGATCGGCAACGGCGACGTGTTCCGGATCAATCTCGCGGGACAGTGAGTTCGGTGCGGAGGCGGTCGAGGATGTTGCGGAGGAGCCGGGAGACCTGCATCTGGCTGACGCCGAGTTCGTTGCCGATCTCTTCCTGGGTCAGGCCGCCGCAGAAGCGGAGGGCAAGAATCTGGCGGTCCCGGTCGTCGAGGTCGGAGACAGCCGGGGTGAGGGTATGGACGTTTTCGACCAGCTCGTAGCCCTCCTCTGCGTCGGCGACGGTGTCCACCAGGCGTGCGCCGGTGTCGGTCGCGGCGGGCGCGTCGAGTGAGAGCGTGTTGAAGCAGCCGCGGACGGAGGCCGCCTCAGCGACCTCGCCGGGGTCGGTGCCCAACGCTTCGGCCGTCTCCTCGTCGGTCGGGAGATGGCCGAGTTGCTGGGTCAGCTCGGGCTCGGCGGCGGCGATGGAACCCTGCATCTCCTGGACCCGGCGCGGCGGGCGGACAACCCAGGCACAGTCACGGAAGTAGCGCTTCAGCTCACCGCGGATCGTCGGTACGGCGTAGGAGAGAAAGGCGGTCGACGCGTCGGGACGATAGCCGTTGGCGGCCTTGACCAGGCCCAGGTAGGCGACCTGGTCGAGGTCGTCGCTGTCGACACCCTTGCGGCGGTAGCGGGAGGCGATCGAACGCGCGACCGGCGCGTTCAGGATGACCACCTCGTCGAGCAGCTCTTGGCGCCGCGGGTCGGCGATGCCGTCCGCCTCGGCGAGCAACTGGTGGGTGGAGTCCGCGATCAGAGTCTGCGAGTCGGTACTACGGACAGGTGCGATCGTCACGGTGAGAAACCTCGTCGTGTCGGTCCTGCGGTGGTGGCGTCATTGCTGAACCACTCCCTCCACCAGATCAAACTGACCGGCCACACGCAACCCCTCTCGTGTTACAGCTGTTTGAATCTCGCACCGTTTGGGGTGGTTCGGCGCGGGCACCTGATGTGCGTAGTCGCACGGGGTATCAGCCGCCGGACGCCTCGATGGCTCCGGCTCGTAGAGGAAGGAACGACCATGCTCCTGATTCTCTGGATCATCGCGGCGATCCTCGTCATTTCCGGGATCGTCTCCCTCGTCCGAGGTCAGCTCCTGATGGGCGCCGCCCTCATCGTCGTCGGCCTGTTGGTGGGCCCCGGCGGTGTGAGCATCTTCACCTGACCCCGGCCGCCAGAACTGGCGACCTCGAACACTCAGCGGTGACCTTGGACAAGGAATAACGTGTTCAAGGTCACCGCTTGGTGTTCAAGCCCACCATTGGCGGGTGTCAGGGGTGGCGGAGGACCCGCTGGGCGGTGGCCATCCGGAGGGCTTCCAGGTCTTCGATCTGCTGGGCGACCTGGGTCAGCAGGCTGTCCAGTTCGGCGGCGTCGAAGTGGGGTTCGTCGTCGGCCAGGGCGCGCAGGGTGCGGAAGCCGGCTGCCTTGCCCTCGACGGCGATGCGGAGGGTCTCCAGCTCGACCAGGTCGCTCAGTGGGGAGCGCCGGAGTAGTTCGCCGTTGGGCTTGAGGCGGGAGAGCTTCTCGGCCATCCAGGCGCCGGCGTTCTTGAGCTGGTCGGGCTTGGCACCGACCGCGGCCAGATAGCGTTCGAGGGCGGTCCGTTCCTCCTCGACCTCCTGCACCATCTTGGCCAGCGCAGTACGGACGACCGGGTCGGTCTGCTGGTCCGCGGCTCGCTTGAACAGCTCGATACCGGCGGAGGAGCCCGCGTAGTGGTCCTGCAGATACGTGGCGAGGCGTGCTTCGTCGATCATCACGACCTAGTACCCGTCGAACAAACACTGCCGGTACTTGTCAGTGTTCGGCGATTGACTGGCCGGTGTGAGAGTCGACTGTTGTGGCGTGGTGGATTTGAGGCAGTACACCGTGTACCCGGGGCGGCGGGACGACCTGGTCCGGGTCTTCGACGAGGCGTTCGTCGAGGGGCAGGAGGCCTACGGGATGCATCTGGTCGGGCAGTTCCGGGATCTCGACGATCCGGAGCGGTTCGCCTGGATCCGGGGATTTCCTGATCTGGCCACGCGTGAGGCGGCGCTGAACGGCTTCTACTACGGGCCGGTGTGGAAGGAGCGCGGTGCTGAGGCCAATGTGACGATGAAGGACTCGGACAACGCCTTGCTGCTGAAGCCTCTCGAGTTCGGTGCTGCCTATCCCGAGCTGGGCGCGGCCAGGCCGCCGATCGGTGCGACTGAGATTCCGTCGTCGGTGGTTGCGGGGGTGGTCTATCACCGCGGTTCGCCTGACGACGGGTTCGGGGAGTACTTCGCTGACCAGATCGCGCCGGTGCTGAGCGCGACCGGTGCCACGCTCGCGGCGACCTTCGAGACGCTCGTCGCCGAGAACAACTTTCCGGCGCTGCCGCTCAGAGACGAGGTGGTGCTCGCGTGGTTCGCCGTCTTCCCGAGCGACGAGGCGTATGCCGAACACCGCCGTCAGCTCGACCAGTCGCAGAGCTGGCAGAACAAGATCCTCCCGGAGATCATCTGCCGCTCGATCGCCCCACCCCAGCAACTACGCCTGAGGCCGACAGCTCGCTCGCAGTTCCGCTAGATCACTCGTGGAGTCGTCGTTTGTTGACGGGCGGTGCGGAGCAGCACTCGGGTGCGGAGTTCGTCGCGGCCGACCATCTCGCGGAGTTCGGTGAGTACTCGGTCTGCGGTGTTCCGCAGCTGGTCGAGATCGGCATCCGGGTTGATGGTCGTCTTGAGCTCGGCGACCACCTCGCCGCGATCGGTGACGAGATGACCGCTGCAGGATCGTACGGCTGGATCCGCGGCCAGCACCTGAGCAGCAGCACCGACTGCGGAGTCGACGTCAGCACTCAGACGACCTTCGGCCGAGCTGCCATCGAGGGCCAGCCGATTGATCCGGCGACGCGGGATGTGGCGCAGCAGCCAGGTCAATGCCAGCAGCACGAGCACGACCCCTACCGCACCTGTTGCCCAGGGCCACCAATCTTCGGCGACCACGGTCGGCGCGTCGGTGACCCTGACCTTCGAAGGGGCGTCGGCGAAGACGTCGTACCTCCAGGCGAGCGCTGCCGCGCCACCGGCGAGGAGCAGCACGCCCAGTACGAAAGCAACCACGCGATCCAGAGCGATCAGTCCTCGGCCCATCTCAGCTCTCCTCCAAGCGCACGCGGGTGCGGATGCGGGGCGGTCGGCTCAGCGGTGCTAGTCGGCTGGTGACGGCCGCCTCGAGTTCCTCGCCGACATGCGCGGCATCTGTCGTGGTGACGGCGTCGACGCTGATCCGTCGCCGCCTCGCCGAAGTTGTTGCCGAGAGCACCGACCCGACCTCGGAGGCAGCACCCGCGGCGAGCCGGGCGGCGTCCTTGGGGCGAATCCAGACCGACGAGTCGCCGACCTGCCATTGCGTCGTACGGCGGGGTTTGAGTGCGGCGATCACGAACCACAGCCCGAGCAGCACGGCGACGATGCCGAACGGCAGCATCCACTCGGCGGGCTCGATCAGCTTGACCCGATCGGCCAGCGAGCCCGACCAAGAGCTGCCCTTCACCACGTCGAGTGCCTGCAAGGCGTCGCGGACCGCGGCGGCGCCGAGGAGTCCGAGGGCGATCGCGCCGATGATGCCGACGGGCACGGCGGCCGGCGTACGGACCGGTCGTTTGGCTGCGGTCACAACACCCTCCTCGGTTCGGCGATCGTCAGTTCGCGATCGGGAAGAACGGTCTCGATGTGGACGTCGACGGTGTCGACCTCGAGACCGGTCAACGCGTTCACCTGTTCGGCAACGGCCGTACGGGTGTCGGCGGCGACCTGGGCGAGCGGGCGACCCCAGAGCACGGCGATCCTCAGCTGGAGTCGCACCCGTTGACCGGCCTGCCGCGCCTCCGCCCGCGGTAGACCACGCCCGAAGGTCGCCTCCTGCTTGGCCACACCCGGCACCCGAGCGGCCGCCACCTCGGCGATCCGCTCGGTGACGCGCGGCTTGATCTCCGTCCGTCCCCGCGCCGCCGGCTCGTCCGCGGCAGCCCCGAAGTCAGCCGCGGGCACGGTGCCGGGCGCCGGCCCGGTGACGGTTGCCGGCTCGGCGTCGAGGAGGGCTTCGTCAGCCACGGCGCTTGGGCCGGAAGACGTCGTCGATGGACTTCGCGCCCTCCAGGTACCTGCCGACCGCGTAGCCCACGCCGCCGAGCACGAGGGCGAGCAGGAACCCGAGGAACCCACCCGCTGCAGCCGCAACCGCCAGCAACAATCCGGCGAACAGCCCGATGATCGGATAACTCACGAGATCTCCTTGGCAACAGTGGTGGTGACAACGTCCTCGACGGTGACGAAAACCGGTA
The DNA here is from genome assembly GCF_040681515.1 of Kribbella sp. NPDC051718. Taxonomy (NCBI): domain Bacteria; kingdom Bacillati; phylum Actinomycetota; class Actinomycetes; order Propionibacteriales; family Kribbellaceae; genus Kribbella; species Kribbella sp. NPDC051718. Next base: position 219,246 of record NZ_JBFAYZ010000002.1, on the reverse strand, counting down.
CGCCGGTGAGCTCCGCCACCAGCTCGCGCACGATCTCAGCGGTAGCCCGCACGGGCTCGCCTAAAACGAGCGTTACGTGTACCTCAGCCCGCTCCGGCGTGATCCGAACCCCCGAAACCCGCCGCCCCGGCAGGTAGGTGGCAACCTCCCCGAACACCCCGCCGTGCAGTCCGACAACCCCTGGTACAGAACGCACCAGAGCCGCCACCTGCTCGGCAAGATCTTCGGTCATTGGACCCGGCGTTCCGGCTGGTCGTCGGTGTCGTCCGTGTCGTCTTCACCGTCCAGGTGGACGTCGCTGACGGCGATGTTCACCTCGGTGACCTCCAGGCCGGTCATCCGTTCCACGGCGCTGATGACGTTGCGCCGGATGCCCTGGGCCAGGTCGGCGATGCTGACGCCGTAGTCGGCCACCACCTCGATGTCGACGGCGGCCTGCTTCTCGCCGACCTCGACGGAGACGCCCTGGGAGAGGTTGGTGCGGGAGCCGGGGATGCGTTCGCGCAGCATGCCGACGGCGCGGGCGGTACCGCCGCCGAGGTTGTGCACGCCGGTCACCTCGCGGGCGGCGATCCCGGCGATCTTCGAGACCACCGTGTCGGCGATCGCCGTCCGGCCGTACTCGCTCACCAGCGCGCTCGTCGCCGGCTCGGCCACCACCTCGGTGCCGGCCTTCGCGGTCAGACTCGTTGTGGTCAGGCTCGTCTCAGCCATGTCATCCCCTCGTTGATTGCCAACTGCAACAGTGTTCGACACTCGGTAAGACGAGGCCTGGTACCCCGATGTCACGCGCGTCGCCTAGGTTGTTCGTGTGAACGGGGTCACTGGATCGGTGCGAGTTACCGTACGGCCGCAGGCCGACGGTTGGTCGCAGGCCGGTGACGACGCGCTGCGGCGGGCCGCCGCGCTCGGTGACGCGGACGCGTTCGCGGCGGTGATCGAGCGGCACGGCCCGGCGATGTTCAGGTACGCGCGCCGTATGCTCAACGATCACGGCGATGCCGAGGAGGTGGTCCAGAATGCGTTCGTCGCCGCCTGGAAGGCGCTTCCCGACTTCCGCCGCGACTCCAAGCTGCGCACCTGGCTCTTCACCCTCACCGCCCGCAAGGCGATCGACCTGCTGCGCAAGAAGCGACCGACCCCGGTGGCGGACGAGACCCTCACCGGAATGCCCGCCGGCGGCTCCGACCCGGTCGAGCCGGTCGTCCGGACCGAACTGCTCGAAGCACTCGACGCCGCGCTGGCCGAACTGCCCGACCGGCAACGCGCGGTCTGGCTGCTCCGTGAGGTCGAGGAGATGAGCTACCTCGAGATCTCCGAAGTGCTCGCGACGACCCCGACCGTAGTACGGGGTCAGCTGGCGCGAGCCCGGGGAGCGCTCCAGGAGAAGCTGGAGGACTGGCGATGACCGAAGACATCCTGCGCCGCGCCGCGGCCGAAGCACGGTCGGCTCCCGAGCCGGGCTGGGTCGACATCTCCGCCTCCATCCAGCAGAAGCTGCGCTCGGTCACCCGACGCTCTCGTCCGATCCTGGCCGAGGCCGACAGCGGCGGTCCCCTGTACGTCGCCGACCACGTCCTGGTCAGCCATCTTCGCGCAGCCGTCAACGCATTGCCTGGCTGCGAGCTGTCCCGCGTCTCCTTCGTCGGCGAGGAAGGCCGGGCCACCGGCGCCGTTGTCGAGGTCGTCGCTGCCTACGGCCAGGACCTCCCGGCGCTGGGCGAGCAGATCAGGTCCATCACCTTCGAGGTCATCACAGACCTCCTCGGCCCGGTCGAACCGCCGTTCGGCACCGACGGCATCGACGTCACCATCACCGACCTGACCGACCGCTCATAAATCAGTTGCGTCGCCAGGAAGCGGCCTGCATCCTGATCGGGATCGTGCAGCTACGAATGCTGCCTGGACTAAGGAGGGCTGGACGAATGGCCATCACTGCGCTGCGGCATGTCCGCGTCAGCCTCACTTCTTTCTCCAGGAGCACATCCGATGTCTTCCGACGTCTTTCGTACCGACCACCAACTCTCTGACCTCGAACCGGACGTAGCCGACGCCTTCGTCTTCCACTTCAGCGAAGTAGAAGAGCAGCTGGCGCCGGATCAGCGCTGGTCCACCTGGCTGGATGTCGAGCGCGGTTCTCGCGGGCCTGATCCCCGCCCCTCGTGGGTGGTGACGGAACAGGCCGCGATCGATACCGAGCTCGGCATCCTCAAAACCGGTAAAGAAGCCGATGTCTTCCTGCTCGAGCGAGCAGTGGAGCAGATCGGCGACAACCCCGCGCGACGGTCGCTGCTGGCCGCCAAGCGGTACCGCAGTGAAGAGCACCGCTCGTTCCACCGCAGCACGTCGTACGTCGAAGGCCGGCGTACCCGCAACAGCCGTGACACCCGTGCCATGGCGAAGAAGACCTCGCACGGTCGCAGCGTCGCGGCCGGGCAATGGGCCTACGCGGAGTGGGATGCACTCTGCCGGCTCTGGAAGGCCGGGGTTCCCGTTCCGTACCCGGTCCAGGTCGACGGTACCGAGCTGTTGATGGAGTTCATCGACGACGGTGACGGCGGCGCGGCACCGCGACTGGCGCAGGTCCGGCCCAAGGGCGAACTGCTCAGCTCGTACTACGAGCAGCTCCGCGACGGTATGCGCGAGCTGGCCAGAGCCGGGCTCGCGCATGGCGACCTGTCGCCGTACAACGTGCTGGCCCAGGGCGAGCGGATCGTGATGATCGATCTCCCGCAGGTCGTCGACATCGTCGGCAACCCGAAGGGGATGGACTTCCTGATGCGCGACTGCCACAACATGTGCTCCTGGTTCACCAACCGCGGCCTGGAGGTCGACGAACACGAACTCTTCGCCGACCTCCTCACGATGGTGTTCTAACGTGCGATCCCTTGCTGCAGCAGGGGAACCAGCGGCACCAGCTGGTCGGGGTGGGCGTCGACGAGACCGTCGACGTGGTTGCCTGCCTCGACCCGCTGGTACGTGAGCAGTCGCCCTCGGCCCGAGCGCCGCACGAGTTCGGCGTACACGTCGGAGTCCTGGCTGATCGGCAGCAGGCTGTCGAGGGTGCCGTGGATGGTCGTCAGAGGCCGGCCGATCCTTCCGGTCAAGGCGATCCGGCGTACTGCCTCATGTGCGGCCGGCCGGGACGCGTAGTCGTAGTCGGCCTCGGTCCCGGTGTACGACGGATCGAGTTCGGCCGCGTAGATCCGCTGGGTCAGCTTCCAGTAGACGGTGTAGTGGTAGTCCCACAGGAAGTCGGAGCGGGGGTCGAAGCCGGCCGCGACGATCTGCTCGGGTGACTGCTGCTCGTAGCCTTTGATTGCCGGAGGCAAGAAGGTGAAGAGGTTCGGCCCGCGGACGGTCCACAGCGTGCCTTCGAGGTCGATGCCGCGGGTGTAGAGCTCCGGATGGTTCTCCAACTGCCAGCGGACCAGATAGCCGCCGTTGGAGATACCGGCGGCCACCACCTCGCGCGGCGCCCGCCCGTAGTGCTGGGCGACAACCGTCCGTGCGGCCCGGGTCAGTTGGGTGGTGCGCTGGTTCCACTCGACGATCGCGTCACCCGGCCGGACCCCGTCGGTGAAGAAGTTCGCACCGGTGTTGCCCTTGTCGGTGGCGGCGAACGCGTACCCCTTCGCGAGCACCCAGTCCGAGATCGCCCGGTCGTTCGCGTACTGCGCCCGGACCCCGGGCGAGCCCGCCACCACCAGCCCGCCGTTCCAGTTCTCCGGCAGCCGGATGACGAACTGGGAGTCGTGGTTCCAGCCATGGTTGGTGTTCGTCCGCGAGGTGTCCGGGAAGTACCCGTCGACCTGCACACCCGGTACGCCGGACTGCTGCGGCAGCCCAGAATGCGTCAACCCCGCGTAGTCGGCCGGATTGGTGTGCCCCGACCCGACCGTCCCGGCGGTGGTCAGATCGTCCAGGCAAGCGATCACCTGGTACTGCGCCCCTGGAACCCGCAACCGCGGGCATCCCTGGGCCTGGGCCGGTGTGCTGATTCCACTGGCCAGCAACAACACGGCGACGGACAGAGCGAGGCGGCGCATAGCGGGTCCTCCCAGAGTTGACTGCGCGCAACGCTAGGAGCGGGGCTTGCCTCCGGACAGGGGATCCGGGCACATAAGACCCCCTTTCCGGATGGGCCGTCAGGACACTGCTTTGGCTGCGGCGCGACCCGCAGTACGACCGGTGAAGAGGCATCCTCCGACGAAGGTGCCTTCGAGCGACCGGTACCCGTGGATCCCGCCGCCGCCGAAGCCGGACACCTCGCCGGCCGCGTAGACGCCGGGCAGCGGGGTGCCGTCGGCACGGAGTACGCGAGAATCCAGGTCGGTTTGCAGACCGCCGAGCGACTTGCGGGTCAGGATGTTGAGCTTGACCGCGATCAGCGGCCCGGCCTTGGGATCGAGGATCTTGTGCGGCGGCGCGACCCGGATCAGCTTGTCGCCGCGGTAGTTCCGGGCACCGCGCAGCGCGGTGATCTGGAGGTCCTTGGTGAAGGTGTTGTCCATCTCCCGGTCGCGGGCCAGGATCTGCCGCTCCAGGTCGGAGTAGTCGATCAGGTCGGAGCCGGCCACCTCGTTCATGCCGCGGACCAGGTCGGACAGGTTGTTGCGGACGACGAAGTCGGCGCCCTTGTCCATGAACGCCTGCACCGGAGCCGTCGCGCCACCACGGGCCCGGCCGAGCACGCCCTTGATGTCCTTGCCGGTGAGGTCCGGATTCTGCTCCTGGCCGGAGAGGGCGAACTCCTTCTCGATGATCTTCTGGGTGAGCACGAACCAGCTGTAGTCGTAGCCGGTCTTCATGATGTGCTCGAGCGTGCCGAGGGTGTCGAAGCCGGGGAACAGCGGCACCGGCAGCCGCTTGCCGGTCGCGTCGAACCACAGCGACGACGGGCCGGGCAGGATCCGAATCCCGTGCGAGGGCCAGATCGGATCCCAGTTCCGGATGCCCTCGGTGTAGTGCCACATCCGGTCGCGGTTCACATACCGGCCGCCGGCCGCCTCGGTGATCGCCAGCATCCGGCCGTCCACATGCGCCGGTACGCCGGTGATCATCTCCTTCGGCGCCTTGCCGAGCCGCTCCGGCCAGGACTCGCGGACCAGATCGTGGTTGCCGCCGATCCCGCCGGACGTCACGATCACCGCCTGCGCGGTCAGCGCGAAGTCCGCCACCTCGACCCGCGAGCTGGAGACACCGCGCGCGACGTCACTCGGCTCGAGCACCTTGCCGGAGACACCGTCGACGACACCGCCGGTCACCGTCAGCTCGTCCACCCGGTGCCGGAAGCGGAACTCGACCAGCCCCTTCGCAACGGCCTCGCGGACGCGACGCTCGAAGGGCGCGACCAGGCCGGGCCCGGTGCCCCAGGTGATGTGGAAGCGCGGTACCGAGTTGCCATGGCCGTCCGCGTTGTAGCCGCCGCGCTCGGCCCAGCCGACGACCGGGAAGAACCGGACCCCTTGGCCGTGCAGCCATGGCCGCTTCTCGCCGGACGCGAAGTCGACGTACGCCTCGGCCCACTGCCGGGCCCACTTGTCCTCGTCGTCCAGCCGGTCGAAACCGGCCGAGCCGAGCCAGTCCTGCAGCGCGAGATCGCGGGAGTCCTTGATGCCCATCCGGCGTTGCTCGGGCGAGTCCACGAACATCAGCCCGCCGAAGGACCAGAACGCCTGCCCACCCAGCGAGGCCTCCGGCTCCTGGTCGAGCAGCAGCACCTTCTTGCCCGCGTCGGCCAGCTCGGCGGTGGCGGCCAGCCCGGCCAGGCCGGCTCCCACCACGATCACATCCGCATCCATCGGTGCTCGCTTTCTCGCGTCGGTCGTCCATGTATATCGGACTCCCGAGTAACCTGGACGACAATGCACGGAACTGCGAGAATTTGCAGGTGACGAACCTTTACGCGCAAGATTTGGTACTCCCGGCCGCCGCGCTCGGCGAGGAGAACCCGCTGCCGCCGCTGAGCCCCACCCGCGAGGTTCACCACGTCGAGAACCTGGACGAGCTCCCGCCCGATCTGCGCGCGAACATCGTCTTCGGCGGCCTGCCCAGCACGCTGCCGACCCTTCAGCAGGACGGCTACGACCGTGAGCTCGTCGACCAGGCACTGCCCTCGCTGGTCCTGGAGAACGATCACCTCCGGGCCACCATCCTCCCGAGCCTCGGCGGCCGCCTCTACTCCCTCGTGCACAAGGCGAGCGGCGATGAGCTGCTCTACCGCAACCCGGTCTTCCAGCCGGCCAACCTCGCCCTGCGCAATGCCTGGTTCGCTGGTGGAGTCGAGTGGAACCTCGGTAGCACCGGCCACTGGACCGGTACCTGCTCGCCCATGCACGCCGCTCGCGTCGAGGGCCCGGACGGTACGCCGGTACTGCGCCTGTGGGAGTTGGAGCGGACCCGCAACCTGATCATCCAGCTGGACTTCTGGCTCCCCGAGGACTCCGAGCAGCTGTACGTCGGCGCGCGGATCCAGAACCCGTCGAGCGAGACGGCCCCGGCGTACTGGTGGTCGAACATCGCGGTCGAGCAGTCGCCGCTCACCCGGGTGCTCGTGCCGGCCGACCAGGCGTGGCGGTTCGGGTACGGGAATCGGCTCGACCTGGTCGGCGTACCGGAGTACGACGGGTTCGACCTGTCGTACCCGATGCGGCACCGGCGGGCGGTCGACTTCTTCTTCGAGCTGCCGCCGGAGGAGCAGCCCTGGATCGCGTCACTCGATGCCGACGGCAACGGATTGGCGCAGGCGTCGACGGATCGGCTGCGCGGGCGGAAGCTGTTTGTCTGGGGCGAGTCGACCGGTGGGCAGCGGTGGCAGGAGTGGCTCTCGCCGGGGCTGGAGGGGCACGGGTACGCCGAGATCCAGGCCGGCCTGGCGCGGACCCAGATGGAGCACCTCAAGTTGCCGCCAGCAACCAATTGGCAGTGGCTGGAGGCGTACGGGCGGATCAGCGTCGACCCGGCCAAGGCGCATGCCGAGGACTGGAAGACGGCTCGGACGGCCGCGGGCGAAGTACTGGAGCCCGTACTCCGTTCCCTCGTCGCGCGCGAAGAGGAGTGGCTGACCGTCATCGACGCCGAGCCCGCCGAGCAGCTCGCGATCGGGTCGGGGTGGGGTGCGTTGGAGCTGCGGCGTACGGGCTGGAAGGTCTCGGCCGGAACGCCGTTCGCCGACGAGACGATGACCGACCGGGAACGCGCCTGGCTGCCGGTGCTCGAAGGCCGGATGCCGCAGCCGATCGACGACCAGAGGCCGCCGGACGGGACGTTGCTGCACTGGAAGGAACTGCTCGAAGCGGTCGAGGACGACAACTGGCTGGTCTGGTACCACCGCGGTGTCGCCCGCTGGTACGCCGATGATCACGACGGCGCGCTCGACGCGTGGCGCAGGTCTGGCGACTGCTTGAAAACCGTATGGTCCGCACGCGAAATCGCGTCGCGCTCGGGCGACGGGCGCGACTGGGATGACGCGGTGGCACTTGCTCCGGCCGGCTTGCACCAGTTGTTCGTGGAGGCTTTCGAGTGGGCGGTCGAGGCGGGGGACACACGATCCGCCGAGCAGTTCTACAGGCAGGCGCCGGAGCAGGTGCGGGCGCAACCGCGGATCCGGGCGGCCAGGGTCAAGTTCCTGCTGCTGCAGGACGACGCCGCCGGCGCGCAGGCCTTGCTGGACGAGGGGATCGACCTGCCGACGGTCCGCGAGGGGGAGAACCCGCTGGCGGATTACTGGCAGTGGGCGCAGCGTGAGCTGGGCACGGACCGGCCGGTGCCGTCACGGCATCAGTTCGGGATGTTCGGCGACAGCTGAAACACAATTGTCAGTACGTGGGAACCGGATCATCTCAGCCGCCGTCCCACCGTTTGTACGGGAAGGCCCGTACAGGCAGTACGACAAAACGACGACCGCGCCGCTCGCGGGCGACGCGTCGGGGGTGAGTGCCATGTTGACTATCGTTGTATTCGGTGGTTTAGGCCTGGTGCTGCTGGTCACGGCATGCATCGTGGCAGACATCGTTGCGGGCGTCCGGCGCCGCAGCGATGGGGTCGAGAAGACAGCCGGACGGGTGACGAAGGTGCGCGGCCCGGTCCGCGGACAGCTGGAAAGTGGCGCCACGGCCGAGTGCCTGGAGGTCACGGTCGAGTACTACACCCGGCACGGCGAGGGCCCGTTCGAGGTCGCGCGGATGATTCCGCTGGCCGCGGCGAGCAGCTACGCCAAGAACGACCGGGTGATCGTCAGCTACGACATCCGGGCGCCCCGGCGGGCCAGGATCGCGGGCAAGGTGAGCCACTGGCCGACCATCGGCCCACGCTCACCGGTTCCGCAGCCGTAAGCCCCTACTTCAGTTCTACTCCGCAGGACGCGTTCCCTCGCCAGATGGCGGGGGACCTTTGGTTTCTGCCGGTAGGTGCGGCTCGAGCAGGCGGTGCAGGGCCGGGCGGCCCTGGGCCAGTACGTACTCCGCGTCGCCGGCCGGCAGCCGGTCCGCCAGGTGGGCCAGTGCCTCGCCCATCGCGATCGTCAGTGTGACGCTCATCCGGAACTCGTGGCTGTCCCTCGCCCCGAACCGCAGCGTGAGCAGCTCGGCGAACTCGCCCGCGTGCTGGTCGTCGAACTCGCCCGGCGTCGCCTCCAGGTCCGGATCGCCCAGCCCGCTCAGCACGACCGCGCGGAATCCCGGATCGGTGTTGTGCATGTCGCGGAAGGTGTCCAGGGTGACATCGACGGCCTGGCGCCAGTCCGCCACCACGGCCAGCCGCTCGCGGACGGCGTCGGTGTAGCGGTGCTGGTTGCGCCGCTCGATCGCCTGGATCAGGGTGCGCTTGTCCGGGAAGTACCGGTAGACGCTGCCGACCGCGATCTCGGCCCGGCGGGCGATGCTGCTGGTCGAGGCGGCGTCGTAGCCGCGCTCGACCACCTCGGCGCAGGCAGCGTCCAGGATGCGCTCGACCTGGCGGTTGGCCCGGTCCTGGGTCGGCGTCCGGCGCAGCGGGTACGCCGCACCGGCGTCCGCGCCCGGCTCCTCGCCGGCGGATGTGGTGACCATGGTGTTCATTGTGCCTCCACTCGGCGACAACGTTGCCAAAAGCGCCCCTTCAGCACCACACGGTTTGCTGTCAGCTTGCGGTCAGCCAGATGACACCGGTCTGGATGAGAATCAGGCTTGAGCTCGTCCGTCCGGCCCACCGAGGGAGAAAAGCACATGCAGGTCAGCAGGAGACTAGTTGCAGGACTCGCGTCTCTGGCCGTTGCCGGGGGTGGCCTGGCGGGGAGCGCGGCACTGCCCGGGCAGAGCGCCGACGCGAAGAGCGGGCAGCGGACGAACACCTCCGGGGTCCGGATGAACCAGGTGCAGCAGATCGGATCGCACAACTCGTACCACCGAGAGCTGAACGCGGCCGAGCAGAAGGCCCAGCTGTCGCTGAACCCGGGTGTGGTCGACCTGTTCTACTCGCACGCCTCGGTTCCGCAGCAGCTCGAGGACCAGAACATGCGCACGCTGGAGTTCGACCTGTTCCCGGACCCGGCCGGCGGGCTCTACCAGTACCCGCTGCTGCGCAAGCTGACCGGTCAGGGCCCCCTCACCGACCCGGCGCTCGCGCAGCCTGGCATCAAGGTGATGCACGTCCCGGACTTCGACTACAACACCAACTGCCGGACCTTCGTACTGTGCCTGCAGCAGGTCAAGGCGTGGACCGACGAGCACCCCGACGCAGCGCCGATCTCGATCAACCTCGAGCTGAAGCAGTCCGACCCGCAGGTGGTCGCGGCCGGTGGCGTGGTGGCGCCGCCGTGGGACGCGGGGAACCTGGACAGCGTCGACGCCGAGATCCGCTCGGTGTTCAGCGCCGACGACCTGATTACGCCGGACGACGTCCGCAAGCCGGGCCTGACGCTGGAGCAGTCGGTACTGACCAAGGGCTGGCCGACGCTGCGGGACGCCCGCGGCACGGTGATGTTCTACTTCGACAACGGCGGTCCGGGTTCCGCGATCCGCGACCTGTACCGGGCGGGCAAGCCGAACCTGGAGGGTCGCGCGGTCTTCACCCGTGGTCCCGAGGGTGAGCCGGACGCCGCGATCACCGAGGTGAACGACCCGCGGGGTACCGGCCAGGCCGAGATCCAGCGCCTGGTGAAGAAGGGCTACCTGGTCCGCAGCCGGTCCGACGAGCCGATGGCGACGATCCGGACCAAGGACTACACCCGGCTCGGCATCGCACTGGCCAGCGGCGCGCAGTACGTGACGACCGATTTCCCGGTCGCGGGGATGGCCGCCCGGTACGACAGCGACTTCGTCGCCCAGCTGCCGGAGAAGACCGCCGTACGATGCAACCCGGTGACGGCGCCGTCGAAGTGCCGTGGAGTGATCTCAGAAGAGAGGTAATCCATGTCGGAGCATGTGGTCGATGTCAGCTGGAGTCGCGGTGAGCACGAGTTCACCTATCAGAGCTACAGCCGGGACCACGAGTGGCGCTTCGACGGTGGAGTGACCGTGCCCGGGTCCGCCAATCCGGCGTACCTGGGCACGGACTCAGGGACTGTGGACCCGGAGGAGGCGTTCGTGGCGGCGCTGTCGTCCTGCCACATGCTCACCTTCCTCGCGATCGCGGCGAAGAAGCGGCTGGTGGTCGACTCGTACGTCGATCACGCGGTCGGCGTGATGGCCAAGAACGAGGCCGGCCGGATGGCGGTCACCCGGGTGACGCTGCATCCGGTGATCACGTTCGCGGGTGACGAACCCGACGAGGCGACGATGGACCGGCTGCACCACCTGTCCCATCAGGAGTGCTTCATCGCCAACTCGGTGACCACCGAAGTAGTCGTGGAAAAGTAAGAACCACCCGGGCTGCCCTGAGCCTCGCGCAATCGGCGTCAGGACAGCCAGCGGGTGGTTCTTGGTCGTACCCCGCTGTGGCGGGGCACTGGGTGACGGAGCAGGCGACGCGCTCGCATAGGGGCGCCTCTTGCGTCATGCGACTTCCGTGCGATCTACCTCGGTGGGGAAGATCGTCCGGGTGCGCCGCCTGTCCGTCCGTCCGGTTCGCGCCCTACTGCTTGGCGGCAGCGTCGCTCCGGTCGTCTGGGTGGGCCACTGAGGCGGCCGCGGCGGCCGTCTTGTCACTGTGGTCATCGCGGCGCAGGTGAACCTGCTCGCTGGCGATGACTGTCATCAGTCGGTGGATCGTCATGCCTGTGAGACGCACGCCGGGGCCGGCTATGACGGGGATTTCTCAAACTTTTGGTGTGACCGGTGACACAGCGCCAGCAGTGACTGTCGGTGGTCAGCGCTAGCGTTCACGTCGTGAGCGTGCGGCAGCGTCTTTATCCGGATCCCGGCCAGCTAGTCGGGCTCCGGAAGCATGCTGATGACGCGCGGTTCGTGTTCAACCTCGGCCTCGAACAACGTTCCTTCTGGCGGCGAGAAAAGCACACTCGTGGTACTCACGCCGAGCACGGGAGCCTGGATGCCACACCGATCACCCTAGGCACGCAGATGAGGGAGTTGGTGCAACTTCGAGCCGCGTTGCCGTGGCTCTGGGCGGGGTCCTCGTCGGTACAGCAGGGTGCGTTGCGGGACCTGGACCAAGCTTTCGCCAACTTTTATGCCGGGCGGGCGAAGTACCCGGCGTTCAAGCGCCGCGACGACCGTGCTGGTGGGTTTGTGGTGCGGGACATCTTTGTGCGCCGGTTGAATCGGAGGTGGGGAACCGTGACAGTGCCGAAGATCGGCCGTGTGCGATTCAGGATCACCAGAAGCTGGGCTGATATCACGCAGGCCACCTCCGCCCGCGTCACGCTCCGCAACGGTCGCTGGCATATCGCGTTCACCACTCCACCCGCAGAGCGGACCCTGTCCGGGACGGGTGCAGCGGTCGGGATCGACCGGGGTGTGAGGAACACCCTCGCCACCAGTGACGGCCGGATGATTCAGGCCCCTTCGCTCACGAAGGTCGAGCAGGCACGATTCCTTCGCCTGGAGCAGCGGTTGGCGCGGCAGAGCAGGAAGGATGGGGGCTCTCGTCGCCGTCAGGTCACGCTCGACCAACTGGCGGTACTGCGTAGAAGGCTGGCGGACCGGCGTACTGACTGGATCGAACAGACCACTACCCATTTCGCCTCGACCTATGACCAGGTCGCGGTAGAAGACCTACGCGTGCGGAATATGGTGCGGCGACCGGCCGCGAAGCCCGACCCTGCCCAGCCAGGGGTGTTCCTGTCCAATGGAGCCAGAGCGAAGGCTGTACTGAATCGGTCCATCCTCGCCTCGCTATGGGGCAGGTTCCTGACCAGACTCGAGCACAAGATGGGTTCGGCTCGCGTGGCGCGGGTGAACCCGAGGAACACCAGCCGAACGTGCGCAGCCTGCGGGCATTGCGCACCCGGGAACCGCGAGAGTCAAGCGGTCTTCGAGTGCGAAGCCTGCGGACATCAAGGGCACGCCGACACCAACGCCGCAGCCGTAATCCTCGGCCGCGCCCTCGATAGCATCTCGGCCGCAGGACATGCGGTGCCCGGGCGCAGAAGTCCAGCCTTGGCTGGCAGCGCCAACCAATCGGATCCCTAGCAGCCGAGAATCCCTGGGTTTCAGTCCAGGGAGGATGTCAACTACTTCTCATCCAGACTCCTCCTCCTGCTCTTCCGTTCCATCGATTAGGGACTGTGATCCCGCAGTCAGTAGCTCGTTCGCCGCAAGGATTCTGGCCGTGGTCGCCCATCGATGACCATGAAATATTGGCTATTTTGGCGAGCTAAGGCGGATAGGAAATTCCGAACCTGCGGGTCGATCTCACGATGATGTTGGACGATGCAAATGTCAGCTGGTTCGGTGAATAGACGAAGGGCCTGGTCTGCGTTCTTGCCCATCTTGTCGATAGTGAGTTTCGCCTTCAGGCCGGGATCTTTTAGTGCAAAGGCAAGAGATTTCGGCAGGCCGTTCATCGTTGCTTTGTCGGTAAATAGATCAGACCGCTCGCCGCCCCAATCAGGGTTTGTATATACCTCGCCGAGGATGCGCGCGAATCGCGCCTTTATCTCCTTCTCGGGAATTCTTGACACGCTCTTGATGTCAGCGTTAGTCAATTCTGTGTCGAAGCCCCTCAGCTTGAACTGATCTATCTGTGATGGAAACACCTCGCGTCGGTCGTCCGACGCCAGCGAGAAGATTGGACTGACCTCATCGTTGATCTGGTGGCCGATGAAAATCGGCCGCAGATGGAGGAGTCGGGCAACTCCGATCGTATCGATGTCTTGGATGTAGGCGAGTACCGTCGTTCGCCTGGTGCCGCTGAGATCTTTCCGGCCAGTGGTGCCGACAGTCCATTCAGTTGAAAGCTCGGCTTGTAGTTTGACGCTTGCATCTGAATCCAAAGTCCCATGCATCAGGATGGTGGAGTGGCTGTTGGATTGCCTGCGGAAGTAGAGCTTTTGTGTGAATATCACGAGCCTGCCGGACAGTGGGGCGTTTGAAGCGATCGCAACGCCAAGTTCTGGAATTTCATTCTGCGCTAGATAGTCTCCTATGCTTTCTTGCAATGCGGTCCATCTCCCGAACTGATCTGAAAATCTGTCCGTTCGTGTCCTGATTGCATCGAGGGCGGTATTGCGCATCTCTTCAGTGAAGACGGAGAACGCGATCCGCTCGTGCAGATACGAAGCTTGTACCTTCATGTTTGCCAGTATCAATGTACAGTCGAGGTTCGACAATGGCCCGTTGTGTCATCTTGCTGCGCGACCACTAACGAGGCCGACATCGGCAGTAATCCTGTGTGTGTGTTTGTGGCCGTTGCAGGCTAGACGCCGGTGGCGTCCTGCTGCTCCTACTTCTCGTCCAAGCCGTCGGGTCTGAGCGGGACCATTTCCCGGGCTTCGTCGTATGACGTTCCGGTCAGTTCGAGCAGGTCGACGATGACTGAGCGGATCTGGCCGAGGACGACGACGGCGGACAGGCCGGGTGGGGTCGGGAGTACGGCCGTACGGCGGCCGAGCTCGCCCAGGACACGGTGGGCGGCGACGTCGGCGGCTGGCTCGAAGAGGGACTCGGCGATCAGGCGAGTGCCGTCGGCGAGGCGGTCGAGCAGCATCGGGTACTCGTCGGGCATGCGCTCGTCGCGCCAGACGGAGACTGCTACCCGGCGTACCAGGACTCTGATGTTGCGGATCGCGCGGTCGAGGGGGATGACCAGGTCGGCGATCTCCTGGACCCGGCCGCGGTGGCGGCGGCGAAAGGGGGAGAGGCGGACCACGGCGACACCCTCGGCGGCGGCGCTGCGCAGGTCGTCGAGCAGGCCTTCGCTCTCGCGCGCCCGGCGGAGGGCGTCCGTGACGGCGTCGTGGTCGTCCAGGCGCAGGCCGTCGGCGGTCTCGATCAGGATCGCCGAGAGCTCGTTGAGGACACTGGTGGCTTGTTGCCGGGGGCGACGAATCGCGGCGGCTGGGGCGATGGTTGCCGCGGCCAACGCGACCACGCCGCCGAGGGCAGCGTCCAGCCAGCGGTTGAAGGCGGCGCCGTCGGTGGGCAGCAGGGTGGTCACGATCGCGGCCTGGACACCGGCCTGGGTCGTCATCAGGGTGCCGGCGCCGAGCAGTACGGCGATGCTCATCGCGAGGGCGATCACGACGACGAGCTGGAAGACGCCGGTACCGAAGGCCCGGACGAACAGATCGCCGACGCCCACCCCGACGGCGACGCCGACCATCACCTCGGCGACCCGGCGCAGGCGCTGCCCGAAGCTGAAGCCGAGGCAGACCATGGCGGCGACCGGGGCGAAGAACGGTTGCTTGTGGCCCAGGGCGTAGTGGGCGATCGCCCAGGCGGTGGCGGCGGCCAGGGCGCACTGGGCGATGAAGAAGGCGCGATCCCGCCAGCGCTCCAGCCGGCGGTGGACGGAGGCTCTGGAGCGGCGGGCGGCCCGGGGAGCGATGTCGTCGCGGAGTTCGCGCAACTGCTCCAGGGTCAGCCGCACCGGGTCCATCACCCCATCATCGGGGATGGGTGGGGCGGGGTGCCGCAGGGGCGCCGCCTTGATTCCTTTTGCTCTGACGGCGAGGGTGGTGCCATGAGCGACAACAACCGTGAGGACTACGGCAGCTACAGCGTCGACGACGAGGACCAGTTGCAGGCCTCGGACACGCTGAACGACCGCGGCGTGGACGATCTGCTGGACGAAGGCTACTCGCCGCCGGAGAAGTGGTCCGCGGGCGAAGGCTTCGGTACCACCGCCGAGGAGGCGCTGGAGGGCGAGACGCTGGACCAGCGGCTCGCCCAGGAAGAACCCGACGTCGACCCGTACGCCGAGGACAACGAGAACGTCGGCGGCCCCGAGGTCGGCGAACGCCGCTCCGGCCGGCTGGTCGCCCCCGACGAAGGCGCCCACTTCGACGACGAGAAGGACCTGGTCGCCGAGGACGTCGGCTTCGACGGCGCCGCCGCCAGCGCCGAGGAAGCGGCTGTCCACGTCGTCAACGACGACGAGCCCTTCGAACTCGACGACGAAGACGAAACCGACCTCCAAGACGTCCGAGACGTAGACCTGGGCGACATCGGCGACCTAGAAGACTGACTTCCCCGATCTGGTCCCGCCGCCTATAAGCGGCGGGCCAGCAGCCAGTGCTCCCGGTTGCCGGCGCCGCAGAAATGCGGACAGGCTGAATACCAACAGGTGCTGGGTGAGGCTTGCTGGCCCTCTCACCAACCTGTGCTCGGCCGAGCAGCAACCGCTGGCTGAGCTCAGGGGGCTGCCGCCACCTCCACCAACGCATGTCGGCCAGCTCAGCACGCCCGGCCAGGCCGGACGGCTGCTGGCTTGCTGGCCGCCGCCCGCCAGCGGCGGGCCGCTTGTCGGTGGTCCGGTTGGCTGGCGCCGCCGAAGTGCGTGGGAGGCGAGTCAGCAGCCGGTGGTTGAGCTGCAGGCTTGCCACCCGCCCGCCACCCGCCCGCCCGCCAGCCGCCAGCGGCGAGCTGTTGTCGTTGGCCCGGTTGGCTGGCGCCGCCGAAGTGCCTGCGGTTCGCCGTCGGCTGCTGGCCGCTGGCCAGGGGACGTGGCGGGCCCGCGGCTTCTGCGCCGCACCCGCGGCGGGCGCTCGGCTTCTGTGCAGTACCCGCGTTGTGGGCGTGGGTGCTGTGGGGTTAGCGGGGGGTGGCTGTGATTGTGGCGCCGTTGGAGGGGACGAGGGTTACGTTGCGGGGGGTCGACTTCTCCGGGGTGGTGGGGGCGGTGAGGTTGTAGCGGGTCAGGGCTGCTCGGAGGATCTCGGTGGATTCGAGGAGGGAGAAGCCGGCGCCTATGCAGCGGCGGGTGCCGCCGCCGAAGGGGATCCAGGTGCCGGGGGCCGGTGGGGTGTCGCCTAGGAAGCGGGCGGGGCGGAAGACTTTGACGTCGGGGAAGTGTTCCTCGTCGCCCTGGACCAAGCCGATGGCGGGCATCACCGTTGTGCCGCGGGGGAGGCGGTAGCCGGCCAGGTCAATGGCTTCGGTGAGGCGGCGGCCGACCTGGTAGACGACCGGGTGCAGGCGGAGCGATTCCTTGCCCATGGCTTCTAGATAGTCGTCGTTGGATTCGTCGGCTGCTTGCTGGCCGGCCTGTAGTTCGTCGGGCATCCGGGCCAGCTCGTGGAACGCCCAGGCCAGCGACGTCGCGGTCGTCTCGTGGCCGGCCAGCAGCAGGGTGACCAGCTGGTCGCGCAGTTCGACGTCCGACCAGGTGCCCGCGGCAAGCAGTTTCGACAGTACGTCGTTGCGCTCGGCAAGCTCCGGATCGACCCGGCGACGTGCGATCTCGTCGTACAGGATCTCGTCCACCTGCTGCTGCGCCCGGAGGAAATTGCGCCACGGCGGGAACTTCAGCAGGACCGGGTAGAAGGCGCCCAGCATGATGATCGGGTCGACCGAGACGACCTTCTCGACCAGCGGGCGCAGCCGCTCCAGCCGATCCGAGTCCCTCAGCCCGAACACCACCTGCAGGATCACCTCGAGAGTGAGATCGCGCATCCGCTCGTGCACCCGGAAGGGCTTGCCGATCGGCCACGCCTCGACCTCCTGCTGGGCGAGCCGGGCGATCATCTCGGAGTACCCGCGCAGCGCATGCCCGTTGAAGGCCGGCATCAGCTGCCGCCGCATCCGGATGTGGTCGTCATCATCGACGAGCAGCAGCGAGTGCGGCCCCATGATCGGTTCGAGTGCCGTGTTTCCCTCGCCCGCGTGCACGATCGACGGCGGCGTACTGAACACCTCCCGGATGTGCTCCGGCCGGCTCACCACCACGACCACCCGGCTGGACGGCACCAGCCGGATCGTGAACACATCGCCGTACTGCGCCCGCAGCCGCGGGAAGAAGGTCTTGCGATGACGCGCGAACAGGAAGGTCTGCGCGATCGTGGGCAGCCGCGACCCCGGTGGCAGCGTGCGAGCCGTCTCCCGGTCGAGCGTGCGGGCCCCGAGCAAGGGTGTCGGCGGGGTCATTGCCACCTCCTGGAAGCTGTCCGGCTCCACCACGCTACGTCGCCCCGGTGAACGCCGCATGGCCGTGAAGGGGTGGATGCCTAGAAGTCCAGGCGCATGACGACGCGGCGGTTGCCGGGATGACTCACCGCGGTGAAACCGGCAGCGGCGAAGGTGGCGGGGGTGCCGACCGAACCGCCGTCCACCAGGTCCGGGTAGGCCTCGATGGCGTGGGCGCCGCGGGTGCGGGCGAAGTCGACGGTGGCGCGGGCCAGCGCGTGGCTGATTCCTCGGCGTCGATAGCCGATCCGGGTGACGAAGCAGGTCACCACCCAGACGGTGGGGTCGGTCCGGTCCTCGGTGCGGCCCAGCCAGGGGACGCGGTAGTCGCGGAGCAGCCTCGGATGGTCCGCGCGCGGAGCGACGGCACACCAGCCGACGGGATCGTCCTCGAGGTAGGCGACGAGGCCGCTCGTTGCCTTTGCCTTGGGGTTTCCGCAGGCGGTTTGGTCTTGGAGGCGAGCGGCCAGTTCTTCGGGGCCCTCGGAGCGCCAGGTTTCCTTGGGAAGCATGCGGAACCGCTGGCAGGAGCAGCGTGAGGGATTACCCGTGGTGCCGAAGATCGCGTGCAGGTCGGCCCAGGTCGCCTGGTTTGCCGGGACGATTGTCAGTTGGTCGTCGGTGACCGGTTCTCGCGAGCCGACCGGGCGAGGGACGGGCGCTCGCTTGGTGGTTGGTTCACGTTGGCGGGGCGTCGCATCGAAGGTGAGTCGGACGTCGACCGCGTTACCCGCATCCAGTCCGGCGGGCTTGCGTACGGCGTCCTTCAAGGGGAGCAGGTACCCGCCGTCCTTCGGCCACAACGACGTCTTCCACTCGGTACTCCCGATCCGCGCACGAATCGGGAGCATCCCCCAGCCGTAGCTGGCCGCCAACCCCGCGTCCCGTAGCGCAGCGCCCTCCTCCGCGGGCACGGGGACGAAGTAGTACGGCGCCGGACCTCGCCACTCGAACACCTCGCCGCTGAACTCCTGCTCCATAACCAGATGCTAGGACCCAACCCGGACAAATCGCTTCCGGATTCGCCGTTGCCCGATCGAGCAAAGCCGCGGGCAGGGGCGCCGGCGTAGAAGGCGGGGAGGGGTGACCCCCTCCCCGCCGTCCGTCAGCTGCGGGTGAAGCGGAGGGTGAGGATCTGGAACGGGCGGAGCTCGAAGGCCACGCCGCCGTCCTTGAGTTCGTGGTCGGCCAGGTGGCGTTCGAGCAGGTCGACCTCGGTCACCGACGCGGCCGCGAAGCCGGTGGTCAGCTTGGCCCGGGACCGGCCGCCGCTCGACTCGTAGAGCCGGACGACGACGTCGCCGGACTGGTCGTCGGCCAGCTTGACCGCCTCGACGATCACATTGTCGTTGTCCAGGGCAACGATCGGGTCAACTCCCTCGGCGCCGGTGACGACGCGCTCGGGCAGGTTGATCCGGTAGCCCTCGTTGATCGCGTCGGGGATGCCGGCGCCGACGACGAGCGCGTGGTTGACCACGTGCAGGCCCTGGTCGGTCTGCGGGTCGGGGAAGCGCGGCGCCCGGATCAGCGAAGTACGGATGGTGGTCGTGGTACCACCGTCCTCCCGCGAGGTCCGGTTGATGTCGTGCCCGTAGGTCGAGTCGTTGACCACGGCGACGCCGTAGCCGGGCTCGCCGACGTGCACCCAGCGGTGCGCCGCGATCTCGAACTTGGCCGCGTCCCACGAGGTGTTCTGGTGGGTCGGCCGGAAGATGTGCCCGAACTGGGTCTCCGAGGCGGCGCGGTCCGCGTGTACGTCGATCGGGAAGGCCGCCTTGAGGAACTTCTCCGACTCGTGCCAGTCCATCGCGGTCTCGATGTCGACCCGCTTGGCGCCCGGCCGCAGCCGCAGCGTCTGGGTGACGGTGGACCGGTTGAAGGAGCGCTTGACGACGACCGTGGCGACGCCGTCGACATCGGAGAAGTCGACGCTGTCGACCTCGGTGATGTCGCGGACGTTGTTCTTGTAGAACGAGTCGACGTCCCAGGCGTCCCACTGGTTCGGGGTGTCCACGTGCAGCTGCAGGAGGTTCGCAGTACTGCCCGCGGCGATCACCTCACGACCGGCCTCGAGGTCGTACAGGCTGGTGATCAGGCCACGCTCGTCGATCGTCACCCGGATCACGCCGTTGTCGAGGACGCCGCCCTCGATCGTCGCCGCGGCGCCTTCGCCGACCGCGATGCCCGCGCCGAGACCGGCCACGCCGCCACGGGTGTGCGGGGCGCCGTTGAAGACGATCTGTGCGTCGCCGGAGCCGGCCAGGGCCTGCTGCGCGGTGGCGATGATCGCCTCGAGCTCCTCGGCCAGCTTGGCGTAGGTCGCCTCGGCCTCGCGGTGCACCCAGGCGATCGAGCTGCCCGGCAGGATGTCGTGGAACTGGTTCAGCAGTACGGCCTTCCAGATCCGGTCGAGCTCCTCGTACGGGTAGCTGTCGAGCTTGCCGGCCACCACGGCCGCCGTCGACCACAGCTCGGCCTCGCGCAGCAGGTGCTCGCTGCGACGGTTGCCCTGCTTGGTCTTGGCCTGCGAGGTGTATGTCGCGCGGTGGATCTCCAGGTAGAGCTCACCGGACCAGACCGGTGCGTTCGGGTACTCCTCCTGGGCCGCGCTGAAGAACTCGGTCGGGGACTCGATCGTCACCCGCGGCGAGGACTCCAGGTTGGCCACCCGGCGGGCCGTCGCGACGAACTCACGGGTGGGGCCGCCACCGCCGTCGCCGTAGCCGAACGGGACCAGCGAGCGGGTGGCAGCGCCGTTCTCGGCGAAGTTGCGCTGCGCGTGCGCCAGCTCGCGGCCGGACAGGTCGGAGTTGTAGGTGTCGATCGGCGGGAAGTGGGTGAAGACCTGCGTCCCGTCCAGACCTTCCCAGTTGAAGGTGTGGTGCGGGAACTTGTTCTTCTGGTTCCACGAGATCTTCTGGGTCAGGAACCACTTCGAGCCGGACAGCTTCACCAGCTGCGGCAGCGCCGCGGTGTAGCCGAACGAGTCCGGCAGCCAGACCTCCTGGGTGTCGATCCCGTACTCGTCCAGGAAGAACCGCTTGCCGTGCACGAACTGCCGGGCCAGCGCCTCGCCGCCGGGCAGGTTGGTGTCGGACTCGACCCACATGCCGCCGACCGGGACGATCGTGCCGTCGGCGACGGCCTTCTTCAGCCGCTCCCAGACCTCGGGGTAGTTGTCCTTCACCCAGGCGTGCTGCTGTGCCTGCGAGAACGCGAAGACGAGCTCCGGGTACTCCTGGGCCAGCGTGGCGACGTTGGAGACCGTCCGGGCCACCTTGCGGCGGGTCTCGCGCAGCGGCCAGAGCCAGGCCGAGTCGATGTGCGCGTGGCCGACGGCGGACAGTTGGTGAGCGCTGGCGTGCGCGGGACGGCTCAGTACCTCGGTGAGCTCGGCGCGCGCGGCTGTCGCAGTACCGGGGACGTCCTCGTAGTCGAGTACGTCGAGGGCGCGGCTCAGTGCGCGCAGGATCTCGCGACTGCGCGGCTCCTGCGGCTGGAGCTCCTTCTGCAGGCCGTTCAGCGCCTCCAGGTCGAGGATCAGGTCCCAGACCTCGGCGTTGAAGACGGCCAGGTCGGCGCGGGTCAGCTGGTAGATCGGCTTGCCACCCGGCTCGGGCTTGGCACCGAGGTCTTCGGCGAGCGGCGCGAACGCGTTGTGTCCGAGCACCTCGGGGTTGGCGGCCGCCTCGACGTAGAACTCGATGTCGTCGCCGGCTGAGGCCGCAGTACCGTCCGGGCCGAGGATGGACAGCGGCGCGTAGGTCTGGCGCGGGTGCAGGCCCTTCAGCGGGACACCCTTGGTGGTGTGCACCAGGCCCTCCGCGGAGAAGCCCGGACCGCCGCTGAAGCCGAGGTCGATGACCGCCTCGATCTCCTGCCCGGCCCACTCGGCCGGGACCTGCCCGCTGAAGTGGAACCACGCGGTGCCCCAGGGTGCGCCCCAGGGCAGGCCGATCTCGGCCGGCTCGTAGCTGGCCGCGAGCGCCTCGGCGGGTGACACCGGCTCACCAGGCGCGTGCCACACCTTGATGTCCAGCGGGACGGCCGTGCCGTAGATCGCGGGGCGGATCCGCTCCCGCAGGGCGCGCTGGAGCCGCTCCTCGATGAGTTGACGGTCGTCGTGCACGAAATCATCCTCCGATGACGGTCTGGCGCGGCCCTCGCGGCCGGTGCGATGACAACGCTGTCACATCCGGAGGGGGCCCGTCCAGACCTGTTGGTTCGAGCACGGTAAGTAGCCTGTAGACCACTTCCCCAATAGGTTGTCCTTCATGGATCGCGCCCATCTCCTGAATCGCCGCAATGTGCTCGGATTCGGAGCCGCCGCAGCGGCCGCTCTGGTGGTGCCCGGGTGCTCCCGCGGGCGGTCGAAGGAGCCGGCCCCCGGCGGCCCGGCGAAGCTCGCCACCGGCAACGTCGGCGGTGTGTACTCCGTCTACGGCGCGGGCCTCGCGAAGCTGGTCACCGAGGTGACCGGCGTCACGATGGAGACGATCACCACCCAGGGCTCGGTGCAGAACCTCCGGATGCTGGACACCGGCACCGCCGATCTCGCCTTCAGCCTGTCGGACTCGGCCCTGGACGCCTACGAGGGCGTGGAGGCCTTCAAGACCGGCAAGTTGCGGTTCAGCGCGCTGGCCCGGACCTACGACAACTACGTCCACGTCGTGGTGCCGACGGCCTCCCCGGTGGACAAGATCGCGGACCTGGCCGGAAAGACCGTCAGCGTCGGTCCGCTGCTGTCGGGGACCAAGGTGGTCGCCGACCGGATCCTGGACACCGCCAAGGTCCGGAACGTGACCAAGGTGAACCTCGACCTGGAGAGCGCGGTGAAGGCACTCACCGCCAAGGCCGAGAACCCCAACGCCAAGGGCGGTATCGACGCGCTGATCTGGAGCGGCGGCCTGCCGACCACGCCGATCCAGTTGCTGCAGGACAAGATCGGCTTCCGGCTGGTCGACATCGGCGCCGTCGCCCAGACGATCGCGCTGCGCCGCTTCGGCGGTTACGTACTGTCCTCGATCCCGCCGTCGGTCTACAAGCTGGCCAGCTCGGTCCCGACCCTGGCCATCCCGAACTACCTGCTGGCCCGTCGCGGCCTGTCCGACTCCTGGGCCTGGTGGACGCTCAACACGCTGTTCCGCCGCCAGGCCGACCTGATTGCCTTCCACAAGGAAGCCGGCTCGCTGGACGCCCGCTCCGCGATCGCCACCATGCCGATCCCGCTCCACCCGGCCGCCGAGCGCTGGTACCGCACCAACCACATCTGAGTACTACGCCCGTCGCCGGGCGCACCACTCAGACGTCGTAGTCGTCGATCAGCGGGACGCGGACCTCGATCACGAGGCCTCCGCCGATCGGCGGGCGGGCCACCACGCGGCCGCCCACCCGGGCTGCCTCGGAGCGGACGATGGCCAGGCCCAGGCCGGTACCGGGCATCTCGCGGTGGTGGGCGCTGCGCCAGAACCGTTCGCCGACCTTCTTCAGGTCGCGGGAGCCGAGGCCCAGACCGTGGTCGCGGACCGAGAGGACTACCTCGGTACCGTCGCGCAGTACCGAGACCTCGACCGGGGGTGCGCCGTACTTCGATGCGTTGTCGAGCAGTACGTCGAGGATGTCGTCCACCTCGAGCTCGGAGGCGACGCCGCCCGGGACCATCTCACCGATGATGAGTTCGAGGTCGTCGGCGGCGTAGACGGCCTTCCAGCCGACCAGCCGTTCCTTGATCGCCTGGGCCAGGTCCAGCGGCTCTTCGTTGCCCTCGGCATCGCCAGGGCGGTCCGAGCCGGCCAGCCGGGACAGCCGCTGCACGATCCGGCCGAGCCGGTCGATGTCGCTGAGCGCGAACCGCGCGGTCGGCGACAACCGGGACAGGCCTTCGATGTGGATCCGGGCCGACGTCAGCGGCGTCCGGAGTTGGTGCGATGCGTCGGCGACGAACTCACGCTCGCGCTGACGGGCCTGGTGCAGGCTGAGCGCCATCGAGTTGAAGCTGTCGCCGAGTCTTCGCAGTTCGGGCGCGCGGCCGTCGGTGGAGACCCGGGTGTCGAGCGCGCCGCGGGTGACCTGGTGGGTCGCGTTGTCGAGGTCGTTGATCGGCCGCAGCACCCAGCGGCTGACCGGCCGGACGATGCCGATGACGACGGCGACGATGGCGACGATCAGGCCGGCGAGCAGGAGCAGCAGCCCGTTCTGCACCTGGTCGCGGGCGCGCTCGGTCGGCACCCGCAGTACGGCGGCGCCGAGCACCCGGCCATTGTTGACGACCGGTCTGGCCACGACCATCTCGCCGGACTTCCACGGCCACATGGCCGGCGGCTCGGCCGGCAGTCGCCCGGCCAGCGTGCTGGACAGCGCGGTCGCCAGGTCGGGCTCGCTGATGTTGACGCCGGAGCGCGAGGTGGCGATCACCCGGCTGTCGACGTCGACGACGAAGACGGGTGTGTTGTAGAGCTGGTGGTAGCGGACGGCGAGCTCACGCAGGCTGGCGATGTCGCCGGACTGCAGCGGTCCCTCCGCCATCGTGGCGAACCAGTCCGCGTCGTTGCTGCGGGACAGGAACAGGGTGCGCGACGCACCGGTCGCGATGAAGTTGGCCAGCGGGACGGCAGCGACGATGGCGAGCACGATCACCATCGGGACGAGGGACTGCAGCAGGCGACGGCGCAACGGTCAGTCCGAGCCGAGGCGGTAGCCGACGCCGCGAATGGTCTGCACCAGCTCGGGCCGGCCGAGCTTGGCCCGCAGGCTGGCCACGTGCACGTCCATGGTCCGCGAGGAGGCCTCGAAGACCGACTGCCAGGCGTACAGCGCGACTTGCTCACGCGGCACCACCCGGCCGTGATGGGCGGCCAGCACAGCTAGCACGTCGAACTCCTTGCGGGTCAGGCTGATGGGCTTGTCGGCGACCTGGACCGTGCGTGCCTCGATGTCGACGGTCAGGTCTCCGACGGTCACCCGGGGGCGGGGCTGCAGTAGACCGGTACGGCGTAGTACAGCATCGATCCGGGCCAGCAGCTCGGAGATCGCGAACGGCTTGACCACGTAGTCGTCGGCGCCACTGCGCAACCCACGGACGCGGTCGGCCGCCTCACCTCGGGCGGTCACCGCGATCACCGGAACGTCCGACACCGTGCGGATCTGCCGGCACACGTTGATGCCGTCGCCATCCGGCAGCCCGAGGTCCAGCAGAACGAGGTCACCGGGGTCGGCCGCGAGCGCGTCCGCAGCCGTCCGGACGTGCGTCACCATCAACCCGTACCGGCGCAACGCAGGTATCAGAGCGTTCGCAATATCTAGATCGTCCTCGACCAACAAAATCCTGACGGCGCCGCTCATGCCGTGATCGTAGGGCAGGGAGCGGGGTTATGTGTCAGATCTTGGTAAAGACGTAATCACGCGACTCCGCGGCGTGGTCGGCGACACTAGCCTTCGACCACAGGAGGGAACCGGTCGATGACTGTGAGTGCAACATCGGGGGGTGGCAGCGCCACGCTCTCCGAATCCGAACTCGCCGAGTATGAGCAGGAAAAGCCTGCCCGGCGGTTGCATCCTGCCCTCGACCGGGTGATCTCGGTCTGGTGCGCGGTGATCAGCGTCGGCGTCCTGGTCCAGGTGTTCTTCCCGTTGCCGGCCGGAACTCAGTTCTATCTAGTGATCTTTCTCGCAGCCGTCCTGCCGATCACTTTGTTGTGCTACCGGGGCTGGCACGTGCCGCCGTTGCTCAATCCGTTCAAGGCCAGGGCGACCGACAACCCCGGCATCACGGACTGGGTCCTGGCGGTCGTCGCGCTGGTCGTCTGTCTCTACCCACTGCTCGACTTCGACGGCTTCCTCGAACGCCGCCAGACACCGACGACGCTCGACGTGCTGACCGGGGCGGTACTACTCGTCCTGCTGCTCGAGGCCTGCCGGCGTACGACCGGTTGGGTCCTGCCGCTCGTCAGCCTGGTGTTCATCGCCTACGCGTATTACGGCGGCTACCTGCCCTACACCTGGTCGCTGGCGCACCAGGGCTTCAACTTCTCCGCGATCATCGCGCAGTTCACGATGGGCACGGCCGGCTTCTACGGGACACCGCTGGGCGTTGCCGCCAGCTACATCGTGCTCTTCACCATCTACGGCGCCGTGCTGGACTACTCCGGCGCCGGCAAGTTCTTCATCGACCTGTCCTTCGCCGCGTTCAAGCGCAGCCGCACCGCACCCGGCCGGACCGTCACCCTGGCCGGCTTCCTGCTCGGCAGCGTCTCCGGTTCCGGTACTGCGACCGCCGTCTCGCTGGGCACCGTGTCGTGGCCGATCCTGCGCCGTGCGGGCTACCCGCCCGAGCCCGCCGGCGGGATGCTGGCCGCTGCCGGCATCGGCGCGATCCTGTCGCCGCCGACGCTGGGTGCCGCCGCCTTCATCATCGCCGAGTTCCTGCAGGTGTCGTACCTGACCGTGCTCGGCTACGCGGTGATCCCGACGATCCTGTACTACCTGGGCATCCTGCTCGCGATCGAGATGGACGCGCGCCGGCACGGGACGACCGAGGGCGAGGCGTCCACGCAGTCGGCGTGGAAGCTGCTCAAGCGATTCAGCTACCACTTCCTCTCGCTGTTCGTGATCATCGCCTTCATGGCGGTGGACGTGCCGCCGTTCAAGGCTGTCGTCTATGCGGTGATCATCCAGTTCGGGTTGTCGTTCCTGGATCGCGAGCACCGGCTGACCGCCGGGCCGCTGTTCAAAGCGCTTGCCCAAGGCACCCGTTCGGTACTGCCGGTGGTGGCCACCTGCGCGACGGCCGGTGTGATCGTCGCGGTGACGACACAGACCGGGCTCGGCCTCAACCTGGCCGCGATCATCGTCGACGCGGCCAAGGGGCTGACCGACAACCAGACCGTGATCCTGATCCTGACGGTGGTGCTGTCGGCGTTCGCGGTACTGATCCTCGGGCTCGCTGTTCCGGTGACGGCGTCGTTCATCATCGCGGCCGTGATCATCGCGCCGGCCCTGGTGCAGTTGGGCGTCACGCAGCCCGAGGCGTACATGTTCATCTTCTACTACGCCGTACTGTCCGAGGTGTCTCCGCCGACCGCGCTGGCCGCGGTGGCGACGTCCGCGATCACCGGCGGCAAGGTGATGCCGACGATGTGGCAGGCGTGGAAGTACACGCTGCCCGCGTTCCTGGTGCCGTTCGCGTTCGTACTGACCGACAACGGTGCCCGCCTGCTGGGACAGGGCAGCTTGATCGGCATGGTGTGGACCCTCGTGGTCTCCATGCTCGCCGTCGCCGCGCTGGCCGTCGTGACCGGCGGCTGGATCGCGGTGGCGACCGGCTGGCTGGAGCGCGTGGTCTGCATCCCAGCAGCGTTACTACTCCTTTACCTAGCGCCCGTAACTATTGCGCTTGGGATCGGTTTGTTAGTTGTCGCCGTACTTGTCAACCTGGTCCGGCGACACCGCTGTGCACTCTCTGACCCCACCCCACCGCCCCGGTCAGGAACTGGCCCAACGGAAGGACCAGCCGCCCCATGAGAACCCGTCGACGCCTCCCCGCCGCCGTGGTCGCGCTAGCCGCCGCTGTTTCGCTTGTCGCCTGTGGAGGGCAGCGAGAACCGGAAGCAGGCAAGGCCGGTACCGATGGTGGCCGGCTGACCATCGCCACCGGCAACACGACCGGTGTGTACTACCAACTCGGCGGTGCACTGGCGAAGGTGTACTCGGAGAAGGTCGAGGGCTACCGGGCGACCGCGAGCGAGACCGGCGCCTCGGTGCAGAACGTCCAGGGTCTGGTCGCCGGCAACTACGACATCGCGTTCTCGCTCGGCGACACCGCCGCGGACGCGGTCAAGGGCGAGCACAGCTTCAAGACCCCGCAGGACGTGGTCGCGCTGACCCGGCTCTACCCGAACTACACGCAGGTCGCGGTCCGCGCCTCGGCCGGGATCAACAAGATCGCCGACCTGAAGGGCAAGCGCGTCTCCACGGGTTCGCCGAACTCCGGTACCGAGGTGATCGCCCGGCGGCTGCTCGAGGCGGCGGGCCTGGACCCGGCGCACGACGTCAAGGCGCAACGGCTCGGGCTGCCGGAGTCGGTCGACGGGATGAAGGCCGGCTCGATCGACGCGCTGGTCTGGTCCGGCGGGCTGCCGACCGGTGGCATCACCGACCTGACGACCAGCCTCGGCAAGGACGTCAAGCTGATCCCGATCACCGAGCTGCTGCCCGCGCTGACCAAGTCGTACGGCACGATCTATGCCCAGGGCAACATTCCGGCCGCGACCTACAAGCAGCCGGGCGACGTCGCGACGATCATCGTGCCGAACGTGCTGCTGGTCCGCAAGAACATGTCGGACGAGCTGGCCGAGAAGCTGACCAGGGCGATCTTCGAGAACAAGGACGCGCTGGTCCAGGTGAACGCGGCGGCCAAGGGCATCACCATCGAGCAGGCGGCGAACACGGCGCCGGTCGCGCTGCACCCGGGCGCGAAGAAGGCGATCGACGCGCTGAAGTAACAACTTCACAGACCGTCCTCCCCCGCACTCCAGGCGCAGCGGGGGAGGGCGCAGGGACTCACCGCCGCACACCAGGCGCAGCGGCGGTGGGAACCAGGCCCACCCTCACAACCAGGCGCAGTGGGGGAGGGTTTCAGATCGGGCCCGCCCCGCCGGAGGCATCCGGCGAAGGCGGGCCCGATCGCTTGCCCGGCCGAGCCACCCGCCAACCCGGACCGGATCGCCTGCCCAGCCACCTACTGCCCCACCCGGGGAGCGGCAGCTTGCGGCCATTCCTGCGCGCCTGGGGAGGTGAGCAGAGCGAAGTGGTGCGCGCTCTTCAGTGAGGCGGGACCGGCGGTGGTTCAGGTGAGGGTGGAATCGGGGTGCCGCGGAGGTAGTGGGACAGGGCCGAGTCGCGTTTCGGGTGGGCGTGGTACTTCGTCGGCACCACCCGTCCCTCGGCGGAGTCCCAGGCGTTGTCGGCCAGCCGCCACATACGGTGGGCCAGGCGTCCCGCAGTACCGGTGTGTGGCGTGAACGGGTGCGCGCGGGTCGGCGCGGTCTCCTCGGCGGTCAGCAACTCGTCGGTCAGCGCGCTCACGCCTTGGCTGTCGAGTTCCTCCCCGATCATCCGGCTGTACTGCCCTTCGAGCCACTCGTGCTCGTTGAGCAGCCGGTCGATCTCCTGCCAGACCTCATCCGGGCTCAGATGCTGCACCCGGCTGTCGCCGTACTGGCGGGCTTTGAGGAAGCGCAGCGATCTCTCCAGCTGCCGGGCGTTCCCGACGTACCTGTTGACCAGGCTGCGGCCGTCCGGGAGCCGGCGGACGTGCGGGAGCAGGACGTCCTCCGCGGCAGCCAGGTGCTGGGCCGCGATGGCGTAGAACCAGTCGGTCTCGTGCCGGCGGTCGGGACGCGCGGCGGCCGGCTCATGCGCCGGAGCGGCCAGCTCGCGGATCTTCTCGTGCTCGTAGATGAGGGCCAGTTCGAGGGTCGAAGCGGTCATCGAGAACCACCTCCTGGGGGGTACTCACCACTTTGTGCCCAAGACGGTGCCGGCGCAACCAGGCCGACACCGTCCGTAACCGAGCTGTCAGGCCTCTGAGCTCTTCTTCCACAAATTGATGCCGGCCTCGACCGCGTCGGCGTCGATCGCGTCGAGCTCGTCCTGGCTGAACTTGAGGTTGCCGACCGCGGCCAGGTTGTTCTCCAGCTGGGCGACGCTGGAGGCGCCGATCAGCGCGCTGGTGACCCGGTCGTCGCGCAGGGTCCAGGCGAGCGCCAGCTGGGCGACCGACTGGCCGCGCTGCTTGGCGATCTCGTTCAGCGCGCGGACGTGGCCGAGCGTCTCCTCGGTGAGCTGGTCGGTGCCCAGCGAGGTGCCCCGGGAGGCGCGGGAGCCCTCCGGGATGCCGTCCAGGTAGCGGTCGGTGAGGATCCCCTGCGCCAACGGCGAGAAGGCGATCACGCCGACGCCGAGTTCACCGACGGTGTCGAGCAGGTCCTCCTCGATCCAGCGGTTCAGCATCGAGTACGACGGCTGGTGGATGAGCAGCGGCGTACCGAGGTCCGCCAGGATCGCGGCTGCCTGGCGGGTCTTCTCCGCGGAGTACGACGAGATGCCGGCGTACAGCGCCTTGCCGGAGCGGACGGCGCTGTCGAGCGCGCCCATCGTCTCCTCCAGCGGGGTGTCCGGGTCGAACCGGTGCGAGTAGAAGATGTCGACGTAGTCCAGACCCATCCGGTCCAGCGACTGGTCGAGCGAGGCGAGCAGGTACTTGCGGGTGCCGCCGCCCTGACCGTACGGGCCCGGCCACATGTCGTAGCCCGCCTTGGTGGAGATCAGCAGCTCGTCGCGGTACGGCTTGAAGTCGCGGGCGAAGTGGCCGCCGAAGTTGGTCTCGGCCGAGCCGTACGGCGGGCCGTAGTTGTTCGCCAGGTCGAAGTGGGTGACGCCGAGGTCGAACGCCCGGCGCAGGATGTCGCGCTGGGTGTCGAGCGGCTTGTCACCACCGAAGTTGTGCCACAGGCCCAGCGAGATCGCCGGCAGCTGCAGTCCGCTGCGGCCACTGCGCCGATAGGTCATCTGGTCGTCGTACCGGTCCGGAGCGGCTACGTAGTCAGTCACAGTTCCTCAGTCTGCCCCATGTCGTGACAAGTCCGCGAACCCTTGTTTTCCGTGGCTTGTGAGTGTCAGTGCTGCGTCTTCTTGATCAATCCCGGCCAGGGCGCGGGCGGTGACGAGGCGTAGAACCGCAGCACACCGAGTAGCCGACTGGCCGGCGGAGCAGTCCAGTGCCGCTGCCCCGGCTGCGGTGGTTTCGGGAGCCCGCTGATCCCCCAACTCAGGTGAAACCACAGCGCAGAAGCCTCAAGCCCCTCCGCCTGGCCAGCCCGGCCGGCGCTGCCGGGCCCGCCTCCTGCGCGATAGCCCGGCAGGGTCGCAGCGACCTGCTCCAGGGTGAGCTTGGCGAACTCCATCCCCGGCGGTCCCCAGGCGGCGTCACCCCAGTCGATGATCGCCCGCAGCCGGCCGTCGTGCGTCATCAGGTTCTGCTGCGCCAGATCGCCGTGCAGCAGTACCGGCTTCTGCTCCGGGATCAGAGTGGCGAGGTGATCGAAGGTGCTGAGAAGCCAGGTCGCGATCCCGCCGTCGAGATAGCCCTGGGCCGCCAGGGAGTCCACCGTCGGGCGAGGATCTCCACCACCGTCGTCCTCCGGCGCTCCCTCCGGCCGTTCCGCTTGGTGGAGCAGGGCGAGCTGGGCGCCGGCCTCTCGCCAGAACTCCTGCGGCGGGTTCTCGCCGTCGACCAAGTCGGTGCCATGGATTCTTTCGAGGACCATGTACGGCTGGTCGATGAGCGTGCGGCTCGCGTCGAACTCGACGATCGCGGGCGTGTGGACACCAGCCGCGATGGCCGCGGGGATGACGGTGGACTCCTTGCGCAGGTCCTGCTCGAAGGCCGCACTGCGGGGGATCCGGAGGAAGAGGTCGTCGCCCAGCGTGTAGGCGCGGTTGGCGACACCACCCGGTACTTCGTGAACGGCGTCGCCCGGTACGCCGAACCTGGCCGCGAGCGGCTCGAGTTCTGGGTGTGATGTCATCAGGGAATACTGGCAGCTGTGCGGAGAGACCTGGATCCGGAGACCATCAGCAGCAGGGACTTCTACGCCGTGCTGAACGCGGTCGTGGTGCCGCGGCCGATCGCGTGGGTCTCGTCCCGGTCGGCCGAGGGCGTGCTCAACCTGGCGCCGCACTCGTTCTTCACCGTCTCGTGCGTGCGGCCGCCGATGGTGCAGTTCACCTCGGTCGGGCGCAAGGACAGCCTCAACAACGTCGAGGCGACCCGCGAGTTCGTGGTCAACTTCGCCGCCGAGCCGTTGTTCGAGCAGGTCAACGCGACCGCGACGAACTTCCCGCCGGAGATCGACGAGTTCGCCGCCGTCGGCCTGCACGTCGAGCCGAGTACAACGATCGCTGTACCGCGGGTGGCCGAGTCGCCGGTGGCGATCGAATGCACCCTGCACACCACCGTCGAGCTGGGCGACTCGACCGTGGTCATCGGCCGCGTCCGCCGGATCAGCATCGACGAGTCCGTGATGGACGGCAACCACCCCGAGATCACCAAGCTCCAACCGCTGGCCCGCCTGGGCCGCAACGAGTGGTCGACCCTCGGCGAGATCCGGGACATCAGCCGGATCCGCTACGCCGACTGGCCGGGCGACTATGCAGGTCCGCGCAACGCCTGACGAGGCAGGGGGATTCCGGGCCGGAAAAGTTCTTTGGATCTCCACCCATCCGGGGTGTGGACGGGACCGAAGCACTGATGTCAGTCGCGACCCAGCGGCGTGTGTCCCCCCACCAGAAAGAGATCGTCATGTCTCACACCATCAAGCGTGTCGCCCTGGCCGCCTCCGCCGTTTCGTTGCTCTTCGCAACGGTTGCCTGTGGCAGCAACGACGACAAGTCGAGCGGCAGCCCGTCGACCAGCACCTCGACCTCCACCTCGGTCGACACCCCGTCGGCGATGCCGTCGGTCGACAACGCCGCGGGCCTCGTCGGCCCCGGCTGCGCCGACTACGCCAAGGCGAACCCGACCGGTGCAGGTTCGGTTGACGGTATGGCCGCCGCACCGGTCGCCACCGCCGCCTCCGGCAACCCGCTGCTCAAGACCCTGGTCGCCGCCGTATCGGGCAAGCTGAACCCGAAGGTCGACCTGGTCTCCACCCTCAATGGCGGCGAGTTCACCGTCTTTGCCCCGGTCGACACCGCCTTCGCGAAGATCCCCGCGGCCACGATCAACACCCTCAAGACCGACAGCGCGCTGCTGAGCAAGATCCTGACCTACCACGTCGTGGCCGGCCAGCTCGACCCCGCCGCGGTCGTCGGCAAGCAGACCACCGTCGAGAAGGGCTCCGTCACCGTCACCGGCTCGGGCAACAACCTGATGGTCAACAACGCCAAGGTCATCTGCGGTGGCGTCAAGACCGCCAACGCCACCGTCTACCTGATCGACACCGTCCTGATGCCCCCGGCGGCCTGATCAGTAGCCCTAGGCAACTAACTCTCCGACCGACTGAGCGGTGCCCGATCTGCCGGGGCACCGCTCAGTCCTCACGTCCCGGCCTGCACGGCGACCGGGCGGCGCCGGATCATCGGGATGAGCGTGCGGTAGGCGGCACGCAGCGCGCCGAACAGGCCTGCCGACAGTGGAACGAAGATCAGCAGCAACGACAGCACCGCGCCGAAGACAGCCAGGCTCAGTGCGTTCGCATCACGGATCGATTCGAGCGAGAGCCTGGTCAGCTGGAGCATCGCCCGGATGGTGAAGGCGAGTCGTCCTGCACGAAGGTGTCGCCTGGCCCCACTCCTGGTGGTGAGAGGAGCGGACAGGGGAGTCGCGGTGTGGTCTCGCGGTGGAATGGCTACTGGGTGATCTGCTTCAGGGCGTCGACGGTCTGGGTGAGGTCGGCGGTGCTGGTTTGGTGGTTGGAGATTGAGATCCGCATGTAGCGCTTGTTGTGCCAGGTGGTGCCGCCTGCCCAGGCGGTGCCGGTGGATTGCAGGGCGGTGATGACTCGGTCGGTTTCGGTGTCGGTGCCGAAGGAGACGAGGATCTGGTTGAGGACGACGTCGTTGCCGATTTCGTAGCCTGCCGAAGACAGTTGGCCGGCAAGGGAATTGGCGAGGGAGCAACAGTGGTCGACGAGGTGGGTCACGCCTTCGCGGCCTAGTTCTTGGAGGCCGGCCCAGACTGCGAGGCCGCGGGCTCGGCGGGACGACTCGGGGACGTAGTCGCCGGGCTCGGGGTCGCCGGAGGGGACCAGGTAGGACGCCGTGTAGCCGAGGGCGGCGGCGTGGGATTCGGGATGGGCGGAGAAGACGAAGCCGCTGTCGTAGGGGAGATTGAGCCATTTGTGGCCGTCGCAGCCCCAGGAGTCGGCGAGCTCGAGGCCGGCCACTTGATGCCGGTGGGTCGGGCTTGCTGCCGCCCAGAGGCCGAAGGCGCCGTCCACATGCACCCATCCGCCGTACTCGTGGACAAGCTCGCAGGCTTCGCCGAGGGAGTCTGAAGCGCCGGTGTTCACGTTGCCTGCTTGGAGACAGACGATCAGCGGGCCTTCGTGACCGGTCAGCCGGGTCCGCAGGTCGTCGAGGTCGATCTCCCCGTTCGCCTTGCTGCGAACGAGTTCCAGCGCGTCCGAGCCGAACCCGAGCAACCGCAACGACCGATCGATCGTGGCGTGCCGTTCGTCGCCGGCCAGGATGCGGACCCGCGGTGCACCGGCCAAGCCGTCCTTCTCCACGTCCCAGCCCACGTTCTTCAGGACGTGATGCCGGGCCGCCGTCAGCCCGACGGTATTGGCCGCTTGAGCGCCGGTGACGAAGCCGGCCGACGCCGTCGCCGGAATGCCGAGCAGGTCCTTGAGCCATTCACCGGCTGCATCCTCCGCAGCCGCGGCTGTCGGAGAGAGCACGCTGTTCCACCCGTTCTGGTCCCAGCCGACCGCCAGGATGTCGGCAGCACTCGCCGCGGGCAACGCACCGCCCACGACGAACCCGAAGTACCGCGGTCCGGCGCTCGCCACGAGTCCACCCTCAGCAAGCCTGACGAGCTCGTCGATCACCTCACTCGCCGGTCGCCCCTTCTCCCCAAGCGGCCGCCGGAAATCCTCCCTAACCTCGGCGAAGCTCTTCGCCGCACCAACCGCCCGCTCACCCAGCGACCCCCGGTACTCCGCAGCCCGCGCCGCCGCCCACCCGAACAATCCCCCCAGCCCGGCCCCAGACTCCCGCAGCTCGGTCTCAGACTCGTTTGGCGTTTGATCTCCCATGAAATCGACTGTGCCATGCCATTCACGCGGCCCACGCGACCCACGCATCTCGTCAGGACGCCTGGTCGAGTTTGTGTAGGAGCGCGAGGAAGCGTGGTGATAGCCCGGGGCCTGCGTCCTCGTCGGTTCGTGTCGCCGGGTGCCAGCCGTCCGTGGTAGCCAGGTAGACCCGCGGACTAAGTGGGCCGGGATCGGTGGCGTATGAGCGGCCGGCCAGGTTCAGCATCATGCCGAGCGCGGGCAGCACGGAGAGGTCGGCGATCACGTGGACGAGCAGCAGGTCGCGGGCCGGCATCGCCACCAGTACGCCGTACGGCGGGTTCTCCACGTGGAGGGACTCGCGCAGGACGGTGTCGAGCACGAGTGCCCGGGATGCGGCGAAGCTGCTGCCGCCGATCATCGCGACCTGCGTGCCCTGGTACTCCGCGTAGCTCACGCTGTCGGTCAGGGCGCGTAGGTTCCGCAGACCGTACGACTCCGCCTCGGCCCAGCTCAGGCCGAGATCGAGCTCCGGGGCGAGATACATCGTGATCGCGCCGGTGGAGCTCATCGCGGGCAGCGACAGCAGGCCGGGCACGAACTCCGGCGCACCATCGGCCAATCGTGGATCCAGCGACTCCTTCGCGGCCAGGCGCTGGACGAGCTGGGTCTGCGGATCGGTAGGTCTGGGCGCGGGGCCGCGGCGCAGGAGGTCGGCCAGGCGCTCGAAATGCTCACCCACCAGGCGCGGCCAGTAGTCCGGTCGTTCGTCGGCGACGATCCGGGCCAGATTGGTCAGCCCGGCCTCGAGCTGTCCGACCGGCGGCGTCGTCCCCGGTGGTCCGGCGCCGAGGGGCGCCAGCTGCAAAGTGAGTGCGCCACGGCCGTCGTACCCACCGGTCAGGCCGACGGCCGAGGCGGCTTCGAGGCTGAGGCGCACCAGGTGTGCGGCCTCCGCCGGAGACAACGGCGGGAGGGCCGGATCGGAAAGGTTGCCTGAGGCCCGTTCGGTGGAGTCGTCGTGAATGATCATGCTGTCCACCTCCTTCGTCAGAGAAAGTACGGGTGAAGGCCCCGCCGTCGGCCCGCGTCTTCGGAGCCTGTGGACAACCGGGCGTTATCCTGCGTCAGCCATCGATCGACCGAACACCGAGGAGCGACCCATGTCCGGCACCCCCAGCGCAGACCGCACTCCGGCCGAGGGTGTCGCGCGCCAGGAGGTGACGAGCCGCTCCGCCTCGGCCACCCGCATCTCGCTGTCGCACATCACCGCCCAGAACGAGACGAATCTGCTCGGCACCGTGCACGGTGGCGTGGTGATGACGCTGGTCGACTCGGTCGCCGGTGTCGTCGCCGCCCGGCACTCGGGCGGTGCCGCGGTGACCGCATCGATGGACGAGATGGTCTTCGTGGTTCCGGTCCGGGTCGGCGACGTCGTCCACCTGACGGCCCAGGTGAACTGGACGGGTCGCAGCTCGATGGAGATCGGCGTGCGCGTCACCGCCGACCGCTGGGATGCGGTCGGCCCGCAGGTGCACGTCGCGACGGCGTACCTGGTGTTCGTGGCGGTCGACGAGCAAGGCAAGCCCCGCCCGGTACCGCGGGTGGTGCCCGAGACCGACGAGGACCACCGCCGGATGCGGGAGGCCGAGATCCGCCGCAGCCACCGCCTCGCGCGCCGCCAGGCGATCATCGCCTCCCGCGAAGCAACCGAAGCAGCACAAGAGGCGACCGAATGAATCTGGTCGGCAGCGCAAGGCGTCACCCATCGGCCATCCTGCTGGTCGTCCAGTTGCTCGGTGTCCTGGTCTATCCGGCGATGGAGGGCTCGCGCGGCGGCCGCGTCGCGTTCGAGATCCTCGGCATCGTCGTCCTGACGCTGGCGGTCTTCTCGGTCCGTTCGACTCCCGGCCTCACCTGGATCAGCGTCTGCCTCGGCATCCCCGCGGTGGTCCTGTCGCTGATCGACGCGTTCCACTCGACAGAGACGATCGTCCTGATCTCCAACCCACTGCATGCGCTCTTCTACTTCTATGCCGCCTACAGCCTGCTCCGCTACATGCTGTCCGACCATGACGTCAGCGCCGATGAGCTCTGGGCCACGGGTGCGACTTTCACCTTGGTCGCCTGGGGCTTCGCCTACCTGTACGTCTTCGTCCAGGCACTGGTCCCCGGCAGCTTCACCGCGGCGGTCAACGCGAGTCAGGACCGCACCTGGATGGAGTTGCTGTTCCTCAGCTTCACCACGCTGTCCAGTACCGGCCTCAGCGACATCGTGCCGATCAGCTCGTGGGGCCGCTCGGTCGTGATGATCGAACAACTGGCCGGCCTCGGCTACGTCGCCATGGTCGTATCGAGGCTCGTCGGCCTGACGGTCGCCAAGCGCACCTAGTCGCGCGGCCAGCCCGCCAGCAGATCCGAGGCGGCACGATGCGCAACCTCTGGCGCGTGCTCCATCGCTGCCACCCGGAAGCACACCAACGCGCCCTCGTGCAGCAACAGCAACCGGTCCGCCAGTTCCTCGACGTCCGAGAAACCGCCCAGGGCAGCCTGGGCCATGAACTCGGCCCGCATCCACTGCTTCTGCGCCACGATCACCGGCATCGCCGGGTGGTCGGGCGCGGCCAGTTCCACGCTCGCGTTGATGAACCCACAACCGCGCCGTGACTCGGCCATCCAGTCCGTGAGCGCTGCGAACAACGCGAGGATCACTTCAGCTGGGGTCTGAGGCCGAAGCGTCGCCAGTTGGTCGTCGAGGAACGCGTGCCAGACCCGGTTCCGCTGCTCCAGGTACGCCGCGATCAGCCGGTCCTTCGACCCGAACCGGTCGTACAGCGTCTTCTTGGTCACCTCGGCAGCGTCCGCGATGGCGTCCACCCCGACCGTACGGATCCCGCGCTCGTAGAAGAGCGTTGAGGCGGCCCGGAGGATGCGCTCACCCGCAGGCGTCAGCCGCTCCGCCTCAAGCTCACCGCGGTCTGTCAGCAGTCCGACCATACTGACAGTATACCGACCGGTGTGGTTACTTAGGACCATGATCACCCCACGCGCACTCCCCGTGCTGGCCGGCGCAGGCTTCGTCGTGTTCTGGAGCTGCGGCTTCATCGGCGCGCGCTGGGGCACGGAGTACGCCTCTGCCTTCGATCTCCTCGCCTGGCGCTACCTGGTCGCCGGCGCCCTCGCTGCCGCAGTGCTGCTCAAGCGCCGCCCGCACCTGACCCGCAGCGACCTCATCACCCACGCGGTGATGGCGTTCCTCACCCAGTGCGTCTACCTAGGCCTGATCTTCACCGGTATCGACCACGGCATCTCCGCAGGCGTCACTGCGCTCATCGGCTCGCTACAGCCGATCCTGATCGCCACAGTCGCAGGACCGCTGCTAGGCGAGCGAGTCAGCCCGCAGCAATGGATCGGCCTGCTCCTAGGTCTGGCGGGAGTCGCTTTCGTCGTCGCCGACGACCTCGGCGCAACCGCCATCCCAGCTTTGACGTTCCTACTCCCAGTCGGCGGCCTGCTCGGCTTGGTGGTCGGCACAGTCTGGGAGCGACACCGCAAGCCGACGACAAACCTCCTGGACGCGCTCTGCCTGCAGAGCCTGGTCTCCTGCGTCTTCTTCGTCGTCGTGACCGCGGGTACCGGACAGCTGACCGTCCCGCACGACCTGCAGTTCTACGGAGCCGTGCTGTGGCTGGTCGTATTGGCCACCGGTGGCGGCTGGGGCCTGTACCTCGTCAACCTGCGCTTGTCCGGTGCGACCAGGATCAGCAGCCTCCTCTATCTGGTGCCACCGACGACGATGTTCTTCGCCTTCCTGCTGTTCGGCGAGACGATCGGCGCCCTCGCCGTCGGCGGAATGCTGCTTTGCGCAGTCGCTGTTCTGCTCATCACGGCTCGCCCAGGCGGCAGGAAGACCCGGATCTCGTTACGCTGCGACAATGGCGGAACCACGGTGGCTGGATGACCAAGAGCAGCGGGCCTGGCGAGCGTTCATCGCGGCCCAGCGCGTGGTGAACGGCCGGATCGAGCAGCAACTGCAGCGCGATGCGGGGATGCCGCACACGTACTTCGAGATCCTGGTCCGGCTCGCCGAAGCGGACAACGGCCGGCTGCGGATGAGTGAGCTCGCTTTGTCCACGCTCGGCTCGCGCAGTCGCCTGTCGCACGCGGTGAACCGGCTCGAGAAGGTCGGCTGGGTCCGGCGCGA
Organism: Kribbella sp. NPDC051718; assembly: GCF_040681515.1. Classification (NCBI taxonomy): domain Bacteria; kingdom Bacillati; phylum Actinomycetota; class Actinomycetes; order Propionibacteriales; family Kribbellaceae; genus Kribbella; species Kribbella sp. NPDC051718. The sequence goes on along the minus strand of NZ_JBFAYZ010000002.1, from coordinate 180,745 downwards.
GGGGGTCGAGTCCGACCGGCGCGGTCAGGTCGCGATCATCACCGAGGACGGCCGCCAGAAGCTCAAGGACACTGCGCCAGGCCACGTGGAGACTGTCCGGCAGGCGGTCTTCGATGCGCTCACCGCTGAGCAGGTCGACCAGCTGCGCGACATCTGCGCGGCCCTGGCCCGGCACTCCGGTGGTACCTACGACAGCGCCTTCTGGGAACCAAAGGCCTCCGGTACGCCGGCCCAGTAACCCCATGGGCCAGAATGGCCGTGATGAACACCACCGGACGCCGGGTACTGGCAGTAGCGGCCGCGGCGACTCTGCTCGCCGGCTGCAGCGACTCGGACACCCCCACTGCGGGACCTAGTACTGCGCCCTCCTCCTCGATCACCCGGCAGACCCCGCCGCCGACCGAGACGCCCACGCAGACCCCGACGCAGACGCCCTCGCAAACCCCCAGCACTCCGAGCACGCCGCCCGCCGACGGCTGTGTGGACCAGAAGCTCCAGCAGCTGACCCTGCGCGAGCAGGCGGCCCAGCTGATCATGACCGGCATCAGCTCCAAGGGCATGACGTCGGCAGAGCGATCCATCGCGAAGGCGCAGAAGCCCGGCGGCCTCCTCCTGATGGGTGCCGGCGCCAGCGCCTCTCACACCCGTACTGCGATGGCCACCGTCACCACGACGGCCACAGTGAAGGGCATCCGGCCGTTCATCGCCGCGGACCAGGAAGGCGGCAAGATCCAGCGCCTCAAGGGCTCCGGCTTCGACCGCATCCCCGCCGCGACGGTGCAAGGCACCTGGTCCGACGACAAGCTCACTGCCCGCGCCAAGTCTTGGGGTGCCCAGCTCAAGCAAGCCGGCGTCAACATGGACCTCGCGCCGGTCGCGGACGTAGTACCGGCGTCGCTGGGGGACAAGAACGCTCCCATCGGGGCACTGGATCGTGGCTACGGCAACACGCCCGGCCAGGTCGGTCCGCACGTCGCCGCCTTCGTCAAGGGGATGGAGCAGGCCGGGGTGATGACCTCGGTGAAGCACTTCCCGGGCCTCGGCCGGGTCAAGGGCAACACCGACTTCTCCTCCGGGGTGGTCGACACAGTCACCACCCGCGACGGCGACTACCTGTCGACGTTCGCCGCGGGCATCCAGGCCGGCTCGGACCTGGTGATGGTCTCCACCGTCACCTACACCAAGATCGACCCGAAGAACCGCGCTGTGTTCTCACCCACCGTCATCGGCGGCATGCTGCGCGGCGACCTCGGGTACGCCGGAGTCGTGATCACCGATGACGTCGGAGCGGCAGCAGAGGTCGCGTCGGTCCCGGCCGGCCAGCGGGCGACCCGCTTCGTCGCGGCCGGTGGCGACGTCGTGATCATTGCCAAGGCCTCGCTCACCTCGACCATGGTCAACGCACTGGTCACGAAGGCCCAGCAGGACAAGACGTTCGCGGCAGCCCTCCAGAGCAGCGTCCGCCGGGTGCTCGCCCTCAAGCAGAACCGTGGCCTGCTGAGCTGCTGATGAGCGACCCGACCCAGGAGCCCGACTACCGGTTCACACTCGCCAACGAGCGGACCTATCTGGCGTACCTGCGGACAGCGCTGGCCTGCTACGCGGGTGGCCTGTCCGCCGTACAGTTCCTGGACCTCGGCCCCGACCGCTGGCCGGCGCGCGTCATCGGCGTGGTACTGGTCGTCGCGGGCATCACCACCACCGCCCTGGCCTTCCGTCGCTGGCAGACCAACCTGGCGGCCATGCGCACCGGCGGACCGCTCCCGGTCACCCGGCTGCCTTTGATGCTCGGGGCAACGATCGCCACCGTCGGCCTGATCGGCCTGCTGTTCAGCCTGTGGCGATGAACACACCGCGATGAGCACACCCCGTGATCCAGGTCTCCAACCCGAGCGCACGCTGCTCGCCTGGCGCCGCACGTCGCTCGGCCTGGTCGCCAACGGCGTCCTGCTCCTTGCATCCGGCCACGGTACGTCGGATGTCCGGCTCGGCCTCGGCATCGTGGTGACCGTTCTCGCCTTGTCCTGCTGGGCCGCCGTCACCGCGGTCTACCGTCGGGGCGCCGAACACCCCGCCCTCGGATCCGAGCGGGTACTGCGGCTGGCGGCCGGTCTGGTCCTCGTCGTCGGCGTGTTCGACCTCTATGCCGTGGTGACACGCTGAAGTTTCCCGGTCACTTTCCGGCTGCATTGAGTCTACGTGTTCATCATCTCGCGATACGTTGACCAGGCGGATGCTCCGTCAGCAGTCCGTTGCCCCTAGCATGTTCAAGGTTTGTCCCTCGTTCACCCGGAGCTTGAAGTGCCGTTACGTCTGCGTCCGAACGACCCGACGTTCTACGACCTTTTCACCGAATCCGCCAACCATCTGGTCGACGGGTCGCGCATCCTCGCCGAGCTGCTCGGCAGCACGGCCGGAGCCGGCCTGTCCGCGAGCCACCAGATCGCCGCCCAGATGAAGGATGCCGAGCACGCCGCGGACGAGACCACCCACTCGATCATCCGCCGCGTCAACTCCACCTTCGTCACCCCGTTCGACCGCGAGGACATCTACCGGCTGGCCTCCGACCTCGACGACGTCATGGACTACATGGAGGAGGCGGTCGACACCATCCACCTGTTCAACCTCGACAAGCTGCCGGCCGAGGCGGCCGAGCAGATCGAGGTACTGCAGCGGATGGCGACGCTGACCGCGGAGGCGATGCCGCGGCTGCGCACGATGAAGGACCTGGCCGAGTACTGGATCGAGATCAACCGGCTGGAGAACACCGGCGACGCGGTCCACCGGCGGATCGTGGCCAAACTGTTCAGCGGCGAGTTCGACGCGCTGACGGTGATGAAGCTGAAGACCGTGGTCGACCTGCTGGAGGCCGCGATCGACGCCTTCGAGCACGTCGCCAACACGGTCGAACAGATCGCCGTCAAGGAGAGCTGAGCGTGGAGCTCACGCTCGTCATCGCGGTCGTCGTGATCGCGCTCGCCTTCGACTACACCAACGGCTTCCACGACGCCGCCAACGCGATCGCGACCTCGGTCTCGACCCGGGCGCTGACGCCGCGGGTGGCGCTGGTGATGGCGGCCTTCTTCAACTTCGTCGGTGCCTTCCTCGGCACCGAGGTGGCCGACACCGTCGGCAAGGGCATCATCACCCTGCCGTCGGGGCGACACGGCCTGGTGATCGTGATCGCCGCCCTCGTCGGCGCCATCACCTGGAACCTGATCACCTGGTACTTCGGGCTGCCCAGCTCCTCGTCGCACGCCCTGATCGGCGGCCTGGTCGGCGCCGGGCTGGCCTCGACCAGCGTGGTGCTGTGGTCCGGCATCGTCGACAAGGTCGTCATCCCGATGGTGCTGTCACCGGCCATCGGCTTCGTCGGCGCGTTCCTGCTGATGACCGCGATCCTGTGGATCTTCCGGCGCAGCAACCCGGGCAAGACCACCCGCGGGTTCCGGCTGGCCCAGTCGCTGTCGGCGGCCGGGATGGCGCTCGGCCACGGTCTGCAGGACGCCCAGAAGACGATGGGCGTGATCTTCCTGGCCCTGCTCACCACCGGGCACGTGGACAAGAACGAGGGCATCCCGACCTGGGTGAAGATCTCGGCCGCGACCGCGATCTCGCTGGGCACCTACTCCGGTGGCTGGCGGATCATGCGGACGCTCGGCCGCCGGATCATCCACCTCGATCCGGCCCGCGGCTTCGCCTCCGAGGCGGTCGCCGCGACCGTTCTCTACGTGATGGCGATCGGCCTGCACGCACCGGTCTCGACCACCCACACGATCACCTCGGCGGTGATGGGCGCCGGCGCCACCAAGCGCCTGTCCGCCGTCCGCTGGGGCGTCGCCAAGGGCATCATCGTCGCCTGGGTGCTCACCATCCCGGCCGCCGGCGTCGTCGCCGCTGCCGTCTACTACCTGGCGCACCTCATCCTGGAGTAGTTCATTCTTCGAGCAGTTCACCGCGATTTCACCCTGCGCGCTTAGCGTGAGAGCGCTCCTGACGCCGCCCTCTCCCGGGATGTGATCGTGATGGACCTTTCGTTCCTCGTCATCGTGGTGATCGTCACCGCCTTGGTCTTCGACTTCACCAACGGCTTCCACGACACCGCCAATGCGATGGCGACGTCGATCGCCACCGGCGCGCTGAAACCCAAGGTCGCCGTCGGCTTGTCCGCAGTGCTGAACCTGGTCGGCGCGTTCGTCTCCACCGAGGTCGCAAAGACGATCTCCAGCGGGCTCGTCGACGACGCGAAGGTGACGGTCCCCATCATCTTCGGCGGTCTGGTCGGAGCGATCCTGTGGAACCTGCTCACCTGGTACGTCGGATTGCCGAGCTCCTCGTCCCACGCACTGTTCGGCGGCCTGATCGGCGCCACCTGGATCGCGGCCGGCAGCAGCGCGGTCCACTTCGGCACCGTCGTCCAGAAGATCATCATCCCGGCCGTCGCCGCCCCGATCGTGGCCGGTGTGGTGGCCCTGCTCGGCACCTACCTCGTCTACACGATCACCCGGCGGGCCCGGAAGAAGAACGTCGACGACGGGTTCCGGGTCGGCCAGATCGCCTCCGCCTCGCTCGTCTCGCTGGCGCACGGTACCGGTGACGCCCAGAAGACGATGGGCATCATCACGCTCGTGCTGATCACCTCGGGCAGCCTGGCGTCGGGCTCCCGGCCCCCGCTCTGGGTGATCTTCGCGGCCGGCCTGGCGATCGCAGCCGGTACGTACCTCGGCGGCTGGCGGATCATCCGGACGATGGGCAAGGGCCTGACCGAGATCGAGTCGCCGCAGGGCTTCGCGGCCGAGACCAGCTCCACCGCCGTACTGCTCGCCTCCTCGCACCTGGGCTTCCCGCTGTCGACGACCCAGGTCTGCTCCGGCAGCATCCTCGGCGCCGGTCTCGGCAAGCGACTGGCGGAGGTCCGCTGGACGGTCGCCGGCCGGATGGCGCTGGCCTGGCTGTTCACCCTGCCGGCCGCCGCGATCGTCGGCGCTCTGGCCGGCCGGGTCGCCAACTCCGGCAACATCGGGGTGACGATCATCGCGATCGCCGCAGCCGCCGCCGGTGGCTTCATCTACCTGGCATCCCGCCGCAAGCCGGTCACGGCCGGCAACGTCAACGAGTACCCGGGTACCACCACCACCGCGGCGCCCGCCGTCCCGGCTGCCTGAGGAGGATCTGATGCACATCGACTGGAGCGCACTCGGCCAGGTCGCGATCGCGAGCCTGATCTTCGGGGTCGGTATCGCGGTGCTGTTCGCCGTCGGAATCAACGCGCTGTCGCGGCGCGCGGTCGCGGTCGAGGCGAAGAAGAACCCGCCGCCGGTGGACACCGCGGTGGCCGGCTTCTGCTTCCTCGCCTGCCTAGCAGCGGTCTTCTACGGCCTCTACCTGATCATCCCGCAATTCCACTGACTCACCGGTTCCAGCGGCGGACCGACCTCGCTACGTCCTTGGGGCGGAGCGAGGCGACCGCGCTCTCCCAGTTGTTGTACAGCGAGTCGCCGAGCAGGGTGAGGCTCAGGAACGCTTGCGGGCGTACCGCCATCACCCAGGTGGCCGCCGCGGCGTGGCCCTGCTGGTACAGCAGCTTCTCGGCCGTCGCCTCGATCCGCGCCTTGCCGTCGTCGGGCGCCATGTTGATCGTCGCCCAGGCCTTCACGATCGCCGAGTCCTTCGCGGTCATCTGCGCCAGATAGGTCAGCGGACCGCGCCAGGAGCCCCGGCGGCCGAAGCCGTTCAGGCTCTCCAGCGGGAACCAGCCGTTCTGGCAGCGCCGGCCGTTCACCGCCGACTCGATCTCCCTGGCCTGCTCCGGGCGCAGGTTCTGCGTCGCCCAGTACAAGAAGTAGACCCCGACATCCGGGATCTCCTCGGCCACATTGCCCGGGATGCTCAGCTTCCCCGGCTCGAAGAGGTGCAGCTCCTCGTCTGATCCGTACAAGATCGTCATTTCCCCCCGCCCAGCCCGATCACCGCCGGCGGACCCCCCAGGTCCAGCTTTCGACATACAAAGGTTCTTGGTACCCCTGGCCAGCGCCTCGGTCAACCCCTCGTCCGGATACCGATTGCCCTCATAACTCAAACCGGTGGGGACTGCTACTTGCGGCGGCGAGCCGCCCGCTCGCGGAGCTCCTCGGCGTCGAGCCGGTCGGCCTCCTCGGGGGTCGGCGCGCCGCCGCCGTACGACGCGGGCAGCCACCAGGCGCCGGCCGGCTTGTCGGGGGACGCCTTGATGGTGCGGTCGAGCATCCCGGCCATCGTCGTCCGCAGCCGGGCGGTGGCCTCGGTGGCGTCCTCGTCCTTGCTGACCGCCATCGGCTCGCCGACGGTGATGGAGACCCGCTGGTGCCGGGAGAAGTCCCGTGGATGGTCCTTGGTCATCATCCGCTGGGTGCCCCACAGGATCATCGGGATCACCGGTACGCCGGCCTCGGCGGCCATCCGGACCGCGCCCGACTTGAACTCCTTCAGCTCGAACGACCGGCTGATCGTCGCCTCCGGGAAGACGCCGACGATCTCGCCCTCGCCGAGGTAGCGGATCGCCTCCCGGTACGAGCCGGCGCCGGCGCCACGATCGACCGGGATGTGGTGCATGCCGCGCATCAGCGGTCCGGAGTACCGGTTGCGGAACAGCACCTCCTTGGCCATGAACCGGACCAGCCGCTTGCTCGGCTGCGCACCGAAGCCGCCGATCACGAAGTCGACGTAGCTGATGTGGTTCAGCGCCAGCACGGCACCACCGGTGCGCGGGATGTGCTCCGTGCCGACCATCGTGAAGCCCAGGTCGAGCACCTTGAAGGCGGTCTTGGCGAAGCCGATCACCGGCGGGTAGAGGATGTCGCGCATGGTCTGAACGCTATCGGGTCGGTCAACGGCGCGCGGATCCAGTACGCAGTACGCAATGAGTGGTTAGAGTTGCCGACGACAAGTTGATACCGCGGGAGCTCGCGCTGTAGCGGGCTGAGAGGGCGGCTGGGTTTCGGAACCCGGCGCCGCCGACCGCCGAACCTGTCCGGGTAATTCCGGCGTAGGGAGCAGCATCGTGACAACTATCGACAACTCTGTCCGCCCCAGCGTGACTACTGGGCCGATCTCTGGATCAGAGAAGATCTACACCGGTGAGCTGAGGGTTCCGCAGCGGCGGGTGCACCTCACCAACGGGGAGCACTTCGACCTGTACGACACCTCGGGGCCGTACACCGACGCGCAGGCCGAGATCGACGTCCAGGCGGGCCTTCCGCCGGTACGCCGGGACTGGATCGCCGGCCGTGAGCCGTTGACCCAGCTGGCGCAGGCCCGGGCCGGCGTCATCACCGAGGAGATGCGGTACATCGCAGTACGGGAAGGTGTTGATCCCTCGTTCGTGCGCGACGAGGTGGCGCGGGGGCGCGCGGTGATTCCGGCGAACCACAAGCATCCGGAGTCCGAGCCGATGATCATCGGGAAGAAGTTCCTGGTGAAGGTGAACGCGAACATCGGCAACTCGGCCGTCTCCAGCTCGGTCGAGGAGGAGGTCGAGAAGCTGGTCTGGGCCACCCGTTGGGGCGCGGACACGGTGATGGACCTGTCCACCGGCAAGAACATCCACGCGACCCGCGAGTGGATCCTGCGCAACTCGCCGGTCCCGATCGGCACGGTGCCGCTCTATCAGGCGCTGGAGAAGGTGAAGGGCGATCCGACCGAGCTGAACTGGGAGGTCTACCGCGACACGGTGATCGAGCAGTGCGAGCAGGGTGTCGACTACATGACGGTGCACGCCGGAGTACTACTCCGGTACGTGCCGTTGACGGCCCAGCGAATCACCGGGATCGTCTCGCGGGGTGGCTCGATCATGGCGGCCTGGTGCCTGGCGCATCACCAGGAGTCCTTCCTGTACACGCATTTCGCCGAGCTGTGCGAGATCTTGCGTTCGTACGACGTGACCTTCTCGCTCGGGGACGGACTGCGTCCCGGCTGTATCGCGGACGCCAACGACGCGGCCCAGTTCGCCGAGCTCAGAACCCTTGGTGAGTTGACGAAAATCGCCTGGGAGCACGACGTCCAGGTGATGATCGAAGGCCCGGGGCACGTGCCGATGCACAAGATCGCGGAGAACGTCCGGCTTGAGGAGGAGCTCTGCGGCGAGGCGCCGTTCTACACTTTGGGGCCGTTGGCAACCGATATCGCACCGGCCTACGACCACATCACCAGCGCGATCGGCGCGGCCCAGATCGGCTGGCTGGGAACGGCGATGCTCTGCTACGTCACACCCAAGGAGCACCTCGGCCTGCCGGACCGCGACGACGTCAAGACCGGCGTGATCACGTACAAGATCGCTGCCCACGCAGCCGATCTGGCCAAGGGCCACCCAGGCGCGCAGGACTGGGACGACGCGTTGTCGACGGCGCGGTTCGAGTTCCGCTGGGAGGACCAGTTCAACCTGTCGCTGGACCCCGACACGGCCCGCTCGTACCACGACCAGACACTGCCGGCCGAGCCCGCCAAGACGGCCCACTTCTGCTCGATGTGCGGCCCGAAGTTCTGCTCGATGCGGATCACCGCCGACATCCGCAAGTACGCCGAAGAACACGGCCTCGACTCCGCCGAAGCAATCGAGGCAGGCTTCGCGGAGATGTCCGAAACCTTCAAGGCCAAGGACTCCAAGCTCTACCTACCACTGACCGACTGAGCTTGCATTCGAGACAAATCTAGACTCGCCGGTCCGCGGCCCGATCCTCCCGAAAACATCCTGACTCCGTGTGAGGGTAGCGGTGAGTCGGGGCGCGGACTCGGCTGATTTCAGCGGAGAATTGGGAGATCGGTGGCCACCGGGGTGATCACGGTGGGTGATCGGGCGAACCGGTTCAGGTTTTTGCCTTCACTCTGAGTGAATAAGACTGTAGCCTTAATCCTGCGTCGGGAAGGAGGTACAAGGCGGTGGTCTTCGTTCTCACGGTAGATCAGCGAGGGAGCCGGAGCATCGGCGATCTCGTACCCGAGCTACTGAATACGCTGAACCGGCGGCCGCGCCGGATCGGCCTGCTGCGCAAGTTCGAGCGGACGGCCGGCGACGAGGTCCAGGGCGTTCTCTCCGAGGCCCGGGCCACGGTCGACGTCATCGTGCAGCTGCTCCGCGCGGACACCTGGCACATCGGTCTCGGCGTCGGCGCGGTCGACCAGCCACTGCCCCGGAGTACCAGGGCGGGGAGCGGGGAGGCGTTCGTCTTCGCGCGCGAGGCGGTCAACCGGGCCAAGTCGAGCCCGCACCACGTCAACGTCGTCGGTGCGAACGAGCACGCGGCGGAGCAGGTGGAGAGCGTCATGTGGCTGATGGCGTCGGTACTGCGTCGCAGGAGCGAGCGCGGGTGGGCAGTGGCCGACCTGCTGGCCGAGGGCCTCACCAGGCGGGAGATCGGCGTCAAGCTGGGGATCAGCCAGTCCGCTGTCACCCAGCGGGCGCAGGCGGCCGGTTTCGCCGAGGAACAGCGCGGAAGGGTGCTTGCGGCAGAGTTGCTCGAGGCAGGGGAGGTTGCATGACGGCAGTGGTACTGGTGCTGACTGGGGTGGCTCTGGTGCTCGCCGTCTTGGCGTGGGTGCCCAAGTCGGGCGCCACGCTGGAGATCGTGCTCAGCGGCGTGATGCTGGCCTGCCTGACGGCGACCGGCATCCTGCTGCTGGCGGGGCACGGCGTACAGGGCTGGCGGGAGGCCTGGTGGAACATCCTCCTGATGGTCTCCGGCGGCCTCGCAGTAGCCGGTGGCGGCCCGCTGACGACGTCGGTGCTGGCACTGGTCGACCGCGGCAACACCAGGTCGCAGTCGACCCAGCAGGCGGGCGAGGTGCTCCGCGGCGGCGCGCTGATCGGTGCCCTCGAGCGCGGCGCCATCTACGGCTCGATCGTGGCGGGCTGGCCCGAGGGCATCGCGATCGTGCTGGCCATCAAGGGCCTCGCGCGGTATCCGGAGCTGCGTAGCCCGGACCAGCCGGCTTCGGTGACGCCCACAGCGGTGGCGGAGCGATTCATCATCGGCACCTTCACCAGTGTGCTATGGGCCGTCACCTGCGCCGGCTTGCTGGTATCTCGTTAGACCTTGACGACGTAGGTGCTCATCACCTTGTCATGCCAGGTCTGCTTCTTGTCGTCCCACAGTGGCCACAGGGAGTTGAGCAGGCAGGCCTGGTCGAAGATGCCGCGCAGGATGTCGCGCAGCAGCGACTTGCCGGCGCCGATCGGCTGGAAGTAGGTAGCGTCGACCAGCTTGATCTTCAGCACGCTCTTGCCGACGCTCTGGCCGGTCTTGCCCTGCCGGATCACCCTGTTCCACACCCACAGGCCGATGCTGGCCAGGACACCGATGATCAGCACGATGACGGCGAACGCGCTCGGTCCCTCGTCGCTGGAGGTCGTGTAGCTGTCGCCGTCGGAGTTGGCGATCACGTTGGCGATGAAGACGCCGTACGCGATCAGAGCCGGGATGCCGGAGAGCAGGCCATCCAGCAGCGACGCGCCGACCCGGGATCCCCAGTCAGCCAGCTCGGGCCCACCAGGGCCGCCGTAGCCGAAGCCCTGCTGCCCGTACGGCGGCTGACCGTACAGAGGCTGGTCGTACTGCGGCGGTCCAGGCTGTCCGTACTGCGGCTGACCCGGCTGTCCGTACTGCGGTTGGCCGGGCTGGCCGTACTGCGGGGGCTGCCCGTACTGCGGCGGTTGCCCGTACTGCGGCTGGTCCTCGGGACCGTTCGGAGGGGTGGTCACTGAATTTCCCTTCAAAGCCTTGATGGCTAGCGGTTCAGAGCTTGACGACCAGCGTGTTGTTGATCTTGTCCGCGAAGGTCTGCTTCTTCTCGTCCCACAGCGGCCACAGGTAGCCGACGTAGCAGACCACGCCGTCGAGGAAGTGGGTCAGCTGGCGGACGAACGCCTTGGCCGGACCGACCGGCTGTCCGGTGGCAGCGTCGATCAGCTTGATCTTGACCACCGACTTGCCGACGGTCTGGCCCTCGTTGCCCTGCTTGATGACGACGTTCCAGATCCCGACGCCGATGGCGACCAGGCTGAACAGCAGCAGGAAGATGCTGCTGACCGATCGACCGAGCGCCAGACCGATGAGGTACGGCACTGCGACCAGCAGGGAGTCGATGATCGCGCCACCGGCTCGCAGCGGCCAGTCGGCCAGCGCACCCGCAGGAGCGCCATACCCAGGCTGCTGCCCGTACTGCTGCTGCGGATAGCCCGGCTGCTGCTGTCCGTACTGCGGTTGCCCGTACTGCGCCGGCGGCTGTCCGTACCCCGGCTGCTGCTGCCCATACCCAGGCTGCTCCCCGTACTGCGGGGCCTGCGGCGGCTGGCCGTAGCCGGGCTGCTGCCCGTACTCCGGCTGCTGACCGGGCTGGCCGTACTGCGGCGCCTGCGGCGGCTGCCCGTACTGGCCGGGCTGCTCCGGCTGTTGGCCGTACTGACCCGGTTGGTTCGGGTCTTGCGGGCCGTAACCCGGCGGTGGCGTCGGAGTGCTCACGACGATCCCTTCTACTGACATGAGGAGTGGTAGCGCTCTGACGGATCAGCTGCCTTGGCGGATCCCATCAAGTTGCCTGCGGTAGGAGATACCTTGGTGGATGTGACCCTGACACAGCAAGCTGTTGTACTCCGGCCGCGTGGGCCGGTCGAGCCGCTCGACCGCCGGGTGCTCGGCGTGGCCGGTGTCGGGGTCGGCGGGTTCGCTCTGGCAGGTGTCTATCAGCTGTCCGGCTCACTGCACCTCGGCATCCCATGCTTGCTGCACGCCACTACCGGGCTGAACTGCCCGTTCTGCGGAGCGACCAGGATGGCTGCCGCGTTGCTGCGTGGCGATCTGGACGCCGCCTGGCACTTCAACCCGGTCGTCCTGGTCCTCGGCCCGTTGATCGGTGTTGCCGTCGGCTACCAACTGCTCACGTGGGGTCTGGAGAGCGCGCGGCTGATCAAGCTGCCCCGGCTGCGAATCAGCCCGGTGACGCTGAAATGGTTGCTCCGAGCACTGGCGGTTCTATTGGTCGTCTATGGGATCGCCCGCAATCTGAACTGAAACACTAAGGTGTTCCAGTGACTCAGCCTCCTTTGCCAGATGAGAACGGCCAGCAACTCGAGCCCTTCGGCCAGCAGCCGCCGGTGCCGCAGCAGCCGGGTCCGCAGGATCAGTTGCCGATGGCCCCGCAGTACGGCGCACCGCAGTACCAGGCTCCGCAGAACCCGCAGTACCAGCAGGTCCAGGGGCAGCCGGTGCAGCCGCCGGCCCAGGCGCTGCCCGCCGGGCCGGTGCTGGTGACGATCGGGGACATCTCCGTCGAGCAGTACCGGATCGTCACGCCCGCGGGCGTGCTGCCCACCCAGGGGACGAACTGGTCGGCGATGGACATGACCCGGACCGAGGAGAAGATCCCCGCCTACGCCATCGTGCTGGCGATCATCTTCTTCCTGTTCTGCCTGCTCGGCCTGCTGTTCCTGCTGATCAAGGAGCGCAAGACGACCGGCTTCGTTCAGGTGACCGTGCAGCACGGCGCCCGCACGCACAACACGCACGTGGCCGCGGCCAACCCGACCCAGGTCGCCGACACGCTGGCCAGAGTGAACTACGCCCGTACCCTCTGCGTCTGAACCCCTTGCGGACAAGGGATCCAGAGCGCAGCGGGCACGGGCGCGTGAGGTAGTACCGGGGGATCGGCTCAGCCGAAGCGGCCGGTGATGTAGTCCTCGGTGGCCTTCTCGTTCGGGTTGGAGAAGATCATCTTGGTCGCACCCATCTCGATCAGCCGGCCGGGCTTGCCGGTGGCGGACAGGTTGAAGAAGGCGGTCTGGTCGGAGACCCGGGCCGCCTGCTGCATGTTGTGGGTCACGATCACGACGGTGAACCGGTCCTTCAGCTTCTCGATCAGGTCCTCGATCGCCAGCGTCGAGATCGGGTCGAGGGCCGAGCAGGGCTCGTCCATCAAGATCACCTCGGGCTCGACCGCGATCGCCCGGGCGATGCACAGCCGCTGCTGCTGACCACCGGACAGGCCCGCGCCGGGCTTGTCGAGGCGGTCCTTGACCTCGTTCCAGAGGTTGGCGCCCTTCAAAGACGTCTCGACCACCTCGGTGAGCTTCTTCTTGTCCTTGACCCCGTTCAGCTTCAGGCCGGACGCGACGTTGTCGAAGATCGACATGGTCGGGAACGGGTTCGGCCGCTGGAACACCATGCCGACCACCCGGCGGACCGCGACCGGGTCGACGCCGGTCGCGTACAGGTCCTGCTGGTCCAGCAGCACCTTGCCCTCGACCCGGGCGCCGGGGATCACCTCGTGCATCCGGTTCAGGGTGCGCAGGTAGGTGGACTTGCCGCAGCCGGACGGGCCGATGAACGCGGTGACCGAGCGGGGCTCGATCGTCATCGACACGTCCTCGACAGCCTTGAAATCGCCGTAGTAGACGTTGAGGCCGCTGACCTCGATGCGCTTAGCCATATCGACTCAGAACCTCTCGACTATTTGGACTTGATGGTGCTGAACCGGGCGATCAGCCGGGCCAGCAGGTTGAGGGCGAGGACCAGGAGGATCAGCGTGAGTGCCGCCGCCCAGACCCGGTCCGCGGCGGCCGGCAGGGCCATGTCGCCGCGGTCGTTGTTGATCATGGTCGGCAGCGCGCCCATGAAGCCCGAGAACGGGTTGTAGTTGATCACCTTGGAGTAGCCGACCAGGATCAGCAGCGGAGCGGTCTCACCGATCACCCGGGCCAGACCGAGCATGACGCCGGTGATGATGCCACCGAAGGCGGTCGGTACGACGATGTTCAGGATCGTCTTCCACTTCGGTACGCCGAGCGCGTACGACGCCTCCCGGAGCTCGTCCGGCACCAGCTTGAGCATCTCCTCGGTGGAGCGCAGGATGACCGGCATCATCAGCAGCACCAGCGACAGCGAGACCGCGAAGCCGATCCGGTTCTGGCCGAGGATGGTCACCCAGACCGCGTAGACGAACAGCGCGGCGACGATCGACGGCACACCGGTGAGGATGTCGACCATGAAGCTGACCACCTTGGCCGGCTTGCTGCCCTTGCCGTACTCGATCAGGTAGACCGCGCCGAGGATGCCGAGCGGGACCGCGATCGCCGCGCAGATCAGCGCCATGATCAGGCTGCCGACCAGTGCGTGGTACGCGCCGCCACCCGCGCGGCGCGAGGTGATGCCGCGCTGCGACTGCGACCACCAGTTGGCGTCCAGCACCAGGTGGTAGCCCTTCGAGACGACCGTCCAGAGGATCCAGCACAGCGGGATCAGGGCGATCAGGAAGCAGAGCGAGATCAGCACCGTGGCCAGCGTGTTGCGGAAGGCACGGGCGCCGGACTTACCGGTCAGGTCGAGAACCTTGCCGTCGTACTGCGGACGGTTCGCGGCGATGGTGCTCACGCGGCTGCTCCTTCTTTGGCGGCGGGCTTCGGCCGGCGCGTCCGGCGCTTGGCCCCGGGGCCCGAGCGGGCGACGATGATCCGGGCCGCCGAGTTGACGATGAAGGTGACGATGAACAGCACCAGGCCGGCCGCGATGAAGGCGCCGGTCTTGGCCGGGGTGTCGAGCTCGGCCGCGCTGGAGGCGATCTTCGAGGCGAAGGTCTCACCACCGGCGAAGATCGACGGATCCCACTTCGCTATCGGGTTCGGCTGGGACAGGATGATCAGCATCGCGACGGTCTCGCCGAGCGCGCGGCCCAGACCGAGCATCGCGGCACTCGTCACGCCGGAGCGGCCGTACGGCAGCACGGCCATCCGGATCATCTCCCACTTGGTGGAGCCCAGCGCCAGGGCGCCCTCGCGGTGGGTGACCGGGGTCTGCGCGAAGATCTCCCGGCTGATCGCGGTGATCACCGGCAGGATCATGATGGCCAGCACCAGGCCCGCGGTGAAGATGGTGCCGCGGTCGGCGTTGGCGGCTTCCTTGAACAGCGGGATCCAGCCGAGCACGTCGGAGATCGCGTGCGAGACGGGCTGGACCACCGGCGCGAAGAAGATCAGGCCCCACAGGCCGTAGATGATCGACGGTACGGCGGCGAGCAGGTCGACCACCGACGCGACCGGACGGGCGAGCCGGGGCGGAGCGTAGTACGTGATGTAGAGCGCGACGCCGATGGCGATCGGGACCGCCACGATCATCGCGATCAGCGAGCTGACCAGGGTGGTGTAGAAGAGCGCGGCGATACCGAAGTTCGGGTGGTCGCCGCCGGGCAGCCAGGTGCGGGAGAAGAGGAAGTTGCCCTCGTTGTCGGCCAGCGCCGGGATCGCCAGCGCCAGCAGGAAGATGCCGACGAACGCGACGATCGCGACCACCAGGCCGCCGGAGCCGCGGGCCATTCCGGCGAACAGCCGGTCCCCGAGGTGACCGACGGGGCCCAGGTCCAGGCCGGTACGGCCGGAGTCGGCGGTCGGCATGGCGGTGGCCGCCGGGTGCTCGACGGCCTCGTGCTCGGCGTGCTCCTCGGCCAGGCCCTCGAACCGCGGGGCCGGCCCGGAGGTCTCGTGGACCAGGTCCTCGATTCGGGGTTCTTGCGTGCCTTCCGGCCGGTCTGGCGGTTCCGTGCCGTCTGGACTACTCATCGATGGTGCTCCAAGCGCCTGGGTCGGGTGGTCAGGTCTGCTTCACGAGGCGAAGCCCCGGCCGCCAGAGATGAACTCGGACCGGCCGGGGCTCGCAGGTGGTAATGGTTTCGTCAGCTGATCGACTGGATCGCGGCGTCGACCTTGATCCGGATCTCTTCCGGCAGCGGCGCGTAGTTCAGGTCGGTCAGGGCAGCCTGGCCGTCCTTGCTGGCGAAGTAGCTGAGGAAGCTCTTCACCATGGCGGTCTTCTCGGCCGGCAGGCCCTTGCTGCAGACGACCTCGTACGTGGCCAGGATGATCGGGTAGGCGCCCGCCACCTTGGTCGCGTAGTCGAGCTTCAGCGCCAGGTCGCTACCGGTACCGGCCGGCTTCGCGGCGGCCAGCGCCTTGCCCGCGGACTCGGCGGTCAGCTCGACCGGGGTGCCCGAACCGTTGTCGATCTGCGCGATGCCGAGCTTGTTGTCGACCGCGTAGGACCACTCGACGTAGGTGATCGAGTTCTTGGTGCTCTTGACGCCCTCGGCGACACCCGCGGACTTGTCCTTGCCGGCGCCGGTGCCGGTCCACTTCTTGGCCGGCTCACCCTTCCAGGCACCCGCGCCGGAGGCGGCCAGGTACTTGGTGAAGTTCTCGGTGGTACCGGACTCGTCCGAGCGGAAGAAGACCGAGATCGGGGCCGACGGGAGCGTGACGCCCGCGTTCAGCTTGGCGATCGCCGGGTCGTTCCAGGTCTTGACGGTGCCCTGGAAGATCTTCGCGGCGGTCGGGCCGTCGAGGACCAGCTTCTGCAGACCGTCGACGTTGTAGGCGATCGCGATCGGGCCGATCACCATCGGCAGGTCCAGCGCCGGGTTGTTCTGGCAGCGCTTGGCGGCCTGAGCCGTCTCCGGCTCGGCGCCGTCCTTGCCCTCGGTCTTGAGGGCGGAGTCCGAACCGGCGAAGTCGACCTGGTTCGCGTTGAACTGCTTGATGCCCGCGCCGGAACCGGTCGGGTTGTAGTTCACCGTGACGTCGGCGCACTTCTCGTTGTACTTGGAGATGACTTCCTCGATGGCGTTCTTCTGCGCCGAGGATCCCTCGGCGTTCAGGGTGCCCTTCGGGCAGTCGCCGCCGGTGGAGGAAGTGGTGCTGCCCGGGCTCGAGGAGCCGGACGGCTCCGGGTCGGAGCCACAGGCGCTCAGGGCGAGGACGCCGAGGGATGCCACGGCGACGGTGCCGACGCGGAGCAGGCGATTGACGGACACGAGAGTGTTGCCCTTCTGCAGGATTCAGACTTGTTGAACTTCCACAGACGGTAGGGAGAGCAAGTGACCGACCGGTCCGTCGCCGGTGAACGAGCGGTGAACGGTTCCAATAGCGTGTGCGACGCTTGGCGTGCCGCCAGGCGGCCAGCAGGTGAACTGAGTTAAGACCCGTGACGCTGAGTCACCTGAAACGGTCATTTGCTCACGTTTCGGTAACGCTCAGCGCATCCCGCCCGAACACGGAACCGGCCCGCGCCAATGGTAGGCGCAGGCCGGCCGGTTTGGAATCGCTACTGCTGGGCCGTGGTGATCAGCGGACGGTGAGGGGGAAGGGGTAGCTGGTGGTGGCGATGATCGTTTTGCCGTACCAGGTCAGTTGGGGGATGGCGACCCGCCAATTCCTCGTCGTACCGCGGCCGGACGCCTTGAAGCTCAGCGTGCCCTTGCCCTTGACCAGCGGGATGTACGCCGTGGTGCGCCAGACCTTGCCGTCCAGCCACTGCAGGCTCGCCTTGCCGCCGCCCGCCGGCTTGACCGAGACGACCGCCTTCACGACCTGACCGACCTTGGCGTTCGACGTGGTGAGTCCGAAATCGACGGCGGACTGCGTCGCGGCGTTCCGCGCGGACGTCGAGGTGGCCGCGGAGATGCCCGTGGTGGTGGACCAGTCGAGCGCCTTCCACGCCGGGACATAGAGGCGGTACTGCGTGCTGCCGGTCGCCAGGACGGCGCTGCCGATGCTGGTCCCGAACTTGCGGTAGGTGCCGATGGTCTTCCAGGGCTGGCTGGCGTTCGCGCGACTCTGCAGCTGGCTGACCGTTTCCTCGGTGTAGGTGTAGGGGCACGACTGCCGCGACGGTACGCACAGCAGCGGACCCGAGTAGATACGGAACCCGGTCTGCTGCCCGAACGTGGTCACCGCGTCGACCTTCAGGTCGGCGCCCATCGGAGCGAAGGTGAACGGCAGTTCGAGGCTGTTGTTTCCCCACTCGTTGTGCGACTGGTAGTCGACCTTGTACGCGCGTGGCCGCGGCGGGATCGTGATCGTCGTACTACCGGCCGGCACCGGGAACGTCTCGGTCGGTTGCGCCGTGTTGGATGCCCAGCGTCCGACGGTGAAGGTCGTGCTCGACGGAAGGTCCAGTGGATCACCAGGTGTGGTGTCGGCGGCCGGCATCCGGTGAGTGAGCCGGAGGGACGAGTCGGCCAGGACCTCGGCATTCGTCAGCCACGGCACGCCGGAAAGCTTCGTGTCGAACCACGCCGACGCGGTCTTGGTGCTGACGGCTCCGTCCGCGTCCTCGGTCCAGACGAGGTAGCGCACCTTCTCCTTGCCGACCAGACCCGAGCCCATCGTCAGGATCGTGGCGTTGTCGCCGCCGGCGCCTTCGGGCCAAGGCAGGGTCACCGGCTCCGCCGTGCCGATCTGGAGGCCGAAGTAGTTCTTCTCGCCGTTGTCCTTCCAGGTGAGCTTGACCGTCTTCTTGGCGACGTCCACCCAGCTGAGCTGTACGTCGGTCGGGGCATCCGGCGCCGCGGCCTGAGCAGGCACTTGGTAGACACCGAGCAGAGCCAGCGAAGTCGCGGCGATGAGTGTTTTGCGCATGGTGGTGAGGTCCTCGGGTCAGCGAACTGTGAGTTTGAAGGTGCGGCTGGCGGTCGCCACGATCGGGAGGCCGTTCATGGTCATCTTGGGGACGACCACCCGCCAGGAGCGGGTGGTGCCGCGGCCGGAGGCTTTGAGGGTGAGGGTGCCTTTGCCCTTGGTGAGCGGGATGTACGCCGAGTGGTGCCAGGCCTTCCCGTCCGACCACTGAAGATCGGCCTTCACCGTGCCGGCGGGCTCTACGTCCACCGTGGCCTTGACCGCTTGGCCGACCGTGGCGGTGAAGGTGTTGAAGCCGACGACCCGGAAGTACGACCGGGTGGGGATGTACCGCGCACTCGTCGTCACGGCCGCGCTGACGTCCCACTCGTCCTTGTAGCGGTACGTCCAGGCAGGGAAGTAGAAGCGGTACTCCCGGCCGCCGAGCGCGAGGCCGGCGGTCTCGAACCCGACGTTGTAGTTGGTGGTGTCGGCGTACGCCGTGTAGTGGCCGGCGTACTGCCAGGGCTTGGTCGTGCTGGGCCGGGCCTGCATCGTCACGGGCACCCCGGAGCCCTGCCACAGGGTGCAGAAGTCCCGTGAGAGGCAGCTGTCCTGCCCGGCCTGGCCCTCGATCACCAGTGGCCGGCCGTACTGCCCGTAGGCGGGGACCTTGCGGAGGAGCACCTTCATGTCGGAGGCCATGACGTACTTCGACCAGACCGTGCCCCACTCGTTCCGCAGCTGGACGAACGCGGGATACGGAAGCGCCCGAGCCGGAACGACCCCTGTGCTCGCACCGGCCGGCTGCGGGAAGACCGCCTCGGGCATGTCGTAGTGCGGCATCCCGACCTTCAGGTAGACCGTCTCCGGACCGGGAGCAAGGTCGAGCGGGTCGTTCGGCGTCGAGTCGGTGACCGCCGTGCGCTTCCAGCTCAGCCGCAACGAACCGCCCGGCAGCGAAGTGGCCGCGGTGATGGTCGGCTGCCCCAGCAGGTTCGTGTCGAACCAAGGCGACACTGCCGCAGTGCTCTCCGTGCCGGCGGTATCCACCGAAACAACTCTGATCCTGGCGACCTTGTTGAACAGAGGCTGCCCACCGATCACCTCGTTCGGCAGGCTCGCCTTACGGGTGGCCCAATCAGCGGTGGGCGTGCCGTCCTTGTACTCGATCCGCAGCTTGTTCGCCTCGCCGGTGTCGGTCCAGCTGGTCCGCACCAACCCCGCGGCCGCCTCACTCCAACTGACCTGTACGTCGGTAGGCGCCACCGGCGCAGCTGCCCAAGCCGGCACCTGAACGCCGACGCAGGCAACTCCTGCGACCGCCACGACAGCAATAGATCTACGCATCTCAACGCACCGCCAGCTTGAACGTGCGACTCGTGGTCGCGAGGATCGGAAGGCCGTTCATCGACATCGCCGGAACGGTCACTCGCCAGGACCGCGTCGTGCCACGGCCCGACGCCTTGAAACTCAACGTGCCTTTGCCCTTGGTCAACGGGATGTACGCCGCGTGCCGCCAGACCTTGCCGTCGAACCACTGCAGGTTGGCCTTCACCGTCCCGGCCGGCAGCACGTTGACCGTTGCCTTGACCAACTGACCGACCTTGGCGCTGGTCGTGTTGAACCCGACGACGGAGTACTTGGCCTGCGCAGCGGAGTACCGGGGAGTGGTGGCGATGGCCGGAGCGACCTCGAAGTCGCCGCCAAGCCAGCTGTAGGCGGGGACGTACAGCCGGTATTGCCTGCCGCCGGGCACACCGGTTGCGGCTGAGAACCTCAGCGGCTGGCCGTCGTAGCTGCCAACGGTGGCCCAAGGCTTGGTCGCGTTCGCGCGGGCTTGCAGGTAGACCATGCCGTTTCCGCACGCAGCCGGGGCACAGTCCGGGAATCCAGCGGTGGCAGTGAATCGTACGGTGCTCGAGTACTGCCCGACGGCTGCGATGTCCAGCGCGGCGGCTCGCGAGGTCACTTTGACGGTCGCTCCGTCGGAGTTGGACTTGGTGCCCCACTCGTTGTGCGTACGGAGCCACAAGCGATACGGGCGGGGACGCGGCGGAATCGTCGTCGTCCTGGCAGTCATCGGCACCGGGAACGCCTCCGAGTCGCCACTCGGGGCTTCGAGTACCGGAACCACTGTCTCGCTCGTCGACGGACGGTCGAGTGAGTCGTTGGGCGTGGTGTCCTGGGGAGGCTCCTGATCGCGGTACCAGTTCAGCCGCACAGAACCATCCGGGAGTGCCGCCGCGGCCGAGAACTTCGCTGTAGCCGGCAGGTTGGTATCGAACCAGGGTGAGTAGGCCGCCGTGCTCTCAGCGCCGGCCTCATCGACGGTGACGACGAAGATCCGGGCGACCTTGTCCTTCCGGAGGCTGTCGACTCCGAGGATGATCTCGTTCGGCGCTGCCGACTTCGTCTCGGCCAGGTAGACCCACGGGTCGCTGTCTTCGTACTCGACTCGCACCCGGTTCGGTTCGCCGCCGTCGCTCCAGGCCATCTTGAACCTGGCGGCAGCGCCTTCAGCCCAGCTGACCTGCACACTCGTCGGTGCGTCCGGGCCGGCTGCCCAGGCGGGGAGTTGGGTGCCGGTGAGGAGGATCAGGGCAGCGGTGACCGCCGCTAGCGGTTTGTGCATGGAGCGGATTCCCCCGTGAGAAGGTGCCTGGCGAGTGGCCCCCCGGCCGCCAGTACGTCGGGGTGCAACCTAACGCACGGAGTACAGCGAGTAGAAGTGAGATTGCAGCTTGTTGCAATCAGGTCAGCTGGAGAAGTCCTCGGGGTGTACGCCGTCGAGGAACTGGCGGAAGCGTTCGAGCTCGGCCTGCTCCTCCTCCGGGGTGGCCACGCCGGCCTCCTGGAGGACCTGCTCGGTGCAGCGGATCGGCGTACCGAGGCGGACCGCCAGGGCGACCGAATCGCTCGGGCGGGCGGAGACGCGGGCGCCGTTGCCGAGCACGAGTTCGGCGTAGAAGACGGCGTCGCGCAACTCGACGATCTCGACCGCCTCGATGGTGACGCCGAACGCCTCGATCACGTCGCGCATCAGGTCGTGGGTGAGCGGCCGGGACGGGCGCAGGCCCTGTTCCTCGTAGGCGATCGCGGTCGCCTCGACCGAGCCGATCGAGATCGGAAGGTAGCGATAGCCCTCGGTCTCGCGCAGCATCATCACGGGCGCCCGGTTGGGCGACTCCATCCGGATCCCGATCAGAGTGAGCTCCCGCATCGTCATGGCGCCCCGACCTCTCCGTGAGCCGGCGCCCGGTGGGACGCCTCGGTAGGAACATACCCGCCCTGGCCGACCTCATCCGGCAGCGCCCACCCGCTGTTGCGTCGAGATCGAACAGATTGTGCACGGACGGTAGCTGTCGCAGCCTGCTGTAGGGCAATGACGAACGGTGATTGCCTGCTAGAAGGAAAGTAACCTGCGGCACGCTCCTGTCGCGGGACCGACGGCGACAGGCTGGGGGCTGCATGCCGACAAGTCGGATGTTCGCGGAACAGGCAGGGACCAGACGGGTTTCGGTGCTGATCGTGGCGCCGAACCAGCTGGTCCGGGCCGGCGTCCGCACACTGGTCGACGACCAGTTGCAGATCGAGATCGCCGGCGCGGTGGCCGGGTACGCCGAGGCCGCCGCGGCGATCCGGCGAGGCGGGATCGAAGTACTGCTGGTCGACACCGGCCTCGGCCGCGGAATCGAGGACCTGGTCCGCGTCCGCGACTCGACCGGCAGCCGGTCGGTCAGCGTGGTCGTCCTGGTCACCGGCGACGTGCCGACGGTCGCCGAGCTGCGCGAGTACGTCGCGGCCGGGGTGGACGGGATCGTCTCGACGGCCGAGGACATCGCCGCGATCCTGCCGGCGATCCGGACCGGCCAGGCGCCCGGCGGCTGGATCAGCCCGACGCTCGGCGCCGAGATCCTCCGCTACGAGCCACCCGCCCTGATCGAGGAACCGCCGGTACTACGAGCAGCCCACGAACTCGTCACGCCGAGCGAGCACGAAGTGCTGCGTCTGGTCGCCGACGGCCACACCGATCGCGAGATCGCCACCCGGTTGCACCGCAGCGAACGAGTGGTGAAGTTCCACGTCTCCAACCTGCTGGCCAAGCTGCAGGCCCGCAACCGCGCTCACGTCGTCAAGCTGGCCCTTCGGACAGGGCTGCTGCCGGCCGCCTGTCCGTGCGGGCAGGTGATGGGTGTCCGAACGACACGGGCCGGGCGGCGGGGAAGCGGATTGACTACTGAGGAGGCCGTCGGTGGCGGCCAGTGAATCCGAAACCAGGGAGTGGGAACATGCGCGTAATCACGAGGATCGCCGGGGGGCTGCTCGCGACGGCGGCCGTGGGCGTCACGGGTGCGACGATGGCCGGCGCCGTCGACCGGGGCGACGGACAGTTCGCCTGCAACTCCGGTGAGATCTGCTTCAGCGAGGACGCCGGCGGCGGTGGCGGCCAGCGGCATTTCTACTACGGCTCGCTGGCGCACGCGAACGAGGGCAACTTCTCCGGTGGGCGGACGCTGCCGTTCTGGCACAACGCCAGCGCGATCTGGAACCGCGACACGGTCAGCAACGTGTGCGTGACCGAGTCCGGCGACTGGATCAACGACAGCTGGCAGTTCCCGGCCCGGTCGGGTTCGTGGTCGAACTTCGCCAACGACCTGAACGACGAGAACAACAAGCACGAACGCCGCAACTGCTGACGATCGTCCGCTGCGGGGACGGACCGCCCTCCGTCCCCGCTGTGCGTTGAGCCAACAAGCCTCGAAGGGGAAACGATGCGTGCAGTAGCTGCGGTGGTGGGTGCGGCGGTACTGGTGATGGCCGTCGGTTGTGGCTCGGATCCGGCGCCGCGAGTGGCCGAACTGCCCTCGCTGCCCGCGGGGGCGAAGCCGTTCGACCTGTACCGGCAGGCGGACGTGACGGTGATCGAGAAGGCTGACCTCAAGCTGTTCCTCGACTGTCTCGCCGACAAGGGCTACCCGCAGGAGCGCGAGCTCAGCTCGGGGCCTGGCGTGGCGGCGGCCGCTCTGTTGCGTCCGGCGATCAGTCCACGGACCGAGGCGGAGGCGCGCAGACACGGCTTCGGTACGCCGGAACCGGCCCAGCCGGCGATGATCACCCGCACGCAGCCGGCCTTCCACGAGGCCTCCGCCAAATGCGAGACCTCTTCGCGGGCTGCGCTCGGCGACTCGCACGAGATCGGCTCCCTGCGCAGGCTGTACGCCGAACTCGGCAACTCGATGGTGCAGACCCGGGCCAAGCGGATCCAGCAGACAATCGTTGCCCATAGCAAGGGGTTGACCAGCTGCCTGGCCGGGCTCGGGTATCGGCTGAAGGTGGGCGACAGGTTCAACCCGCGAGGCGATCTGGCGCAGTACGGGATCAAGCCTGGCGCGCATGCGGCCGTAGTACCGGTTCGGACGCCACGGCCTGCCGGGTTGCCCGCCGACGCTCAGGTGCAGGCGGCGGTACCGGCTCGGGAGTACAAGCCGAGCCAGGCCGAGGTGGCGTTCGCGCTTGCTTTTGTCCGCTGTGGGAAGTCGAGCGGGTTGTTCACCGCGATCGATCAAGCGGAGATTCCGATGCAGCAGGAGATCGTCGAGCGGCACGTGTCGGAGTTCAGTGGGCTGAACCCGAAGATCGAGGCGCTGGCCGCGAAGGCTGCCGATGTGCTCAGGGGGCCCTGAAGCGCTCGTAGACGAGCCGGCCGCCCTCGAGTTGATGGGCGATCAGGAAGGCGCCGGGGGAGAACTTGCCGACCTTCAACCCGAGTGCCTTCTGCAACGCGGGCAGGACCGGACGATGTGAGCAGACCACGGTGATCTTGCCGGGCTTCCAGGAATGCTCGGCCATCCCTTCGAGTGCGGACGGATCGGAGTCGTACCCGCGCTCGGAGATCTCCGGGTGCAAATGGATCTGGCGACCGATCTCCGCGGCGTACGGGGTGATCGTGGAGATGCAGCGCTCGGCGTCGCTGCTGCGGATCCGGTTGACGCCGACAGCGGCCAGTACGTCCACCAGGCGCTCGGCAGTGGCGTGGCCGATCTCGGTCAGCGGGCGGTTGGTGTCCTTGCCGTCCCAGTCCTTGCGCTTGACCGCCTCGGCGTGCCGGACCAGCACCAGCGTCGAGACGACCGGCGTGACAGTGGCCAGCGCGTCGAGGATCTCGACGTCGCGTGGATAGCTGAGCTTGCGTCGCGCGCCCTCGATCGGCAGCCACTCCAGCTTGTCGACCTCGTCGTTCGGTACGAACTCGCGCTCGGGCCCGACCAGTTCCGCCGACCAGTAGTGCACCATCTTGGGCACCGTGCCGCCGTTCTTGCGGACGTCGTACCGCTGGATGCCGAGCGGCGGACCGATCAGCACCTGCTGGCCGGTCTCCTCCTCGATCTCCCGGCGGGCCGCGATCAGCACGTGCTCGTGCGGAGTCAGCTTGCCTTTGGGGAGGGACCAGTCGTCGTACCGCGGACGGTGCACCAACAGGATCTCCCGGCCGTCAAGGCCGTCCCGCCATACGACACCACCCGCGGCGATCACCGTCGCCGGGCTACTCACGATTTCAACCTTAGGTAATCGGGTCCGTTTGCCGGCGGCGGCCACGCGTCGAGATCAGGCGTTCTTGCAGATCACGGAGCGGTTCGCCGTCCGCGTCGGTCAGCCGGGCCTGCCAGGTGTCGTCGGGCTGCAGCCACCAGGACCCGGTCCGCTCGTCGAAACCGAGGTCGAACAGGTCGGTGAGCTCGGTGATGTGGTCCTGCTCCTTCAGTTGCACCAATACCTCGACCCGGCGATCCAGGTTGCGGTGCATCAGGTCGGCCGACCCGATCCACACCTCGGGCTCGCCGCCGTTCTCGAAGCAGAACACCCGGCTGTGCTCCAGGAACCGGCCCAGAGTGCTGCGGACCCGGATGTTCTCCGACAGCCCGGGCACGCCCGGCCGGATCGTGCAGATGCCCCGGATCCACAGCTCGACCGGTACGCCGGCCTGTGACGCGCGGTACAGCGCATCCGAGAGGGCCTCGTCGACCAGGCTGTTCACCTTGATCCGCACCCGAGCAGGGCGACCGGCGAGGTGGTGCTGCACCTCCCGCTCGATGCGGTCGAGCAGGCCCCGGCGCACCGACTGTGGGGCGACCAGTAGTCGCCGGTAGCCGCTGGAGCGGGCGAACCCGGACAGGTGGTTGAACAGATGCGCGATGTCCTCGGTGACCACCTTGTCGCTGGTGAGCAGGCCGAGATCCTCGTACAGCCGGGCGGTCTTGGGGTGGTAGTTGCCGGTGCCGATGTGGGCGTACCTGCGCAGCCCGTCGGGCTCCTCGCGGACCACCATGGACAGCTTGCAGTGCGTCTTGAGCCCGATCACGCCGTACACGACGTGACAGCCCGCATGCTCCAGCTGACGGGCCCACTTGATGTTGGCCTGCTCGTCGAAGCGCGCCTGGATCTCCACCAGGACCAGCACCTGCTTGCCCGACTCGGCGGCGTCGATCAGGGCGTCCACGATCGGTGAGTCGCCACTGGTGCGGTACAGGGTCTGCTTGATCGCCAGTACGTGCGGATCGGCCGCCGCCTGCTCGATGAAGCGCTGCACGCTGGTCGAGAACGAGTCGTACGGGTGGTGGACCAGTACGTCGCGCTGCTTGAGCGCGTGGAACATGTCGGCCGGGTTGGAGGTCTCCACCTCGGCCAGGTGCGGGTGCGTCGACGGTACGAACGCCGGGTACTTGAGCTCGGCCCGGTCCAGCGCGGCGATCGTGAACAGGCCGCGCAGGTCCAGCGGGCCGGGCAGCTCGAACACCTCCGCCTCGGTGACCCCCAGCTCGTTGATGAGCAGGGCGAGCACCTTCGGGTCGATCGACTCCTCCACCTCGAGCCGGACTGGCGGGCCGAACTTGCGCCGCAGCAGCTCCTTCTCGAGCGCGGCGAGCAGGTTCTCCGCGTCGTCCTCCTCGACCTCGAGGTCCTCGTTGCGGGTGACCCGGAAGGTGTGGTGCTGGGTCACCTCCATGCCGGGGAAGAGCTGGCTCAGGTGCGCGGCGATGACGTCCTCGAGCGGGACGAACTTGCCGTCGGCGACCGTGACGAAGCGCTGCAGCAGCGGCGGCACCTTCACCCTGGCGAAGTGCTCACCACCGGTGTCGGGGTTGCGGACCACGACGGCCAGGTTGAGCGACAGGCCGGAGATGTAGGGGAACGGGTGGGACGGGTCGACGGCGAGCGGGGTCAGTACCGGGAAGACGCGGTCCCGGAAGAACCGGGTCATCGTCTCGCGCTCGTCCGAGCTCAGCTCGTCCCAGCGGAGGATGTCGATGCCCTCCTCGACCAGCGCGGGGAGCACCACCTTGCGCCAGGTCTCGGCCTGCCGGTCCATGAGCTCGCGGCTCCGGCTCAGGCTCCGGTCGAGGACCTCTCGCGGCAGCAGCCCGCTGGCGGCCCGTACGGCGACGCCTGCGGCGATCCGGCGCTTCAGCCCGGCGATCCGGACCATGTAGAACTCGTCCAGGTTGCTGGCGAAGATGGCCAGGAACTTGGCGCGCTCGAGCAGCGGCACGCGGTCACTCTCGGCCAGCTCGAGCACCCGCTGGTTGAACGCCAGCCAGCTCAGCTCGCGGTCCGAGAACCGGTCCTGCGGGAGATCGCCGGCCTCCGTGATGTCGTACGGGGGTTCGACGTCGTACTCCCGGTTGTGCGACGCCAACAAGTCTCCAGCCACGTTGACCAGCATCCCATCCTTGGATGAACAGCAGGTTGCCTCGACGGCGAGGCGGACGTTGTTGCTAGCGTCACACCTTGTGAACAGTCGAGTGGACACCTTGCTGCGGACCGCCTTGAACACGGTACAAGGCAGTGCCCTGAAGCCTGTGACAGCACTGCCTCCGGCGGTCCGGAGGCGGCTGGCGGGCGCCCCGATCCAGATCGACGGCAACGTGCTCGACCCCGACCTGCAGCTGTTGCTGCGGCTCGAGGGTTTGTTGCCGGGCGCAAAGAAGCAGTCCGTCGCCACCGCCCGGGCGAACCTGCTCTCGGTGTCGAAGCTGGTCGCGGGCCATCCCCGCGAGCTACTCCGAGTGACGGAACTCACCGTCCGCGGAGCCGACGGCCAACTCGGAGCCCGCCTGTACGTCCCCCGCGCGGCCCCGTCGTCGGGCGGCGGCCTGCTGGTGTTCTTCCACGGCGGCGGCTGGGTGGTCGGCGACCTGGACAGCCACGACGCCTACTGCCGTGACCTGGCCGAAGAGGCGGGCATCCGCGTCCTCTCAGTCGACTACCGCCTGGCCCCCGAGGCCGAGGCCCCCGTAGCCGCCGAGGATGCGATCGCCGCCTTCAGTTGGGCCATCGAACACGCCGAAGACTTAGGCGCAGACCCTTCCCTGGTCGGGGTCGGCGGCGACTCAGCCGGCGGCAACCTCTCTGCCGTGGTCGCCCAGCAATGCGTCCTCCGCGGCCTACCGTCCCCCGCTCTCCAGGTACTCCTCTATCCGGCCGTAGACCTCGCCTACCGCCGCCCCAGCCGAGACCTCTTCGCCGAAGGCTTCTTCCTCACCGACGAAGACATCACCTGGTACCTGAACCACTACACCCCAGACCCCGCCATCCGAAAGAACCCCTTGGTCTCGCCCATCTACGCCGAAGACCTGTCCGGCGTAGCCCCCGCCTACGTAGTAACGGCAGGCTTCGACCCCCTACGCGACGAAGGCAACGACTACGCCACCCGCCTCCGCGACGCCGGCGTCCCCACCACCCACACCTGCGAACCCACCCTCGTCCACGGCTTCGCCAACATCCTCGCCCTCCCCGGCGAAACCCGAGCCGCCCAACTCCGCATAACAACCACAATCCGCGCAGCCCTCAACCCCACCCCGTAACTACCGCCCCGTCCCAACCAACACCGGCACCGCCTCCCGCACCCGCAACGCTGTAGCGGGCCCGGTGATCGGCACGGTTCCGATGTAGCGCCACCCGGTGTCGGCAACGTTGTACCGAGCCTCGTACCCGACGGTGACGGTCAGGTTCACCCCGGCCTTTTTCATGTACTTGTGCGTGATGTCCTTGGACGGATAGGGGTTTCCGGGCGTACTGGTTGTCAGCGTTGCTCCGTCGCCGAAGTTCCACGTGTAGCTGCTCGGCGCAGCCTGGACTTCCACCGGGAAGCCGAGCACCGTCACCGTCTGCGAGTAGACCTTGTACTTATCCGTGTAGACGATGGTGTCCTGGTTGACCAGCGTTCGTCCCGTCGGCTGGACCTTCACCTTCAGTCGGGGGAACACCACAGCCTTCGCCTCCCTCAGCACCTGATCCCACGTAACATCCTCCGGCCGTGGGATCCGCTCTGCGACAGCCATGCTCGGCGTCGTCACCGGCAGATTGGGCTGATCCGGTCGGTCATCTTCCATCGCGGGCAAACAACTCGCCATGGTGGGCGAATGCCCGCAGAGCCCGTCGTGGAGACGAAGATCGTCTTCGACGGTTGTGGTGGTGGAGTCGCGGTTCCTGCGGACTTGACGGTCCCCGACCTCTTTGGCGCCCGCCTTTTGTCGACGTGGGCCACTGTTCCTATCGGTGTCGACGAATCGTTCGTGGTCGTCGCTCCACCCCGTGATCTGGGTTCCTTCACGGGATTTCCCTGCGCTGAAGGTCGGCTTGGGGCTCGGGCGAGAGCCAGGAATGATCGTGGCCTCCGCAGAGACGCCGCCGAAGCCTTCGGGCAGGACGATCGACGAGGCGATGCCCAGGCAGATGGTCGTGGAGACGCCAATCGTCGTGACGACTCCCCGGACCAGCGTCATTGCGCAACCAGCTTCATCTCGTACATCACCCAATTGCCGCCTTGGGGGGAGAGAGCTAGTTCACGCTTGTATGTCGTTGCCTTGGTCGAGACCGGCTCGGATGTCGGGGTCTCCTTGCTGACGTAAGCCCCGATGACGATGGTCGCCGATCCGCCCAGCCGCCCGTTTGTTCCGCGAACCAACTCCGAGACCTCCTTGAGCTGCTCGTGATAGTCACCGCTCAGTCCGCCATTCTTGGCGTTCGACTTTGCGACGAAGTCGGCATAGGCCTTGCATCGATGGCAGCCGGAGTCGCTGGAGGCGAGCAACTCGGTTGTTTGGCCGGTGTCGGATGCATAGTTCAGCAGGGCGCTGTAATACCGCACGAACGACTCCGCAGCAGCGAGCGTGAGGCCGTCTGCATCCGATGGGCGTTTCGGCGGCGTGCCGGCGACTGATGGACTGACTGGCGAGCTGGTCGATGGCGTGCTGCTGGCCCCGGTGGTCGATGTGGATGGCGGGGCGGTGTTGGGTTGGCCGGCTTCTGGGCTTTTGTTGGTGCAGGCGGTTAGTAGGGCAGCGGCGCAGAGGCAGGTCAGGGTTAGGGCGGTGGCCTGCCTGTTGCGGGTTGTCACGGGTGTCACCTCTCCGTAGTCGAATTTGATCGTAGCCGGAGGGGGGAGCGGGGGGTGGGGGCGGAAGGGGAGGCTGTGGATAAGTGGGTGGGGCCAGGAGCCGCCCGGCTGGGGGGTAAGAGGCTCGGACGGCTCCTGGTATGGGTGGGACGGCGGGAGAGGGGGATTATGACGCGGAGTTACTGGGTGAATTCGGTGTGACACCGGTTACAGGGGCGAACTGGACGTCCAGGGCTGCGGTGGTGAAGCCGAGGTTGGTGTAGAGGGTGTGGGCTGGGGTGTTGGTGCCGTCTACGTAGAGGACGATCGAGGAGAGGCCTCGGTCCTCTTGGAGGTGGCGGATGCCTTCGAGAGTCAGGGCCTTGCCTAGGCCGGTGCCTTGGTGGTCGGGGGAGACGCCTACTACGTAGACCTCGCCGAAGGGTTCTGGGCCCTCGTCCTCGTGGATCTTGGTCCAGTGGAAGCCGGCCACGGTGTCGTCGGCGGTTACTGCCAGGAAGAAGCCGGCTGGGTCGAACCACGGCTGTTGGAAGCGGTCCGCCAGGTCTGCCTGGGTCCAGCTGCCCTGCTCGGGGTGGTGGGCGAAGGCGGCGGCGTTCACGGCCAGCCAGGCGCTGTCGTCCTGGCCCGGTACGAACGTGCGCACCGACACCCCCTCCGGCCAGACCGCCGCAGGCACTGGGGCGCTCGGTCGGCGAAGGAAGTACAGCTCCCGAGTCACCTCGAGCCCCAGGCGCGCAGCCAGTTCGTCCGATCCGGCGAGTCGCCCATGGGCCCAGACGCGCAGTTCGGAGCCGCCGTGGTCGAGCAGCATCCGCAACAGCGCAGTACCGAAGCCCTGGCGCCTGTACTCCGGGCCGACCACCAACTCCGCCGACCCGTCCGGCCCCAATGCGCCGTACCCGGCAAGCTCGGCCGAGCCCGGTTCACCGGCGTACGCGAGGAAGTGTGCGTCGCCCGGGTGCTCTCCTTCCAGGTGCAGCAGCGTGTGCTCGGAGAGTGGATTGACGCCGTCGCTCTCAGCAGCGGAGCGAGCGAGTTCGGTGATGGCCGAGGCGGTGGCCGGGGGCAACGGTGAGGGAACGGCTTCGAGGGTCACCCCGATACCGTAAAAGGTCCTGCTGAGTTCATCGTCGAGACCTTGGTCAGCCACGCCGCAGCAAGGTAATTTTCGGGAACCGCGCACCAGCGGTGATCGAAACGACGACAGAGAAGACGAAGAACATGGCCTTCACAGGACGAGACAAGAAGTGGCTGCGGGGACCTCGGGCTGTTGCCCTGGGGGCCGCCGGTGCCGCTGTGGTGCTCGGCTTGGCCACGGGGGGAACCGTGACCCAGGCTGCGCCGGCGAAACCCAAGCCGACGCACACCCAGATCCAGCTGCTCGCGATCAACGACTTCCACGGAAACCTGGCGCCCAACCCGGCGACCAGCTCCGGCGGCAACGTGAACGGCACGCCGGCCGGCGGCGCGGAGTACCTGGCGACCCAGCTGGAGCTGCTGCGCGACTCCGCCGATGCGCAGGGTCAGGACTCTGCGACGGTGGCCGCCGGTGACCTGATCGGCGCCTCGCCGCTGCTGTCCGCGGCGTTCCACGACGAGCCCACCATCGAGGCGATGAACGAGATGGGGCTGGACGCCACCTCGGTCGGCAACCACGAGTTCGACGAGGGCTACAAGGAACTGCTGCGGATGCAGAAGGGCGGCTGCCTGCCCGACGGTGACGGCGCCAACAACCAGAACTCCTGCCCGGACCCGAAGGCCAAGTTCAAGGGTGCCGACTTCGACTACCTGTCGGCCAACGTGTTCTACGAGAACACCGACAAGACCCTGTTCGCGCCGTACACGATCAAGAAGTTCCACGGTGGGCAGAAGGTCGCCTTCATCGGTATGACGCTGGAGAACACGCCGAACATCGTCACCAAGTCCGGCGTCGAGGGCCTGGCCTTCAAGGACGAGGTGGAGACCGCCAACGCGCTGGTGCCGAAGCTGACGAAGGACGGCGTCAACTCGATCGTCGTACTGCTGCACGAGGGCGGTCTGCCGTCCGACCCGAAGGCGTTCAACAGCTGCCCGGGCATCTCCGGCCCGATCACCGACATCGCCAAGAACCTAGACCCGGCGATCGACGTGATCATCTCCGGTCACACCCACGCGGCGTACAACTGCTCGATCCCCGACCCGGCCGGCAAGCCGCGGCTCGTCACCAGCGCCTCGTCGTTCGGCAAGCTGGTCACCGAGGTCCGGCTGAGCATCGACCTGGCCACCAACGACGTGGACCGGCTGAACACGCTGGCGAACAACCACATCGTCACCCGGGACGTGCCGAAGGACCGGCACCTGACCGAGCTGATCACCAAGTACCAGACGCTGGTCGCCCCGATCGAGACCAAGGTGATCGGTCACATCACCACGCCGATGGTGACGAAGACGGCGGACGACTCGCAGGAGTCGCCGCTGGGCAACCTGATCGCGGACGCCCAGCTCGCCGACACCTCGACCGTCACCAACGGCAAGACGCCGGTGGTCGCGTTCATGAACCCGGGCGGCATCCGGGCCGACCTGGCCTCCAACGCGGGCGCGGTGACCTTCGGCCAGGCCTTCACGGTGCAGCCGTTCAACAACTTCCTGGTCTCGATGGACATGACCGGGACGCAGATCAAGGCGCTGCTGGAGCAACAGTTCTCCGGCGTCAACACGGCCTCGAACAAGGTGCTCCAGATCGCGGGCATCACCTACACCTACAACCCGGCCGCAACGCCGGGCGCCAAGGTGGTGGCGAGCTCGATCAAGATCGCCGGCCAACCGCTGGTCGACGGTACGACGTACCGGATCGTCACGAACAACTTCCTGTCCGACGGTGGTGACGGCTTCCCGGCCTTCACCACGGCGACCGACAAGTTCTTCGGCGGTCTGGACATCGACGCGTTCGCCAAGTACCTCGCCGCGCACGACCCGTACACCCCGGGCCCGACGGACCGTATTTCCCTCGGTTCCTGACCGAACACCGCAGCTGCGATGCCCGGGCGGTTCTCCACTGACCGCCCGGGCGTTGCCCCACCGCGACCCCGGCCGCTACCAGTACCAGGAACAGCTCCGGGATCAGATGGCGAACTGCCAGTCGTAGCCGCGATCGAGTGGTTCGGTGAAGGTCTCTTCCTCGCAGCCCCGGGTGAAGCCCCGCCCCGCGGCGTCCCAATCTGAACCGGTCCGGATCGAGATCCCCAATGAGCCGCGCAGGCCGGTCAGTGTCGCGGACTTTTTGGCGCGCACATAGATCGATGCCTGTGTCTTGCCGCCCGTCGATACCACGATCAAGGCGTCGGTCGAGCGCTTGTTGGTGACGCGGATCTGCGCGGAGCCACGCTTCCCGACCCGCTGCACCACGTGCCCATTGGCCCCGCGCCTCGGCGGCAGCTTCCGGGGTGGAGCCGGCAGCAACTTGCGGCCGAACGTCGACCGTCGGCCGGTCGGGTTCATGCCCTGCGTGATCGCGTCGTAGATCTCGAGGTTCGCGTAGTAGAGGAAGGCGGCCAACGGTTCGGCCACGGTGCAGCCGTCGACCGGGTCGTTCACGAGGCTGCCGATCAGACTGCCGGAGAGGGTCTGCAGCGCATCAGCGTGCACAGCGGCCAGCCGGGTCGGAGGGTCGACGGCTCGGAGGATCGCGGCCTGTTGCTCGATCGCCGCGGTCAGAAGTTCACGATAGGCATTTGCCGACGCGATGGACTTCGCGGCCATCGCCCTCGTCAGGTAGCGGCGCATCGTGGTTTCGATCCGCGCTAACACCAGCTGGTACGCCGCGACGCTGAGCGGCCCCGGAGTCGTCGCTGTCGGCGTCGGGCTGCTCGTCGATACCGGAGTGCTCGTTGGAGATCTCAGAGCCGCGGGTGACCCCGCGTTCGATGCACAGCCGCCACAGACAAGGACGATCCCCACAAGACCAGCAATCCACCGTCCGCCAACCACCATCGCTCCTCCGAAGACTGGGGCCGAAGCCGAGGTCCGGATTGAATGATCGCGCTGGTGACGGCGCCATTGAGCCGCTTGGCCGCTTCCTGTCGACGTCTGGGGTCAGACGGTGGTCATTGCTTTGAAGGCTTGTTCGGCGATGGCTGCGGACTTTTGGAGGGCATCGCGGGGGACGCCGGCTGCCGCGTGGACTGCGTGGCCTTCGGAGACGACCATGAGGAAGCGGGCCAGGGCATCGGCGTCGGCGTTGGTGGGTAGGTCGCCTTGGTCGATGGCGAGGCGGAAGCGGTCAGCGAAGGCCTTCTCGCCGCCTAGGCGGCTGGCGGCCAGGGACTGGGCGACGTCCTGGTTCTCTGCGCTGCAGGAGACGCCGCCTTGGATCGACAGGCAGCCGTTCGGTTTGTCGTCGAGCGTTACCGCGACCACGTTGTCGCGGAGGAAGCGCTGGACGACCTGCAACGCGGTCGGTTCGGCGATGGCTGCGCGCGCGTAGGCCATGTCGTGCTCGGCGTAGTGCGCGATCACCCGGCGGAAGAGATCCGCCTTGCCGCCGAACACGGAGTACAGGCTCGGCTTGTTGACGCCCATCGCGGTGGTCAGGTCGGTGATCGACGTGCCCTCGTACCCCTGCCGCCAGAACACCTCGACGGCGCGCTCCAGCGCCTCGTCCTCGTCGAACGTGCGCGGTCGTCCTCCCGGCATCTGCCACCTCCTGGTCCGCTCCCGACAATACAGTTCTTAACCGCTCGGTTCAAAAATTTGCCTGAAGCTTCAACCACTGCTAGCTTGAGTTTCTAACCGAACGGTATGAAACCCAAGGAGGCAAGATCATGAGCGGCAGCGTGAAGCAGCAGGCCCTGGGGCGGGTCGGCGTCTGGAGCATGGAACTGCGCAACACCGGTCAGCCAGGCGTCGAAGCGGCGGCCGGGCTGGCCGATCGCGGGATCAAAGCCATCTGGATCCCAGGCCTCGACGGCCGCGGCATCTTCGACGACACCGACGAGCTGCTGACCGCGTCGCCCAGCACGTACGTCGTACTCGGCGTGCTCGGCATCTGGCGCCAGGAAGCCAAGGAACTCGCGGCGAGGATCCATGAGCTCGACCTCCGGCACGGTCCACGGACGATCGTCGGCCTCGGCGTGAGCGACCGCAACGCAGCGGCGGCGGTGGGTCGGACATATACGAGCCCAGTCGATGCCGTCAGCGAGTACCTCGACGAGCTGGCGAAAGAGCCAAGCCCACTAGCGAAAGAGCGGATGCTGCTAGGCGCTCTCGGTCCGAAGATGGCCCAGCTCGCGGCGGACCGTACCGCCGGGATCCATCCGTTCCTGGTGAGCCCGGAGTACACCGCGAGGATGCGCGCCCAGCTGGGAGCCGACGCCTTCATTGCGCCCCACCAAGCGGTCGTGTTCAGCACCGACGCCGAGCAGGCCCGGGCAGTGGCGCGCGAGCAGCTCGGGATGTTCATCGGATTCGATGCCTATCGCAACAATCTCCGGCTGCTCGGCTACACCGACAGCGATCTCGTACCTGGCGGAAGCGACCGCCTGATCGACGCACTGGTCGCCTGGGGGGACGACGAGGCCATCGCCAGGCGACTACGCGAGCACCTCGATGCCGGTGCGGACCACGTTGCCGTGCAGGTCCTCCCGGCCGCAGAGCAGGCGGACGGCGATGGCCTGCCGCTCGAGGACTGGCGCCGGCTGACGAACCTCGCGCTCTCTATCTGACCTTCACCAAACCAAACAAACGAAACGAAACGAAATTCATCATGGGACAGCTGGACAACAAGGTCGCACTCGTCACGGGTGGCACCACCGGTATCGGCCTCGCATCGGCCCGCCGCCTCGCCACCGAAGGCGCACACGTCTTCATCACCGGCCGCCGCAAGCCCGAACTCGACGCCGCCGTAGCGGACATCAAGCAAGCCGGCGGCCAGGTCACCGGCATGGCGAGTGACGTCGCGAGCCTCGACGACCTCGACGCACTCTTCGAAACCATCACCCGGTTCGGCCGCGGCCTGGACATCGTCCATGCGAACGCGGGCGGTGGCGAGCTGGCACCGCTGGGGACGATCACGCCCGAGAGCTTCGACCAGACCTTCGGGATCAACGTCCGCGGCACCCTCTTCACCGTGCAGAAGGCACTCCCGCTGCTCAACGAGGGCGCCACGATCGTCCTGACCGGCTCGATCTCGGCCACCGACGGCACTCCGGCGTTCAGCGTGTACGCCGCAACGAAGGCCGCCATCCGGTCCTTCGGCCGCACGTGGGCCGCGGAACTGGCGCAGCGCGGGATCCGCGTCAACACCGTCATCCCTGGCCCGACCAACACACCGGGCCTGGCCGGCCTGGCGCCCGACGCGACGCAGGCGCCCGCGCTGCTGGGGGCGATCGCGTCCGGCGTGCCGCTCGGGCGGCTCGGTGAGCCCGAGGAGATCGCCAACGCCGTCCTGTTCCTCGCCTCCAGCGAGAGCAGCTTCATGACCGGCGCTGAGATCTTCGTCGACGGCGGCACCAACCAGCTCTGAAAGCTCAGAGCAAGAACTTGAGGACCACCAAGGCGAACGCGATCCCGGTGGAGAGCGCCGCCTTGGTGGACCCGATGCCCTGGCGCAGGCCGGTGGCGAAGACGGCCACGGTGAGCGGCACGAGCATGACCAGCAGGGTGATGCCGGCCGCGTGCACGCCGACATGGGACCGGCCGGTCAGAACCAGCCCGAAGATCAGGGCGAAGGTCAGGCCGAGCCAGGTTGTGGGCTGGATCGGACCGTCCGTCCGAAGACGATGTGAAGCGCGAGCGCCTCGGCGGTGCGAAGTCGGAGCAGCGTGCGCCATCGGTCACCTTCCGTGAAAAGACCGAATACGCACCGTAGCAGCATGAATACGCTCCGGGTCAAGCCCGGAATCCCGGCGCCTGGTCCAGTCCAGAACATGATCAGCAAGCAGCCAGGCCGCCGGGTTCAGACGCTGACGTCGGCCGTTTCGCGGTCCTTGGACGGCGGGATGACGAACCGGTACCCGACGTTGCGCACGGTACCGATCAGCGACTCGTGCTCCGGCCCGAGCTTGGCCCGCAGCCGCCGGACGTGCACATCGACCGTCCGGGTGCCGCCGAAGTAGTCGTACCCCCAGACCTCCTGGAGCAGCTGCTCCCGCGTGAACACCCGCCCCGGGTGCTGCGCGAGGAACTTGAACAGCTCGAACTCCTTGTACGTGAGGTCGAGCGCCCGCCCGTTGAGCTTCGCCGTGTACGAGGCTTCGTCGATCACCACGTCGCCGCTGCGGATCAGCGTGGTGTCGGGGTCCTCGTTGCGAGCGGCGGCGAGGCGGCCGATCACCAGCCGCAGCCGGGCCTCGATCTCGGCCGGGCCGGCCGTGTCGAGCAGTACGTCGTCGGCGCCCCAGTCCGCGTTCACCGCGGTCAGGCCGCCTTCGGTGACGACCAGGATCAGCGGTACGTCGATGCCCGTGGTCCGGATCAGGCGGGAGACCCCGCGGACCGTGACCAGGTCGCGGCGGGCGTCGAGGAGGACCGCGTCGGCGTCGGGCGCGTCCACGAGAGCGGCGACCTCGGCGGGCAGGATGCGGATCTGGTGTGGCAGCAGGGCGAGCGACGGCAGCACCTCGGTGGAGGCCTGCAATGCGTTCGTCAGCAGAAGCAACGTGCTCACGCTGTCTCCTTGTGCTGGTCGTCGGATCCCTGGTGAGCGACCCGGTCCTTATGCACGTCAGGCCCCAGCGGCGTCATTGCCGGGGGCCCGAGTCACACTGGATAGCAACAGCAAGCTGACATAATAGCTCACAACAAACCATCAGAGTGAGGCCCAACCCAGATGCCGGAAGTGACCATCAGGTACTTCGCCGCTGCGCGGGCCGCGGCGGGCGAGTCGAGTGCGACCGCCCAGGCGGCATCCGTCAAGGATCTCGTGGGCGTGGTCTCAGCGGGAAGGCCCGAACTGGCCCGGGTGCTCGGCATCTGCACGTTCCTGCTCGACGGCGAGCGGGTAGACCTGGACACCGGCCTCCAAGACGGCGCCCTCGTCGACGCCCTGCCACCCTTCGCCGGCGGCTGAGGACCCTCCCGGAGCGGTAGATTGCCCGACTGTGGCGATGGAATCGGGGACGTTGCTCACTACGGTGGGCCGCGCGGGGGCGTTGTTCGGGAAGGCCTGGCCTCGGCTACTGGCTGTGTTCCTGATTGCGCAGCTGGCGCATCGGGGTCTGCAGTGGGTGGCTGTGCAGGCGGGAGCCAAGGCCGAGGCCGCCGGTATCGCCGTGCTGGCGATGCTGGTCGTCGTCTCGCTGGCGATGTACGTCACGATGTTCCTCGTACTCCGCGGCGAGCTCCCCTTCCACAAGCGGGCCGTCGCCGAGGGGATGCTCGCGCCTGACGGTGTCGAGCCCGGCAAGGAGCACCGCCCGATCGACGCGCTCGCGGCGGCCCTGCTGCCGTTCCTGGCGTTCTACGCGGCGTACAAGTTCCTCCAGAACGAGGCGCTCGACTACGAGTACCAACTGGCCGTCCACAAGGCCAACGACACCCTCGCGACCGTCCTCAACGGTGGCACGGTTGCCGAGCAGTCGACCGGGCTGCAGTCGCTGTCCACCTGGCTGTTCATCGGCCTCGGCGTCACGGCGTACCTGCTGCGGTTCCTCTTCAAGCGCAAGGGCAAGAACACCGGCGGCCCGGTACGCCGCCTGTTCGTCACCTATCTCGAGGCGCTCTGGATCTTCGTCGTGATCTACCAGGCCTCCTCGTTCATCCCGTCGCCGAAGGACTGGCTGAAGGACCGCCAGGTCTGGGCCTGGGTGCAGGACGGCTACGGCTGGGTGCTCGACCACATCCTCGGTGTCGAGACGGTCCGTGAGATCTGGGACACCATCACCGGATTCATTGCCGCAGGCATCGGTGACCTGTGGAACGCCGCGGTGTTCCCGCTGATGTGGATCACGATGACCGCGGTGATCTACGGCCGCGCCGTGCACAAGGCCGAGCCGACCGAGCGGCGCTGGCGGTTCGACCGGATCACCCACCGCTGGCAGCAGACGCCGAAGATCGTCCGGGTGGCCGGCAACTCGGTGGTGTCGGACTGGAAGGACCGCTGGACGCCGGTGGCCGAGGCGTTCCGGCTGGTGGTCCGGTCCGGGCTACGGCCGATGCTGGGCTACTTCCTCGCCTGGGCGGTGGTCACCTTCCTGGCCAGCGAGGTCTGGATCTTCCTCAAGCTCTACGTGCTCGGCCCGCACTCGCTGCCGTTCTGGCTGGTCATCGACGAGCCGCTGAACCTGGTCACCGACGGCCTGAAGATCATGCTCCAGGTCAGCCTGCTGGCCGCGGCGTACGACCGGATGATCGGCGGCCTGGCCGGCTACCTCAAGACCAGGACGCACGCCGCGCACGCGGCTCCCGGACCCCAGGCGGACAAGGGCGTCGCGGACCTGACCGCCGCTACCTCGGGAATGCCAGATACTCAGGAAGTTTCGTAGCCCAGGTGACCGTCGGCTCGACCGACGACGCCGCCGACTCGGGCACGATGAAGATCGCGACCGCCTCGAACGGCTTCCCGGCCACCGGCTTCAGGAAGTACGGCGCGATCCGCGGATCCCGATAGCTGGCCGGCTTGTCGTCGTAGCCGCCGGTGCAACCCGTCGGCCGGTCCTGGAAGTCGTCCTCCAGGATCGACTCGTCCCAGATCCGCCCGTCCGGGGCCCGGAGGTGGACCTGGCAGCCGCTCAGCTTCTCGATGTCCTTCAGGTCGGCCACCTGCATCCGCAGGTACACGCGCACCCGCGCCGTACCGTCCGGCAACGTGCTCGGTACGGCGTTCTTGCGCACCGGGTCCGGATCGACCTCGACACTTGCCGCGTACCAGGTTGCTCCCTGGTACTCCGTACCACCCGCCGCCACCGTCACGGCGTCCCGAGGTTCGGCGTCATACCAGGACTTGTAGTCCGACCGTGTCGTCCACCACCCGGCCAGCGGCACCGTGATCACCAGCGACAGCAAGGCCGCCGTGTTCTTCCGGAACCACCCCGGCCGCGCCCGTCGCGCGCTGCTCACAACGCATCCGCGGCGTTGAAGATCGCCACATCCTTGCGGAGACCGGGCAGCTCGTCCTTCGAGACGCCGAGCGGGATCGTTGCCTGCGGCTCCAAATCGTTCAGGAACGCCTTCTCCATCACCTGCAGCACGGCTCCGGGCAGCTTGTCGGCCGGCATCTCCACCACGAACACGCCCCGGGCCGGGATGCCCGGCGCGAACTCGTAGCTGCTCAGGTCGACGGTCTCGAGGCCAGACCGGTCGGCGCCGAGATAGGTGGTGCCGTCAGCAGCCTTGATCGACACCTTGTTCAGGTGCATCGGCTCCCGCAGAGCCTGTACCTCCGCCTCGATCACGACGAAGTCGGACAGCGACTCGCGGTCCGGCGCCGAGCGCGGGATCCGCAGCTTCTTGCTGACCTGGACCGTCTTGACGGTCAGCTCGAACCGCGGCGTCTTGACCGCCTTGCCGACGACGCCGTGCACCTCGACCGGGTCCTGGATGTCCTTCTGCGTCGGCGTCAGCCGGTACAGCCCGATGATCGCCACCAGCACGACAAGCACCAGCCCGTAGTTGGCCAGCCTGCGCAGCCAGTTGTTGCGCGCGGCCCCTTCCAGGGGAGGCGGGGCGGTCACTTCGTGTTGTCCTTCACCTTGACGGTGCTCTCGGCCGCGAGCTTGTCCGGCATCCACTTCTCGTGGTGGTCCAGGATCGACTCGTCGGTGTGCTCGTAGTGCTGCACGGTGAGCTTCACCTCGGTCGGCAGGTCGCTGAGCTTGGGCAGCTTCCAGACATACGCGACGTCCTCGCCGAACTCCGGCGTCAGCACCGGGTCGCGGGTCTCGTCCTTGATGTTGGTGGTGCCCATCGGCGGATCGGTGTCCTTGATCCCCGGTACGCCGATCAGCCGGAGCAGATCACCTGGCGGGTTGGTGCCGGTGTCGTCGGTCACCTTCAGCTTGGTGACCACCGCGATCAGCGCGCCACCGTCCTCCGGCTGGAACAGCGGCTTGAGGTCCTTGACCGTGACCACCCGCTGGATCGTCACCTCGATCTGGCCGGTGTCGATCGCCGTCCCGGCCGCCACCTGCGGGGTCTCGTCAGCCTTCTTCTCCAGGCCGCCGAACGCCGCCGAGATCACCAGCAGCACGGCGCCCGCGCTGAGTCCCCAGGTCTTCAGCGACCTGCCGCGCACCTTGATGTCCTGCAGTTCCGGCAGCTCTTCCTCGCCGTCACCGCTCCCCGTTGCTTCTGGCACGCCCCG
This sequence comes from Kribbella sp. NPDC051718, assembly GCF_040681515.1. NCBI lineage: Bacteria > Bacillati > Actinomycetota > Actinomycetes > Propionibacteriales > Kribbellaceae > Kribbella > Kribbella sp. NPDC051718. Next base: position 139,657 of record NZ_JBFAYZ010000002.1, on the reverse strand, counting down.
AAGCCTAACCACCCAAAGGGGCTAGTGCCCCAAGTCCGGGCACTAGTCAGCGGGCCGACCACGCAATCGTTTGGTCTCGCCGCGGCGCTTCTTGTCGTCCAGCCGCCGCCGGACCGCGTTCTTGCTGGGCCGGGTCGGCCGCCGCTTCCGGGGCGGTGCCGCGATCGCCTCCCGGATCAGCGCCGCCAGCCGGGTCCGCGCCGCCTCCCGATTACGCCACTGCGACCGCTGCTCGGACGCCACCACGGTCAGTACGCCGTCCACCAGCCGCGACCCGAGTCGCTCCAGCGCCCGCTCCCGCAGTACTGCGCTGAGCGCCGTACTGGCCGCCACGTCGAAACTGAGCTCCACCCGGCTGTCGGTGGTGTTGACCGACTGCCCACCCGGCCCGCTCGACCGGGAGAACCGCCACGCCAGCTCGGATTCCGGGATGACAACGCCGTGGCGCACGATCAACCCGGTCTCCATGGGGCTATTCAATCAAAGGGCCCGATGGTGGCGGGGATCCAGCCAGGGCCGCGGCCAGCAGGGATTGCGTCGACCACTTCATCAGCCGGACCGCCTCGGCGTGCGGCAGTTTCGCCACATCCAGCAGCCAGCTGAAGGCCTCGATCCCGGCCACGCTCCGGATCGCGATCGCGAGCTGATGGACGGTCTCGGCCGGCAGTTCGTCCTGCAGCGGCAGCAGCGCCTCCTCGATCCAGCCGATCGCGCGGCCCTGGCGCAACGGGAGGGCCGCCCGCTCGGTGGGGTCGGCCTCGAGAGCGATCCGGAGCATCGTGCGTTGCTGGGCCTCGGTCTCGACGAGCAACCTGATGAAGGTGTCCATCACCGCCGCCAGCCGCTCACTCACGGCGCTGGGTGGATCCGCCGGCAGCAAGGACGTGGTCGTGGTCTCGGGATGGGCGGCCGCCAGCAAGGCGCGCTGGTTCGGGAAGTACCGGTAGGCGGTCGGGCGGGACACGTCCGCTGCCGCGGCCGCCTGCTCGACGGTCGGTGTCACCCCGGCGGCGACCAGCTCGCGGGCCGCGGTGACCAGGGCGTCTCTGGTGCGCTGCTTCTGCCGGCTGCGGCCGCCGGTCTCGTAGGGCATTGACACAGTGCAAATGATACCGCAGTCTCTTGGTGAGACCTAAGTATCATAACGGGAGGGGTGGACAGGGTGGACGGATTCGTCAGAGGTGCGACGGAAGGCGACTTGCGCTGGTTCTCCGGCGGTGGAGTGCATCGCTGGCTGGCCACGGCTGAGCAGACCGGCGAGAGCTATCTGCTGTTCGAGGACCGGATGGAGCGCGGCAAGGTCACGCCGCTCCACCTGCATCCCGACGCGGACGAGTCGATGTACCTGCTGGAGGGGGAGATCCTGATCCACCTGGACGGCGTCGAGCATCGCGTCGGTCCGGGTGGTCTGGCGATGGTGCCCCGAGGGACGCCGCACGCGTTCGTGGTGACGTCCGAGACAGCGAGGATGCTCGTGCTGATCACGCCCGGCGTCGGCCAGGACTTCTTCTTCGACGCCAGCGAACCGTACGTCGAAGGCGCCGCGCACGAGGTCGACTTCGGCAAGATCCAGGAGTCGGCCCGGGCCAACGGCAGCACCGTGATCCTCGGCCCGCCGCCGTTCGCGAGGCTGCCGGTGGGATAGCGCCTCGGCGCCGGCCTGGGGAGGCCGGCGCCGAGGTGGAGTGCTCAGGCCGCGTGATCAGGCGGGGTGATCAGGCGGCGGGATCCACAGCGCGGCCGAGGGCCCGGTAGTCCCAGGACGCTGCGCGCCAGGCGACCGGGTCGAGGGCGTGCCGGCCGTCCACGATCGCCCGGACGGCGACGATCTCGCCGAGCCACTCGGGGTCGATGTCGCGGAACTGGTCCCACTCCGTCAACAGCGCCACGACCTGTGCGCCTTCAGCCGCCTCTGCGACGCCCGAGGCGTAATGCAGGTCTGGGTACGCCTTACGCGCGTTCTCCATCGCCTGCGGGTCGTAGACCCGCACGATCGCGCCTTCGGCCTGCAGCAGCCGGGCCACGTCCAGCGCCGGGGCGTCCCGGATGTCGTCCGAGTCCGGCTTGAACGCCGCCCCCAGCGCGCAGATCGTCACGCCGGCCAGCGATCCGCCCGCCTGCGAACGGATCAGGTCGACCGTCCGCTGCCGCCGGCGCTGGTTGATCGCGTCGACCTCGCGCAGGAACGAGACCGCCTGTCCGACGCCGAGCTCCTCGGTGCGGTGGATGAAGGCACGGATGTCCTTCGGCAGGCAGCCGCCGCCGAACCCGAGTCCCGGCCGCAGGAAACGCCCGCCGATCCGCGGGTCGAAGGACAGTGCCGCGGCCAGTTGCTGGACGTCGGCGCCGGTCGTCTCGCAGACCTCGGCCATCGCGTTGATGAACGAGATCTTCGTGGCCAGGAAGGAGTTCGCGGACACCTTGACCAGCTCGGCGGTCGGCAGATCGGTCACCACGACCGGTACTTCGGCTTCGAGCAGCGGCGCGAAAGCCGCCTGCAGTTGCTCGAGGGCCCAGTCGGACGCGACCCCGAAGACGAGCCGGTCCGGCCGCATCGTGTCCTCGACGGCGAAGCCTTCCCGCAGGAACTCCGGGTTCCAGGCCAGCTCGACCTGGTCGCCGGCCGGAGCGGTCGACTGGAGTAGTTGGGTCAGTCGGGCGGCGGTCCCGACCGGGACGGTGGACTTGCCGACCACCAGTGCACGCCGGGTCAGGTGCCTGGCCAGGTCGGTCACCACGGCGTCGACGTACGTCATGTCGGCGGCGGGCGAGTCCTTCATCTGCGGCGTACCGACGCAGACGAAGTGCACGTCGCCGAACTCGGCCGCCTCGGCGATGTCGGTGCTGAAGCGGAGCCGCCCGGTCTCCAGGGCCTTGCTGAGCATCTCTGGCAGGCCGGGCTCGTAGAACGGCACCCGGCCGTCGGCCAGCGCCTTGATCTTGGCCTCGTCGGTGTCGATCCCGAGCACCTCGAAGCCGAGTACCGCCATGCAGATCGCGTGCGTCGCACCAAGGTAACCGGTGCCCAGAACGGTGATGCGTGGCTTGGCAGCCATCAGAACCCCCCATAGGTTCGCAGGTAGAAGCGGTCCGCCGTCACCGGGCGGACGATCAGGTGGTGCCGGCTGGTCATTTGCAGGGAATGTTGCTGAGGCCCTCGCCGGCCGCTGTGAACTTGTTGTCACAGGCAACGACATTGCCGGCGGGCTGGCGCAGCGCGAAGGCCAGGCCGGGTCCGTCGACGGTGGCGATGTTGCCGGTGAACAGGTTGTGATCTCCCCAGCCCTTCAGGATCTGGTGGGTCTGGAAGCCGTCCAGGGTCGACTTCGTCCCACTGTTGCCCTTGATCAGCCAGTTGTTGCCCTTGACATCCACCCAGGAGTCGGCGCCGCTCAGCGCCGAGCCGTCGAAGGTGTTGCCCTCGACCAGTCCTCCGGTGGTGCCTTCCTTGATGTCGACGGCCTCTGAGGTGACCTGCGAAATCTTGTTGCCCTTGACCACGTTGCGGTCGCTGCGATCAGGCTGGCAGTTGTTGGTGGTGCACCAGTTGCTGACCGCGGAGCCGATGTAGACGCCTTCGCCGAACTTGTCCCGGCGCTGACCCGTCTTGGAGATGGTGTTGTTCAGGACGACGTTGTCCGTGCTGTTGGCCCGCAGGTGGATCGCCTCGTCACCGATGTCGTGCACGGTCAGACCCTGTACGACCGTGCCGACGGTGGTGTCGGCCATCACACCCTTCTGACCGTTCGTGACGGTGAACCCCACCAGCCGCCAGTACTTGGCCTTGTTCAGGTGGAAGACGTATCCACCCTTGATGCCGTCGCCGTCCAGTACTGCGCCCGCTCCGCCGCACAGCCAGATCGGCTGTGCCGCGGTACCAGAGGCCTGGGTGACGAACTTCCCGGTGTACGTGCCGTCCTCGAGAGCGATGCTGGTCCCGGGGCCGGCCTTCGACAGCGCTTCTTCGAGGCTCTTGGTGTCCTGCACCGTGACGGTGGCCGCGGGGCAGGTGACCGGCGCCGAGTTCGGCAGCGGTCCTTGACCGGCGGCCGCCGCGTTGGCGATCACCGGTGCGTCTTCCGGCTTCTTCTTGCCGTTGCTGCCTTCGCCTTCGTCCGGAGACTCGCTCTCGGTCGGCTCCGTCGTGGGAGTGCTGCTGGCCGGGTCGCTCGGCTCGTCGGTGATGTCCGGGATGCTCGGCTCCGGAGGTACCGATGGGATCGACGGTCCGACGGATGGCAGCGGGGCTGACGTGTGGTCGTCCGGCCAGGCGGCGGCCACGATGCCGCCGCCGACCAGCAGGACTGCCCCGGCCGCACTGCCGGCGATGATCAGTTCGCGCCGGGACAGCTTGTTCAGCCTGGTCAGTTCGAGCAGCCGGCTCAGCCGGGTCATCTGGCTCCCAAGTGGTTGTTGTTGTCGCCGGCGACCGGGACCGCGCCGGCCGGCACGGACCTTCCATCGGTCACCGGGCGCTTGTCGGCGTACGGGTGGACGACCCGCCGGATCCGGCGCGAGCCCCGGGCGGCGGTGAAGATCAGCAGTGCGGCGAGGAAGATCCACATCGCGGTCAGCGGCTGCAGGAACCGCTTCAGGGTGACCACGAACGGCGTGGTGTCGTGCCAGTTGTCCTCGTCGTTCTTCCAGCGGTGCATGTTGACGTCGGCGGCCCGCTTGGTGTCGATCGCGCTCGGGCCCCGGCCGCTGATGGTGTTCTCGGTGACCTTGGTCTGGCTGACCGAGCCGACCAGGGAGATGGCGTGCGAGTCGGCGTCCGACATCGTGTTGCGCTGCACCGTGGCGGCCGAGTCGCGCAGGTACACGCTGGTGTTGCCGCCGCTGATGATGTTGCCGGTGACAACGGACTTGGTGACGCCGTCGCGGATCGCGATGCCTTGCCGGATCGGCTCGGTGACCCGGTTGCCGACCACCGAGACGTCCTCGGCGCCGCCCCGGACCACGACGCCCATGTCGTTGCCCTGCAGGTCGTTCGCGTTGACGCCGATGTTGGTGCCGCCGATCACCTCGACGCCGTACCGGGCGTTGTCGATCAGCTTGCTGTTGGACACGGTGTTGTTGCCGTAGCTGCCCAGGCTGGAGCCGGTCGCGCTCGGGCCGTCGGCCAGCGGCAGGCCGGACATGGTCAGCCCGTTGCGGTGGTTGCGGCTGGCCTCGATCTCGGACAGCACGATGCCGGTCGTCGCCCGCGACAACACGAACCCGTCACCGGCGTTGCCGTCGGCGGTACTGGAGTCGATCACCGCGTTGGTGACGTACCGGTGCATCACGATGCCGTCGACCAGGCTGTCGTCGAAGTGGCTGTCGCGGATGTCGAGGCCGTTGGCGCTGGCCGCGAACAGGCCGAACGCGTTCCGCTTGATCGTGGTGTTCTGGATCAGCGCGGAGACGTAGCTGTACTCCGGGTCCGCGATGTCCACCTCGGGCAGCGGCAGCTTGCCGGCCGGCAGCACCTGGCTGAGGCTGTTCTTGCCCGCGCCGTTGAGCTTGTCGGTGGTGCTGGTGGTCTTGTTCTTGCCCGCGTCCTTGTTCGCCTCGCGCTCCTTCGCGGCCCGCTTGCCGACCCGCATCGTCTCGCCGAGCTTGTCCAGCGAGCCGCTGTTCGGCCGGTCGGTACCGGTCAGCGACAGACCGCCGGTCCGGCCGCTCCAGAAGCCGAGGTCGGACAGTTCGGCGTACCGGAACCGGACCTGGCCGCCGAGCGAGCGGATGTAGGCCCGGCCGTCGTTGGTGAGGGTGTCCGGGCCGTCGGTGTCGCGGTTCCAGCTGGAGATCCGGACCGGGCGGCCGTTGACGCCCTGGACGTTCAGCACGCCGCCGTAGTTGACGATCGAGACGAAGCCCTTGTCGTCGCTGGCCAGCCGCAGCGTGAGGCCGCCGGACGAGGCCAGGTTGAGCGTGGCGCCGTTCTGGATCACGACGTGCTCGGACAGCAGGTAGCCGCCGTCGGGCTGCCGGATGAAGGTCTGCGGGGCCAGCCCGAGCAGGTCCTTGATCGTGTACACCTCACGGCGCGGCGTCAGCACCAGCGTGTACGCCGATCCGGTCGCGATCCGGTACGGCGAATTGAGTGAGGTCTTGCTCCAGCGAGCCAGCGAGTCGACCGTCCGGACCTCGACCAGGCGGCGGTCCTCGTCGGCGACGTACGCCGCTTCGGCCTCCGGGTCACCTGGGTAGGGGAGCCGGTCGATCGTCTTGTCGTCCTTGGCCTCGCCGGGCGTGGTCGGCTGGGTGGCGTCCGGCGGCTGCGGCTTCGGGGTGGTGCTCGGTGTGGTCGCGCTGGGCTTCGGCGTCGGGGACGCGTTGGGCGAGCCGGACGCGGTGGACTGCAGTAGGACGAACCCGGCGATGCCGAGCACTCCGACCACGGCAACAGCCCGCAGGCCCTTGCGGCTCTTCTTCTTCGGCTCGGTCATGAGGCCGGCTCCGTCTGCAGTTCGCCGTTGTGGTGGTTCAGCTCGGCGGCCGCGTGCTTGGGCCGGCTCGCCTCGTTGTGCAGGGCCGGCTGCAGCGGGCCCGTGCTGGTGGTGCTGTGGTTCTGCCGGATCAGCGAGGCCGCGTCCTGGCCCTCGCCGCCGATCGTGTCCTCGGACCGGGTCAGCCAGCCCTGTTTGTTCATCGTCACGAACGCGTACAGCTTGATCGGCAGCGCGATCAGGATGACGGTGACGGCGATCAGTGGCAGCAGGACGATCTCGCCCGGATGTCTGCGCAGGTGGGAGATGCCGCGGATGCCGCGGGCGATCGTCATCCAGACGGCGGCCAGGGTGAAGCTCTGCCAGGTCCAGTCCAGCCGGCTGAAGACCATGTAGCCGATGGTGATGCCCATCGTCACCGGCGTCAGCAGGATCTGCAGCACGGTCACCTTGGTGACCAGCGGCACCCGCCACAGCCAGCCCTTCCAGACTGCCGTGAGGTAGCAGCGGTAGGAGTTGCGGCTCCAGCGGATCCGCTGCTTGGCGAAGGCGCGGAAGGTGGCCGGGAACATCGACAAGGCCTTGGCCGACGACTGGTGCACGGTCTTGTAGCCCGAGGCGAGGACCAGCCAGGTGAGCCGGCCGTCGTCGCCGGCGATACAGCGCCGGCCGAGGAAGAACTCGTTCTCCAGGTTCTCCAGCACCGGCAGTACGACACTGCGGCGGTAGGCGCCGGTCCGGCCGGAGACGCAGGCGACCGCGCCGGCCGCGCCCATCGCGGGGACGTAGTCGTAGTACCGCAGGTTGACCAGCCAGTTGGCGACCCGGCGCCAGACGCTGGTGGTGCGCTCGTGCACGTTCTGCTGGGTGCTGACCGCACCGACCTCGGGGTCGATGAACGGGCGCTGCACCGCCTTCAGCAGGCCGGGCTCCCAGCTCGTGTCCGAGTCGACCAGCAGCAGTACCTCGTAGCTGGCGGCCCGGATCCCGACGCCGAGCGCGGACCGCTTGCCGGCGTGCTTGAACAGGATCGGGTTGATCCGCGGGTCGTCGAGCGCGACCAACCGCTCATAGGCCTCGGTGTCGGCGACGTCCAGCACGATGATGATCTCGTCCGGGTTCTGGTGCCGCCAGGTCTCCAGGCAGCGCATCAGAATGTCGGGATCCTCATGAAAAGAAGGAACCACCACCGATGTGGTGGTGGTGAAGTCGTTCTCGATCGGTCTGGCCAGCCGGGACAGAAAGAAGCGGTAAAGCCAAAGGGCCCACACCACGATTCCGGCGGCTGCCAGTGGGACGAGATTCCGCCATTGCGAAAGATCGTCCATCGACAATGAGAAATGTGTAATCCGGTCCCAGACGTCAGCCAGACTAAATCGGCTGATGGGCGTAGTCGACACAATCATCCTTAATCCCCCCACCGCGCGCAGCGGTCGAATTTCACCCAGCACCCCACCCCAGGGTCGGGTGACACCTCGGCCGAGCCTCACGTCGGCCGTCCTGCGGACGGCTGCGGACAGTAACCACTCTGTTCGCGGCCTCCGTCGAAAGTAGTCGCCACCGCCGAGATCGTCAACGCGGTGCGGCCAGTTTTGAAACTAGTCGCATCCACCGGCCGGGCGCTGCTCACTTCGGGATCGTTCACGAAACATTAATCGCCGGGTAACATATCCACCGGTGGTATTTCCGCCGGTTCCGGCCGCGTGCAAGACTTGGCCAATGCGGAATACGTCACGGCTGGTGACTTGTTGTTTACTCGCGATTGCGGTGACGACCGCACCGGCCGGTTGCAGCGACACCGAAAAGCCCTCCTCGGCGGGCTCCGTCCCGCCGTCCGGACCGTCCTCGGTGACCGCCCCGGCGACACCTGGTACGCCGTCGACGACCAGCCCGACGCCGACGGCGACCGCGGATCCGGAGTGCGCCCCGGGCGCCGGCCGGACCGTCCGGAAGCTGCCTGCGGTGACCGTGCCCGAGGTGGTCGTCCAGCCGCTGACCTATGACGACAACGGCACGCAGAAGACCGCGGTCGAGGGATTCACGGTCCCGGCGCAGCTCATCGACGCCGGCTGTGTGATCCAGTACGACGCTCCCGGCGGCTGCCTCGGCGCGGTCAAGATCACCGGTGCGACGATCCCGCCGGTGACGATTCCGGGCAGTGTGCTGGCCGGGAGTCAGCAGCAGTTCCCGGGCGTGACCGTGCCCGGCAAGGCGGTGCCAGCCGTGACGTCGCCGCAGATCTGCCAGGTCGAGAACAAGGGTGTACTGCCCACCGTGACCCGCAAGGGCGTAGTACGGCGTGGGGTGTCCCGGAACGGGGCTGCCCGGCCGGGTGGGTTCGTGAAGGGTGAGGGGTCCGTGCCCGACCTGCGGATCCAGACCGTGAAGGTGCCCGAGGTCAGGCTGCCCGATGTGGATGTCGATCCTGCCCGGCTCGAATCCCGCAAACTGCCCGGGCAGGAGAAGGTCGACGTCTTCACCGGCGAGGGCAAGGTCTCCTACGTCGCTCCCGGTGACGTTCTGTTCGACACGGACAAGGCCACCATCCGTCCGGATGCGGCCAAGGCGCTGCACGCGATCGCGGTGAAGATCAAGGGAGAACATCCGAACGCGAAGCTCCGGGTCGAGGGGCACACCGACGACCGCGGCGACGCGACCTACGGGCTGCGACTGTCCGAGCGGCGGGCCCAGGCGGTCGCGCAGTACCTGATCAGGACCGAGCACTTCGCCGCCGCGCAGATCACCACCAAAGGTTTCGGGGAGACCGCTCCGGCCGTTCCGAACACCTCGGATGCCAATCGGCAGAAAAACCGCCGGGTGGTCATCACAGTGGCCTCCAGGTAAGGCTTGCCTGCCAATTACCGACGGTGTGCAACGCACGTTTGAAACATAGTTTTGGAATAGTTCTTTTCTTAGCCGTTCGGTCCACTGGGTGAACGACCGGTTGAGCGTAATCAGGACCGACGTAGTCTGGATTGTCATGAGCCCCGGGATCATCGTGCTGGTCAGTGCCGTCGCCCTCGGCGTCGTACTGAGCGTGCTCAAGTCCCGGTTCGACGGCCGGTTCCGCGGCACCCGCGCGGTCCGGGTGGCCGGTGAGAAGGAAGCAGTGGACGACGCGACAGCGGCAGCGGACCGGATCTCGGCCGCGGACCTCGGGACCGGGCTCGGCGAGCGGGCCACCATGCTCCAGTTCTCGTCGGCCTTCTGCGCGCCCTGCCGGGCCACCCGGCGGACGCTGGTCGAGGTCGAGGCGATGGTCCCCGGCGTGAAGCACGTCGAGCTGGACGCCGAGTCGCATCTCGAGCTGGTCCGCCGGCTCGACATCATGCGGACGCCGACCGTGCTGGTGCTCGACGCGACCGGCGCGATCGTCACCCGGGCCAGCGGTCAGCCCCGCAAGGCGGACGTGATCGCCGCTCTCGGATCGGCCGTCGACACGGCCAGCCCGGCCGAGCGCTAGCCCCAACTGGCGGCCTGGCCCAGCGGTACGTGATGCTTTGGCGATGAGCTTCCCGGCCGGCTGGTACGACGATCCGCAGGACCCGACCCAGCAGCGGTACTGGGACGGCGGGTTCTGGACGGACTACCGCCGGCCCCGCGAGGGCCCGCCGCCGTACCAGGGCCAGTTCGGCCAAGGTGGTGAGCCTGCGCAGGGTGAGCCTGGATTCGGTCCGGGGCTCGGGCAGCCGGGGATGGGGCGGCAGGGGTACGGGCCGCAAGGCCATCCCCAGCAGGGATTCGGCTACTCGGCGGGCGTACCGTCCACGCCGGACGGTCAGCAGCTGGCCGGCTGGTGGAAGCGGGTGGCGGCGCGGATCATCGACTCGATCATCGTGTTCGTGATCGGCCTGCCGTTCACCGGCTACTTCTTCTACCGGTACATCCAGGCGGTCGACGACAGTGACCTCTTCGCGACGCCGGCCGCGGGGGCCACGCCGAGCTTCGAGCTGCCGGTGGAGATCTACCAGTGGGCCATTCCGCTGTCGATCGTCGGCCTGCTCGTCGAGCTGGCCTACTCCTACTTCTTCCTGACCCGGACCGGCGCGACGCCCGGCAAGAAGGTGATGGGGCTCAGTGTGCGGCTGCGCGCGGTCCCGGGCCCGCCGACCGGGTCGACCGTGCTCAAGCGCTGGGCCAGTACCAGCGTGTTCGGCTTCATCTGCGGCTGCCTGAGCCTGGTCGACGTGCTCTTCCCGCTCTGGGACGACAAGAAACAGGCGCTGCACGACAAGATCGCCGATACCAACGTCGTGGTCGGACCGCAGCAGCGCCGGTGAGCCTGATCAGCATGTGATCAGTTGTCTCACCAGGTGGGACCACTGCTGGCGGTCACGGATCGTTTCCGTACTCTCGGAGGCGTGGAGTACACGACATGGCTGACCAAGCGCAGGGCAGTGGACAACTGCCGCATGCGCTCGTCCCTGTGTCGTACCCACTGACCAGGCGGCGTCCCGAGCGCTCCGGAACCGGTAGCTGAGCACGGTTCCCAGTACGTCGCCTCCCGCAGCCCCGGGCGGGTCCGGCTCGAACCACCTCCTTCTTCGGGAGTCGTCATGTCCACTCCGGCGGCACAACAGCAGCCCCAGGTCGACCCGCGCGGACTCCGGTTCGCGGCGGCGCTGACCACGGTCGTGCTGGCGCTGACCCTGATCCTGAACAACCCCTGGCCACTCGTGGTGCAGGCGGTCGTGTTCGCGGTCTCGGTCGTCTTCGGCGTGCAGGCATCGCCGTACGGGCTGCTTTTCAAGCGGTTGGTACGGCCGCGGCTCGGCCCGCCGAAGGAACTGGAGGACGCGGCGCCGCCGCGGTTCGCGCAGCTGGTCGGGCTGGTCTTCGCCGTCCTCGGCCTGATCGGCTACTTCGCCGGCGTCGAACTGCTCGCCGTGGTCGCCACCGGTTTCGCCCTGGTCGCCGCGTTCGTGAACGCCGCCGTCGGGCTCTGCCTCGGCTGCGAGGCCTATCTGCTGATCCACCGCATTCGTACGCCATCCACCGCTACTACTTCTTAGGAGCAGCATTCAATGAGCAGGGAATCCTCGCTCGTCTCGGCCGACTGGGTCGAGGAGCACAAGAGTGACGCCAACGTGGTCCTGATCGAGGTCGACGAAGACGTTTCGGCGTACGACGGCGGCCACATCGCCGGTGCGATCAAGCTGGACTGGAAGGACGACCTCCAGGACCAGGTCCGCCGCGACTTCGTCAACCAGGAGCAGTTCTCCGCGCTGCTGTCCTCCCGCGGCGTCAAGAACGACGACACCGTCGTGCTCTACGGCGGCAACAACAACTGGTTCGCGGCCTACGCGTACTGGTACTTCAAGCTCTACGGCCACGGTGACGTCCGGCTGCTCGACGGCGGCCGCAAGCGCTGGGAGCTGGACAGCCGCGAGCTGACCGACGAGGTCGTCAAGCGCGAGGCCACGGAGTACCAGGCGAAGGAGCCGAACCTGGAGATCCGCGCCTTCCGCGACGAGGTCAACGAGGCCATCGGCGTGAAGAACCTGGTCGACGTGCGCAGTCCCGACGAGTACGCCGGACGGCTGCTGGCCCCGGCGCACCTGCCGCAGGAGCAGGCCCAGCGGGCCGGGCACATCCCGACCGCGGTCAGCATCCCGTGGAGCAAGACCGCCAACGACGACGGCACCTTCCGCGTCGACGAGGAGCTGAAGACCCTGTACGCCGACGCCGGCGTGGACTTCGGCAAGGACACCATCGCGTACTGCCGGATCGGCGAGCGCTCGGCGCACAGCTGGTTCGTGCTGCACGAGATCCTCGGCCAGGAGAACGTCAAGAACTACGACGGTTCGTGGACCGAGTGGGGTTCGCTGGTCGGCGTACCGGTTGCTCTCGGCGACGAGCCAGGGAAGGCCTGACATGTGCGGAGCGAAGAAGGGCGGCCTCGACCTCAAGGGCGTCGACGTCGACAAGGAAGCCGTGATCCAGGGCCAGGTACTGCGCGGCGAGGAGCCGGTCAACGGCGCCTACGTGCGGCTGCTCGACTCCTCTGGTGAGTTCACGGCCGAGGTCCCGACCTCAGCCACCGGGCACTTCCGCTTTTTCGCGGCCCCCGGCACCTGGACGCTGCGGACCCTGGCCCCCAAGGCCGACCCGGTCGACCGTCAGGTAGTGGCCCAGTACGGCGAGGTGGCCGAGGTCGCCGTAGCCGTCTGACCCTGCTATTTTGCTGACCCCGAAGGGCCCGTTTGCTTGCGCGACGGGCCCTTCGGCTTGTCTCAGTCCAGGTTGTAGTAGACGTCGTCCAGCCGGCCGTGGAACTGGTCGTTGTTCTTGCCGGCGCTCTTCGCGCCCAGCGTCACCTGCTGCCCGGCCGGGCTGATCGTGTAGGTCGGCGCCAGGGCGGTGCTGCCGCGCACCACGGAGTCGACGAGGATGTCCAGCGAGCTGGCGGTCCGCTGGCAGGAGACCTTGTGCCAGTTGCCGTCGGCAACGCCGACGCTCGACAAGACCACCACCGCGTTGAGTCCACCGGCCTCCCGGACCACGCAGCTCGGTGCGCCGGTCAACGGCTTGTCCAGTTGGAGCTTCCACTGTGACGTGGTGGACAGGCCCTTCTGGTAGACGTTCGAGCCGTGGTCGGTGGTGAGCTCGGCCAACGTCACATTGATCCAAGCGCCGTAGGTGAAGGCGGCCGTCCCCGGGTTGAGATCCGCGGCGTCCGGGCTGGTGATGACAGCCTTGGCGCAAGCGTCACCCGGACAGACCGCCGGGAACTGTACGGCCTGCCCGATCCCGTCACGGCCGGCCCGGACTGCAACTAGCTGCAATATCAGGGACTTCCTGTGGCATCGCTTACACGGGACGGGGTTACGCGCAAGATCTCGATTCTCACGGGGTGACTGATCAGGTAACGGTTTGATCTCGACGGCGAAGTTTTCGTTACCTACCGCAACCGGTTGAGTTGTGTCTGTGTCCTGGCCCGCTCACTAGGGTCACGTCATCACTCAGGGAGGAGGGGTCATGAGACCCCGCATCGGATACAAGAAGCTCGCTGCCGTCGGAGTTGCGGCGGTTGTCGGCGTAGCTTCGACGATCGCGCTGACCTCGGGTTCGGCGTCCGCCGCGCCGGTGTTTGGCTACAGCGGTTACTCGTTCGGCACCGGCATCGAGGCCGGCATCGTCCAGCACGGCCCGAACGTCGTCGCGCAGTTCAGCTGCACCACGAACTCGAGCGCGAAAGACCGCAACGATCTCGCCACCGCGAACATCAACAACCAGGCGATCGCGCAGACCGTCACCACCGACACCCACGCGTTCAACGACGCGCACGGCAACGGCGTGACCAGCAACGCGACCGCCGCCGACATCAAGGTCGGCAACCTGCTGCACCTGGTCGGCGCCAAGACCACCACCACGTCGGTCTACAAGAACGGCCAGCTGTCGTACACCGGCAACACCACCTTCGCCGCGGTGAAGATCGGTGGCGTCGTGGTTCCGTCGCTGCTGAAGCCGAGCCCGAACTTCAAGGTCGCCATCCCGGGCCTGGGCTACATCGTGCTGAACCGCGTGGGCGGCGTGAAGACCAGCGCCGGCATCTACTCGTACGCGCAGGCCGTCGTGCTGCACGCGAACGTGAAGAACAAGTACATCCCCGAGGGCGTCGACGTCGCGGTGCTGAAAACCCGCGCCGAGATCACCAAGCCGGCCACGGCGATGGTGACGGGTGACGCGTACGGCTCGACCGTCCAGGTCGACAAGCTCGTCAAGTCGGGCAAGACCTCCTACCAGGCCACCTGCCAGGGCACGGAAGGAAAGACGATCAAGAACTCGATCGCCGGCATCGAGATCCCGAAGGTCGCCTCCGTGGGCGCGATCTACACCACGAAGAACGGCTACATGGGCACCGAGAAGTCGGCCGTCAACTTCACCTCGCACATCGCCGGCGTCCGCGTCGGCACCCTGCGCGTCGGTGCGATCGAGTCGTCGGCTTCCGCCTGGAAGACCAAGGACGGCAAGGTCGGCATCCACTCCTCCTCGAGCGTCGCCTCGATCCAGGTCGGCAACAAGACCTACCAGGTCGCGACCGGCCCGAACGCAGTACTGGACATCCCCGGTGTCGCCAAGCTGACCTTCAACCAGGTCGTGCGTCAGAGCCGGTACGTGTCCGTCAACGCCCTGGTGATCGACGTCTACAGCTTGAACACCAAGGTTGTCCTCGGCCACTCGGCCGCCGGTGTGATCGGCTGATCCAGCCACCACACCCGTCACCTCGCTGAGCCGAACCTCACCGATTCAGCCAGGTAGCTCCAGGACCCCCGGGTCCGGATCCTCGAGATCCGGTCCGGGGGTTCTGTCTTGTCCGGGCTTGTTCGTCCGGAGTCAGGCGTCGAGGATCAGGGTGACCGGGCCGTCGTTGACCAGGGACACCTGCATGTCGGCGCCGAACCGGCCACGCTCGACCTTGGCGCCGAGAGCCTCGAGGGCTTCGCAGAACGATTCGTACAAGGGTTCCGAGACGGGGCCGGGCGCCGCGGCGCTCCACGACGGGCGGCGGCCCTTGCGCGTATCGGCGTACAGGGTGAACTGGCTGATCGCGAGGATCGGGGCCTGCTCGTCGGCGCAGGAGCGCTCGTCGTGCAGGATCCGCAGCGTCCAGATCTTCGCGGCCAGCGCGGCGGCCTTCTCGGGGGTGTCGTCATGGGTCACGCCAAGCAGTACGAGCAATCCGGGCTGGTCGATCGCGCCGACCACCTCTCCCTCAATGCTGACCGATGCCTGGCTGACCCGCTGCACTACTGCTCTCATGCCCCCAATTCTCTGTCACGCTCAACCCATGCGCCGCCTGCTGCGATGGGTGTTCCTCGTCGGCCCCTGTCGCCTGTACGTTCTCGGCGAGGCGGGCGGTGGCGTTCTGCCCATCGCGGTGATCGCGGTGATGGCTGCTTTCGCGGCGTTGAGTGGCGGTGTCGGTGCGCTTGTTGCTCTCGTTGCCGGCGGCTCCGTCGGGGACGCGTTCTTCAACTGGGGTCTTGGTGGGCTGCTGGTATTGCTGGGTTGGCTGGTCTACAGCCTGCTGCTGTATGTCGTGCTGTGGATAGCCGGCCGGTCGCCGATGGTGGTCGCGGGGCTGGATGACGGCGTCAGCCATGCGCGGCACGCTGCGGGCGTGGGCGATCCGGGCTGGCGGCGCCGGGGACAGGATCCGTTGATGCCGTTGAGCCTGGCCGGGTTCTTTCTGCTGATGGTCGGGTTTCTGCTGGTCGGGTCGACGGTGACGGCGGTGCAGGAGCGGAAGTACGGCGGGGAGAAGGTGGTCGTCGCCGGGGAGGTGCTCCGGTACGACGATGGGCCGGGTGGGTTCGGCAAGCGGCATCTGGTGACGCGGTATCCGGTGGGGGACGAGCTGATCACCGGGGAGGTGCTGGCCGATGACCTCGACCTGGATCGCGATGTCCCGCGTCCTGGGCAGCAGGTGGAGGTCGAGTATCTGGTGGCGGATCCGCACCGGGTCCGGCCGGCCGGAGCGGCCAAGCGGGCGGCTGATGATGTCGCACAGGATCGGCTCGTCAGCGGGATCTGTGGTGGGCTGGCTGTGCTCTGCGGTGGTGCGTGGCTGATCGGGTGGTGGCGTCGCCGGGTGTGAGTTGAGCGGGAGATTGTCCGGTTTTCGGGGCGTGGTACGGGGGAATATCTCGTCTGGGGCCGGGATCTGGCACGATTCGTTCATGACGTCGACGTTGATCACCGTTGCTCCCACTGGCGCCGAGACCGCGAAGGCGGACTGTCCGGCCCTGCCGACCACGCTTGACGAGCTGGTTGAGACGGCCAAGCGGTGCGAGGCGGCGGGGGCCGCGATGATTCACATTCACATCCGGGACGGTGAGCATCGGCCGACGCTGGATCTGGGGCGGCTGACCGAGACGGTCACGGCGGTCCGGGAGAACACGGCGCTGATCGTTCAGTTGTCAACTGGTGGTGCTGTGACGGACCCGTTCGACCACCGGCTGCGGGTGCTGGACGCCGCGCCGGACTCGTGTTCGCTGACGATGGGCACGGTCAACTTCGGTGACGATGTGTTCATGAACCCGTGGCCGTTCGTCACGGAGCTGTACCAGCTGACCCAGGAGCGCGAGGTGGTACCGGAGTTCGAGCTGTTCGACCTCGGACACGTGGCGGCACTGGGACGGCTGCTGGACAAGTACGGGCTGCCGTATGGCGGCAAGGTGCACTGTGACCTGGTGATGGGCGTCCCGGGTGGCATGCCCGGTACCACGAACGCACTCGTTGCCGCAGTCAACGGTCTCCCGGTGGGCGTCACGTCCTGGTCGGCCACCGGCGTCGGCCGTACGACGCTGCCGATCGCGCTGGCCGCGTTGTCCTGTGGTGGACACCTCCGCGTCGGCATGGAAGACACGCTCACGCTCGCCAAGGGCCAACCGGTAACCCACAACGCCGAACTGGTCGAACGCGCCGCTACCATCGCCACGCTGGCTCAGCGCCCGCCGATGTCTCCCGACGAGGCGCGCGACCTCCTGAACATCAAGCCGCGCCCCTGAACCACCCCGATCACCACACCGACGACGACAATGGTGGCCTCCAGCAACAACCAGTCCCGCAGGTAATCCCGCGGCAACACCGTCGGGTTGACCCCTTTCCCTTGCCTGATCAGCAAGGGAACCGCCACCACCGTCGTCACCCCGACATACAGCAACGTCGTCCGAACCACCCCGACGATCCGATGCCGCCCGGGCCCGATCGACCACCGGGTCAGCAGCCAACCGGCGGCCACGGTCAACGGCACCAGAAGGAAGTCGTCAGTCACCACTGCACCCCCGAGCCACAGTGGCAGTCGAATCAGTGCGTCCACGCTGACGGCCTGCAGTAAGAGCCGCAGCCCCCAGAGCCCGAAGCCGACGCCGACAGCACCTAGCGCCGCGCGCGCTCCGCGCGCGGCGGCGCGGGTGGGGAGGGGGCGGGCGGCCTGCGTCTCGGCGGCTGCAGCGGAGTCCTGCGGACTCGCCTGCGTCTCGGCGGCTGCAGCGGAGTCCTGCGGACTCGCCTGTGCCTTGGCGGCTGCAGCGGAGTCCTGCGGGCTTGCCTCCGCAGCGCTGGTCGGTGGCTCAGCTTCTTTCACTGGAGGACCTCCAAGCGGTGGACCCATTTGGTTTGGAGGACGCCGGGGCGGTTGGGGGCGATGATGCGGGCGGGGTAGCCGTGGTCCAGGGCTAGCGGGGAGCCGTTCAGGCGTAGGGCTAGGAGGGTCAGGGGGTCTTCGGCGAAGTTTGGTGGGAGTTCGGTGGTGGCGTAGAAGCCGCCCTTCTCCATGGAGATCACTCGGAGGTGGGAGTTGGGTGGGGCGTCGCAGAGGGCAAGGAGGTCTCGGATGCGGATGCCTTCCCAGCGGGCGCCTTGGCTCCAGCCTTCTACGCAAGCGATCGGGAGTGCGGAGCGGCTTTGGGGTAGGGCGCGTAGTTGGTCGAGGGAGTAGGACAGTGGTGTCGGGCCTTTGACGGTGAAGCGCCAGTCGGCCTCGACGGGGAGGACCCCGGCTGCCTCGGCGGTTCGGTTGACCGGCAGGCCTTGGGGGCCGATGTTGGGCTTGCGGGGGGACAGGACGGCGATCGGGCCGAAGGCCGGCACGGATTGGCCGACGGAGGTGATGCCGACCAAGGTGGCGGCGCCGGCGACGGTGCGGAAGAGGCCGCGACGGGTCAGGCCGGTGATTGCTGGCGGCAACGAGTCGGTCTGCGGTACCGGCGTACGGGTGGGGTCGTGCGGTAGCGGCGTACGGTCGGCGGGGGTGTGGCGCCAGTTGGTGATGATGAGGGGGAGCTTGACCGCTAGGTGGACGAGCAGGGCGCCGATGATGATCCAGGCGAGGGCGTAGTGCGTTTCCTTGAAGGGGAACGGCCAGGGGTACCACTGCAGCGTGTTGAGGAAGCCGATGAACAGTTCCAGTGCGAGCGCCGACACCAGGACGAGGATCGAGCCGCGTTCGAGGACCGTACCGAGGGCTTTGCGGCTCGGCGGCCAGGGGAGCTTGGCGAACAGCTTCGGGTAGACGGTCCAGAGTTTCGCCAGTAGGAGCGGGACGGAGACGATTCCGCTGAGCACGTGCACGCCCTGCGTCACGCGGTACAGGGAGGCCGGCCGGCTGGGGATGACGAGCCAGCCCGGCGTCGCCTGCTGGAAATGGCTGAACAGCCCGGTCAGGAAGCAGATCGTGATCGCCACCCCGAGCCAGCGCCCGAGCACGACGGCCACCCGCGGATGGTGCAACGGCGACGGGAACGATTCCTCGGTCGGTGGCTGCGGCAACTTCATGCTTCTCATCAGAGCGCACAATCCACCCACCCAACGCCCGCCTCCGGTTACTGCTCGCGAACGCCCTCCCGGTACGCCGTACAGCCGCTTACGGCTCGCGAACGCTCGGCCACATCCCTTCCATTCCCTGCCCTCCCGGCCTGGCGCTTCCCGCCGCGTCCGACCCGGACGGCCATGCATGCATAAGTTGCGGTCGGACGGGGCTACACCGCTTGAGTGAGCACTTGTAGCGCGACATGTGCGTGCTCGGCGATCCGCTCGTGCGCGGATCAACACCCAGAGTCGCGGCTGCGGGCCTGGTATCCACAGGTTTGGGGTTGCGTCCGAGCGGGATGGCACCTCATCGCTTTAGGCTGGGCAGGTTCGAGCGAGAGGAGCGGGACAGTGAGGACGCAGCAGCGGTCGTCGGACGATGACGAGCGCGCTCTGGCCGACCTTGCGGAGGTGTCCGACTGGAAGCGCGTCTGGGGACCGCCCGAGACCGGGCTGGATGCGATCCGCACGCTGGTGTCGCGCGTCACCGCCGCTACCGGCTGGCGCCCTTGGGCTCCCGGCAACATCGACCCGAATCGCTACACCTGGGGCCTCGTGACTCCGCGCCGGACCGTGATGCTGGTGCTGCCGGACGCGGTACTTCCGGACAGCCCGCGCGGTGGCTGGTCGGCGTACGAGATCGGTCCTGATGAGGTCGGCGAGGCTGAGGACGGCCTCGACGACCGGTGGCCCGACCAACTCGAACTGGCCCGGCGGCACTGGGGTCAGCCGGTCTTCGTCGGGCCGGGCACCGATCCGCGGATCCCGCTGGAATGGCGCGGCCGGCGCCGCCATCTGGCAGTCTGGTTACGGCCTGGCGCCGAGATGCATCTGTACGCGACCCAGCCCCAGGTCGACCCGGCAGGGACCAGCGCCGGCTTCGGGTACTCCGTCTATGCGAGCGAGGTGGCCTGATGGCGTCGATCGAAGAAGACATGCTCCGGGATGTCTACAAGGTGTTCCGGAAGATCGCCGCCAAGTATCTGCGCAAGCGCGGTCCGAGCATGTCGCAGCGGATGCAGCAGGCGCGGGCTCAGCAGCAGGCGCAGTTGCTGGAGGCGCTGCGGGAGCAGGAGTACCGCTCGCTGGTCGAAGATATGCAGAACGAGCGGCGGCACAACCCGGAGTACGCGAGTGCGCTCGACGGGCTGTCGGATGCCGAGCGCACCCAGCGGGTCGAGGCTGAGGCGCGCTGGCAGCAGGACCAGCGGGATCGGATGGATGCGGACCCGGACCTGACGCCGGAGGAAATCCAGCGGGATGTCGACCGCGACCTGGACAACAACGGGCTCGATGACCGCGAGGACCGGCAGCGGGAGGCCGAGGACTTCGAGCGGAACGTCGTCGATCGCGATGGCAACGGGGAGGTCGACGCGGTCGAGCAGCGGCAGGAGCAGCAGGCCGAGCGCGACGCCGAGCAGGCGCGAGAGCGCGAGCAGGAGCGAAACGCCGAGCAGCGCGAGACGGAGGAGGCGCGCGGCGGCGACGTACTGCCGGCTGCCGCTGCGGCTGGAGCTACTGCGATTGCTGCCGAAGAGGTTGCTGAGGAGTTGCAGGAGGAGCGCCGGGAGCAAGACCTCGAAGACCAGCAGGAAGCCTCCGCACTGAACGAGGACGGTACTTCGCCCGAGGTGCTCGGCGAGACCGCCGCGGAGGCATCCGAACGCCAGGAACAGGGCGACCGACTGCAGGACCAGGACGGCGCAGCCCCCGAAGTGCTAGGCGAAACCGAGGCCGAGCGCGACACCCGACTCGCCGAGCCCGAGGTCACCCAGGACGACCGCCTACTCGACGAGGACGGCGCGGCGCCTGAGGTGATCGGCGAGACCGAGGCTGAGCGGGATGCTCGGCTGGCGGAGCCGGAGGTCACCCAGGACGACCGCCTGCTTGATGAGGACGGTGCGGCGCCTGAGGTGATCGGCGAGACCGAGGCTGAGCGGGATGCTCGGTTGGCGGAGCCGGAGGTCACCCAGGACGACCGCCTGCTTGATGAGGATGGCGCGTCGCCTGCGGTGATCGGTGAGGATGCGCGTCAGGTCCAGCAGGAGCAGGACGAGCGGATCCTGGATGAGGACGGTGCAGCGCCCGCTGTCATCGGGGAGGACGCCCAGCAGGTCCAGCAGGAGCAAGAAGGGCTGGACCAGAACCGGGCAGAGTCAGGCGGGTTGGAGCCGGACGGGTTGGACCAGGACCGGGCCCAGCCGGACGGGGTGCAGTCGGACGGGTTGGACCAGGAAGGTGTCGAGCAGGACGGGACTGAGCGGGAGCGGCGGGAAGAACAGGTTCAGCCGGGGGAGGCTGGGCCTCAGCCGGGACTGCCGACCGGAGGAGATCAGGCTGCGGCGGCCGATCAGGAGGCGCAGAACGAGCAGCGCGGGCCGGACTACGTCGAGACCACCTTGGAGCAAGCGCGCTCGGAGAACGGCCAGAACGGCCAGGGTGAGCAAACCGGTCAGCGCCCGGGGATGTCGCAGGACGAGATGAACAAACTCCGAGGACTCCAGGGCGGCCAAGCCGACGCCGCCGCGGCGACCCGCCCGCGCACCGGCGAGCCCGCCGAGGTCGGCGCAGGCGGCAAGAACCCAGGAGCCCGCGCAGCCGAACTCCGAGCCGACAAAGGCAGCCGCCGAGACAGCCCCGGCGTCGGCGAGTAGCCCGCGCGTACCGGCGTACCGGTTAGTAGACGATTGCTTGGGTGTTTTCGGTGAGGATTTCTTCGGTGAAGGTGGGGGCGCCGGCGACGCGGGTGCCGGGGAGTAGGTCGGGCTCGGTCAGGTCTCGGCGTTTGGCGCATTGGGTGCAGACGGTTAGTTGACCGCCGGTTAGGACGGCGGACAGGAGGTCTGCGGCGGGGGCGGCGTGGGGGAGGGTGAGAGCCTCGGCTCGGCCGGGGACGGCGAACCAGACGGCTTCGCCGGTGAGCCAGAGGGAGACCTGGGCGCCGGCGGCTACGGCGGTGGCGGCGACGGTCAGGGCTTGGTTGGCGCGCTCGGGTTCCTCGGCGCCTGCGGTCAGCTTGATCACCAGCGTGCGGGACATCACGCCACCGTAGCTCAGACGGCTGCCGCCATCCCCTAGACTGACAATCGTGCTTCACGTCATCTTCACGACCCTGCTGGTGCTCGTCACCGTGTTCATGGGCTGGTTCTCGGCGTTCGTCGTCTACCGGCTGTACCGCGGCCGCGCGGCGAACTGAGGCGACCGATGGCGTTCGAGATCCCGCAGGACCTGCACCCCGACCTGATGCCGCTCGCCTGGCTGCTCGGCCGGTGGGAGGGGCGCGGGCACGGTGACTACCCGACGATCGAGAAGTTCGAGTTCGGCCAGCAGATCGACTTCAGCCACAACGGCAAGCCGTTCCTGCACTACGTCAGTCAGACCTTCGTGGTCGGCGAGGACGGCAAGCGCGAGCGCCCGCTGGCGATGGAGACCGGGTTCTGGCGGCCGAAGCCGGACGGCAAGCTCGAGGTCGTGATGGCCCACCCGACCGGCTTCGCCGAGGTCTGGTACGGCGAGATCGACGGCGCCAAGATCGAGATGCGCACCGACGTGATCGCCCGCACCGTCACCGCCAAAGAGGTCAACGCCGGCCACCGCCTCTACGGCCTGGTCAAGGGCGAGCTCCTCTGGGCGTACGACATGGCCGCCGAAGGCCTCCCGCTCCAGCCCCACCTCTGGGCCACGCTCGTCCGCGTCTAACTCTCCGACACCCAGGAGTACTCGACCTTCGGTCGTCCGCTGCGGCCGTCATAGCGTTGGGTCCGCAGCGCCTGACCCTGGTCGGCCAGGTGCTCCAAGTACCGCCGCGCCGTGATCCGGGACGTACCGATCGAAGCCGCGACCTCCTCGGCGGTCCACCCTTCGCGGTCGCCGAGCAGAGTGACCACGCGGTCCAGTACGGACCCAGCCAACCCCTTCGGCACCGACGAGCTGGTTGCCGGATGCAACAACCGGTCGACCTCGTCCTGGTCCGCGACGACCTGCCCGGACTCCGCCGCACGCCGCTGCCGCGCATAGGCGCTGAGCCGATCCCTCAACGTTTCAAAGGCAAACGGCTTCAACACGTACTGCACGACCCCGATCCGAGCAGCAGCCTGCACCGCAGCCACCTCGCGAGCAGCCGTCACCGCAACCACATCAATTTGGTTGCCAGCAGCACGCATTCGCCGTACGACGTCCAGCCCGTGCCCATCCGGCAGATTCATGTCGAGCAGCACGAGATCCACCTGCTCCTGACTCAGCACATGCAGCGCGCGGGCCGCGGTACCGGCCAACCCAATGCACACGAACCCCGGCAGCCGATCGACGTACACCCGATGCGCCTCCGCGGCGACCGGATCATCCTCCACCACCAACACGCGCAGGTCATGCATCAGTGCCCCGTAACCGACGTAGCTTGACGCTGGAGGCGCCCAGGCACGCACCTCGCGGCACTTGACGAGCATCCACGATGCTCCGCATCGAGGACGCTCCTCAAGCACCGCGATGCACGCACCTGGACACCTCCATCGTTCAAGCTATGTCGGTTACGGGGCACTAGCGCTCACCGCCCGCGGCAACCGCACCCGGACGGTCAACGCCGGTACGTCGTCCAGCTCGGAATCCGGGTCGACCATCAACGTCCCCTGCCAGCGCTCGACGGTACTGCGGACCAGCACCAGCCCCAACCCATGCCCCGGCTCGGCCTTCGTCGTCCAGCCCCGGTCGAACATCCGCGCCAACTCGGTGGCCCCCAACTCGGCGCCAGTGTTCGTCACGGCGAGATCGATGTACTCCGTGCTGGTCGATGCTTTCAGCTCGACCCGCCGTGGCGCAGTACCGCCGCGCGCCGCCTCGACCGCGTTGTCGAGCAGGTTGCCGACCACGGTGACGATGTCTTGGGCGGGGAGCTTCGTATGCAGCGCCTCGGAGCCCAGCTCGAGCGTGAGCAGCACACCCCGTTCCTGCGCCTGGGCGAGTTTGGCGAGCAGCAGCGACGCGAGCACCGGATCGCCGACCGTACCGACGACGCGATCGGTCATCGCCTGCGCGAGCTGCAGCTCGGAGACGGCGAACTCCCGCGCGCGCTCCGGCCGGCCGATCTCGATCAGGCTGACGACCGTGTGCAGGCGATTCGAGGCCTCGTGGTTCTGCGCCTGCAGCGACTCGGCCAGGCTGCGGACCGCGTCCAATTCGCCGAGCAGGGCTTGCAGTTGAGTGTGATCCCGCAGCGTCACGATCCGGCCGGAGCGGGCGGGCTGCTGGTTGACCACGACGACGCCGAGCGCGCCGAGATGCAGTTCGTCGTACGCCGTCCTGCCGGCGCGCAAGAGACCCGAGAGCGTCGCGGGAAGGTGAAGGTCGTCAACCGTCGCACCGGGCGGGACGTTGCGCAGGCCGAGCAGCCGGCGGGCCTCGTCGTTGAGCAGCTGGACGTGACCGTGGGAGTCGACCAGGATCAGGCCCTCGCGCGCCGCCCGGAGTACGCCTTCGTAGAAGTCGAGCATCCAGGCCAGCGCCTGCGTTCCCATCCCGCGGGTGGTGTGCCGGACCCGCCAACTGACCAGCGCGTTGCCGGCCACCGCGACGCCGAGCAGCAGGCTGGCGACGCCGAGCATCGAACGCAGCTCCATCTGGATCAGGTCACCCCAGCCGGTCCGTGCGATCCCGGCCGCGGCCGCGTCCCGGTCGGCCTGGGTCCGCGAGTGGGCGAGCAGCACGATCCAGACCAGCACGATCATCACCGAGACCGTGGCCGTCTGCAGCCAGAACACCTGGCGGCGCAGCTCCCACGGGCGGTCTCTCATAGCCGTCATTCTCCACACCACTGTCATCACTGGCATACCGCGCGCCCGGCCGGCGGATCCGTTCGCGAACGATATGAACGAAATGCGCAGTTGTCCTGTGCGTCACGTCACAGTTACTCAGAACCCGCCCGCCCGGCAAATCAGGAGTCCCCCATGGCGAGCCCCACCGCACCCCGACCGACTCCGGTTCGCAACGACCGGACCCACTTCCTCTACATCGCCGTCATCGTCGCCGTACTGCTCGGCATCGGCGTCGGTTTCATCTTCCCGGACTTCGCGATCGAGCTGAAACCGCTCGGTACCGGGTTCGTGAACCTGATCAAGATGATGATCAGCCCGATCATCTTCTGCACCCTGGTGCTCGGCATCGGGTCGGTCCGGCAAGCCGCCAGCGTCGGCAAGGTCGGAGGTCTCGCGCTCGGCTACTTCCTGGTGATGTCGACGGTCGCGCTGGCCATCGGGCTGGTCGTCGGCAACCTGGTCCAGCCGGGTTCCGGCCTCAATCTCACCGAGAAGCTGCGCGACGCCGGCCAGAAGCAGGCCGCGGGCGCACACGAAGGCACCACTGACTTCCTGCTCGGCATCATCCCGAAGACGATCGTCTCGTCGCTGACCGAGGGCCAGGTGCTGCAGACCGTCCTGGTCGCCCTGCTCGTCGGCTTCGCACTGCAGGCGATGGGCTCGAAGGGCCAGCCGGTCCTGGACGGCATCGGCCACATCCAGCGACTGGTGTTCAAGGTGCTGTCGATGATCATGTGGGCGGCGCCGGTCGGTGCCTTCGGCGCGATCGCGGCGGTCGTCGGCGCGGCCGGCAGTACCGCGCTGGTCAGCCTGCTGAAGATCATGCTGGCCTTCTACATCACCTGTCTGCTGTTCGTGATCGTCATCCTCGGCACCATCCTGCGGGTCGTCACCGGGCTGTCGATCTTCCAGCTGCTCAAGTACCTGGGCCGCGAGTTCCTGCTGATCGTCTCGACCTCGTCGTCGGAGACCGCGCTGCCGCGACTGATCGGGAAGATGGAGCATCTCGGCGTCGACAAGTCGGTCGTCGGTATCACCGTCCCGACCGGCTATTCGTTCAACCTGGACGGCACCGCGATCTACCTGACGATGGCGTCGCTGTTCATCGCCGAGGCAATGGACCAGCCGTTCTCGATCGGTCAGCAGATCTCCCTGCTGGCGTTCATGATCCTGGCCTCCAAGGGCGCCGCCGGCGTCACCGGAGCAGGGCTCGCGACGCTGGCCGGCGGTCTGCAGTCGCACCGGCCGGAACTGGTCGACGGCGTCGGCCTGATCGTCGGTATCGACCGGTTCATGTCCGAGGCCCGCGCGCTGACGAACTTCGCCGGCAACGCGGTCGCCACCGTCCTGGTCGGTCACTGGACCGGCGGCTTCGACAAGGAACAGGCCCGCCAGGTGTTCGCCGGTGAGGACCCGTTCGACGAGGTCGCCTTCGCCGCCGGCGACACCCACGCAGGCGACGTACCGGAGCCGGTCCCAGCCCTCGAAGGCCGCCCAGCCGACCACTGAGTACCCCGGACCGCCGGCCGACCGGCCGGCGGTCCGGCCTCCAAGACCATCTGTCCCACCCCTCAACGCTGCCCGTCGACTCCCAACCGTCTGGGAGTCGGCGGGCAGCGTGCTTGCTACTTGCCGTTGAGCATCTCGACCACCGGGGCGAGCTCGTCGAGGTAGTCGGTGTTGACGGTGATGTACGACGCGCCGAACTCGTCCCGGCGGCGCTGGAGTTCGTCGGCCATCTCCTGCGGGGTTCCGCGCAGCAGCATGAGCGAGTCGCTCTTCTCGAGCTCAGCAGGGTCCAGGCCGGTCGCCTTCTTGCTCCAGGCGGGCAGTGCCGTCGTACCGGCGGCGAAGAGGTTCATGGCCAGCTCGATGTGGTCCGCACGCGCACCGGCCAGCTCGCGGAGCTCCTGGGTGAGCTGCAGCATCTCCTCGCGCGGTGCCGTCGCAGGCTTGGCCAGGGAGACGATGTCTGCCCGAGCGGCGGCCAGTGCGAGCGAACGCGGTCCGCCCGAGGCGAGCATGACCGGCGTGTGCTTGTCGCCGTCGAGCTTCGCCAGCTGGTCCAGCGTCTCGCGGACCTGGTCCCGGCGCTCCTTGGCTGACCCCCAGGGCAGGCCGACCTCATTGACCTGCTGCTCGGCCTGCGGGCGCCCGGTGCCGATACCGAAGTCGAAGCGGCCGTCGGTCAGTACGGACAGCGTGTGGGCGTCCCAGGCGGCCGAGCGCGGCAGGCGCAGCGGTGCGGCGGCTACGAAGGTGCCTACCCGGATGTCGGCTGCCATGGCGGCTACTGCGAGCGTGGGGAACGGTGACAGCAGCTGCAGGCCGTCCGGCATCAGCACTGTCGAGTACCCGAGGCCGGCGGCCCGGCGTACCGTCCGCTTCCACTCCTCGGCGCCGCGGTCCGCGCTGCCCACCACACCGAACCGGAATGCCCTGTTCGTCATCGTCCTGCTCCTCTCGAATTTGGTACTACCAGCGTTGCGGACCGTGGTGTTGTCCACATCCCACAGCGGGAGGCAGTCGGCGTACGCCGGTGGACGTACTCTGGTGACATGTCACTGACGCGTAGCCCCCTGCTGGACCTCCCAGGCGCGGTCGAGGCGGACGGGCTGGACGCCGGGGTCGCGGCGCACTACGGCTCCGACCTGCGCGAACAGCGGGCCCTGGTCGCAGGCAAGGGCTTCGTAGACCTCTCTCACCGCGACGTGGTCAACATCACCGGCCCCGACCGCCTCACCTGGCTGCACGCAATCACCAGCCAGTACTTCGAGGGCCTACGCCCCGGCACGTCGACCACAGCCCTCCTGCTGTCCCCGACAGGGCACGTCGAGCACGCCATGTACGGCCTAGACGACGGCGAAACCTTCTGGCTCCACACCGAGCCCGGCGCAGCCGCCCCACTCGTCGAGTGGCTCCAGAAGATGGTCTTCATGTCCCGCGTCGAGATCAAAGACGTGAAGGACGACTACGCCATCGTGTGGCGTCCCGGTCCCGCGCCTGCGGACGGTCCGCTGACCCGTAGCGGAGCGGATTCCCTGGGTGGACACGAAGTCTTCCT
The DNA here is from genome assembly GCF_040681515.1 of Kribbella sp. NPDC051718. Classification (NCBI taxonomy): domain Bacteria; kingdom Bacillati; phylum Actinomycetota; class Actinomycetes; order Propionibacteriales; family Kribbellaceae; genus Kribbella; species Kribbella sp. NPDC051718. Next base: position 112,037 of record NZ_JBFAYZ010000002.1, on the reverse strand, counting down.
ACCCAGGCAAGAACTCAGTGCGCTTGAAGGACCCGCTGCGGGTGTGTGGGCGTACGAGGCGCTGCGGATCGAGGCCGGTGCGCCGCGGCTCGGGCTGGATATGGATGAGCGGGCTATCCCCAATGAGTTGGGGTGGCTTGGGGTTGGCGTGCATCTGGACAAGGGGTGTTATCGCGGGCAGGAGACGGTTGCTCGGGTGCACAATCTGGGGCGGCCGCCGCGGCGGCTGGTGCGGCTGCATCTGGATGGGTCGGTGGATCACCTGCCGGCGCACGGGTATGCGGTACGGATCGGGGAGAAGCAGGTCGGGTTCATCGGTTCGGCGGCCCGCCACCACGAGTACGGGCCGATCGCGCTCGCGCTGATCAAGCGCAACGTGGACCCGGAAGCGGTGCTCGAGGTGGTCGCCGAGGACCAGCCGACAGTCACCGCCACGCAGGAGCTGCTCGTCGACCCCGAGGTCGGCCTGCACGTCCGCGCCCGACTGTGAAACTTGTGAGCCGGATCATCTCCTATCCACCTGTTTGCACCTGACCTCCGAGCCGTACAGTTTCAGCCGTGACCGAACCTGTGATCCTGGCCGACGTCGTCCGCAGCGGTTTCGTCGAGGGACATCACCGCGGCTCCGTCGTGGTGACCGCGCCCGACGGCTCCGTCGAGTGGTCGGCCGGCGTGATCGACGAGCCGATGTTCCCGCGCTCGTCCAACAAGCCGATGCAGGCGCTCGGCATGCTCCGCAACGGTCTGGAGCTCGACGGCGAGCTACTCGCGCTGGCCGGCGCTTCCCACTCGGGCGAGTCGTTCCACCTGGCCGGCGTACGCCGGATCCTCGCGGGTGCCGGCCTCGACGAGTCGGCCCTGCGCACACCTCCGGCGTACCCGATCGACGACCAGGCCCGCGACGAGTGGGTCCGCGCCGGTCACGGCCTCGACCGGATCACCATGAACTGCTCCGGCAAGCACGCCGCGATGCTCGCCACCTGCGTGGTCAACGACTGGCCGTTGCACGACGACGCAGCAGCTGACGGCGCGGTCTGGGGCCCGAACGACTACCGCTCCCCGAACCACCCCCTCCAGCAGGCGATCCGTACCGCCGTCGAGGACTCGGCCGGCGAGAAGGTCTCCTACGTAGCCGTCGACGGTTGCGGCGCCCCCATCCTCGCCATCACCCTCTCCGGCCTCGCCCGCTCCTTCGGCCTCTTCGCCGCAGCCGCGCCCGACACCCTTGAGGGCAAGGTCGCCAACGCCTTCCGCGCCTACCCCGAGTACGCCAGCGGGAGTAGGCGCGACGAGTCCGCCCTCATGCACGCCATCCCCGGCCTGTTCTGCAAGGCCGGCGCCGAGAGCGTCTACGCAGTAGGCCTCGCCGACGGCCGCGGCCTGGCCGTGAAGATCGACGACGGTACTCCGCGCGCCCGCGCCGTAGTGATGGCCGCGACCCTGCAGAAACTCGGCGTCGACCACGAAGAGATCGCCAAGCAGACCCGCTCCCCGCTCTACGGCGGCGGCATCGAGGTCGGCGCGGTGCAACCGCACCCCAAGGCCTTCGCCTGATCGTCCGCTACCCGGTGTAGTGAGCGGCCTCACGTCGAGTCTGCTTGCAATTGCAAGCACCCTGCTAGCACTATGGACGTATGGCCAGGTTGAGTGATCGTGCAGCGGGTGCTGTGGGTTCGGTGGGGGAGTACCTCGCCGAGCAGCGCCGGCACGCGCAGTTGTCGTTGCGGCAGCTGTCCGACCTGGCCGGGGTGTCCAACCCGTACCTGAGTCAGATCGAGCGTGGGCTGCGCAAGCCGTCCGCGGATGTCCTGCAGCAGTTGGCGAAAGCCCTGCGGATCTCGGCCGAGACGCTGTACGTCCGGGCCGGCATCCTCGATCCGGACGAGAGCGAGGGCGGCACCCGGCGGACGGCGGGAGTGGTCGACGCCGTCCTGCTCGACGAGGCGCTGAACGAGCGGCAGAAGCGTGTGCTGCTCGACGTGTACGCCTCGTTCGTCCGTGAGAACACGACCGATGGCTCCGACGAGCCCATACCGGCCAAAAAGACCCCTGCAACAAAACGTACGACCCCGCTGAAGAAAAACACCTCACGAGGAGATGCCTGATGGCAACCCGTACCCCCGTCACCCCGCTGTACGCGATCGCCGGCGCCGGCGACCTGGCCGTGGAGAAGTTCCGCGCGGTCAGCGAAGACGTCACCACCCGGTTCGCGAAGCTGGACCAGAAGACCCTGCAGTCGTCCCTGCAGACCGAGCTGACCAAGCGTCAGGCCGAGCTGAGCAAGCGCCTCGAGGTGCTCGCCGCCGAGGCCAAGACGGTGCCGGCCAAGCTGCGCGAGCTGCCGTCGGTCGCCCAGGCCGGGCTGACCACCGTGCTCGGCCAGGCCGAGGAGACCTACGAGGACCTCGCCGGTCGTGGCAAGGACCTGGTCACCCGGATCCGCAGCCAGAAGGCCACCGAGGACCTGGCCGCCCAGGCGAAGACCACGGTGAGCAAGGCCAAGGCCACCCGCACCACCGTCAAGAAGACCGCCGACACGGCCACCCGCAACGTCAAGGCGACCGCGACCAGCGCCCGCAAGACGGCCGCGAAGGCCACCAAGGCTGCCGAGGCGGCCGCCGAGAAGGTCGGCGACTGAGAGTAGTCCTGCGGCTCTGCGTAGTACGGGTGGTCCTGATCCGGGTTCGATGGATCGTGGGCCACCCGTGCCTACGTTAGGCTCGTTGCATGCTCGCACTCGCCACGTTCCAGAACCTGTTCCCAGGGTTCGCTGATCCCATCAGCGTGATCTGGTGGGTCGTGCTCGGTCTGAAGCTGGTGGCCCTGCTCGACGCCGCGTTCCGGCCACGGGCGGTGTTCGTCGCCGCCGACAAGCTGACCAAGCCCGGCTGGGTGCTGATCCTGTCGGCGTTCACGCTCTCGCAGATCTTCCAGGGCGGCTGGCTGAGCTTCTTCGGGCTGATCGGCATCGTCGCCGCCGGCGTCTACCTGGTGGACGCCCGTCCCGCCCTGCGGGCAGCCTCCGGCCGGGGTCGCGGCGGCTGGGGAATCCGCCGCCGTCGAGGTCCCCGCCCGCTCTAGTACTTACGAGCGGTAGACGATCACCTTGTCGCCGACGTGCACCTGGTCGAAGAGGACCTTGATCTTGGCCAGATCGCGGACGTTGACGCAGCCGTGCGACGCGCCGTCGTACCCGCGGGCGGCGAAGTCCGACGAGTAGTGGACGGCCTGGCCGCCGCTGAAGAACATCGCGAACGGCATCTTCGAGTCGTACAGCTTCGAGACGTGGTTGCGGCTCTTCCAGCCGACCGTGAAGCCGCCTTCGCGGGTCGCCGTCTTCTGCGCGCCGAACCGCACGTCCAGCTGCATCTTCACGACGCCGTTCACCACGTACCGGAGTTTGCGGGTGGTCTTGTCGATGCAGAGCGCGACGCCGGTCGCGCAGCGCTGGTCGAGCTTCTTGCCACCCACGACCGGGGCCGGCGGGAAGAGCTCGGCCTGGGTGGGCTCGTGGGTCGCGGCGGTCAGCTGGGTCCAGGTGTTCTGGTCGGCATACCCGAGCGGGGGAATCCCCTTGGATTTCTGGAACTTCTTCACCGCTGACCGGGTCATCGTGCCGAAGTCGTTGTCCATCCACTGCGGGTCGAGCAACTTGAGCTGCACCAGCCGCGCCTCGACCTTCCGCACCGAGGCACCACTGGACCCGTTGCTCCACAAGGCCTTCGGGTAGATCGGCAGTTCCCCACTGACCTCGAACGGCACCGTCTTGACGTCAGCGGTCCGGCTCTGCTGCCCCGGCGCCGCCGACGCGCTGATGGCCGTCCCACCGATCGCGACGACGACAACAGCCGCCAGCACGTTACGAACAACCAGAGCATCACGAGTCCAGCGCATCGGAACCCCTCGAGTAGATCTGTCCCAACACTCCTGAGACGCCCACACACCTCACATGGTTGGCACCCAAGCCTAAGGTATTCCATGGAAATCGACCTCTCGACCGCCGACATCACCACCGTCGCGACCGGCGCGATCGTGAACGCTGCCCACCACGCCCTGCGCGGCGGCGGAGGCGTCGACGGCGCCATCCATCGCGCCGGCGGCCCGTCGATCCTGGCCGACTGCATCAAGCGCTACCCGCACGGCGTACCGACCGGCGAGGCGGGCTGGACGACGGCGGGGAACCTTCCCGCGCAGTACGTGATCCACGTGGTCGGCCCGAATTACACCGCTGGGCAACAGGATCCGGGGCTGCTCGAGTCCTGCTACCGCAATGCGCTGCGGTTGGCGGACGAGCTGGGAGTCGACGAGCTGACGGCTCCCGCGGTGTCGGCGGGGATCTACGGGTGGCCGAAGGAGTCGGCGGCCGAGATCGCCGTACGGACGCTGCAGGAGGCTGAGACCAGCGTTGCGCGGGTGACGTTCTGCTTGGTGGAACCCCGTTTGTACAAGGCGTTCTCGAAGGCACTGGGATAACGCGAAGCGGCCGGCTCTCCCGCGAGGGAGCCGGCCGCTTGGAGTGCTGGGTGTGGATCAGGCGTTGTAGACGAAGACCTTGTCGCCGATCTTGACCTTGCTGAAGATGAAGTCGATCTTCTTGCGGTCGCGCATGTTCACGCAGCCGTGCGAGGCGCCGTTGTAGCCGCGGGCCTTGAAGTCCGACGAGTAGTGCACCGCCTGGCCGCCGCTGAAGAACATCGCGTCGGGCATCGGCGAGTGGTAGATCGAGGAGACGTGGTTCTTCGACTTGCGGTAGACCTTGAAGGATCCGTTGCGCGTCGGGGTCTTGGCCGCACCGAAGCGGGCGTCGCCCTCGGCGATCAGCTTGCCGTTGACGATGAACATCACCTTGCGGGTCTTCTTGTTGATGCACAGGTAACGCCCGGTCATACACACCTTGGCAATGTGCCGTCGGCCCGGTACCAGAACCGTCTTCTTCGCCGTGGTCTTCGTGGCGACAGCGGCCTTGGTGGCCACCACGGTCTTGGCGGCAGGAGCAGCCTCGGCCGTCGTCGCGGCGGTGAGAACGCCTACTCCCAGCATCGCGACCGCCGTGGTGGTGGCGCCGAGCTTACGCAGAATGCCCATGGTCCTTTTCCTTCCCCCAACTTGACTTGCTTCCGATATGTCAGACGCCGCAGCCCGCCACCTGGTTCATAACGATCCGGAATTTTCCCCCGTCGGATCGGGAAACCAGGTGAACGGGCTACTTGAGTGGCTGGTGCTCTCAGGCCTTGTTCTTGCGGCCGAGCTTCGCGCGCTCGATCTGAGTCAGCGCGAGTTTACGGATCCGGATGGCATCCGGGGTGACTTCGACACACTCGTCCTCGCGGCAGAATTCCAGCGACTGCTCCAGCGACAGCTTGCGCGCCGGTACCAGCTTCTCGAACTCGTCCGCGTTCGACCGGACGTTGGTCATCTTCTTCTCACGGGTGATGTTCACGTCCATGTCGTCGGCGCGCGAGTTCTCGCCGACCACCATGCCCTCGTACACATCGGTACCGGGCTCGCAGAACATCGTGCCGCGCTCCTGCAGGTTCACCATCGCGTACGACGTGGTGACGCCGGTACGGTCCGAGACCAGCGAGCCCGACGGGCGGGTACGCAGCTCGCCGAACCACAGCTCGTAACCCTCGAACACGTGGTGCGCGATACCGGTACCGCGGGTGTCGGTGAGGAACTCGGTCCGGAAGCCGATCAGGCCACGTGCCGGGACCAGGAACTCCATCCGGACCCAGCCGGTGCCGTGGTTGGTCATCTGCTCCATCCGGCCCTTGCGGACCGCGAGCAGCTGGGTGACGGTACCGAGGTACTCCTCGGGGCAGTCGATGGTCAGTCGCTCGACCGGCTCGTGCCGCTTGCCGTCGATCTCCTTGGTGACCACCTGCGGCTTGCCGACGGTCAGCTCGTAGCCCTCGCGGCGCATCTGCTCGACCAGGATGGCCAGCGCCAGCTCACCACGGCCCTGCACCTCCCAGGTGTCCGGACGCTCGGTCGGCAGCACCTTGATCGACACGTTGCCGATCAGTTCGCGGTCGAGCCGGTCCTTGACCAGTCGCGCGGTGACCTTGGTGCCCTTGACCCGGCCGGCCAGCGGCGAGCTGTTGGTACCGATGGTCATCGAGATGGCCGGCTCGTCCACGGTGATGAACGGCAGGGCCTTCGGGTTCTCCGGGTCGGCCAGGGTGTCGCCGATCATGATCTCCGGGATACCGGCGATCGCGACGATGTCACCGGGGCCGGCCGAGTCGCCGGGAACGCGCTCGAGCGCCTCGGTGATCAGCAGTTCGGTGATCTTGACCTTCTGGATGCTGCCGTCGTGCTTGCACCAGGCGACCTGCGAGCCCTTCTTCAGGGTGCCTTCGTGCACCCGGACCAGGGCGAGCCGGCCGAGGAACGGCGAGGCGTCGAGGTTGGTGACGTGCGCCTGCAGCGGCGCGCCCTCGGTGTACTCCGGGGCCGGGACGTTCGCCAGGATGGTCTCGAACAGCGGCTCGAGGTCCTCCGAATCCGGCATCCCGCCGTCGGCCGGCTGGGTCAGCGAGGCGCGACCGGCGCGGGCCGAGGCGTAGACGACCGGGAAGTCCAGCGCGGACTGGTCGGCGTCGTGGTCCAGCAGGTCGAGGAACAGCTCGTACGTCTCGTCGACGACCTCGGAGATCCGGGCGTCCGGCCGGTCCACCTTGTTCACCACGAGGATCACCGGCATGTTGCGGGCCAGGGCCTTGCGCAGCACGAACCGGGTCTGCGGCAGCGGGCCCTCGGAGGCGTCCACCAGGAGCACGATCGCGTCGACCATCGACAGGCCGCGCTCGACCTCACCACCGAAGTCGGCGTGGCCGGGGGTGTCGATGATGTTCAGCGTCATCTGCTCGCCGTTGGCCATCTTGTGCCGGACGGCGGTGTTCTTGGCGAGGATCGTGATGCCCTTCTCACGCTCCAGGTCGCCGGAGTCCATCGCTCGCTCGTCGACGTGCTGGTGGGCTCCGAAGGCACCGGACTGCCACAGCATCGCGTCGACCAGGGTGGTCTTCCCGTGGTCGACGTGGGCCACGATGGCCACGTTGCGCAGATCATTACGGAGGGGCATGCGGAAGCGCTCCAAGCAAGTCGGATTGAGGTCAGGCGGTGGCTACGGCAAGTCCTACGTGCCACTGGAGACGCAGTGCGCAGCCATCTCATCCTACCCGTCACCGGGGGTGGCGCCGAATCCAGTTGAGCCTTTGACATTCGTTCGCTGTACGTACAGTCTATGTATGGGCGCCTGGGGAGGGGTCCAACCTCGGGGGTCGAGTGACCGTGGGGGGTGTACTCGGCCTCCGAGGGCTCTGATCAGGAAGAAGTGCCGTGCCGCGATCGGCCAGTACCAACCGTGAGCTGCGCGAGAAGTCGCGCGAGCGCATCCTGTCCGCTGCCCTCGAGGTGTTCGCCGAGAAGGGTTATGAGGCCGCGTCGATCTCCGACGTCACGCAGCGTGCCGAAGTCTCCCGCGGGCTGGTCACCTATTACTTCGCCACCAAGCAACAGCTGGCCGCCGAACTGCTCGACCGCTGGCTCGACGGCATCGGCGCGATCCTCACTCTCACCGGTACTGCGAACGAGCGGCTGGCCGGCATCATCGACGGCACCCTGATGGCGGCGGCATCGACGCTGGAGATCCAGCGGCTGGCGATCTCACTGATGATGCAGCCCACCACCCACGACGTCTTCGCCGAGGTCGAGGCGGCCAAGGCCGACCGGGTGGTGGAGATCGAGGACGCGATCCGCTCGATCTTCGCCGACCGCGGCGCCGCTGATCCTGCGGTCGAGGAAATGTTGCTCAGGGCAACATTGGAAGGCGTGACGGTGAAGCTGGCGATCTACCCGGAGACTTTTCCGGTGGAGGCTGTCCGGCGGCGGCTGTACGCGGGGTATGGACTGCCGGTCCCGGACAGTCCATTGCCAATCGCTTCACCTCAGGTGGATCGCCTACGGGCTAAGTAACGCGGTGCACCTTGTGTTGCGCCGCTTGGGCGCGGGGGCGGACGGTCAGGCGGTCGATGTTGACGTGCTTCGGGCGGGTGGCGATCCAGGCGACGATGTCGGCGATGTCGTCGGCCAGCAAGGGTTCCGCGACTCCGGCGTACACGGCGTCGGCCTTGGCTTGGTCGCCTTCGAAGCGGGTCAGGGCGAAGCCTTCACTCTTGACCATGCCGGGGGCGATCTCGCAGACGCGGACGGGCTGGTCCCACAGTTCGAGGCGGAGGGTGTCGACGACCGCCTTGGCCGCATGCTTGGCGGCTACGTAGCCACCGCCGCCTTCGTAGGCGACCTGGCCGGCAGTCGAGCCCATCACGATGATCTGGCCCTCGGCGGCGATCAATGCTGGGAGCAACGACTTGGTGACGGCGGCGACGCCGATCACGTTCACCTCGAACATCTGCCGCCACGCTTCCAGATCGGCCTCGGCGACCGGTTCGAAGCCGAAGGCGCCGCCCGCGTTGTTCAGCAGCAGGTCCACCTGGTCGCCGACCGCCGCGGCCAGGGCGGCGACATCAGTGGCCGAAGTCACGTCGCACTGCACCGCGCGACCGTCGATCTCCTTGGCCAGCGCCTCGATCCGGTCCAGCCGGCGGGCGGCGCAAACCACCTCGAATCCCTCGCGGGCGAGATACCGGGCCGAGGCGGCCCCGATCCCACTACTGGCTCCGGTGACGACGGCGACAGGACGGCTGGAAGTCATACCCTCAGTCTTCCACCAGCCCGGATCGAGCTCTGAGCGGCGTCTCACGCCCGCCGCTTCCGTCAGGCGGAAGGGCGCTTGCTGGCGCAAGGGTTTGGCGGTGCACTGACGCAAATCGGTCCGGGAGGCAGTTGGAGCGATCGGCGGTACGCCGCCGCCGTGGTGGGAGATCGATGGAGAGGTCGCAGTCGAGGAGCTCAGTGCGGCGGCCTGGCGGACGACCGGCGACCAAGGTCGAACGCCTGGCCTCCGGGCACTCACCGTTCCTGTCGCGCCCCGGGGAACTGGCCGCGATCATCGCCCAAGGCGCCCGATAGGGAGAAGTCCCGATTTCCTCGGAGAGCCCCGGAGTTACCCTGACGAGGTGACCCAACCTTCGGCAGACCGTCCTCTCCGGCGGGTCGCGATGATCAGCCTGCACACCTCACCGCTGGACCAGCCCGGGATCGGGGATGCCGGCGGGATGAACGTCTATGTCGTCGAGCTGTCCAAGCGACTGGCCACGTTCGGGATCGAGGTCGACGTCTTCACCCGCGCGACCTCGTCCGCACTGCCCGCGAAGGTCGAGCTGATGCCCGGCGTGACCGTGCGGAACGTGGCCGCGGGTCCATACGAGGGCCTGTCGAAGAACGAGCTGCCCGCGCAGCTGTGCACGTTCGCCCGCGCCGTACTGCGGGCCGAGGCGATCCGCGAACCCGGGTACTACGACGTCATCCACTCCCACTACTGGCTGTCGGGTCAGGCCGGCCTGCTCGCCCGCGACCGCTGGGCCGTGCCGCTCATCCACACCATGCACACGATGGCCAAGGTCAAGAACGCTAGCCTGGCCGAGGACGACGTACCGGAGCCGCCCGCCCGCCTCCTGGGTGAGGAGCAGGTCGTCGAGGCCGCCGACCGCTTGCTGGCCAACACCGACGACGAGGCCCACGAACTCATCAGCCTGTACGGCGCTCAGCCGGCGAAGGTCGGGGTGGTCAACCCCGGCGTCGACCTGGACGTGTTCAGCCCGGGCGACCAGTTCGTGGCGCGCAAGGGGCTCGGGTTGCGCCCGGACGCGATCGTGCTCGCGTTCGTCGGCCGGATCCAGCCGTTGAAGGCGCCGGACATCCTGATCCGGGCTGCGGCCAGGATGCTCGAGAAGGACCCGTCGTTGCGGGACCGGCTGGTGGTCGCGATCATCGGCGGCCCGTCCGGCAACGGGATGGAACACCCCGAGTCGCATGCTCAGCTCGCCCGTGAGCTGGGGGTTTACGACGTCACCTGGTTCGTGAAGCCGATGGCTCGCGCGGCCCTGGCCGAGTGGTACCGGGCGGCGTCGGTCGTCTGCGTACCGTCGTACTCGGAATCCTTCGGCCTGGTCGCGCTCGAAGCCCAGGCCTGCGGTACGCCGGTGGTCGCCGCGGCCGTCGGTGGGCTGACGACCGCGGTCGCGAACGGGGTGACCGGGCTGCTCGTCCCCGGGCACGACATCGGTGACTTCGCCGACGCGCTGCACCGGATCGCGACGGATCCGCCGCTGCGCGAGACGATGAGCCGCGCGGCGGTCAGGCATGCCGGTGGGTTCGGCTGGGAACTGACCGCGGAGAAGACGCTCGCGGCGTACCGGACGGCGCAGCAGACGATGGCGGCCGAGCTGGCCCAGGAGGTCGATCGATGAGGGTGTCCGCGGCGGACGTGATCCGCCAGGTGCTGGACGAGAACGAGCTCGACTACACCGAGGCCGAGCCGGGGGTGTTCAGCGCGGACCTGCCCGGCGAGCGCAAGCTGAAGACGACGGTGCAGCTGACGGTCGGCGGCCAGGCGGTCCAGGTGCACGCGTTCGTCGCGCGCCGCCCGGACGAGAACCACGAGGCCGTCTACCGGTGGATGCTGGAGCGCAACCTCAAGATGTACGGCGTCGCCTTCGCGGTCGACCATCTCGGCGACATCCACCTGGACGGCCGGGTTCCGCTGCACGCGATCACCCCGGTCGAGGTGGACCGGTTGCTGGGAGCGGTCCTGGAGTACGCCGACTCGTCGTTCAACACGATCCTCGAGCTGGGTTTCGGCTCGTCCATTCGCAAGGAATACGAATGGCGGGTCAAGCGCGGTGAATCCACCCGGAATCTGGACGCGTTCATGGGCTGGCTGGAGCCTCGCTAGTCTGAGGGCATGACATACCGCCTGATCCTGCTGCGCCACGGCCACAGCGACTGGAACGCCAAGAACCTGTTCACCGGCTGGGTCGACGTCGACCTGAACGAGCAGGGGGTGGAGGAAGCCCACCGCGGCGGCCAGTTGCTGCTGGAGCGCGAGTTGCTGCCGGACGTACTGCACACCTCGGTCCTGCGGCGCGCCATCCGGACGGCGAACATCGCCCTCGAGGAGGCCGGCCGGCAGTGGATCGACGTCCGCCGGTCCTGGCGGCTGAACGAGCGCCACTACGGCGGCCTGCAGGGCAAGGACAAGAAGCAGACCCTGGAGGAGCTCGGCGAGGAGCAGTTCATGCTGTTCCGCCGCTCCTACGACACCCCGCCGCCGGCGATCGAGCGCGGCTCGGAGTTCGACCAGGCCGGCGACCCGCGGTACGCCGGACTGCCGTCCGAGTTGCTGCCGGCAACGGAGTGCCTGAAGGACGTCGTCGAGCGGATGCTGCCGTACTGGTACGACGCGATCGTGCCGGACCTGCGGGCCGGCAAGACCGTCCTGGTCACCGCCCACGGCAACTCGCTACGCGCCCTGGTCAAGCACCTCGACAACCTGGACGAGAAGACGATCGTCGGGCTGAACATCCCGACCGGCGTCCCGCTGTACTACGAGCTGGACGACGACTTCAACCCGCTCAAGCCGGGCGGCGAGTACCTCGACCCCGAGGCCGCCGCGGCCGCGATCGAAGCGGTCAAGAACCAAGGTCGCTAAGGAACTTGTCCGACGAGCCCGGAGACTTCGGCCAGCTGCTGCGGCGGCACCGTCGCGCCGCCGGGCTGACACAGGCTGCACTGGCCGAGGCCGCCGGGCTGAGCGAGCAGGCGATCGGGCTGCTCGAGCGGGGAGTGCGGCGGCGGCCGTACCGGGCGACCGTGCTGGCGCTGGCCGATGTGCTGCAGCTCGGCCCGGAAGACACCAGCGCGCTGGTGGTCGCGGCCCACGGACCCGCCGAGACTGTCGCCTCGGATGGCGCGCCGCGGCAACTACCTCCCGACACCCTGGACTTCGTCGGCAGGGCCGAGGAACTCGGGCTGATTGCCCAAGCCCTGAAGAAATCGGCCGCCGTCGTGGTCCTGCACGGTCTCGCCGGAGTCGGGAAGACCACCTTGGCGGTTCATGCGGCGCATCTGGCCGCCGGGGACTTTCCGGATGGTCAGCTCTACATCGACCTGCAGGGGTACGGACCGGGCAGCCCGCTGACCGCGTCGGCCGCGCTGCGGGTGCTGCTCGTCAGTCTTGGGATGCGGGAGCAGGCGGTGCCGGTCGACGTCGACGCCGCGTCCAAGCTGTACCGCGCCCAGCTGGCCGGCCGCAGAATGCTCGTCGTCCTCGACAACGCCTCCGATCCCGAGCTACTGGACCTGTTGTTGCCCGAGGCACCCCGATGCGTCGCGCTGGTGACCGGTCGCCGCGCGCTGGGGATCGGTACCTCCCTTGAGGTGACGCCGCTCGACGATGTCGACAGCCTGGCCATGCTGGGCAGCATCATCGGGTCGAAGCGGGTGGGAGCCGAGGTCGAGGCGGCCCGGACGATCGTTCGGACCTCGCACGGGTTGCCGTTGATCGTTCGGCTGGTCGGGGCCCGGCTCGATCAGCGGTTGAACTGGGAGCTGGCGCAGTTGGCGCGGCAGATCGGGGATGCCGGGCGAGGGATCGATCACTTGGGGGTGACTGCGGCGGTACAGGCGACCGTGACGAGTTCTCTCGAGCATTTGCTGGGTTCTCCGGACAGTACGGGTCCGCAGGCGGCGGCAGCGTTCGACTTCCTCGGGCTGATCGATACCGCGGAGCTTTCGCAGGCGGCGGTCGGTGCGCTGCTCGACTTGCCGGCCGCGAAGACCGAGGCCGTGATGGCGCACCTGGTCGACTTGCATCTGGTCGGATCGCCGCAGCCAGGCGGCTATCGACTGCACGACCTGCTCCGCGCGGTGGCCGGCGAGCGGGCTGCCCGAAACCTCAGCGCCGACGAACGACGACTGGCCGTGCTCCGGGTGGCGGAGCTCTACACCTTGGCCGCCTGGCGCTGTCACAAGCTGACCCACAAGACAGGGGACCGGATCAAGCTCACCAAGCTGCCGGTCGGCGAGCCTTCGGTGGACAGCCTGCCCGCGCGGCTGGCCTGGCTGGATGCGGAACGCGCGTCGATCGTGGCGCTGATCAGGCAGCTCGGCGCGCTGGGTGGTGGGTTCGCCGACCCGCTCATCGAACTCGGTTACTCGCTCTTCGGGTACTTCGACGCGCGGGCCCGCTGGCCGGAGATGCGCGAGGTCGCGATCATCGCCCGCGCAGCCGCCCGTACCGCCGCGGACCAGGCCTATTTCGAGTACTACGGCGGTATCGCGGACTGGGAACAGGACCGGTTCGAGGCCGCGCTCACCCGTTTCACCGCCGGCCTGTCGATCGCCGAGCAGGGTTCCGACACGCGAGGCGTGGTCAGATGCGCTTTCGCCGTCGCCCGTACGTTCGAGCACCTCGGCCGGCTGGAAGAGGCGATCCCCTTCGCGGAGCGGGCCATCGAGGCCAGCCGGGAGTCCGGCTACGAGTACGGCCTGGGCTCCGGCCTGCTCGCGCTGGGAGCACTCCACGCGCGAGTCGGCCGGGTCGCCGAGGCCGAGTCCTGCTTCGAGCAGTCGATCGGATTCGCCCTGGCAGACGACGACCTCCGAGCAGCCGCCCGCCGCGAGGGCACCGCCGGCGACACCTACGCAGACACGGGAAACCACGAGTTGGCGATCGCCCATTTCCGCGCGTCTCTGAACCTCTACGTCACCGCCCCCGGCCCCGCCTGCAACACCTTCGTCCACCGCCGCCTGGGCACCAGCCTCCTGGCCCGCGGCGAACTGGAATCCGCCGCCGAAGCTTTCGACGCCGCGCTGGCCCTGGCCCGCGAAGGAGCGAACAAATCCGAGGAAGCAAAGGTCCTGGCCGACCTCGCAGACCTGCAACTTGCCCGCGGTCAGTCTTCGGCAGCCGTCGAGTCGCTGAATATCGCCGCCGACCTGTTCGACGAACTCGGCCGGCCGGAGTCCGCCGGAATCCGCGCCAGGCTTGCCACTCTGACACAAAAGTAGCCCTCGGCAACCAAATGGTTGCCGAGGGCTACTTTGTGGTTCTGGTTGCTCAGTTGCCGTTCGGGCTCGGGGTGGAGGCGCCGGCGCCGGAGCCGGCGGCGGTGCCGCCGATCGCGACGGGGAGCTCGCCCGTGACCAGGTAGACGACCCGGCGGGCCATCGAGACTGCGTGGTCGGCGATGCGCTCGTAGTACCGGCCGAGCAGGGCGATGTCGACCGCGACCTCGACGCCGTGCGGCCAGGAGTCGTCCATCATCAGCCGGAACTGGCTGGTGCGCAGCTTGTCCATCTCGTCGTCGGCGGACTCCAGCGCGGTGGCGGCCTGGACGTCGCGGGTCTTGATCACGTCACCGGCGGCGTCGACCATCTGGCCGGCCACGGTGCTCATGTCCTCGATCACCTTGTGCAGCTCGGCCGGGATGGCCGGCGAGGGGTAGCGCAGCCGGGCGATCTTGGAGACGTGCGCGGCCAGGTCGCCCATCCGCTCCAGGTCGGCGACCATCCGCAGCGCGGCGACCAGCATCCGCAGCTCGTTGGCGACCGGGGCCTGCCGGGCCATCAGCTCGAAGACCTTCTCCTCGACGCCTTCGCCGGCCGCGTCCAGCTGGATGTCGGCGGCAATCACTTCCTCGGCCTGCCGGATGTCGGCGGTGAGCAGCGCCGTGGTGGAGCGGCGTACGGCGGTCGACACCGTCCGGGTCATCCGTTCGAGCTCGGCGAGGATGTCGTCGAGCTGCTCGTGATAGGTGTCGCGCATCGTGTCTGCATCCGATCTGTGGTGTCCGGTACTGCGGTGGGCGGATCCGCGGGCACGGTTCAGTACCCGCCCACCGTGGAAGGTATGCCAGCCAGGTTGCCGGGTGGCGACGAGTGGTGAACGCCCGATGAACAGTTGAGTCGCGTTCCGGTCATCGGGTGCTCATTCGGTCTTTCCCTCCTCGTTGCCCGCGTAGCATCGGTTCCGTGGACCCCACGCTGGCTGCGGTGCTGGGCGGCGTCATCGGCGCGGCCCTGGCTCTGCTTTCGCTCGGTGCGCTGGTGCTGAGCGAGCGATCCCAGACCAAGGTTCCGGTCTCCCCGGACCCGATCGTGCCCAACGGCGTCGCCACCGTCTTGTCCGTCCTCCGCTCCTCCGCGGTCGTGATGGGCCCCGAGGACCAGGTGCTCCAGGCGAGCGCCCCGGCCCACGTACTCGGCATCGTACGAGGCGAGCGGCTCGTCGTGGACGACCTGCTGCTGATGGTCCGGGCGGTCCGCCGCGACGGCGAGATCCGCCAGCAGGACCTGGAGATCGTCCGCGGCCGGCTCGGCGCCACCCAGTACGTGAGCGCGCGGGTCGCCCCGCTGGGCAGTCAGCTGGTGCTGGTACTGGTCGAGGACCGGACCCGGGAGCGCCGGCTGGACGCGATCCGGCGCGACTTCACCGTCAACGTCAGCCACGAGCTGAAGACCCCGATCGGGGCGATCATCCTGCTCGCCGACGCAGTCGCCGAGGCCTCCGACGATCCCGAGGCCGTCCAGCGGTTCTCCGGCCGGATGCGGATCGAGGCCGCCCGGCTGAGCCGGCTGGTCAAGGAGATCATCGAACTGTCCCGGCTGCAGGGCGACGACCCGCTGGAACACCCGACGCCGGTCGACATCAACGCCGTGATCGAAGCCGCGGTCGACCGCTGCCGGGTCGACGCCGAGGACCGCGACATCAACCTGGTGGTGAAGACCGACCCCGCCCTCGAGGTGATGGGCAGCGAGGACCAGCTGGCGATCGCGATCGGCAACCTGGTCGAGAACGCCGTCAACTACAGCCCCGACGGAACCCGGGTGGCGGTCGCCGCCCACCCGATCGGGGACCTGGTGGAGATCACCGTCAGCGACCAGGGCGTCGGGATCCCGAGCAGTGACCTGGAACGCATCTTCGAGCGGTTCTACCGGGTCGACCGGGCCCGCAGCCGCGAGACCGGTGGTACCGGACTCGGCCTGTCCATCGTCAAGCACATCGCCTCGATCCACGGTGGCGACGTGCGAGTCTGGAGCGTCGAGGGCCAGGGCTCCACCTTCACCGTCCGACTCCCGCTGCGGCTCGATCCCGCTACCGGGCAACCGACGGACCCCTCCATCCAGGAGGAGTTCGAGCTACCCCCGACGCCGACCTCGTCGGAGAAAACCAAGGAGGCAGCTTCGTGACCCGAGTGCTGGTCGTCGAAGACGAAGAGAGCTACAGCGACGCGTTGTCGTACGTTCTGCGCAAGGAAGGGTTCGAGGTCGCCGTGGCCGAGACCGGACCGGACGCGCTGGACGAGTACGACCGGGCCGGCGCCGACATCGTCCTGCTGGACCTGATGCTGCCCGGCCTGTCCGGTACCGAGGTCTGCCGCGCGCTCCGTAGCCGCGGCAACGTCCCGGTGATCATCGTGTCCGCCAAGGACACCGAGGTCGACAAGGTCGTCGGCCTCGAACTGGGCGCCGACGACTACGTCACCAAGCCCTACAGCCCGCGCGAGCTACTGGCCCGCATCCGAGCCGTCCTGCGCCGCGGCCAGGACGTCGAGCTGCTCCCGGACACCCTGGAGGCGGGCCCGGTCCGGATGGACGTCGAACGCCACGTGGTGACGGTCGCCGGCACCGAGATCCGCCTTCCCCTGAAGGAGTTCGAACTCCTCGAGATGCTGCTCCGCAACACCGGCCGGGTCCTCACCCGAGGCCAACTGATCGACCGCATCTGGGGCGCCGACTACGTAGGCGACACCAAAACCCTGGACGTCCACGTGAAGCGCCTCCGCTCCAAGCTGGAGAAGGACCCGTCCAACCCGTCCCACCTGGTCACGGTACGAGGCCTGGGCTACAAGTTCGAGGCGTGACTGCGACGTAGGAGCCCCACGCGCCCGCCGTGTCCGCTCCTGCGTTGCGAGCTCGCCTGCCGACCTGGCTGGGGGCGACTTTGTGCTCCACCTGAGCAAATCAGCTGGCTGGATCTGCTCAGACGAAGCACAAAGTCGGTGGTGGAGGTGTTTGCGGCCCGGCAGACTGGGTGGCATGTCAGAGCATCTCGGGGATCGCGAGGCCGTCGAGCACATCATCGGCCGTCCGCTGGCCCAGGAATGGCCGCCAGGTGCGCTGCCGGCGGGGATCCGCGTCACCGTGGTCCAGGACGAGAACTGGGCCGGTCCATGGCGGCAGGTCTTCACCGGGACCATCAGCGGTATGGCTGCCCCCGAACCCGTCGACCACCCGATGGCCCACGACGGCGAACTGGCCTACTGGGTCGACTTCGACGAGCCTCAGCACGACACCTCCGACGACGGCCCGTACCGGAAAGCCCAGATCTGGGCTCGCTACCTCCGCGCTGACCAGGGCGTCCTGCCCGACCTCTAGGAGAGGTCTAGACGCGCGAAACCCGGCTCACCAACCGTCCGGATGGCTGCCGGGTTCACTTTCGAGGGGCTAGCGCCCCTGACGGTTACGACATTACAGCCTGGGTGATGTGGCTGCGGCGAGCCCCGGGATGCAGGTGACCTACTGCAAAATTCATCACCAGCGGTGACTTCTGCAGTAGTTGGAGCTCCAGGAGCATGCGGCAGCGTCTCATCGAGTCGTAAGCCGGCCAGCCATGCCTAGCGGCTACCTGCTGTTGCGTGGAGAGCGGTCAATCACCTGCGGACGCGTGGGAGCCCGCCAACCACCTGAGGTCGGGCAACGGGCTCGCGGCGGAGGTGGTCATTTCGCGCGACGCAGGAGCGGAGGTGGAGGGGGCGTGGGCGTAGTACAGGGTTCTTAGCTTAGGCTGTCCTAAGTTTCCAGCCCTAAGGAGAAGTGCTCATGTTCTGGTCCCGTTCCGGTGCGTTGGCGGTTGCCGCGCTTGTTGCGTCCAGCGCGTTGGTTGCGTGTGGGAGTGATGATGACAAAGGCCAGGCGCCCGTGGCGGCGGCCTCGGCCGGGTTTCCGGTGACTTTGAAGAACACGTTCGGGGAGACGACGATCACGAAGAAGCCGGAGCGGATCGTCACGCTCGGGTGGAACGCGCAGGATGTCGTGTACGCGCTCGGTGAGACGCCGGTCGGGATGCCGAAGGTCACCTATGGGCCGACGTCGGCCGGGACGACCGCCTGGGATGCGGACAGGTTCGACCCGGCGAAGACGACGCTGTTCGACACCACGGACAGTATTCCGTTCGAGAAGGTGGCGGCGCTGCGGCCGGACGTGATCCTGGCGCCGTACGAGGGGTTCGACAAGGCGACGTACACGAAGCTGTCGGAGATCGCGCCGACGGTCGCGTACCCGGGTGCGCCGTGGCAGACCACCTGGCAGGACCAGACGACCATCATCGGCAAGGCGCTCGGCAAGTCGGCCGAGGCGGACAAGCTGGTCGCCGGGATCTCGGAGCTGACCGCGAAGGCGGCTGCGGAACACCCCGAGTTCAAGGGGAAGACGATCTCGATCCTGTCGTACGGCGCGGAGAACTATGCCTACATGCCGGGTGATCCGCGAGTACAGATCATGAATGAGATGGGCTTCGTCAACGCACCGGGCATCGAGAAGCTCGAGCAGACGAACAGCAAGAAGGAGTTCGCCCTCACCGTCAGCAAGGAGAAGCTCAACGACCTCGACGCGGATGTCGTCGTCGGCTACATCGACGGGCAGACGCCGGAGAAGTTCGCGGCCGACAAGGTCTACGCGTCACTGCCCGCGTACAAGAAGGGCAGTACCTACCTGATGACCGATCAGCAGGTCATCTCCGGGATGAGCGCGGTCAGCGTGCTGAGCGTGCCCTGGGTGCTCGACAAGATCCTTCCGGGTCTCGCCAAGGCAGCCCAGGCCAGCTCTTAAGGACTGTGAACGGCTGATCAGCCGTGTGATTCGGCGTCCGGTCGCGGCGACGGGGAGTAGTGGTCCGTCGTCAGCACCGGTACCGACGTGGTGAGCGGGCCGGCCTCGGCGAAGGTGATCGTCACCTTCAGCATCTGGCCCGGCTTGCCGCCGGTGACGGTGACGGGCGTTCCACCCGCGGGCGGGATCGTGTAGGACTGGCCGGCCTTGAGGTCGGTCGCCTTGAGGCCGGTGAACGTCACGGATCCGGTCTGCTCGGTGCTGGTGTTCTGGGCGTCGGCGGCGGCCGAGGTGATGCTGACCAGCTTGTCGTCCGACTGGCCCGTGTTCACGAAGGCGCCGTGCAGTTCGCCCTTGCCGTCCTCGGAGGCGAGGATCAGCAGGTTACGGACGGCGATCCCGCCGGACTGTCCGTTGGCGCCTTCGGCGGCCTGGTACGGCTTGGAGGTCTGGGCGTCGAAGCTGGCGCCACATGCCGCGACCGTGACGCTCAGAGCGACGGTGGCTCCGGCCAGCGCGGTACGCCGAACGGCCTGCGAGGACAACGTGATGGGCACTGGTGTTCCCTCTCCTACAACCCGGGTGGATGCCGCCGGCAAAAGCCTCCGGCGGAGCACAGCGTAGCGAGCAGGGCGGGTGCACCCGACGGCGACCACCCCTTTCGGTGATGTCCTGGGCAACCACCCTCGCGCGTGTGAGGCACGCCGGACAGCGTTTGTCAAGGCAGGAAATGGCCTCTGACCAGCGCAAACGCCAGAACCGGACCAGCGACCGCGTGGTAGGATAGGAGCCGGAAAGGGGCACGTGACATATGACTTTCAACGTCGGCGAAACGGTTGTTTACCCCAACCACGGTGCGGCCGTTATCGAGGACATCGAGACCCGTAAGATCAAAGGTGAGGACAAGACCTATCTGGTCTTGAGGATCGTCGCTCAGAACGACCTGGTCGTCCGGGTCCCCGCGTGCAACCTCGATCTTGTCGGCGTGCGTGACGTCGTGGATCAGGCCGGCTTGGAGCGCGTCTTCGACGTGCTGCGGGCGCCGCACACGGAGGAGCCGACCAACTGGTCGCGACGTTACAAGGCGAACCTGGAGAAGCTGCACTCCGGTGACGTGATGAAGGTGGCAGAGGTCGTCCGCGACCTGTGGCGCCGTGAGCGTGACCGCGGTCTCTCCGCCGGTGAGAAGCGGATGCTGGCGAAGGCTCGCCAGATTCTGGTCTCCGAGCTGGCCCTGGCCGAACACACCAATGAGGACAAGGCGGAAGCCATCCTCGACGAGGTCCTCGCCTCCTGACCTACTGGTCAGCAGTGGAGTCGGGGTTGCGCGGCTGAACTGTCCGGCATGATGTGGTCGTGAGTACAGCGGCGATCATTCCGGCGGCCGGTCTCGGGCTCAGGCTCGGTGGTGAGGCACCAAAGGCATTGCGAGAGGTCGGTGGCGAATCGCTGCTGGTCCACGCCATTCGTGGACTGCGGGCAGCGACCGCCGCCGACCTCGCCTGCTTTGTGGTCGCCGTTCCGCCGGGGACGGAGGACGACGTCCGCAAACTACTCGCCCCGTACTCCGGTCCGGTGGCGCTGCGGATCGTTGCCGGCGGCGCCGAACGGACCGATTCCGTCCGGCTGGCCTTGGAGTTGGTACCCGAGGACGGCATCGACTGCGTGCTAGTCCACGACGCCGCGAGGCCGTTCGTACCGGCTGAGGTGATTGAGCGGGTCGTTGCCGCGGTCCGCGCCGGCGCCCCCGCGGTGATCCCGGTCGTACCGGTGACCGACACGATCAAACGAGTCGACGCTACTGGTCTGGTGGTCGACACGCCCGACCGGTCGACGCTGGTCGCAGTACAGACCCCGCAGGGGTTCGAGCCTGCTTTGTTGCGTCGGGCCCATAGTGGCGACGCCGCCGGCGCGACCGACGACGCGATGCTGTGCGAGCGTCTCGGCGTACCGGTACAGACGGTCGAGGGATCCCAGGATGCGTTCAAGGTGACCCGGCCGCGCGACCTGATCCTGGCCGAATCCATCCTGGCTGAAAGGCGTACCTCGTGAAGCTGCCGCGCGTCGGCACCGGCGTCGATGTTCACCCGATCGAGGAAGGCCGCCCGATGTGGCTGGCCGGCCTGCACTGGCCGGAGGAGACCGCCGGACCGTCGGGACACTCCGACGGCGACGTCGCCGCGCACGCTGCCTGCGACGCTTTGTTGTCCGCGGCAAGGCTCGGCGACCTCGGCTCCAACTTCGGTACTTCGGAACCGCAATGGGCCGGCGCCTCGGGTGCGGCCCTCCTCGGCGAGGCCGCCCGACGGGTCAGGGCAGCCGGCTTCGAAATCGGCAACATCTCCGTCCAGGTGATCTGCAACCGCCCGCGCTTCGCTGCTCGTCGCGAAGAAGCCGAGAAGGCCCTCAGCGCCGCCTGCGACGCCGAGGTCTCCGTCTCCGCCACAACCACCGACGGCCTCGGGCTGACAGGGCGCGGCGAAGGCATCGCCGCCATCGCCACAGCGCTGGTCTACTGACCAGAGCCGGGCCACCGGTCTACCGGCCGGAGTCAGCGCGGCCCGGATCCAAGGGATCCGGTGAGAAGCGGGCGGCCCGCGGGGCGAGTTCGTTGCCCTGGGGCTCCGTGAGGATGCCGTAGAGCTCAGGACGCCGTCCCCGCATCCAGCGGCGGCCGGTGGACAGGGGCACCAGATCGAGATCCAGGTCGGCCAGTACTACGGCCTCGACCGGCGCCGGCGTCTCGGCGATGATCCGCCCGTACGGGTCGATCACCATCGCGTTGCCGGTCCGCAGCTCGTCGTCATCGCGCCCGACCCCGTTGCTGAACAGCACGAACAGCCCGTTGTCGTGCGCCCGGGCCGGCAACCACCGCAGCAGCCATTCACGGCCGTCGGGCCCGTTGAACGCCTTCTCCACCGCCGCGGGATCGGCCAGCCGGTTCTCCCAGACCTGTAGCGGGATCGGCTTCATCCCGTGCGGACTGACCGAGTTCGTCCCACCGGTCTGATGCGGCGCCAGCAGGATGGTTGCTCCGAGCAACGCCGTGGCGCGGACGTTCTCGACCAGGTTGTTGTCCCAGCAGATCAGCACGCCCATCCGGAGCTGCCAGGGCGTGTCGAAGACGGTGAACCGCGACCCGCTGGAGATCGCCTCGTGTTCGAACGCATGCAGCTTCCGGTGCACCTGGGTGGTCCCGTCCGGCAGGCAGACGGCGTACGAATTGAAGAGCGCGCCGTCGTCCACCTCGAGCCAGCCGACGCCGAGTCCGGCGCCCAGCGCGACGGCCAACTGCTGGATCCGGCTGACGGAAGGTCCCGAAACCGGCTCGGCAAGCTCGTACAAGCGCTCGGCGGTGTGCCGTCGGAGGTGCCAGTAGCCGAGCAGACACATCTCCGGGAAGACGACCAGCCGGGCACCGTCGGCGACCGCCTGGCGGGCGAGGCGGGTGATGGTTTCGAGGTTGCGGTCCGGGCGGTCGGGGACGGCCTCGAACTGGACGACAGCGCTGCGGAAGGTGCTCACAGGACCCAGGAAAGCGCGATTTTTCCATGCCGTCCAATGACGATTGGGGCATGATCCATATCATCGGGTTATGGACCTCAAGCTGCTGCTGGCCTTTGTGACGGTGGCTCGGTGTGGGAACTTCGGCGCCGCGGCCGGCGAGCTGGCAACCAGTCAGCCGGCTCTGACGAAGCAGATCCAGCAGCTCGAGCGGCGGCTGGCCTCGACGCTGTTCGACCGCGGGCGGCACGGTGCCCGGCTGACGGCCGCTGGTGAGCTGCTGCTCCCGGATGCCTTGGAGGTGCTCGGCCGGGTCGAGGCGTTCGAGCGACGGGCCGCGCAGATAGCCCTAGGCGTCGAAGGAGCGTTGACGATCGGCTTCGGGATGTCCGGCATCGAGCTGGCGCCCCGAGCGGTGGCGCTGTTCCGGAGCCGCTATCCGCGAGTGGAGGTGACCCTGGACGACATGTCGTCGGCCGTCCAGTACGAGCGCCTGCTGGCCGGCAGCCTTCAGGTCGGCCTGGTCCGGCTGCCCGTGCCAACCGGCCTCAAGCACCTCCGACTGCGGAAGGACCGGCTGGCGGTCGCAGTACCGGCCACTGAGCCTGTCCCGGCTGGGCTGGCGACCTGGCTCGACGGCCGACCGCTAGTACGCCTGACACCTGAGCGCGGCCCCGGCCTGACCGCCCAGATCACCGCCCTGTACGCCGAACTCGGCTGCCGCCCGCTGGTACTCCAAGAAGCCGCCGACCTGCAAACCGTCCTCGCCCTGGTCGCAGCAGGAGTCGGGCCGGCCGTCGTACCGGCCAGCAGCGCTTCGATCGCTCCGGATGCTGTGCGCCTCATCCCGTTCCCGGGTGAGGCGGCGAGCTGGTGGACGGGTGCTGCGTGGAATCCGGCGTTCCCCTCGCCACTGGTCTCCCACTTCCTCACCGCAGCCAGCCAGGTCGCCGACAGCTGACCGTTAGCGGCGACGGCGTGGGAGGGCGGGGAGTTCCGTAGCGTCCAGCCAGACGGCGAAGAGGGCCTGTACGTCGTACGGGTCCGGGGTGAAGGTACTGGCGAGGGCGATGAAGTCCTCCGTGGTGACCGAGCCGTGCCGGTGGGTCCGGGTCCAAGCGCGCAGTAGCTCGAAGAACGCTTCGTCGCCGAGTTGCAGCCGCAGCACGTGCAGGGTGATCGCACCGCGCTTGTAGAGCCGGTCGTCGAACATGAGGTCCGGTCCGGGGTCGGAGAGCAGTAGGTCCTCCTCCAGCCCGCGCAACCGGCTGTAGGCCTTGGAGACCTGCTGGGACGCTGTCAGCCCGCCGGACTCCTCCGACCACAGCCACTCGGCGTAGCAGGCGAATCCCTCGTTCAGCCAGATGTCCTGCCACCGGGAGGGTGTCAGGCTGTTCCCGAACCACTGGTGGGCCAGCTCGTGCGCCACCAGTCGCTCAGCACCGCGGCGGCCGTCCACGTGGTTGCTGCCGAAGACCGAGATGCCCTGGGCCTCCAGTGGGATCTCGAGCGGGTCGTCCGTCACCACTACCGTGTAGCTGCCGAACGGGTACGGGCCGAACAGCTTGTTGAACAGCCGCATCATGTCCTGCTGCCGCCCGAAGTCCCAGCGGAAGTCGCGCATCTGCGCCGAGGGCAGCACGCCACGCGTGGTCACCGGTGACGTGGCCAGCTCCAGTACGTCGTACCGGCCGATCTGGACGGTCGCCAGGTACGTCGCCATCGGTGCTGCCTGGTCGAACACCCAACTGGTCCGGCTGGCCTTGGTACGGCGCGAGACGAGCCTCCCGTTCGCCACCACGTGGTACGGCGAATCGGTGGTGATCGTGATCCGGTAGTGCGCCTTGTCGCTCGGGTGGTCGTTGCAGGGGAACCAGGTCGCAGCACCACTCGGCTGGCTCGCGACGATCACGCCCTCGGTCAACTCCTCCCAGCCGAGCTCGCCCCAAGGGCTGTCGACGGGAGCCGGGTTGCCGGAGTACTGGACGTCTACGACGAACTCGGAGCCTTCGGAGAGCGCAGGGGACGGCCAGATGTGCAGCTTGCCGTTGCGGTGCGCGTACCGCCCGGCCCGGCGGCCGTTGACGAGCACCTTGGCCACTCGCAGCCCGGTCAGGTCGAAGCTCACCCGGGACAGTGCCTGCGTGGCGACGGCCGTGATGGTGGCCTTGCCGCTCAGCCGGTTGCTGTTGAGCCGGTAGTCGAGGTCGAGCTCATAGGACTCGACTTTGTAGCCACCGTTGCCGTGGGACGGTACATAGGGATCACCGGCTGTGTCCTCACCCGGCTGACTGCGTTCTGCCTTCCCCGCCCCGCCGCCCCGAGCTGTGTCACGGGCAACCATCAACCCTGCCAGGGCGCGATCGGATTGCCGGCCCAGCGGGATCCGGCCGGAACGCTCTCTCCGCGCATCACCAGAGACACCGGACCGATCGTAGCGCCTTCGCCGATCGATGCAGCGGGGAGGATGATGCCGTGCGGCCCAAGAGTTGACCCATCCCCGAAGGTTACGGTGCTCATGGACATCACGCGATCGTGGAACAGATGTGTTTGGAGCACACAGCCGCGGTTGATCGTGACACCGTCGCCAAGTGTGATCAAGTCGGCCTCCGGGAACCAGTACGTCTCGCACCAGACGCCCTTGCCGATCTTGGCGCCGAGGGTACGCAGCCACAGCGTCAGTACCGGCGTACCGGCAGCAGCGTTCGCGAACCACGGAGCGGCGACCATCTCGACAAAGGTATCCACCACTTCGTTGCGCCAAACAAAACTGCTCCACAGCGGGTACTCGACCGCGCGCGTCTTGCCGACGATGACCCACTTGGAGACGGTCGCCATCGTGCCGGCCACCGCACCGGCGACCAGGATCACGGCGCCGGACAGCAGGATCGTCGGCACCGGTCCGAGCCACAGGTCCAGCCCCTGCAGGGCGAACAGCACGCCGAGCGCGATCAGTACCGTGCACATCATCGGCACGAACCGGCACAGCTCGACGGCCGCACGGGCGAACTTGAGTCGCAGCGGCGGGTTGAACGTGCGGCTCTGGTCGCCGTCGACGGCCTGCCGGCGCAGCTTGACCGGCGGGCTGCCGAGCCACGACGTACCGGCCTTGGACTTCTTCGGGGCCGCGGACAGCACTGCGACCAGGCCGTTCTTCGGGACCGAGCGGCCAGGCGCCGTCATCCCCGAGTTGCCGAGGAAGGCACGCTTGCCGACCTTGGCGCCGGCCACGTGCAGCCAGCCGCCGCCCAGTTCGTACGACGCGATCATGGTGTCGTCGGCCAGGAACGCGCCCTCACCGACGGTGGTCATCTTGGGGAGCAGCAGGACTGTCGATGCCTCGACGTCGCGGCCGATCTTGGCGCCGAGTGCGCGGAGCCACCAGGGCGTGAGCAGGCTCGCGTACAAGGGGAAGAGGAGCGTGCGGGCCGAGTCGAGTAGCCGCTCTGTTGCCCACACCTGCCAGCCGATCCGGCTGCGGACGGGGTAGTGGCCGGCCTTGATGCCGATCCCCAGCAGCCTGACGATGATTACGGTCAGCAGGGCGAGCGTGACGAAGCCGACCAGCGTCATCAGCGGGATGGCGTACAGGGCGTGCAGTGCGGCGTCCCCGAGGGAGGTGGTGCCGGCGACGGCGTTACGGAGTACCAGGATCGCCAGGATCGCCGCGCCCAGGGGCAGTAGCGACATGAGGGCGGATGCGGCGCCGTACGCGAGCACCCACCAGGGTGCGCGGGCGGGACGCTCCTCCGGCCAGGGGTGCCGGGCCTTGCCGACGCGTGAGGCAGGGGAGCCGGACCAGCGCTCGGCCGCTGGGACTCTGCCAGAGACAGCCGAGCCTGCGGCGATCTCCGCGTTGCGGCCGATCTCTGCGCCCGGCAGGAGAGTACTGCGGGAGCCGACGACCGCCTCGGCGCCGACGGTGACCGTCCCGACGTGCAGCCGGTCTCCGTCGATCCAGTAGCCGGACAAGTCGACCTCTGGTTCGATCGAGGCGCCACGGCCCATCGTGAACATGCCGGTGACCGGTGGGAGCGTGTGGAGGTCTACGCCCTTGCCGATCTTCGCGCCCAGAGCCCTTGCGTAGTAGGCGATCCAGGGCGCACCGGCCAGGTTGGCGGCACCTGCTGCGTCTGCCAGGTTCTCCGCCGCCCAGAGGCGCACGTGCACGTTGCCACCGCGCGGGTAGACGCCGGGCTTCAGTCCTCTGAGCAGGATGCGAGCGCCGACGACAGCGATGCCCATCCGGCCGGCGGGCGTGATCAGGATCAGCCAGCCCGCCAGGATCCACCACCACGAGACAGTGCGCATCCACGGGTGCGGGCCGTCGGTGAGTGCGAGCAGGTTGTTGAGAGTGAAGAGCCAGACGATCCAGCGCACGCCGACCACTGTCTGCAGGATCAACGTCAGTGCGGTCTGAAGGAGCTGAGTGCCCGGCGGCGTCAGGCGGACCTCACGGATCTCTACTGGAGTCGTGGAGGCCTTGAAGTCGTCGAGGCGGTCTGCGAGTGCGCCTAGACGCGGGTACTCGTAGATGTCGCCGACTGTGACTTCGGTGTACTTCTCCCTGAGCTTCGAGACCAGCTGTGCCGCGGCAAGGCTGCCACCGCCGTGCAGGAAGAAGTCGTTGTCGGCACCGGTGACTGTTGCTCCCAGTACCTGCGTCCAGCGCTCCGCTAGCCAGCCTGCTGTCCCATCGAGCTCAGCGGGCGGAGCGTCCGTGTCCATGCCGGGCAGCGGCCAGGGCAGTGCGTTGCGGTCGACCTTGCCGGAGGTCCTGGTCGGCAGGGTGTCCGTGACGGCCAGCAGAGGAACCAGCGCGGCTGGGAGAGCTTCTCGGAGTCGCTCGGTGGCAGCCTTCTGGTCGAAGGCCTCCGGGTCGTCCGGTACTACGTATCCGACGAGCAGCTGGTTGCCGGCTCCACTGACCCGTACTGCGGCTGCGGCGCCGCTGACTCCGGGGAGAGCCTGCAGGGCCGCGTCGACCTCGCCCAGCTCGATCCGCCGGCCACCGAGCTTGATCTGCTCGTCGGCCCGGCCCATGAACACCAGGCCCTCGGACTCGTTGCGGACCAGGTCGCCACTGCGGTACGCGCGATCCCAGCCGA
The DNA here is from genome assembly GCF_040681515.1 of Kribbella sp. NPDC051718. NCBI lineage: Bacteria > Bacillati > Actinomycetota > Actinomycetes > Propionibacteriales > Kribbellaceae > Kribbella > Kribbella sp. NPDC051718. Next base: position 84,627 of record NZ_JBFAYZ010000002.1, on the reverse strand, counting down.
GCGACGGCATCGGGGCGAACTTCTCCGCGTCCTTCGCCGGGTCGAGGTACCGGGCCAGCCCGACGCCGCCGATGATCAGCTCGCCAGTACCGCCCTCTGCTACCTCATTGCCTTCACTGTCGACTACTGCGAGATCCCAGCCGTCGAGGGGGAGGCCGATGCGTACCGGGCCTTCACCAGTCAGTTGCGCTCCACATGCAACGACCGTCGCTTCGGTGGGGCCGTAGGTGTTCCAGACCTCGCGGCCGTCGACGGCGAGGCGCTCGGCCAGCTCGGGTGGGCACGCCTCGCCACCGAAGATCAGTAGGCGCACGTTGTCGAGTGCGTCGGACGGCCAGAGCGCGGCGAGCGTCGGCACGGTCGACACGATGGTGATGCCCTGCGCGACCAGCCAGGGGCCGAGGTCCATACCGCTGCGCACCAGGGAGCGGGGTGCGGGGACGAGGCACGCGCCGTACCGCCAGGCGAGCCACATCTCCTCGCAGGACGCGTCGAACGCGACGGACAGGCCGGCCAGCACCCGGTCCTCGGGGCCGATCGGTTCCTTCTGGAGGAACATCCGCGCCTCGGCGTCGACGAAGGCCGCCGCCGATCGGTGCGTGACGGCTACACCCTTGGGTACGCCGGTCGAGCCCGAGGTGAAGATGATCCAGGCATCGTCGTCCGGTGAGGGGCCGTCGCCGCGGGAGCCCGATCCCGCGGCTGCGGGCGTAGTACCGTCCGAATCCATCCGGGCGGAGTACGGGAAGTCGTAGCCACCATCCGCGGCGTCCGCGGGGTCTGTTGGGGCGGTCCTGGTCGAGGTGATCTCGAGATCGTCGGTGACGATCGCGGCGACCTGCGCCTCCCCGAACACCAGCTCGGCGCGCTCCTCGGGGTCGTCCGCGTCGACCGGCACGTACGCCGCGCCCGCCTGCAGACTCCCGAGAATCGCCACATACAGATCGTTGTGCCCCGACGAGATCCGTACGCCGACCCGGTCACCCGGCCCGATCCCGAGGTCCGTCAACCGCCGGGCGAACTTGGTCACCTGCCCGAGCAGTTCGCGATAACTCAAACTCACACTGCCGTCGTCCAGCGCCGGCTCATCCGGAAAACCCACAGCACTGGCCTGCAAGACATCAACCAGAGTCCGCTCGGGCGGAGCGCTGTCCCCCCGTCGCAAAGTCACGGCCGAAGAATACGCCGCCCAGTTGTCCACCCCACCAACGCAACACCAACATGCGAACGCAATACACCCCCACGCACCCGACGCCGCACGCTCCGTCGCCCGCTCCGCGAAAGCCTCGGTGGCTGGTCGCACCGGGTAGACACCAACGACCTGCTGGTTGCCGACCGCGAACTCCGTTGTGGCGTAGAGCCGTCCAGCCAACAGCGCCCGACCCGGTGCCCGGTGAGCATCTCTCGTCGAACTGGTCAGTGGATTCGCGGGTCGCCCTGACATAGGCCTCGACTGAGCCGAGACGGCCGGCGCCGTCGAACGCTTGCATCGCGGAGAAGCCAGCTCGACTGTCGCCGCCGCCAGAGCTCCGTTTTGTACCTAACGACAGGAAGTGGTGGCTGAATTGCGGTCGGTCGCTGTCTCGCTGAGCGTGGTGCTCGGCCGACTGCCCGACTACTTCCTGTCGTTAGGTACGGGCCGGACGAGCTGAGGACCAGCTGACGCAGGGGCGTGGCAAGCCGGGTTGCCCTGCGCGGGTCGGTTACTTGATCTGGGATTGGCTGGCGGCGTAGGTGTTGCAGGCTTTGGTTTCGCCTACGTTGAGGCCGTTGACGATCCAGTAGCCCTGGCTGGTGGCTAGGCCGTGGGTTCGTTCGTTTTCTGGGGTTTTGGGGGTTTCGCCGAAGCTGTTGCTGGCCTGGAACTCGAACTCTTTCAGGCGGGCGGTGAAGGGGTACGACTTCTCGATGGCGCGGCTGAAGACGCCGGCGAAGCAGGAGGCCTGGAGTTCGTTGCGGCGGGAGCTTTCGAGTTTCTCGTCGGGGTGGTCGGCGAGGTAGGCCTGGCGGGCGTAGAAGAGGTCGGAGACGCTCTGCACGTGGTGGCCGTACTCGTGGGCGATCGTCATCAGGTAGGCGAGGTCCTCTTTCGGGCCGAACGCCTTGTTCATCTGCTGTACGTCGGTGTACATCACGTGGTTGCCGAAGCAGTAGAACGCCAGCACCCGCCCGGACAGCGGCTCGAAGTGGCCGCAGGGACCGTCGACCGGCTTGTCGAAGACGACCAGGCCGGGGTCGGGCTCGTGCTTGCCCAGCTTGGCGAAGGCCGGGCGCCAGGCGTCGTTCAGGCACTTGAAGAGCTTCTCGTAGTAGACCTTCTGCGCCGCCAGGCTGCCGTCGCCGAGGTCCTCGGCCTTGCAGTCCAGCTCGCCGAGGCCGCCGACCTTGTAGATCGGCGCGTTCAGCAGGTAGTCCTCGGCAGACCCCTTGGGCGCGCTGGTCTTGGCAGTCGGTACCACCGAAGGCCCACTGGTGATCTGCGGACCGCCACTGTCGGCGGACGAGCTGTTACCGCCGGCCAGCAGGACGCCGACCACGCTCAGCGCGATCCCCAGGAACGCGACACTGAAGAACCCGATCAGCACCAGCCGGATAGCGCTACCCCGGCGCCGCCGCGGCTGGAACCCGTTGAACTGGTTCGGCCCAGGCCCGTAGTACGGCTGCCCGTACTGCGGCTGCCCGTACTGCTGCCCGCTGTACTGCTGCCCGCCATACTGCTGGCCCCCGTACTGCGGAACGCCCTGCTGCGGGTACTGCGCAACCGGCGGCGGCAGTACGCCCGGAGGCGGTCCCACCCGGTCCTGGGGGCGGCCGCCGTACCCGTACGGGGTGCTCACGTGTCGTTCCCCTTCAGCTCGATGTGGGAGTTCGCTGGTCGAACCGGCACGAGACTACTCTCGACCCATGTCACTGAAGAGCCGCCTCTTGCCGGCCGCCCTGCTCGTGTCTCTGACAGTGCCCATGGTTGCTCTCGGCACGTTGCCCGCGCACGCCGCGGACGACCAGATCACCGGGTACGCCGCAGAGGCGTCACTGACCGGAGATGGCGTCCTGAAGGTCAAGGAGACGGTCGATCTGACCGCCGGCGGCGACACCTTCGCCCGGACCCTGACCACCAGGGTCCGCGCGAACGCGACCGAGGACCGCACCTACGAGCTGCGCAACGTCTCGGCCACCGTGAACGGCCAACCCGCGCAGGGCTTCGAGGACAAGAGCATCGACGACGGCCGCCGGATCAGCGTCAAGGTGTCCGGCCAGGCCAAGGTCGTCTACAGCTACGAGGTCGGCAACGTCGTGGCCGACTCGATCGAGGGCCGCGAGGTGAGCTGGCCGATCGTCCAGGGCTTCGGCACCAGCATCCCGAAGGCCACCCTCTCGGTGAGCATCCCGTTCGCGAGTTGGGTGACCTGCATCGCCGGCCGGGTCGGCTCGAGCATCCCCTGTACCTCGTCGCAGCTGGCCGAGTCGGCCGCACTGGAGATCGAGCAGAACGGCGTACCGGCGGGTGGCCATTTGACCTTCCTCACCGGGCTGAGCGACCAGGCGACGGTGAAGGCCAACGCGGAGTTCAAGACCCGGTGGAGTCTGGGCAACGCGTTCACGCTCGACAAGTCGACGATCGGGCTGAGCGTGCTGCTGCTCGGCCTGGGCGTACTGGGTGCGGCGGCGCTGTGGTTCCTCCGCGGCCGGGACGCGGGCAAGGTCGGCCCGGGTGCGCCCGAGCGGCCGGTGCTCGACGGTGCCGACGGACCGCAGTTCGCGGCGCCGGACGGGATCCGGCCGGGTCAGGTCGGCACGGTGGTGGACGAGACGGCTGACGTCGTCGACATCACCGCGACGCTGCTGGACCTTGCCGTGCGCAACTACTTGACGATCGTGGAGCTGCCGCGCGAGACGCACTTCGGCAAGCTGGACTGGGAGCTGCGCCGGCTCAACGCGGGTGGTCCGGAGCTGCTGCCGTACGAGAAGGCCTTGCTGGACGCGGTGTTCGCCGACGGGGAGACCGTCCAGGTGTCCGCGCTCGGCCACGGACTGCGGTCGCGGCTCAACCTGGTCCGCGAGCAGCTGTACGCCGATGTCGTCACGCAGGGCTGGTTCGCCAGCCGGCCGGATGCCGTGCGCAACCGGTGGACCACGGCTGGACTAGTCCTGTTGGGTGCCGGGGTGGTGCTGACCGTCGTGCTCGCCATCGTGACGAAGTACGGGCTGGTCGGCTTCGCGGTGATGCTGGCCGGACTGGCGCTCACGCTGGTCGGGCAGGTCGCTCCGGCCCGCACTGCTCGCGGTGCCGCGGTACTGGGCCGCGTTGCCGGGCTACAGCAGTACCTGACCAACGAGACGTCCGCGGACCTGCCGCAGAGCCACCGGCTGGAGTTCGCCTCGCGCTGCCTGCCGTACGCCGCTGTGCTGGGCCTCACCGAGAAGTGGGCGCTGGAGATCGCCGCGACGGATGATGACGACGACCCGGACGCGGGCATCGGCTGGTACTCCGGTCCGGAGAACTGGCACCTGTCCGACATCGGGGAGTCGCTGTCGAACTTCGTCACCGCGTTCGGCGGCCACCTGTCGACGGCACGCCGGCTCTTCTGAGCCGGCGCACCGCTTCGGGGCACTAGTTGGTGAGTGCTGTCTTCGCTACGAAGGTGTTGCACCTGGACGGTCCCTTGGTGTTGAAGCCGAGGAGCGACCAGTAGTTGTTGTTCAGCTTGGCGCCGTGGTCGCGGATACGCGGCCGGGAGAACTCGTCGCCGGTGTTTGCGACCAGTACCTTCCAGGTGTTGAGCAGCGGACCGCGGAGCGGAATGTACGCACCCGCTGCGCCCAGGTACGCCGAGCCGAAGCAGGACGCCTGCAACTCGCGGCGGCGGCTCTCGGCCAGCTGGGCGGCCGCGTTGGGCGCGTTGACCTGCCGGGAGAGTGAGGCCGCGTAGATGCCGGCCAGCTTCTGCACGTGGTGGCCGTACTCGTGGGCGATCGTGGTCATCATCCACACGCGACCGGAGATCGGGTTGCGCTTGTAGTAGTTCAGCCCGACCGCGTACGGCATGTAGATGGTCTCGTTGGTGCCGCAGTAGAAGGCGCGGGTGCCCTTCTCCGCGCCGCAGACGGTCTTCATCGGGCCGACGAAGACGACCAGCTTCGGCGCGCGGTACGGCAGGCTCGCCTTCTTCATCGCCAGCCACCAGGTGCGGTTCATGCACGGCACGATCAGGTTGTAGTACGCCTTGGCGCCGGCGAAGGTGTTCGGGAGCACTTTGGGCTCCAGGCACTGCGTGGGGGTGAGCACGCCGACCTTGCTGTACAGCCTGCTGGTGGTGACGATCTCGTCGACCGTGGGTGGTCCGCCGGGGGTGGCCGAGGCGGTGGTGCTCGGTGTTGCGGACGGGGTCGCCGAGGGTGTCTCCGAAGCTACTGGGCTCGGTGTGTCCACGGCGACGGGGGTGTTGTCGTCGCCTGTGTTCCTAAGCGCCAGGGTGACGCCTGAACCGACGATGAGCACGGCAAGCACCACGAGACCGATCAGCAGCCCCTTGGACGCACGGCGAGGCTTCCGGCGGCGTCCCGGGCCCGGCGGCTGCGGAATCGGAATCGGCGGGTACTGCCACGTCTGCGGCTGCTGCACCGGCTGGCCGAACCCGCGGAGCCCCTCAGGCGGTACCCCACCTGAAGGCGGCCCAGCATGCCGAGCCCGCCGCCCACCCTGCTCGCCCCCGCCGGACGCGGATCCACCCGGCCCCGGAGCGAACGACGACTGACCACCAGGCTGACCCGCACCAGTACCAGCGCCCGGACCGGGAGCGAAGGACGACTGACCGCCGGCGCCGGTGCTAGGGCCGGGGGTGGTGGGGCGGCGGGGTGGGGTGGCGCCTGGTTGGGAGTAGGGCGGGAGGTTCCAGGTGAGGTTGTTCTGGCGTGAGCCGGGTGGGCCCACCAACGGGGTCTGCTCGCCGGGTGGGGCGGGCTGGAGGTACTCCTTCTGCTTCTCGGTGGACTCGGTCCACCACAGGGGCGACTGGCCATCCCCGCGGGCAGGCCCCTTGGCCGGTTCGGTGGGCTGCTCGCCCTCCGGATCCGGCTCGTTCGGGTTCCGCCCAGGGGGTGGAGTCCAGTTGTCCGACATCGATACTCCTCACGAAACCTTGCCGGCCGTAGCCGTGAACGTGTTGCAGCTGACGCTGTCCAGCGTGGTGAAGCCGCGCTCGGTCCAGTACTGGTGACTGGCCCGCGCGCCGTGGTCCCGCGGCCCGCCGCGGTTGTTCTCGTCCCCGGTCTGCCCTTGGACGTACTTCTGGTAGATCGTCAGGTCCAGACCGGTGATCCCGTAACTGCTCTGGTTCGCTCCGGCGAAGACCGCACTCAGACAGGATGCCTGGAGTTCGAGTCGCCGGCTCAGTTCCAGCCGCGCGTCCTGGTCCGGAGCGTCGTACTGGAGCTGCCGGGCGGCCGTCAGGACGCCGGTGAGCTGCTGCACGTGGTGCGCGTACTCGTGCCCGGCCGTGTACGTCGCCCACATCCGCGTGAACGCCCGGTTCGCGGCGTCCGGCGAGCGGCTCCAGAGCTTGATGTCATCGGTGTACTTCAGGTAGAGCGTCTGGCTCGTCCCGCAGTAGAACGACACCGTCGAACCAGCCGCGCACGGCGTCTGGCTTACACCGGCCCAGAAGACCAGCCGCGGCGCCGCGAACGCGTCCTTGGCCGCCTCGACCTTCGGGGCCCACGCCTTGCTCAGGCAGGCGACGACGTTCGAGTAGTACAGCTTGACGTTCGCCTGCTTGCTCAACGGGACCGGCGCCTCCTGGCAGCCGACCGTCTTCTGCGGTCCGGTCGCGTAGAGCGCGTCGGCCGTCACCGTCCTGGTCGCAGCCTGTGACTGCGGAGTACCAGCAGTGCTGTCGTCCGGCGTACCGAGCGGTGCCGACCGGCCCGCGCCAGGCTCCGGGGCCGCAGCAGACGAGTCGCTCTCGCGGAGTGCGAGAGCGACCGTCACCACGAATACCGTCACGCCTCCGAGCACGAGCATGCAGAGGAGCAGCCCGGTCGGGCGTCTTCGCGGCTGTGGCCCCCCATGCCGGAAATGCCGGTCGCCGCCGAGGTCAGGCCCCCACCCGACCGGCGGCTGTGCTTCGCCGGCTGCTGCACTGCGGTAAAGCGGTATCGAGCCGTCGGGCAGTGCAGCCGGCGGCACATGCGGCCCTGGTGGCTCGCTCCATTCCTGGTCAGACACGGTCGTTCCTCATCCCCCCGGGACACACAGGGCGTGATCCGGGGGACCAGGCTAACCATCAATACCGCTATCCGTCTCCATATCGGTACAGGGGAGTTCCCTATGACACCTTCGCGCCGGAGGCCGTGAACGTGTTGCAGGCGGCCGGGCCGCGGCTGTTGTAGCCCTTCAGCGCCCAGTACTTGTGGTTGGCCGTGCTGCCGTGGTCGTGCCGCCGGTCGATGGTGTCCCCGATCAACCACTTCCACTGCCGCAGGGACTCGCCCGTGAGCGGGTAGCTGCGCTTGTTGGCCGAGATGAAGATGTCGCTGAAGCAGGACGCCTGCAGCTCGAGCCGGCGGCTGCCCTGCAGCTCAGCGGCCTGGTTCGGCGCCTCGTAGCGCAGGTTCCAGCTGGCCTGGAAGATGCCGGTCAGCGTCTGCACGTGGTGGCCGTACTCGTGCGCGAACTGGTGCAGCATCCACATCCGCGCCCAGACCCGGTTGTAGACCGACGGGTCCTGGTTGTAGTCGCCGATGTCCTCGGACAGGTTCATGTAGATGGTCTGGTTGGTCGGGCAGTAGAAGGGCGGCCCGGTGTCGGACATGCTGCCGCAGGGCGAGTTGACCGTTCCGGAGAACGAGAGCACCGTCGGCGGGCGGAACGTGGCGCCGGCCTTCACCACCAGGGCGGGCCAGGCGCGGTTGAGGCACCGGGCCAGGTTCGCGTAGTTGGCCCGGGCACCGGCAACGGTCGACGGGCGGGCCTTGGACTCCTTGCAGTTGACCGAGCCCATCGTGCCGGCCTTGTAGAGCTTGTTGCGGGCAACGATGTCCAGGTCGCTCGGCTCCGGCTTGGGCTTCACCCGAGGCGCGGTCGGCCGCGGCGCCGGCGGCTTGACCACTGGCGGCTTGGCGGTCACCACAGGCCGAGTCGGCTTCACACTGGGCGGCTGCGCGGAGGGCGCCTCGGTCGGCTCGTACGTCGGGCTGTACGTCGTACTAGGGTACGGAATACCGGTATAGGAAGGATCGTGGTGCTTCAGAGCGCCCGACAGGCCGGCGATCCCGGCTGTTCCGAGTACTGCGATTCCCAGGATGATCAGCAGGGCTTTGCCCGACCCACCCCTCTTCTTGGGCGGCAGGCTGGTCTGCGGCCCCCATCCGTACTGCGGTGGCGGCGGGTACTGCCCAGGGGGCGGCTGGTAGGACACGAAGGCTGACGCTATCGGAGCCCTGGCTCAGACCCGGTATGGTGCGGTCTGCAACTACTGCCCCGGCCGGCCGGCCGCAAGGCTCTGACCCTCTCGATACGGTGTGATTGGGCGATGCGTAGACGTCTGCTCGGGGTACCTCTGTGTGCCCTCGGTTTCCTGGCTCTGACCGGCGTACCAGCTGGCGCGACGACCACCGCCGACCCGGTCGTCACCAATTTCAACAGCACCATCAGGGTCGAGCGGGACGGCACGCTGAAGGTCGTCGAGGTCTGGAAGCTGAGCAACGTGTCCGGGACCTTCACCCGGTTCGTGGTCACCCGTGAGCACCTCGCCGACGACGTCGACCACGTGCAGAAGATCGAGGACCTGCAGGTCAAGTCCGGTGGTGCGGAGAAGACCAAGGAACTCACCACCACCGGCGACATCAGCTCGATCGCGGTCGCCGACCTGTCCGGCGGCGACACCGAGCTCGAGTTCGACTACACCGTCAAGGGCGCGGTCGCGGAGACGCTGAACGGCACCGAGGTGCGGTTCTCGCCGCTGACCGGGCTGGCGATGACCGTGCAGGACGCGAACATCGTCTACAGCACCCCCGAGGTCAGCCACGTCTCCTGCTTCGCCGGCGCGATCGACAGCAACTTCCCGTGCACGCTGGCGCAGATCGGCGAGACGTCCGGCCCGACCTTCAAGCAGACCGGGCTGCCGCCGGGCAACACGATCCGGATGACGGTCGGTTTCCCCAAGGGCCAGATCGCGGCCAACTCGATCGTGGAGTACCGCAAGACGTTCAAGCGGGCGTTCTCGACCGACACGGCCCAGCTGATCACCGCACTCGCGGTACTGCTGCTCGGCGCGCTCGCGTTGCTGCTGCTGTACCGGTTGCGCGGTCGTGACCAGGTGGACCCGCGCCGCGTCGTACCGGCGTCGTTGTTCAGCCTCGGCCAGGACACCCGGATCGACTTCACCCCGCCGGCCGATCTGCGGCCCGGCGAGGTCGGCACCCTGATCGACGAGCGGATCGACCCGGTCGACGTCACCGCGACCATCATCGACCTGGCCGTCCGCGGGCACCTCACGATCACCGAGCTGGAGCACGAGAGCGAGTTCTCCCGGCCGGACTGGGAACTGCGCCGGGTCAAGAACGCGCCCGCCGAGGAGCTGCAGCGGTACGAGAACGTCCTGGTCCGCGCGATCTTCGGCGACAACGACTCGGTGCTGGTCTCCGAGCTCGGCCGCCAGGTCCGCGCGAACCTCGGCCAGGTCCAGGACGCCTTGTACGACGGGGTCGTGAAGCGCGGCTGGTTCACCGAGCGCCCGGACCGGACCCGCTCGCTCTGGGCGACCATCGGCATCGTCACGACCGGGATCGGCATCGTCCTGACCGTCGTACTCGCCCTCACCTCGACCTGGGGCCTGGTGGGCATCGCCCTCACCGCGGTCGGTGTCGGCCTGCTCGTCATCGGCCGCCACATGCCGGCGAAGGCACCTGCCGCCGGCCGCGTCCTCGGCCAGGTCGCCGCCATCCGTGGCGAGCTGCTGGAGATGGACGTCAGCGAGCTGCCGACCGACCAGCACGCCGAGCTCTGCTCCCGCGCGCTCCCGTATGCCGTCGTCCTGGGCGGCTCGGAGCGCTGGATCGACGCCCTGGTGGCGACGGACTCGGACGAGGACGAAGACGAGGGCTTCCACTGGTACCGCGGCCCGCGGGGCTGGCACCTGCAGTACCTGCCCGACTCGCTCCGCAACCTCACCACGAACCTCACCGGCGCGCTCTTCACGCGCTAGTCAGTACGTCGGAACCGCCCGTACGCCGCCCCCGGCATACGGGCGGTTCCTGTTTGTGGGGTTACCAGTTGGCCTGGTGGGTCTTCGGTGGCAGTCGCTTCGCCGCCGGGTGGATCACGTAGACGATCCCGCCCGAGTGCGGGATCCAAGCGTTCTCGAAGGCGGCCCGGTTGTAAACAGTCCGGACCTCGTCATTGCTCTTGATCAGGTGCGACGCCGGGTCGTTGACCACCACGTCGCCGTTCGCGGCGAAGCCGACGATGACCATCAGGTGGCCGTTGGTGCCGTAGCCCGCGCCCGGGAGTTCGTCCTTCTCGAAGGACAGCGACGCGACCAGAGGGATGCCGGCCTTGATGAACTGCTCGGCCTCGGTCAGTGAGCGCAGCCGGGTGACGAAGGCGTCGAGCCCGCGCGTTCCGGCGTACGCGGTGTTGAAGGGCCAGTTGCCCGCGCCGTCGTACTTGTAGTCGAAGACCGACCTGGCCGAGTGATCGACCTGCGGATCGGGATCGGCCGGATCCACCCAGGCCGTCTCGGCCCTAGTCGGTCCACGCCGGTAGTAGTCGAGCACCATTGCAGTGGACGTCGCCGAGCACCAGGCCTCGCCACCGTTGTCCCACTGCGGGTAGTGGCCGATGTGTGTCTCCTGCGAGTACGTCGGTACGTCGAGTACGCGACCCCAGGCGCCTCCGCCCCGGCTGACGGGCACTGTCTCGTCAGCGGGCAGGCGGGAGGCCATGGCGCCTACCGACTGGAGTACTGGGACTTTCGTAGTACCGGCGAGGCGGTAGAGGGTGACCTTGAGGCGCCAGCGGTCCAGGGAGCGGCCTGCTCCGGCTACGAAGGTGTCGACCGAGACTGTGCCGGTGGTGTCCTTCTGGCCGCTCACCGAGGTGCGGTGGATGTCCCCGGCGGCAGTGTCGTCGCCACGGTTCCAGCGGCCGAGCACGTACCACTTGGTGGTGGTGCCCTCGTCGGAGTGGCCCGACATGGCGACCTCGATCCAGGTCCCGGCGGGAGTTGTGGCGTTCCAGGAGGCGACCAGTTCGGTCAGGCCGTAGCTGGTCTTCACCTCGGGCGAGACCCAGGTGGCCTGCTCGTAGGCCTTGGCGGTGCCGTCGCCGAACGGATCGACGTACGACGTGGTGCCGGTGGCCGAGCCGAATCGCAGGGCGCCGTTGACGACGGTGGTCCCGGAGCGGGTGCCTTTGAGGAAGTCGGCGGACGACGTCCACGTGCGGTAGGTGATCTCGCGCTGCTGGGGTGGCGCGGCCAGGCTCGGTCCGGCGATCAGACTGAGCGTGACCACGCCGGTGATCAGCGCGGCAAGGGGGCGGGCGGCGGTCATGTTTTCGACGGTAGACCCGCTCAGGCCGGCTGTCGCGGTGAACGCGTGCCGCGATGTGTCGCTATTCGGTTATTTTATTACCTGCCCGCTCAGCGGGCCTTCCATTCGTCCGCGAGCAGCGCGTAGACCAGCTCGTCGGTCCACTCGCCCTTGAGGAACTCGTTGCGCACGAAATGCGCCTCCAACCGCATCCCGAGCCGCTCGAGCAGTTTGGCCGAGCCGGTGTTGCGATGGTCGAGGCGGCCGATGATCCGGTGCCAGCCGAGCTCCTCGAAGCCGAGCCGGAGCAACTCGACCGACGCTTCGCGGGCATACCCCTGGCCGTGGAAGTCAGGGTGGAAGACGAAGCCGACCTCACCGGTCCGCTGCTCGGCCTGATGGACGAACAGCGTCACCTCGCCGACGTGCCGGCCGGTCTCCCGCAGGATCACCGCGACGGTGAGCGCTTGTCCGTCGGTGTCCATCGGTACGTCGGCCAGCCGGCCGGCCAGGGATTGCCGGACCTGCTCGGGCGTCTTCGGGTCGTACAGCAGAAACCTGGTGACGTCGGGGCTGGACTGGAGCTTCAGCAGGTCGTCGTAGTCGGTCTCGAGGTAGCGGCGAAGGGTCAGGCGGTCGGTCTCGATCGGCAAGGAATAGCTCACCGATCGAGCCTAAGAGACCGCTGCAACCCGATTTAGCCGTTGGCCAGTGCCACCAGCCGGGACTGGTCGCCGTTGAAGTGGTCCTGGTCGAGCGGGGACGAGGTCCACTGCCAGAACGTGTAGTACGGCCAGCCGCCCGGCAGGGTGCCAGGCGATGAGTTGTACCGCGCCACCCAGAGCGGGTTGGTGGAGCTGAAGGCGGTGCTGTTGCCCGTGCACTGGGTCCACCAGTCCAGGTTGGTGTAGATGACCGCGTCGCGACCGGTACGGGACTTGTAGGTGTTGAGGAAGTCGCGGATCCAGTTGACCATCGAGGCCTGGCTCAGCCCGTAGCAAGTCGCGCCGTACGGGTTGTACTCGATGTCGAGCGCACCCGGCAGGGTCCGGCCGTCGCGCGACCAGGCGCCGCCGCGGTCGACGAAGTAGTTGGCCTGGTTGGCTCCGCTGGAGTCGTTCGGGGTGGCGAAGTGGTAGGCGCCGCGGATCATCCCGACGTTGTAGGACCCGTTGTACTGCTGGGCGAAGTACGGGTTGGAGTAGTAGTTGCCTTCGGTGGCCTTGCTGTAGGCGAACCGCTTGCCGTTGTTCCACCAGCTGGCCCAGTCCACGTTGCCCTGGTGGCTGGAGACGTCGATACCTTCCACTACTGCCGCGGGCGCGGCCTGGGTGGAGCGGCTGGCGGTCGTGGGCGCGAGCCAGCCCATGTAGGCGTCACCGGCCTTGGTGATGCCGTGCTGGCGGGCAGTGGGTGTCGGCTGGTGAGCAGCGGGTTGGGCGGCGGCGCCAAGCGGGGCCAAGAGCAGGCCGAGGGTGGCGGCGGCACCCGTGATGAGGGATTTCACGAGGAACCTCCACGGAGAGCGATGAGGGCGGAACAGAGCGCTCACTCAGCGACGCTACGCCGCTCGTCGGCGGAAAGTAACTCATTCGGAGAATTTGCTGTGGCTATTTGACGACGATCGAAGGGACAGCCGGTGGAGAATTGTCAAGAGCACTCCCTGATCACCGTTACCCTTGATCGGTGACACTTCGCTTGTACGACACCGCGACAGCAGCAGTGAGGGATTTCGAGCCGGTCCAGCCGGGCAAGGTCGGGATCTACCACTGTGGGCTGACGGTGCAGGGTGCCCCGCACGTGGGGCACATCTACAAGGAGATCGTGTTCGACGTGCTCCGGCGCTGGCTGGAGCGCTCCGGCTACGACGTCACCGTGATCGCGAACGTCACCGACATCGACGACAAGATCCTGGCCAAGTCGGCCGAGCGCGGCGTGCCGTGGTGGGCGCACGCCTACGAGTTCGAGCGCGAGTTGCACTGGGCGTACGACGTACTGGGCTGCCGTCCGCCGACGTACGAGCCGCGGGCCACCGGGCACATCCCCGAGATGGTCGTGATGATCGAGCAGCTGATCGAGCGCGGGCACGCGTACGCCGCGACCGACGGCTCCGGTGACGTCTACTTCGACGTGAAGTCCTGGCCGGCGTACGGCGAGCTGTCGAACCAGCGGATCGACGACATGGAGCCGGCCGAGGACGCGGACCCGCGCGGCAAGCGCGACCCCCGCGACTTCGCGCTCTGGAAGGGCTACACCGAGGGCACCCCGCGGACCGCCTCCTGGCCGACCCCGTGGGGCGACGGCCGCCCGGGCTGGCACCTGGAGTGCTCGGCGATGGCCGGCAAGTACCTCGGCACCGAGTTCGACATCCACGGCGGCGGCCTCGATCTGCGCTTCCCGCACCACGAGAACGAGCTGGCCCAGTCCAAGGCGGTCGGGCAGAAGTTCGCCCGCTTCTGGATGCACAGCGCGCTCGTCACCGCGGCCGGCGAGAAGATGTCCAAGTCGCTCGGCAACGGCGCCGTCGTGCGCAACGTGGTCGAGCAGGTCCGGCCGATCGAGCTGCGCTACTACCTCGTGAGCTCGCACTACCGTTCGGTGGTCGAGTTCTCGATGGGTGCGCTCGAGGAGTCCGCGACGAGCTTCCAGCGGATCGAGGGGTACGTCGATCGCGCGACCGAGGTGACCGGTGGGGTCTCGCCGGCCGCCGATGTGCCGCAGGCGTTCGCCGACGCGATGGACGACGACCTCGGGACGCCGGCCGCCGTCGCGGTGCTGCACAACACGGTGCGGGACGGCAACAAGCTGGTCGCCGACGGCGATTCCCCTGCCCTGCAAGAGAATCTGGCCGCGGTGCGGGCCATGCTCGGCGTGCTCGGGCTCGACCCGCTGGCCGAGCCGTGGGCCTCGCGGGCCGGCGGCGGCGAGGAGCTCACCGAGGTCGTCGACGGCTTGGTGAAGGCGCTGCTGGATCAGCGGCAGGCCGCCCGCGAACGTAAGGACTATGCCGCGTCGGACGACATCCGCGACGGGCTCAAGGCGCTGGGCGTCATCGTCGAGGACACCCCACAGGGTGCCCGCTGGACGGTAGCCCAGCCCGAATCAACCGAAGGAAACTGAAGTGCCAGGCAGTAGTCAGCGCAAGGGCGCCATCCGCAGGAAGCCCAAGGGCAACCCGACCGCCGGTTCCGGTGGCCGGGTCCGCCAGGGCCTCGAGGGCCGGGGCCCCACGCCGAAGGCGGTGGACCGCACCAAGCACCCCGCCCACAAGCGGGCGAAGGCCAAGGAGCGCGCCGAGAAGCGCACCGGCGGCCGCCGTACCGACCGTAAGGACACCGAGGCGACCGTCGAGTGGGTCTACGGCCGCAACCCGGTGGTCGAGGCGCTCCGCGCGGGCGTCCCGATCAACGCGCTGTACGTTGCCGAGGGCACCGAACGCGACGCCCGGCTGCGGGAGGCGCTGCTGATCGCGACCGAGCACGGCATCTCGCTGCTCGAGGTACCGCGGATCGAGATGGACCGGCTGACCAGCCACGGCGCCCACCAGGGCCTCGCGGTCCAGATCCCGCCGTACGAGTACGCCCACCCGGACGACCTGCTGTCCCGGGCGTACGACGCCGGCCAGGTGCCGCTGATCGTCGCCCTCGACGGTGTGACGGACCCCCGCAACCTGGGTGCCATCACCCGGTCCGCGGCGGCCTTCGGCGCGCACGGCGTACTGGTCCCTGAGCGCCGCACGGCCTCGATGACCGCCTCGGCCTGGAAGACCTCCGCCGGCGCCGCGGCCCGCATCCCGGTCGCCCGGGCCACCAACCTCAACCGAGCCCTCAAGTCCTACAAGGACGCCGGCCTGTTGATCATCGGCCTGGACATGGGCGGCGAGGTAGAACTCCCCGACCTGGTAGCCGCCACCGAGCCGATCGTCCTGGTAGTCGGCTCCGAAGGCAAAGGCCTGGCCCGCCTGGTCCGCGAAAACTGCGACCTCATCGTCTCCATCCCGATGACGAGCGCCACCGAATCCCTCAACGCCGGCATAGCCACCGGCGTAGCCCTCTACGAAATCTCCCGCCGCCGCGGCTGACCCGCCGTCCATGGCGACCTTGAACACCCAACGGCGACCTTGAACACGTAATAACTTGTTCAAGGTCGCCGTTTGGTGTTCAGGCCGACATCGCCTGTACGCCGAGTAGGCGCCGGAGACGCGTGGCGGTCGCCCGGGGGTGGTCGAGGTCGGCCCAACTGATGCGGGCGAAGGTGTAGCCCTCTTCGCGAAGACGATCTTCGCGCCACTTCTCGGCGACCAAGGCCTTGGAACTCTCGTACTTCAGGGCGCCGTCGAACTCGACGATCAGGTGGTCGAGCAGCAGGAAATCGACTCGCGCGAGCAGCCGCCCGGCCGAATCATGGATCTCCACCTGGGCTCTGGGGGTGGGGAGACCTTCATTGGCCATCAGGACCCGGAGCCTGGACTCGCCCACCGACTCGCTTGTTCCATCGGCGAAGGCGACTGCGGCCCGGGCGGCCGGCGATCCAGGCCAGTGCTCGAGGTAGTCAACCATCGTGATCAGCTGTTCGGGCGTCACCAGGCCAGCCCGCAAGGCGGCATCCGCCAACACCACGCCGACCTCGTACGACGAAGTACAGGCCGTCTCGACGATTGCCCTGGCCGGAGCGGTGACAAGCAAACCGCCTATCTCGCTGACCTCGTCCGTCGCGAGCACCGTCCGATGGACCTGAACCGAGCGGTCCGACCGTGCTCGCCCCGCAGTCCTCGTCACGTGGACCTTGCTGTGGTCCAGTCCCCAGGCTGGGAGCCCGTGGAGCAAGGTGGCCGACTGGTGGCTGATGACAACCGCACCATCCAGCCGCCCGACCACAGCCCGCGCCATCAGAGTATGCAATCGCTCGGTACGGGCCCAAGGGGATTCGTCTTCGGGCCAGCCGTCCGGTTCGCAGTACACGTCCCGGCACAAGCGTTTCCACTGTCCATGTTTGAGCCGAAGCCGAATCTCACTCCCGGTGTACGCGGCCTCCAACGCGTCAGCCCGGCTGAACCATCCGCCCCGCTCCCGCACCACCCGCTGCAATTTCCTATTCACACCAAAGAAAATGCCCCCTCTCCACCGCCACCCAGCCCCGACTTCTCCCCCTGGGGATAACCACATCTGGCGACCTTGAACACCAAACGGCGACCTTGAACAAGTAATAACGTGTTCAAGGTCGCCGGTTGGTGTTCAAGCACACCAGAAGTGATGGGTCAGTAGACGTTGACGTTGTAGGTGGAGAGGGCTTCGGGGACTGGCTGGAAGTAGGTGGTGCCGCCGGAAGAGCAGTTGCCGGAGCCGCCGGAGGTGAGGCCTAGGGCTGTGGTGCCGGAGAAGAGGGCGCCGCCGGAGTCGCCGCCTTCGGCGCAGACGTTGGTCTGGATGAGGCCGGTGACGGTGCCTTCGGCGTAGTTGACGGTGGCGTTGACGCCGGTGACCGTGCCGGTGTGGACCTGAGTGGTGCTGCCGCTACGGGTGACCGACTGGCCGACCGTGGCGTCACCGGCTGAGGTGATCTCCTGGAAGGAGCCGTTGTAGAGGTCCACGTTGCCGGGCGGTTCCGGCGTACCGGCCGGGTACTTCACCAAGGCGTAGTCGTTGCCGGGGAAGCTCGAGCCCTGGGTGTCGCCGACCGTCTGGGTGTGGGCGCCGTCGGCGTACCAGGTGGCCGCGATGTTGCCGCAATGGCCGGCGGTGAGGAAGTAGTACGAGCTGCCGTCGGTGACGTTGAAGCCGAGCGAGCAGCGGTACTGGCCGCCGTAGATGGCGTCGCCGCCGCTGAGGAACTTGGTCAGCTTGCCGGGCAGCTTCTCGACCTTGACCTTGCCACCGAACTGCTTGGTGACGCCGGTCAGCGCGTCGAGCTTCGAGCCGGTGACGGTGTCGTCGTACGAGACGGTGACGACACCCGTCTTGGCGTCGGTCACCCAGGCGGTACCCGGGATCGACGCGTCACGCGTCAGCATCGCGCTGATCGCGGCCGGGCCTGGTGGCGCGGCGGTGGCCGAAGTGGCCAGCAGAGAGGTGGTGGCGACGAGGCCGGCGGTTGCCAGCACTGCCGCGGTACGGGATATACGCATAGTCAGTCTCCTCACGATGAGGACGCATTCGGGGGCGGACGCGTCCTAGACCTAACCGAAGAGGGACCTACCCGGCCTGTCTATCCGTACTCGGACAACTCCACAACGTAAGGGTCATCCCTCACTTGGCCGAGCCCGTGTTATGCCCGTACCTAACTCAGGAGTTATGCCGAAACGCCCCCTGCCGCACGCGGCAGGGGGCGTCCAGAAGCGCGAGCGATCAGTAGACGCTGACGCCGTACCGGCTCAGGACCTCGGTGACCGGCTGGAAGAAGGTCGTACCGCCGGAGGAGCAGTTGCCGCTGCCGCCGGACGTCAGGCCCAGTGCGGTGGTACCGGCGAACAGCGCGCCGCCGGAGTCGCCGCCCTCGGCGCAGACGTTGGTCCGGATCAGACCGGTGACGGTGCCTTCGGCGTAGTTCACCGTGGCGTTCGTCGCGGTGACGGAGCCGCTGTGCACACCGGTGGTGCTACCGCTGCGCTTGACGGCCTGGCCGACCGATGCGTTGCCGGCCGTGGTGATGTCCTGGGTCGAGCCGTTGTAGAGGTCGACGTTGCCAGGGTGGTTGGTGTACGAGGTGGAGTACTTGACGATCGCGTAGTCGTTGCCCGGGAAGCTCGACCCGTAG
Source organism: Kribbella sp. NPDC051718 (assembly GCF_040681515.1). Taxonomy (NCBI): domain Bacteria; kingdom Bacillati; phylum Actinomycetota; class Actinomycetes; order Propionibacteriales; family Kribbellaceae; genus Kribbella; species Kribbella sp. NPDC051718. The sequence continues at coordinate 66,342 of NZ_JBFAYZ010000002.1, read as the reverse complement.
GTCGTGCCGAGCAGCGTCGTCTTGGCGGAGTTCGCGTACCAGGAGGACGCGATGTTGCCGCAGTGGCCGGCGGTCAGGAAGTAGTACGTGCTGCCGCTGCGGACGTTGAAGCCGAGGGAGCAGCGGTACTGACCGCCGTAGATGGCGTCGCCGCCACTGATGTACTTGGTCAGCTTGCCGGGCAGCTTCTCCAGGGTGACCCGGCTGCCGAACTGCTTGGTGACACCGGTCAGCGACGCCAGCTTCGAGCCGGTCACGGTGTTGTCGTACGAGACGATGATCCGGCCGTCCGGCTGGGTGCTCCAGGCGGTACCGGGGATGGATGCGTCCTTGCTCAGCGTCGCGGTGATGGCGCTTGCCGACAACGTCGAGACGGGGGTGGGTGCGGCCGATGCCTGGGTGGCCAGCATTCCTGCCGTTGCCAGACCTACGGAGCCGAGTACTGCGGTGATGCGGGCGAACTTCACGGTCAGCCTCCTCGTGGGGTGAGGACGCGCTCGGGGCGGGAGCGTCCTTGATCCAACCGTGATCTGTTCTACCCGAAACTGTCATAAAGTACCCGGGTCAACTCGGAGCGTAAGGGTTTACCTCCGCCGCACCCCTTGCATACCCTCAGGCGCGAGTTGGTAACGCAGCGTGCTCACCAATTCCTGCCGCCCGTCCACCAGCCGCGCGTGATCCACGTCGACGGCCGCGGTGTCGCCGTCCACGGTCACCGTCATGACGCCGTTTTCGAACCACGGCCCGTACGCCGTCCGCCAGCTGGCCGCGACCTCTCGGACCCCGGCCGATCGCGACAGTCCGTGCAGGACCTTCGTCATCCCACGACTGTCGAGCAACTTGTTGGCCAGCCTGATATGCCAACCGACGGGGTTGCGGAACGGCGACATGGTGAGCTGGCGGATCGCCGTACCGGGGTGTTCGACGTCCGTCAGCGACGCCTCGGCCAGATAGCTGCAGTGCACGTCACCGGACAGCATCAGCACCGAGCTGGGCGGATTCTCCGACTGGACCAGCTCGCCGAGCAGATCGGTCAGATCGTCGAACGAGTTGCGGAACGACGCCCAGTGCTCCAGATCCATGCCCTGCCGGATCTTCTCGCCGAGCCGTGATCCGAGCCGGCCCCAGGCGCCCGACGAGATCGCCTCGTCCCAGCCCTCCAGATGATGCAGCCCGGGTGCGAGCAGGAACGGCAGCGTGGACGCGAGCAGCAGATGGTTGATCGGCTGCGTCGCGCCGATCGTGTGCCGCCGGACCCACTCCCATTCGTGCGCGTCGACCATCGCCCGCTCGCCGGGTTGCAGTTGCCTCGAGCAACGAGAATCGACGGCCAGCAACCGGACCCCGCGAGACCGGGCGCCGAAGTCGCGGTAGAAACTCCAGCGGGTCGAGGCCGGGTCCTCGTCGGCCTCCCAGGCGAAGGCGTCGAGGTAGGAGCTGCGTTCGTCCTCGTCGTCCAGCCCACGCATCGCAGCGTACGTCGGATCCTTCTCCAGCTGCTCCGGCGACAGGTTGCCGAGGTGCTGGTAGACCCAGTACGACGCGTAGGCGCCGACCACCCGGTCGTGCCACCACGGTTGCGCAGTGACCCAGCGCCGCCAGGTCAGCGAGGTGTTCCAGTCGTCGCGCAGATCGTGGTCGTCGAGCAGCATGCACAACGGCACGGTCGAGAACAGCCACCGGACGGCCGGGTTCAGCCAGGCATCGTCGTACAGCCAGGTGTACTCCTCGAAGTTGCCGATCTCGTCGGCCACCTCGGACCCCTGCCGGCCACCGTGCGCCGCCCGCAACTTCGCCAGGACCGCGTCCGACGGGTCGTCGGCGTACACCTGATCACCCAGCAACAGCACCGCGTCGGGCCAGTCGGCCTCACCCGACGACATCCGCCCGGCCAGCGCCACCAACGCGTCCGGGCCGAAATCCTTGAACCCCTGCTCGTCGAACGGCGCCGACCGCCGGCAGGACCCGAAGGTCAGCCGGAAGGTCCCGTCGGCCCGCGGGGTCCGGATCACGCTCGGCCCGTACGGACTCTCCTCCAGCGGCCACGCTTTCACGCCGTCCAGATGCACCTCGTACGGCGTGGCGCTGGCCGGCTGCAGTCCCTCGATCAGCACCAGCGCGTAGTGATGACCGTGCACCGACCAGGTCTGGGTCCGGTGCCCCAGTACTTCGACCTCGCCCGCTGAGGTGGTTTCCACCCAGACGGTCGCGCGTGTCTCGTCGACGTACCGGAGCAGCGGACCCAGCTTCAGTTGCATTCAAACGACGCTACCGGCTGCGGCCAAGATGCCAAGCCGTCGAGTCAGTAGATCGTCACGCCGTACGCGTTCATCGCCTCGATGACCGGCTGGAAGTAGGTGACTCCACCCGAGCTGCAGTCGCCGGTACCACCGGAGGTGAGCCCATAGGCGTACGTGCGGTAGAACAGCGGGCCGCCGGAGTCGCCGGGCTCGGCGCAGACGTTGGTACGGATCAGGTTGCCCACCGCACCCTCGTCGTAGATCACCGTGGCGTTCAGGCCGGTGACCTTGCCACCGTGCAGACCGCTGGTGATACCCGAGCGGTAGACCGTCTGGCCGAGACCAGGATTGGCAGCCCGGACGATGTCCTGGGAGCGGCCGTTGTAGAGGCTCACGCTGCCACCGGGCTTGAGGCCGGCCCGGTAGGTGATCACGGCGTAGTCGTTGCCTGGGAAGCTGGGCCGGTAGACCGAACCGACCAGGTTCCGGTGGGCCTCGTCGCTGTACCAGGTGGCGGCGTCCTTGCCGCAGTGACCGGCGGTGAGCAGGTAGTACTTGCCGTTGCGCTGGACGTTGAAGCCGGCCGAGCAGGTCCAGTCGCCGCTGTAGATCCCACCGCCGCCGTTGACGTACTTGGTCAGCTTGCCGGGGAGCTTCTCCATCACGACCTGGTCGCCGAACTGCTTGGTGACCTTGGTCAGCGAGTTGTACTTGGTGCCGATCACGGTCGAGTCGTAGGAGACGACGACCTTGCCGTCCGGTCTGGTCATCCAGGCCGTGCCAGGGACGGCGGCGTCCTTGGTCAGGGCGGCCGAGATCGCGGCGGCGGTACGCGGTCCGGGCGGCGTCTGCTGGGGGGCGGCGGAGGCAGCGTGGGCGGCTGGGATGGCGGTCAGGGCGAGCGCGCCGGTGGCCAGCGTCGCCATCGCGCGGCGGAGGGAAAGCGATGTCATGGAGCACACCTTTCCACCGCGACCGGTTCAGCCGGGGGACTTGGCAGCAAGCTGTCGTTCAGTCGTGACGCAGTGAGTGCAGGACGAACGAGGACAGCTCGCGGTACGCCTCGGCGTCGCTCAGGCCGGTACGCCGGGCGATGTCGCCGCGCTGGATCGCCTGCATCGTGTGCGCGACCATCTCGGCCGCGAAGCCGATGTCGACCTGCCGGAACGCCCGGCTCTCGATCCCGTCCTCGATCAGCGACCGGACCCGGTCCGCCGCGATCCGGGTGTTGCGCTCGTACACCGACCGGGCCGGCGCGAACGTCGCGACGTCGTCCAGGAAGGTCCGGCTGGCCGGCCGCAGCGCGTCGGCGACGGCGTTCAGGTACGCCGCGATCCGGCGGTCCGGCCGGGTCTGTTTGGCCACCGCGGACTCGACCTCGGCGGTGGCATTCTTGAAGTAGTGCTTGACCACCTCGACGGCGAGCTGCTCCTTGCTCGGCGCCAGCGCGTACAGGGTCGTCTTGCTGCACCGCAGCTCGGCGGCCAGGTCGTCCAGGGTGAACCGGCTGAAGCCTTGGGTGAGGAACAGGGACAGGAGCCGGTCGAGCAGTTCGGACTGCCTGCGGGTACGACGCCCGGGGACGACTGTTGTCATATCGAGACAGCATAGAACGATACGGAACTTTGGTCTTCAGTATCGATAGGAGTATCATTTCGGTAGCCGCTGAGAGGGGTGCGTGATGGCTGTCGATCGCTTGCTCCCGACCGAGGAGGCCGGTGAGCTGCTGGGGCTGGTGCGGGACCTGTGTGAGCACGAGCTCGCGCCGTACGCCGCCAAGGCCGAGGAGACCGAGACCTTCCCGCGGGAGGCGTTCCACACGCTCGGCAAGGCCGGGCTGCTGGGCCTGCCCTACCCGGAGCAGTACGGCGGCGCCGAGCAGCCGTACGAGGTCTACCTGCAGATGCTCGAGGAGATCGCCGCGGCCTGGATGTCGGTCGGCGTCGGCCTGTCCGTGCACACGATGACCAGCTACGCGATCGCCACCTTCGGTACTGCGGACCAGCGCGAGCTCCTGCTGCCCGACATGGTCGGCGGCGAACTGCTCGGCGCCTATGCGCTCTCGGAGCCGCAGGCCGGGTCTGACATCAGCGGGATGACAACGAAGGCAATCCGCGACGGCGACCACTACGTGCTCACCGGCACCAAGTCCTGGATCACGCACGGCTCGCACGCCGACTTCTACACCACCTTCGCGCGGACGTCGGCCGACCCGAAGCACGGGATCTCCGCCTTCCACGTGCCCGCATCGGCCGAGGGTCTCAGCTTCGGCGCTCCGGAACGCAAGATGGGCCTGACTGGATCCACCACCACGCTGGTCAACTACGACCGCGTCCGGGTGCCGGTCGCCAACCTGATCGGCAACGAGGGTGACGGGATGCGGATCGCGCTCTCGGCGCTCGACTCCGGCCGGCTCGGCATCGCCGCCTGTGCGGTCGGCCTGGCGCAGGCGGCGCTCGACCTCGCCGCGTCGTACTCGCAGGGCCGCGAGCAGTTCGGTCATCCGATCTCTGACTTCCAGGGCATGCAGTTCCTGCTGGCCGACATGGCCGCGGCGACCGAGTCGGCGCGGGCGACGTACATCCAGGCTGCTCGCCGTCGCGACCTCGGCCGGCCGTTCACCCAGCAGGCGGCGATCGCCAAGCTGGTCTGCACCGACGCCGCGATGAAGGTGACCACCGACGCGGTCCAGGTGCTCGGTGGCTACGGTTACACCCGCGAGTTCCCGGCCGAGCGCTACATGCGCGAGGCCAAGGTGACCCAGATCTTCGAAGGAACCAACCAGATCCAGCGACTGGTGATCAGCCGCGATCTCCTCAGGAGCGTTCGATGAAGCTTGCCGCGTCCGATGTCGTTCTCGTCACCGGCGGTGGTTCCGGGCTCGGTGAGGCGACCGTACGCCGGTATGCCGCCGCCGGGTCCGGCGTGGTGATCTGCGACCTCCCGTCCTCGGCGGGCAAGGCGATCGCCGACGAACTGGGCGACCGCGTCGTCTTCGTCCCCACCGACGTCACCGACGAGGCCGCCGTCACCGCAGCCCTCGACGCCGCCGCCGGGCTGGGCCCGCTCCGCCTCGTCGTCACCTGCGCCGGCATCGCCACCCCCGGCCGGGTCGTCGGCCGCAAGGGTCCGTTGCCTTTGGCAACCTTCCGCCAGGTGATCGAGGTCAACCTGATCGGCACCTTCAACGTCCTCCGCCTGGCCGCCGAGCGCATGATCGCCCTGGAGCCCGACGAAGACGGCGACCGCGGCGTAGTGGTGATGACCGCCTCCATCGCCGCCTACGACGGCCAGATCGGCCAAACGGCGTACGCCTCCAGCAAAGGCGCGATCGTCGCCCTGACCCTCACCGCTGCACGCGACCTGGCCGACAAGGGCATCCGGGTAGTAACGATCGCCCCCGGCACCATGGAAACCCCCATGCTCGCCGGCCTCCCCGAAGACGCCCGCAAGGTCCTGGAACAGCAGGTCCCGTACCCGGCCCGCCTTGGCCGCCCCTCGGAGTACGCCGCCCTCGTCGACCACATCGTCAGCAACCAGTTGCTGAACGGCGAGGTAATCCGCCTGGACGGCGCCCTCCGCATGCCCCCGCGCTAGCGGGCCGGTGGGGTGATGCCTACGGGTAGGGCAATGTCGCTTGGTTGGTCCGGGCGGTGGACGCCGGTGAAGACCAGATCGGTGAAGGCGATGGAGAACAGGCGGAGGTCGGAGCCGACCTTCGTGTAGTAGCGGTTCATGCAGTTCTGTTCCTTGAAGAGCATGGACCAGTCGCCGTCGGGGCCGTGCAGTGTGAGGCGGATGGTTCTCAGGCCGACCGGCAAGCAGAACAACGGAGACTCGCTGGACGTCTTGGGTGCGGTCCTGAGTTCCTTGGTGATCTGCTGGGCCAGGCTGGTCGCCTGTTTGCCGTCGAGCCTTGAGCCGGCGATCAGGGACGGCTGCTGTGTGGAGTGGTAGGGGCCCCAGTATTCGCAGATGTCGATGGAGTCGATCTTGCCCAGGGCCGGCGGCTCGGTGGAATCGTCCTCGTTGGGGAGATAGCCGTTCTGCTCGCAGCCGTAGGCGTCCGGGCCGTTGGTGAGGGGGACGGCCGAGTTGAGGATGCGTTGGCGGAGGGCGTCGTCCTTGGTGAGCACGCTGACGTGGACGCCGCCGACCTCGCGGGTCTCCTCGGTCCAGCCGCCGTCGTACTGCTTCACGCCGGGCTTCTGGACGTCGTCGAACCAGACGTACTCGTGGCGTTCGGCCAGCGGCAGGACCGCCACGGAACACACGGGGTTCTTGAGGCTGATCCATGGTGAGAGCCGGCCGACGCCCGGTGCCTTCGAAGTGCCGCACGGTGCCGGGCCGGAGCTGAAGGTCTTCCAGCTCGCGGGCACCTGGACCTGGACCGTCTTGTACGACTCCCAGCGGAAGTTCGTCGCCGCGGTGCTGGCCGTTTTCCCAGCCGGGCCGGCGTCGTGGTTCAGGGACTGGGTCACGGTGATGGTCGCGGCGACCGCAACGACCGCCAGTGCCGCAGCGCCGATGGTTCGGCCGGTACGCCGGCGGCGCAGGCGACTGTGAACTGTCGTCAGCAGGTGGTGGCCGTCGGGCGCCTCGGCGGCGTGGCGGTCCAGCGATTCGGTCAGCAGGGTCTCGGTCGGGTCTTCGGTCGTCACTGCGCGACCTCCTCGGTTGTGCTCAGGGTCGTACGGAGCGACGCCAGGGCGCGGTGGATCTGGGAACGGACCGTTGCGGAGGTGCAGTCGAGGATCTCGGCGATCTCGCTGTCCGGCAGGCCTTCGTAGTACCGGAGGACGACGGCGGCGCGCTGTTTGGTCGGGAGGGAGGCGCACAGCGTCCAGACCGCGTCCTGCTCGGCGTGCGGGCCCGCGTGGTCCTGAGTGGCCGTGTCGAGCGTCGCCGGCTCGGCGACCGGGGTCTCGCGGCGGAAGAACTTGCGCCAGCGGGCGATGTCCGCGTTGATGACCGACCGGCGCAGATACGCCTCCGGGTCGCCCACGCGCTGGATCCGGGACCACCGCGAGTACGCCGAGACCAGGGCGTCCTGGACCGCCTCTTCAGCGCGCGAGTGATCGCGCGTCATCAGATATGCGAACCGCAGCAGCGCCGCCCCGCGTAACTGGATCCATTCGTCGAAATCCATCTGCCACCTCCTACCCCGTACCACGCCAGTAGGAGCCCAGACGTTGCATCAGTCCAGATCGGGATCCAGCGTCGCGCCCGGCAGCGGCGCGGGTGGCAAGGTGAGCTTCTCGTCGGGCTTGGCGGCGAGGACTTCCTCGACGTACGAGCGGGCCGCCTCCATCGTGTCGACCTCGTGGCCGGCCTGCTCGGACAGGAACCAGCGGTGCTCCAGTACCTCGTGGAACACCTCGGCCGGCTCGAGTTTGCGCTTCAGGTCCCGCGGTACCGACCGGACGACCGGCTCGAACACCTCGGTCAGCCACTCGTGCGCGACGATCTCCTCGTCCTCGCCCTGCTGGTCGGTCGCAGCCGAGTACGAGTCCAGGTCGTTCAGCAGCCGGCGCGCCTGGTTCTCCTCGACGTCCAACCCGGTCAACCGCAGCAGCCGGCGCGAGTGGTGGCCGGCGTCCACGACCTTCGGCTGGATCCGGACCTGGCTGCCGTCCCAGTCGGTGATGATGTCGATCTCGGCGACGTCGAAACCGAGTTCGTTCAGCCGCCGGATCCGCGAGTCCAGCCGGTGCATCTCGTCGGTGCGGAACTCCTCCGGCGCGGTCAGCTCCTTCCAGAGCGCCTCGTACCGGGCGGTGATCGAGTGGATCGTCTCCAACGGGTCGATGGACTCGTCGAGCAGGCCGCCCTCCTCCAGGTCGGACAGCTCGCCGAACAGGTTGATCTCGGCCGTGTACAGATCGTGCGCGCGCTGCCCGTCGGAGATCTCCTGGTGCAGCTCACCGGTCTCCGCATCCACCAGGTACGCCGCGAAGGCGCCGGCATCACGTCGGAAGAGGGTGTTCGACAGCGAACAGTCGCCCCAGAAGAAGCCCAGCAGATGGAGCCGGACGATCAGCGCGACCAGCGCGTCGATCAGCCGGTTGACCGTGTCCGGTCGCAGCGTGCTGGAGAACAGCGCCCGGTACGGCAGCGAGAACTGCAGATGCTTGGTGACCAGGATCGAGTCGAGCGGCTCGCCGTCCTTGTCCAGCCGGTCGGTGATGACGCCGACTGGCTCGACCGAGGGGGAGTCCAGCCGCTCGAGATCGCGCAGCAGCCGGTACTCGTGCATCGCGAGGTGTTCCATCACCTCTTTGATCGCGTAGACGGTCCCGTTCACCCGGACGAACCGGACGACGTGGCGCGAGATACCGCGGGGGAGCGCGACCAGCTGGTCCTCCGGCCAGTCCTCCAGTGGGATGTCCCAGGGGAGCGACAGCAGGCCGGTGTCCGGGCGAGTGGCTACGAAACGAGGCACGCAGACCAGTGTGGCAGTTCCTGACGGATCGGGTAACGAACGCAAGTGGCCGCAAGAATTTGCGGAATGTGGCGTAGTGTTTGCGCTATGACGCGACGACTTGCTGAGGTGGCGAAGAAGGTCGGGGTCAGCGAGGCGACCGTGAGCCGGGTACTGAACGGCAAACCGGGGGTCTCCGAGGCGACCCGCGAGGCGGTGCTCACCGCGCTCGACGTGCTCGGCTACGAGCGGCCGACCCAGCTCCGGGGGGATCGGGCCCGCCTGGTCGGCCTGGTGCTGCCGGAGTTGCAGAACCCGATCTTTCCGGCCTTCGCCGAGGTAGTCGGTGGAGCGCTCGCGCAGCAGGGGTTCACGTCGTTGCTGTGCACAAGGACAGTCGGCGGTGTGTCCGAGGCTGACTACGTCGACCTGCTCCTCCAGCAGCAGGTCTCGGGCGTCGTCTTCGCCGGTGGTTTCTACGCCCAGGCGGACGCGCCGCACGCGCACTACGAACTGATCCAGGAGCGCCGGCTGCCGACCGTGCTGGTCAACGCGGCCGTCGACCACCTCGGCTTCCCGCAGGTGTCATCGGATGACGTGGTGGCCGCGGAGATGGCGATCGGGCACCTGCGCGCGCTCGGGCACCAGAAGATCGGGATGGTGCTCGGCCCGCGCGACCACATCCCCTCGCGGCGCAAGCTGGACGCCTTCCTGAAGTCTCCGGAGGCTGATCCGGAGCTGGTCGAGCACACGATGTTCTCGCTCGAGGGCGGTCACGCGGCCGCGACCCGGCTGGTCAAGCAGGGCGTCACCGGGATCGTCTGCGCGAGCGACATCCTGGCGCTCGGCGCGATCCGGGCCGTCCGCCGGGCCGGTTTGTCCGTACCTGACGACGTCTCGGTGATCGGGTACGACGACTCCGCGATGATGAACTGCACCGACCCGCCACTGACCACGGTCCGGCAGCCGATCGACGCGATGGGCCGGGCCGCGGTGGACATGCTGGTGGCGCTGATCGAGCGCGCCGCCGTACCGGCCGACGAGCTGCTGTTCGAGCCCGAGCTGGTGGTCCGCGCGTCGACCGCCCGGCTGCGGACGGCCGCCAAGGTCTGACAACGACAGACACCCCACGGGGGTCTTGAGCAGAAATCCTGCTCAAGGCCCCCGTTTTGCGTTGTTCCGGTCAGGAGTCACGTTTTTGCAACTTGCGATCGAACTATTGCGCACATCTAGTCGCGTTGCCTACGGTACGGACCACATCCGAGGGGCGGGACGGAAAGCGCCCTCGCCAGTAGAAGGGCACATCGATGAGGACAACGAGCCACCGCAAGGCGCTCAGCCTGTTGCTCGTGGCAGGGCTCGGCCTAGCCGCCGCGTCCTGTGGATCCGGGGACGACAACAAGCCGGCCGCCCAGGGTTCGGGCGACGCGAACGCACCCGTGACCATCACCGTGGGCTGCCAGCCGCCGAAGAGCAATCCGAAGGAACGCGCCGGGTGGGACGAGGACGTCGCGGCGTTCCAGAAGCTGCACCCGAACATCACCATCCAGAGCAAGGACGCGTTCCCCTGCATCAACCCGGACACCTTCCAGGCGAAGCTGGCCGGCGGCACCCAGGAGGACGTGTTCTACGTCTACTACACCGATGTCCAGAAGATCATCAAGGCCAAGCAGGCCGCGGACATCAGCCAGTACATCGGCGACGTGAAGGAGCTCAAGGACATCCGCCCCGACGTCCAGAGCGTCTTCAAGGACGGCGACAAGTCCTACGGTCTGCCGCGCAACAACTACAACATGGGCCTGGTCTACAACCGCAAGCTCTTCACCCAGGCGGGCCTGAACCCGGACTCGCCGCCGAAGACCTGGTCCGAGGTACAGGAAGCGGCCAAGAAGATCGCCGGTCTCGGCGCGGGCTACACGGGCTTTGGTGAGTACAGCGCGGGCAACACCGGCGGTTGGCACTTCGCCGCCTCGCTGTACGCCCGTGGCGGTTCGATGGTGAGCGACGACGGCAAGACCGCCGCGTTCAACAGCGACGAGGGCAAGGCCGTCCTGGAGAACCTGAAGAAGATGCGCTGGGACGACAACAGCATGGGCACCAAGCAGCTCCTGCAGTGGGAAGACCTGATGCGGATGATGGGCTCCGGCAAGCTCGGCATGATGATCGGCGCACCGGACGTGGTCCAGTCGGTCAACAACGACTTCCAGGGCAAGTTCGACGACTACGGCGTGACGGCGGTACCGGAGTCCGACGGGCACTCGTCGCTGAGCGGTGGCGACGGCTACATGTTCAACCCGAAGGCGACGCCGGAGAAGATCAAGGCCGGCCTGCTGTGGCTGCAGTTCCACGAGCTGACGCCGGGTCAGGGCCAGTTCAACTACGAGCGGGCCAAGGCCCAGGGCCGCCCGGTCGGCCTGCCGATCCCGGACCTGTACGGCAACACCGCGCCGGGCAAGGAGATCGTTGCCCTCCGCAAGCAGTTCGCCACCGTGCCGGTCGACCACTTCACCCCGTACGTCGACGCGCAGGCCAACATCACCAACAAGCTCGAGCCGCCGAAGGCGCAGGAGCTGTACGCCGTACTGGATGTCGCGATGTCCGCGGTGCTGACTCGTAAGGACGCCGACATCAGCAAGCTGCTCTCGGACGCCGAGGGCAAGGCCAACAAGATCCTCGCCAAGAACACCTGATGGCAGTACTGACCGCGAAGCCGCCGGTGCGCCGTTCCCTTCCCCAGGGAGCGGCGCGCCGCGCGGTGGGCAGGAACCTCACGGCGTACGGGTTCCTCTGCGGGGCACTGATCTGTTTCGCCTTCTTCTCCTGGTACCCGATGATCCGCGAGGTCATCCTGAGCTTCCAGGAGAACAACTTCGTCGATCCCGCCAAATGGGTCGGCTTCGACAACTTCCGGACCGTGATCGAGGATCCGGCCTTCCGGTCCGCGTGGCTGAACACGGCCGCTTTCAGCGGTCTCGCGCTGATCGTCGGCTACGCGATCCCGTTCCTGCTCGCGGTGGTGCTGAACGAGCTCAAGCACGCCAGGGCCTATCTGCGGTTCGTCGTCTACCTGCCGGTGATGCTGCCGCCGGCGGTCGGCGTGCTGCTGTTCAAGTGGTTCTACGATCCGGGCTCGGGTCTGTTCAACCAAATCCTCGACGTCTTCGGCATCCCGCCGCTGAGCTGGCTCGATTCCTCGAGCACCGCGCTGATCTCGCTGGTCCTGGTCTCGACCTGGATGAACCTCGGTACCGGCACGCTGATCTACCTGGCCGCGCTGCAGAGCATTCCCGGTGAGTTGTACGAGTCCGCGGAGCTCGATGGCGCTGGGCTGTTCAAGCGGGTCTGGCACGTGACGATCCCGCAGACCAAACTCATCCTGCTGGTGATGCTGCTGCTCCAGGTGGTGGCGACCATGCAGGTCTTCATCGAGCCCTACCTGCTGACCGGCGGCGGCCCCGAGAACGCGACCGTGACGGTGGCCTACCTGATGTACCAGTACGCCTTCAACTTCGGCGACTTCGGTGGCGGTGGCGCGCTCGGCCTGATGCTGATGGTGGTCCTGATGGTCTTCTCGACGATCTACCTGCGCGTCTCGCGCGACAACGAGGGTGCCCGATGACGACGACGCTGCAACCGCAACAGGTGCTGGAGGCAACGACGCCGGCGCCGGCTCCGCGGGGTACGAGGAAAAAGAAGAAGAACAAGGGCGGCGGGTACGAGACCAGGAGCCTCGTGTCGCCGCTGGCCCTGCGATCCTGGCGCGGCAAGGTGACGTACTGGACCGTGCTGGTGGTCGTGGTGATCGGCTTCACGCTGGCCTTCGTCTTCCCGCTCTACTGGATGGTGACCGGCGCGCTGAAGTCACCGGAGGAGATCGCCCAGATCCCGCCGAGCTTCTTCCCGAAGCACTTCGACTGGCATGTCTACGCCGACGCCTGGAACCAGCTCCAGCTCGGCGTCTTCCTCAAGAACACCGCCCTGTACGCCGGTGGCGCATGGCTGTTCACCTTGGCGGTCGACGTCACCGCGGCGTACGCGTTGTCGAAGCTGCGGCCGTTCTTCGGCAAGCTGATCCTGGCGTTGATGCTGGCCACCTTGATGATCCCGCCGATGGTGCTGCTGCTGCCGACGTACCTGGTCGCCAAGGACGTGCCGCTCTTCCACGTCAGCCTGCTCAACACACCCTGGGCGATCTGGTTGCCGGCCGCGGCGAACGGGTTCTTCATCTTCCTGCTCAAGCGGTTCTTCGACTCGATCCCGCGCGAACTGCTCGAGGCGGCCGAGATCGACGGCGCGTCGCCGATGCGGATCCTGTGGTCGATCGTGCTGCCGGTGTCGCGCCCGATCCTCGGCGTCGTCTCGATCCTGTCGGTGGTGACGGTCTGGAAGGACTTCGTCTGGCCGCTGCTGGTCCTGCCGGAGACGGACAAGATGTCGATCAGTGTCGGCATCGCGTCGCTGTCGGCGCAGATGCCGCAGAACGTGCTGATCGCGTCCCTGGTGATCGCGTCGCTGCCGACGATCCTGGTCTTCTTCGTGTTCCAGCGCAGCATCATGGCGGGTCTCACCGCCGGAAGCCTCAAAGGCTGATCCCCCTCCAACCCTCCAAGGAGAAGCAATGCCTCTTACAGACGGCGGCACATGGTGGCGCGGAGCCGCGATCTACCAGGTCTACCTGCGCAGCTTTGCCGACGGCAACGGTGACGGGATCGGCGATCTCGCCGGACTGCGGGCCAAGCTGCCGTACCTGGCGGAGCTCGGTGTCGACGCGATCTGGCTGAACCCGTGGTACCCGTCGCCGATGGCCGACGGTGGCTACGACGTCGCCGACTACCGCGCGATCGACCCGAGCTTCGGCACGCTGACCGAGGCCGAGGCGTACATCGACGAGGCGCACGCGCTGGGGATGCGGACCATCATCGACATCGTGCCGAACCATGGCTCGGACCAGCAGGACTGGTTCGTCCAGGCGCTGGCGGCCGGGCCGGGGTCGGTCGAGCGGGAGCGCTTCCTGTTCCGGGACGGGCGTGAGGGTGGCTTGCCGCCGAACGACTGGCAGTCGATCTTCAACGGACCCGCCTGGACGCAGGTCGCGGACGGGCAGTGGTACCTGCATCTGTTCGCGCCCGAGCAGCCGGACTTCAACTGGCGCAATCCGGCGGTGGTGGAGGAGTTCCATGCGATCCTGCGGTTCTGGCTGGATCGTGGCGTGGACGGGATCCGGATCGACAGCGCGGCGGTGCTCTTCAAGGACCTGGACAGCGTCGAGGAGTCGTACACCGATCACGACGAGGTGCACGACGTGTACCGCGGCTGGCGACAGATCACCGACGAGTACGAGGGCCGTTTCCTGGTCGGCGAGATGTGGATGCCGGATCAGGAGCGGTTCGCCCTGTACCTCCGGCCCGACGAGATGCAGACCGCCTTCAACTTCGACTTCCTCTCCCGCCCCTGGGATGCAGCCGAACTGCGCGCCTCCATCGACCTGACCCTCACCACCCACGTCCCGATCGGAGCTCCCCCCACCTGGGTGCTCTCGAATCACGACGTAACCCGCCCCGTCACCAAGTACGGCCGCCCCGACACGTCCTTCTCCCACCAAGACCGCAAACACGGCATGGAAACAGACCCCGTCCTAGGCGAACGCCGAGCCCGAGCCGCGGCCTTGTTGGCGATGGCCCTCCCCGGCAGCCTGTACGTCTACCAAGGCGAAGAACTAGGCCTCCCCGAGGTAGAAGACCTCCCCGACCACCTCCTCCAAGACCCCCTCTGGGAACGCTCCAACGGCACCGACCGAGGCCGGGACGGCTGCCGAGTCCCCATCCCGTGGTCCGGCAAAGAACCCCCCTTCGGCTTCGGCGCCGGCACCCCCTGGCTCCCCCAACCCGCCGACTGGAAAAACCTCACAGTCGAATCCCAGCAAGCCGACCAGAACTCCATGCTCGCCCTCTACCGCAACGGCCTAGAACTCCGCCGCACCACCCTAGGCGACGGCACCCTAACCTGGCTCGACTCAGCCCCAGGCGTCCTAACCTTCACCCGCGAGTCCCTCACCTGCATCGTCAACCTCACCGCAGACCCCATCGACCTCCCCACCCACACCGAGTTACTCCTCACCAGCAACCCGTTGGAGGAGGGCAAGCTGCCCTCAGACACCACAGCCTGGTTCCGCTGACCCGCCCCGCGTGAGCGCCAGGGCCACAGACCAGGCGCTCCGCGGGGTTCTCAGATTCAGTGGCCGAGCGGCGCGACGTCCAGTTGCCCCCAGCGGTCACGACGTCCTTCCACCTGAGCCGTGACCAGCTCCGCGATCCAGCTGGCCCGGCTCTTCAGCGGCGCCGGGACGCCCGGCTCGGCCGCTGCTTGGTGGAAGGCCGCGGGAACCTGCGAGCGGATCGATCCCATCCGGGCGATGGACTCATCACGCGCCAGGCCGAGCCGCTTGCCTACGGCGAACCAATCTTCTTCGGAGACGGCCGCCATCTCCCACGTCGTACCGATCTTCATGGCGGATCTCAGACCGCGGCCGTGTTCGTACGGCAGGTAGGAGGCGACGTCGTACAACGGCGCGAGTCGGACGCTTCGTGAACTCAACAGGAGCGAGAAGTTCTTCGCGTGGGCGTCTGTCGCCGCAATCGCGACATTGAACACCAGATAGTCGAACAGTGTTTGCAGGTTGTCCCGGCGATGCGTGCCGAGGCTGCGGCTAGCGAGGAGATCGCCGAGTTGGTCGGGGCCTGGTCCGCCGTCGGACTGGTACTTCTTGCGCGGTGAGATCGAGAGCGCCTGACAAAAGTCCTCCTGGTGCAACCGTCGCCACCGACCGTCAGGGTTGAGGTGCCGGTCGTACCGCTGTGAGATGAGCACCTCGTACCTGTCTCCGGCGAGGAGCTCGGTGGCGGCTGCTGGTAGACCGCACAGTTGCGCTGCCCTCAGACAGAGGTGCTCGTTGAGATGATGCCCCTGATAGTTCGGCATCGACGGCTTGAGGATGTGGGTCGTCGGCGTCGAGTCGCAGGGAACTCCCCATCGTCCATCGGGCGATCGGTACAGGGCGATCTTGCTCTGTGCGCCGGCCAGGCTCCAGCGGCCCGCATGCCTTCCGGGATCCCAGCTCTCAGGATTCTGCGCCAAGTCGGTCAGCGTCTCCTCCATCGCGTCGGCGCTGAGCCAATCGATGTCGCCCTGCTGGTTGGCCGCGTCGCTGGATGCGATCTCCTCCGGAAGTACCTGTACTGCTCCGGCAGCATCCCTTCCGATCTGCCGTAAGAGTGCGAAGGGATTGTTGGGCGATACCCCGTACTTCCGGCCGAGCCGCTGAAGGGCTGCCTCGCTGTCCGGCAACAGACCTGAGATGAACGCGTGTACCTGCTTGTGCGAGTGACTCTTCGTTGCTTTAGGCATCGACAGCGACAGGGGAGTCGTCGTTGGGTCTTGTTGGTACCGGCCGTCGTAGCCAAAGGACAGGCGGCCCTGGGCGTTCTGCTGGAGTATTCCGGTCATCACGCCATCGAGGTAGACGACCAAGCGATCCTCAGCCATTGTCGGATTCGCCAGTGAGATGGGAGAAAAGCTCGTCCCAGGTTGCCTCGGTCTGATCGGCGGTTTCGGGAGGTTGGGGCCCGGTAGCCAGCGCAAGACCTGCAGCGGCCAGGACATCGAGCACCAACTGAACCTCCAGCCGGGGGTGGCCTTGCTCGAGGCGAACCAGCCAGTCGCGCGAGACCCCTGCCCGGCGGGCCAGCTCAGCTTGGGTCAGGCCTTGGTGCGACCGGGCCTCGCGGACGGCGGCTCCAAGGTCTCTGACTGTGTGGACCTGCATGGCCATCTCCTTGAGCCGCTGGTGCAATGTCGCAGTACGGCAACATTATCAAATGTCGCCGTACTACCACAATATGCAATGTCGTCGTACGGCGACATTGCGCCAGTGCATCAAAGGTCAATTCTAAGGTGTGAGGGGTTGGAAGCGGCGGAGTCTGAGGCTGTTGGTTACTACGAAGACTGAGCTGAAGGCCATTGCGGCGCCTGCGAGCATTGGGTTTAGGAGGCCTGCTGCTGCTAGGGGGAGTCCGGCCACGTTGTAGGCGAAGGCCCAGAAGAGGTTGCCTTTGATGGTGCGGAGGGTGGTTCGGGAGAGGCGGATGGCGTCGGCGGCTGAGCGGAGGTCGCCTCGGACGAGGGTTAGGTCGCTGGCTTCGATTGCTACGTCGGTGCCGGTGCCCATGGAGAGGCCCAGGTCGGCTTGGGCCAGGGCGGCGGCGTCGTTTACGCCGTCTCCTACCATCGCGACCGAGCGGCCTTCGGATTGGAGTTGCTTGACGGCGTCTACCTTGCCGGCGGGGAGGACTTCGGCGATTACCTCGTCGATGCCTACCTCGGCGGCCACCTTCTGGGCTACTGCTTCGTTGTCGCCAGTTAAGAGGACCGGGCGCAGGCCGAGTGCTTTCAGTTGGCGGATTGCTTCGGCTGAGCTGGGTTTTACGGTGTCGGCGACTACGAGGACAGCGCGTGCCTTGCCGTCCCAGCCGACTGCGACCGCAGTACTGCCCTCGGCCTCGGCGTGCTCCTTCGCGTGGGCAAGTGAAGACGGGAGATGTTGGCTCCACTCCTCCAGCAGACGGGTCCGACCGACCAGCACCGCGTGCCCGTCGACGATTCCCTGTACGCCGAGCCCCGCCACATTCCCGAAGTCCTCAACAGCAGCGAGCTTGCCCACCTCATCGGCAGCCCCGCGCGCGATCGCCTGCGCAATCGGGTGCTCACTCGAATGCTCGAGCGCCCCCGCCAACCGCAGTACCTCCGCCCGCTCCTCGCCATCCGCCAGCAGTACGTCGACCAGCGCCATCCGCCCGGTCGTCACGGTCCCCGTCTTGTCCAGTACGACGGTGTCGACCCGATGCGTCGACTCCAGCACCTCAGGCCCCTTGATCAGGATGCCCAGCTGAGCCCCACGCCCCGTACCGACCATCAAGGCGGTCGGCGTCGCCAGCCCCAGCGCACAAGGGCAAGCAATGATCAGCACCGCGACCGCCGCCGTGAACGCCACCTCGGTCGGCGACCCGTTCCCCAGCCAGAACCCCAACGTGGCCAGCGAAAGCCCGATCACGATCGGCACGAACACCCCGGAGATCCGGTCGGCCAACCGCTGAACAGCCGCCTTCCCGTTCTGAGCGTCCTCCACCAACCGCGCCATCTGCGCCAGCTGCGTATCAGCCCCCACCCGAGTAGCCCGTACTACGAGCCGCCCGCCGGCGTTGACCGTCGCCCCGACCACAGCATCGCCCTCACCGACCTCCACCGGCACCGACTCACCAGTCAGCATCGACGCGTCCACCGCGCTCGACCCCGTGACGATCACGCCATCGGTAGCGATCTTCTCGCCCGGCCGCACCACAAACTCGTTGCCCACAGCAAGCTGCTCGGCTGGAACCCGTACTTCGACCCCACCCCGAAGTACAGCGACATCCTTCGCCCCCAACTCCAGGAGAGCCTTCAGCGCAGCACCAGAAGACCGCTTGGCGCGAGCCTCGAAGTACCGCCCCGCCAGGATGAACGTCGTCACCCCGGCCGCGACCTCGAGATAGATCTCCTCAGCTCCGCTACCCCGCGACGGGATCAACGTGAACGGCATCTTCATCCCCGGCGCCCCTGCCTCGCCGAGGAACAGCGCATACAGCGACCAGAGGAAAGAACTCAGCACCCCGACCGAGATCAACGTGTCCATCGTCGCGGCCCCGTGCCGCAGATTCGTCCAAGCAGCCTTGTGGAACGGCCATGCCGCCCACGTCACCACCGGCGCGGCCAGCGTCAGCGAAGCCCACTGCCAGAAGTCGAACTGCAGCGCCGGAATCATGCCCAAGGCAATCACCGGTACGGCGAGCGCGATGCTCGCGATCAATCGCTCCCGCAACGGCCGCAGCTCGTCGACCGGCTCAGGGCCGTCGGCGACCGGGGGAGTGGGCAACGAAGCGGTGTAGCCGGTCGCTTCGACGGTCGCGACGAGATCGTCAGTACTGATGCCTTCGGCAAACGTCACTTTCGCCTTCTCGGTGGCGTAGTTGACGGTCGCCGTGACGCCTTCCATCCGGTTGAGCTTCTTCTCGACCCGGTTGGCGCAGGAGGCACATGTCATGCCACCGATGAGAAGTTCGACGGAGTTGTCCGATGAGGTACTCACTGGTGAACCTCCACAGTGAACTCGGCGGTACGCACCTTGCCCGCGTGCTGGAAGTCGAGGAACAGGCTGTACGTCCCAGCCGTCGGGAAGGTGGTCCCGAACTCGATCTCCGGCCCGCCCTTCATGCCGGCCTTGGCCTCGATCGACGGATGCGTGTGCAGATAGGCCAGATCGCCACCACGCAACGACACCAGGTGTCCGAACGCCCCGAGATACGGCTGCAGATCGGTGACCGCCTTGCCGCCCTTGCTGATGCTGAACGTCAGCTCCGACTCGTGGCCGGCCTCCGGCGTACCGGCCAGCGTGACGTCGTACCCGTCGACCGAGTAGACCTTGGCCGGCTCGCTCAGCGGCACGGGCGTGTAGAGCCCGGAGACGTTCAGATCTGCGCCGAGCGTCAGTGTCTTGCCGAGCGCGCTCGGCTGGAAGTCGGTGAACATCCGCCACTGCCCACCCGCGGTGAACGTGAACGGAATGCTCCAGACACCATCGGCAGAACGCGTCGGATGTACGTGACGGAACCCGGACAGATCCCGCCGCACGAGGATCAGATGCAGATCCTTCTCATGCGTCTTCGTGTACTGCTGCAAAGCCTTCCCGTCAGGCCCCTGGATGGTGAAGGCGAGAGTCTGCGCCTTGCCGGGCTGGAAGAAGGTCTTCTGAGGTACCAACGTGTAGCCCGACTGGGAGACCGCGAGACCAGGCGGCTGAGCGCTCGCCTCGGAGTGCCCGGCGCCATGCGCACCGGCCGGCTCCTCCGAGGGCATCCCGCTCATCCCGTCGCCACCGTCGCCATGTGAGTCAGCGGCGGGTGCCGGGTCGGCTGCCGCGACCGGGTCGACCGCGGAGCCGAGCGCGAAGGCGGCGGCGAAGGCCAGCGCCAGTGCGCCGGCGAACGCGCCGAGCCGGACCGCGACAGCCCTGGTCATGCGCCTGCGAGCTCGTAGCCCGCCTCGTCGACGGCCTCGCGCACGGCGGCGTCGTCCAGTGCGGCCTCGCTCGTCACGTGCACTGCGGAAGTACCGCCCGCGTTGAGGTCGATGGTGACCTCCTGGACGCCCGGCAGCTTGCCGAGCTCCTCGGTGACGGCGGCGCTGCAGTGGCCGCAGGTCATCCCGTTGACGGAGTACGTGGTGGTGGTCATAGCGGTGCTCCTAGCTTGAAAGATCTACAGAGTTGTCAGCTGCGGACGAGCCGGGCGATCGCGTCGGAGGCCTCGCGGACCTTCTCCTCCGCCTCCACGCCACCCCGCTGCGCGGCCTCGACCACGCAGTGCGACAGGTGCTCGTCGAGCAGCTCGAGGGAGAAGGACTGCAGCGCCTTGGTGGCCGCCGACACCTGGGTGAGGATGTCGATGCAGTACTTGTCCTCCTCGACCATCCGCTGCAGGCCACGCACCTGGCCCTCGATCCGGCGCAGCCGCTTCAGGTGGCTGGTCTTCTCGGAGGTGTATCCGTGCACGTGCTCGGCGTTCTCTTCGGTGGTCATGGCGGTCCTCTTCTCCCAACTGCTACCCCTGCGGGGTATGTCGACAGGCAAAAAAGTACCCCCTATGGGTATCCGATGCAAGTCCGCAGCGGATACCCATAGGGGGTAACTGAAAACTAGAGCCCCAGCTCGGTCAGCCCAGGGTGGTCATCGGGCCGCGCGCCCGGCGCATCCCAGTGGAACAGTCGGTCGCTCTCGGCGATCGCCTGGTCGTTGATGCTCGCCCGGCGCACCCGCATCAGCCCGTTCTGGTCGAACTCCCAGTTCTCGTTGCCGTGCGACCGGTACCACTGGCCGGCCGCGTCGTGGCACTCGTAGACGAACCGGACCGCGATCCGGTCGCGGGTGAACGCCCACAGCTCCTTGATCAGCCGGTAGTCCAGCTCGCGCGCCCACTTCTGGGTCAGGAACTCGACCACCTCGTCCCGGCCGTTGACGAAGGTGTCCCGGTTCCGCCAGTAGGTGTCCGGTGTGTAGGCGAGCGAGACGGCCGCCGGATCCTGTTTGTTCCAGGCGTTCTCCGCGGCCCGGACCTTCTGGATCGCCGTCTCCTCGGTGAACGGGGGCAGCGGTGGTCGAGCATTCACAAGCGTCTCCTCGATGGTGGACTGTATCCATTCAACCTTGTACCAGCGTGAACGTCGAAGGACCCTCCGGGCAACCAGAATCATGAAAGCGATCCGTTACGACAGCCCGGAGGCTGACATCGGTACAGGGGGAGGACCTGAGCTGGAGTTCGGCCGACTCTTCGATGCCTATGCCGCGCCGCTGCACCGGTATCTCGCTCGCCGGGTCGGCCCGGACCATGCCCACGACCTCGTCAGCGAGACCTTCCTCGCGGCCTTCAAGCAACGCGAGACCTACAACCCCGATATCGCGGCCGTCCGCAGCTGGCTCTACGGCATCGCGACCAACCTGGCCCGCCGCCACGTCCGCCAGGAGGTCCGGGGCCTCCGAGCGACAAGCCGCGCCGACAACACGCCGTACCAGCCCTCGCACGACGGCATGGTCGCTGACCGGGTGGATGCCCAGGCAATGGCCCGCCAGATCGCTCCAGCGATAGCCGAGCTGTCCGATGGCGACCGCGACGTGCTCCTACTGACTTCCTGGTCCGAGCTGACCACCGTGGAGGTCGCCGAAGCCCTCGGCATCCCGGTCGGGACCGTCCGATCCCGCCTGCATCGCATCCGGCGGCAACTGCGCACGCACGCCGCCATCGCTCACCTGACTGCCACCCCGGAGGCGATCCACCATGACTGACGACAAGCTGATCGACCTGTGGTCCGAGGATGAGCTGAATCATGCCCTCGGCGCCCTGCACGACGACGTACCGACCGACCCGGCCCGGCTCGAGGCATCCCGCGCCACGTTTCTGGCGACCATCGATCGTCCCGTACGCCGCAAGCGCCGACGCTGGACCTATGCGCTGACAGCGGCCGCCGCCGTCACCACCCTCGTAGTCGGAGGCTTCCTGGTCACCACCAACTCGCCCGGTGGTACCGCCGAGGCGAAGGCCGAGCTCAACTCCGCCGCCGACCACGTGGTCGCCAAGGACCCGGTCATCCCACCCGGCAAGTACCGCTACCGGGCCAGCCACGCCTGGGTCTGGGGCTTCACCGAGACGGCTCCGAACAAGGGCGTCACCTATCTCGAGGAGCAACTCACCGAGACCTGGATCCCGGCCGACCGGACCCAGGAATGGATGCAGCGCAGCAGCTCCACCGGCAAGCGGAAACTGCTGCAGGGCACCCAGGAAGAGCTGGATGCGGTGAACAAGATGAACGACAACTCGCGGCCGGAAGTGTTGCGAGCCAGGTGCGGTGACTTCTACCTCGACGCGGGACAGCAGCCCTGCACGCGGGCCGGTGGCTGGCAGGACCCGACGCCCGAGTGGGCCGCCGGCCTGCCGACCGACCCGAAGGCGCTGTACAAGCGACTGAAGAAGGATGCGCCCCGCAACAGCCGAGGCGAGACCGAGCTGCTCGTCTATGCCGCGGACGCCCTCCGGACCGGCCAGGTGCCGGCCAACGTCCGGTCAACGCTCTACCGGGCCCTGGGCAACCTCGATCACCTCGAGGTCTCGGACCGCGCGGTCAACCTGGACGGGAAGGTCGGCATCGCCTACGGCAGCGACGACGGCAAGGAACGGCAGGAGATCATCATCGATCCGCGCACCGGCGACTACATCGGTGAACGCCAGGTGGTCACCAAAGGCGAGCAGCGTGGACAGGTGATCGGCTTCAGCTCGGTCACCAGCCGCATCGTCGACGGGATGGGCGAGAGTCGGTAGCTGCAACCGAGCAACAAACCCGGCGAGGTGGACGTCATCCTCTGCAAGGATGAGCGTCCCCCTCGCCGAGGGGGTTCTGAGGGAGAGGGGCGGCATGCCTGAGCTGGCTATTCGCACGCAGGCGCTGCGGAAGACGTACCGGACCAGGCGGGGCAAGCGGGTGGTCGCGGTGCAGGGGCTCGATCTGGAGGTGCCGATCGGCGGGGTGCACGGTTTCCTCGGGCCGAACGGTTCGGGCAAGACGACCTCGATCCGGATGCTGCTCGGGCTGGTCCGGGCCGACGCCGGCACGATGACCGTGTTCGACCAGGTGGTACCGGACCGGCTGCCCGACGTGGTCGGCCGGGTCGGCGCGATCGTCGAGTCGCCGAAGTTCTTTCCCGCGTTCAGCGGCCGGAAGAACCTCGAACTGCTCGCCGACGCGATCGGCGCGCCGCGCAAGCGGGTCGGCGAAGTGCTCGAGGAGACCTCGCTGAACGAGCGCGGCAAGGACCGGTTCAAGACCTACTCGCTCGGGATGAAGCAGCGGCTGGCGATCGCCGCGACGCTGCTCAAACAACCCGACCTGCTGATCTTCGACGAGCCGACCAACGGCCTCGACCCGGCCGGTATCCGGGAGATCCGCGAGACGATGCGCGCGCTGGGGGAGCAGGGTCGCACGGTCCTGGTCAGCAGCCACATCCTGGCCGAGGTCGAGCAGGTCGCGGACACCGTCTCGATCATCGGCCACGGCCGGTTGCTTGCCTCCGGCACCGTCGCCGAGGTGATCGGCGGCAGCGGCAAGTCCACGGTGAAGATCGCCGTGGACCAGCTGGACCGGGCCGCCACCATCCTGACCGCGGCCGGCATGACAGTGCGGGCCGAAGGCAACTATCTCTTCGTCGACGGCGCCGACCACTCGGCCGAAGTGACCAGAAGGCTGGCCCAACAGGAGTTGTACGTGTCCGAGCTGGTCCTGGTCCGCGCCGACCTGGAGTCCGTCTTCCTCGAGCTGACCGCCGACGAGGGACTGGGAGGCGACCAGTGATCCGCCTCACCGGAGTCGAGCTCCGCCGGCTGGCCTCGCGCCGGCTCGCGATCATCGGCGTCGCCGCCGTGCTGATCATCACCGCGTTCCTGTTGTTCGCCACCTGGCGGGATTCCCGGCCGTTGTCGGCGGCCGAGCAGCAGCAGAACCAGGTGTACTTCGAGCAGGCCCAGAAGGACTGGGAGCTGCACGGCGAGCAGTACCAGAAGGACTGCGAGGCTTCGTACGCCTCGACGCCCGACCCGAAGCCCGCGTTGAAGGACTTCTGCCCGGGACCGCCGACGATCGAGCAGTACGGCAAGCCGAAGAACGTGTTCTCCGAGCTGATGCCGACCATGTTGCAGGGACTGTCGTACCTACTGGTGGCGATGGCGTTCCTGATCGCGGCCAGCTTCCTCGGCGCCGAGTTCAGCAGCGGAGCGATCGGCAACTGGCTCACCTTCGAGCCACGCCGGATGCGCGTCTATGCCAGCAAGCTGGCCGGCGCCGCGATCGGGCTGGCCCCGGTGGCGGTGGTGCTGACCGCGATCCTGGTGTTCGGCACGTACCTGATCATCGACAAGCTCGGCATCACGGCCGGTACGACGGGCAAGGTCTGGGGCAACCTGGCGGAGACGTCCGGCCGGGTCGTGCTGATGACGGCGGTCGGCGCGGCGATCGGCGGTGCCGTCGGGCTGTTGCTGCGGCATACGGCGGCCGCGATCGGGGTCGTGATGGCGTATGTAGTACTGGTCGAAGGCGTGTTCGGCGGGTTCCTGACCCAGGTGCAGCCTTGGTTGATCCGGCTCAACTTCGACGCCTTCGTGCTGCACGGGACGACGTACTACGTGGAGAAGTGCACCACCGGCCAGGACGGCAGCTACAGCTGCAACTCGGTCGAGAAGCACCTGTCCTTCGAGCACGGCGCCTGGTACCTGAGCATCGGGGCCGTCATCGTGATCGCGATCGGCGCGCTGGTCTTCCGCCGCCGCGACGTCAACTAGCGGCCTGAACCAGCGCCCTGCCGCCGCCGTCGCAGCAGGGAGAGCAGCGCAAGACCACCGGTGATCAAGATGGACCCACCGGCGGCCGCCAGGCCGACATCGAGGCCTGGCGGCCGGAAGCCACAGTGGATCTTCTGGCTCGGCCCAGGCAGTTGCACGGCGATCAGTCCGCCGAACTCGCCCGCGTCCTGCGCCTTGCCGCCGTCGACCGAGCAACGCCAGCCTTCGGTCCGCGGCACCGCGACCACCGCAAGCCCTGTACTCCCGGGCTTCAGCGTGGCGTCGATCGAGTGGCCGCCGGCCTTCACGTCGGTCGCACCGGCCGCCCGCAGAGCGGCGACAGCCTTGGTCAGCTTGGCTTGGTCGAGGCAGCCGATCGCCCCGGTCACCGGGAGCGGATACGGCGATACGAGGATCTTGAGCTCGATGACGGCCACTCCGTTGGCCGGTGTCTTGCCTACGTCCAGCACCGCGCTGCTTGTGTTGCTGCCCGGTCGCCTGGTGGCGATCAGGTTCTGCCACTCGCTGTCGGCGCCGATCCGCGCCTGCCCACCGGTGCGCGGCAGGCTCAGGTACACGGTCGATCCGGGTTGGCACGTCGCCGTCAACGTGACCAGCCCGGGCGCGATCCGGCGACCTCGATACTTCGGCACCTCATAGACCTGAGCGCCCAGAAGCCGTTCCTGATAAGCGAAAACGCTGTCCGGCTCCGGCGCCCCATCAGCCGGCTTCGGCTGCACTCTGACGAGCGGCGGCACGTCGGCGCGCTTGATCGTGCCGTCGTCGAGCCGGGCGCCGATCGAGAAGATCGCGTCCGTGACCGGGTTGTCGAGTTCGAGCGATGCCCGCCCGTACCCCTGCCAGCCGAAGCCGAGGTTGGTCAGCGTGTGGTTCAGACTCGCGGGCAGCAGGCTGCTGTAGTACCCCGGCCCCTGCCCGCCCAGCAGCACCGGATCGTTCGGCGTCAGCGACGTGCCAGGATCAGTCCGGTACTTCGGCCAGCCGCCCGCCGTGCGCACCTTGTCGGCCAGGTCGGTCTGCTGCGCTCCCCACGGCTCCGCGGAGGCGGTGAGCACCTTGTTGCGTTCGTGATCGACCACGATCGCCGTCCACGCCAGCTCGACGCCGATCGCGCCGATCACCAGCACGGCGGCGATGGGGGCGACCAGGCGTGCCTGCCCGAAGTACCGGACGGCGAGCATGACAGCGAGGAGGAGGCCGCCCGAGCAGCTCAGCACGATGATGCTGCCGTTGGTCAGCAGGGGGCTGTGTTGCGTGCAGATCGCCAGCGTGACGACGAGCGCTGTGCCGCCGAGCAACGCGATCCAGCTCGGGGTGCGGTCGGCGACGGACAGCCAGGCGGCCATCACGAGGATCGCGCAGAGCACGAAGCCCTCCCGGTACTGGCTGCCGTTCGGGGTGTCGAAGCCGTGCCAGACGTCGTGCGTCGGCTTCCACAGGAACGAGGCGCCGACGAGTACCGCCAGCAGGGTCCAGGCGATCCGGGTGACGGCTCGGACCGATCCGTTGAACGGCAGCGTCGCGGCGAGCAGCAGGGCCGCAGTACCGACGTACAGGCCGGCGCTGCGGGAGACGCCTTCGGTCAGTGGCAGGAGCCGCGAGAAGAAGCTTTCCAGCGAGACGGGGACGAAATGGCCGGACGGCGAGGGGGCCGCGAGGGCGTTGGCCTTGAAGACCGGGATCAGGACCGGGGTCGACAGGGCCAGGCCGAGAATCATCGTGAGCGCGTGCCGGAGCAGGCCGCGCAGCCGATCGGCCCAGGCGAGCTCGCTGGTCAGCACGCGGACGATCAGGATCAGGCTGGCCGCGATCGTTGCCATGTAAGCGGTGTAGAAGTTGGACACCCAGAACACGCCGACCACGAGCACGCTCAGGATCCGGTGCTTGCGCTTGAGCGACCACTCGCCGACCAGACACAGCATCGGCAGCGCGATCAGCCCGTCCAGCCACATCGGCACGTACGCCGCGTCGTCGATCGCCCAGCCACACAGCCCGTACGACGCGCCGAGCACGGCCGCGAGCCACCACGGACCGGGCCGCATCCGCCGGAGCAGGGCCGCCATTGCAGCGGCCGCCAATGCAAGCTTCAGTGTGGTGATGACGAAGACGGCGAGATCGATGTCGTCGCGCGGGAACAGCACCACCAGTAACGACAGCGGACTGCCGAGATCGACCCCGTAGTCGGCGAGGAACCCGACCCCGAATCCGCTCTGCCAGTTGAATAACATGTCGCCCTGGGCGTTGCCCGTCAGCACGTCCCAGAAGTGCGCGAAGAAGGGGACGTACTGAACGCCGAGGTCGTTCGTACTCCGGGAAGCGTGCCCGAAAGGGAAAGTGCCGCGGAACATACCGGCGACCATGAAGCCGACAGCGGCCACCGCACCGGCCACCCACGCCTCGGGTGCCGGGATTCTTGCCTTCGGCATCGCGCTCCCCTCTACCGCGCGCCAGGCTACACTCCTGGCCAGGTCGTGGATCTCTCCTGGAGTGCAATGCGGTTGACGCTGGTGGTTCCCTGTTTCAACGAGGCCGACGTGATCGCCCGGTTCCACGAGGCCGTCAGCCGGGAGCTGACGGGAACCCACGAACCGTACGAGATCATCTACGTCGACGACGGCAGCAAGGACGGCACCCTCGACGCGGTGATCGAGATCGCGACGGCGGACCCGGCCGTCCGGTACCTGTCCTTCAGCCGGAACTTCGGCAAAGAGGCCGCCATGCTGGCCGGGCTGCGGCATGCCGGCGGCGACGCGGTGATCCTGATGGACGCGGATCTGCAGCACCCGCCGGAGCTGATCGGCCGGATGCTCGAGCTGCACACCAAGGGTTTCGACCAGGTGATCGCGCGGCGTACCAGGGCCGGCGACCCCGCGACCAGGACGCTGCTCGCCCGGACGTATTACTGGCTGATCAATCGCTGGGCCGATGTCGAGCTGATGGACGGCGTCGGCGACTTCCGGCTGATCTCGCGGCGCGCGGTCGACGGGTTGCTGAAGCTGGAGGAGAACAACCGGTTCTCCAAGGGGCTGTTCGCCTGGATCGGGTTCGACTCGATCATCTTCGAGTACGAGAACGTCCAGCGTGAGGGCGGCGGGCGGAGCCGGTGGTCGTTCCGCAAGCTCTTCGAGTACGGGCTGGACGGGTTGCTGTCGTTCAACAACAAGCCGCTGCGGGCCGCGATCTACGTCGGCATGCTGCTCACCACGGTCGCGGTGCTCTACGCGATCTGGGTGATCGTGGTGGCGGCGACGCAGGGCGTGGAGATGCCGGGGTACGTCACGCTGATCGCGGCGATCACCGGGCTCGGCGGGTTGCAGATGGTGATGCTCGGGGTGATCGGCGAGTACATCGGGCGGATCTACTACGAGTCGAAGCACCGGCCGCACTACCTGGTCAAGGAGAGCAACCTGACCCCGCCGGGCGTCGTACTGGGTGGGGCGGTCACTTCGACGTACAAGCTGCACAGCCATACCGACGAAGTACGACTCGATCGAGCGGATTGAAAAACGGCCCCGGGGTTGAACCCCGGAGCCGTTCTACTGTGCTGCTGGTCAGGCGGTGAGACGCTCTTCGGTCGAAGCCGAGAACAGGTGCAGCTTGTCGGTCTGCGCCTCGAGGTGGATCAGCGAGCCCTTCTCGACGTTCATCCGGGCGCCGATCTTGGCCACGATCTGCTGGTGGTTGCCGTCGTGCTCGGCGGTGCCGTAGAGGAACGCGTCCGCGCCGAGCTCCTCGATCACGGCCACCTTCACCGGCAGGCCGGTGTCGGAGACCTTGAAGGCCTCCGGACGGACGCCGATCGACACGGTCTTGTCGCTACCGGCCTTGGCCAGGATGTCGCGGGAGACCGGGATGGTGTAGTCGCCGAGCTTGGCGCCACCGTCGACCAGGTCGGCGGTCAGCAGGTTCATCGCGGGCGAGCCGATGAAGCCGGCCACGAACAGGTTCTTCGGGTTGTCGTACAGGTTCAGCGGGGTGTCGACCTGCTGGAGCAGACCGTCCTTCAGCACCGCGACCCGGTCGCCCATCGTCATGGCCTCGACCTGGTCGTGGGTGACGTAGACGGTGGTGACGCCGAGACGCTGCTGCAGCTCGGCGATCTGGGTGCGGGTCTGGACCCGGAGCTTGGCGTCGAGGTTCGACAGCGGCTCGTCCATCAGGAAGACCTGCGGGTTACGCACGATGGCGCGGCCCATGGCGACGCGCTGACGCTGACCACCGGACAGGGCCTTCGGCTTGCGGTCGAGGTACTCCTCGAGGCCGAGCAGCTTGGCGGCCTCCTGGACCCGCTTGGCGCGGTCCTCCTTGGAGACACCCTGCATCTTCAGCGCGAAGCCCATGTTGTCGGCGACCGACATGTGCGGGTACAGAGCGTAGTTCTGGAACACCATCGCGATGTCCCGCTCTTTCGGCGGGCGGTGGGTGACGTCGCGGTCGCCGATGTAGATGGAGCCCTCGTTGACCTCTTCGAGGCCCGCGAGCATCCGCAGCGAGGTGGACTTGCCGCAACCGGACGGGCCGACGAGGACCATGAACTCGCCGTCCTCGATCTCGAGGTTGAGCTTGTCGACGGCGGGCTTCTCAGAACCGGGGTAGACCCGGGATGCCGCCTTGAACGAGACAGTAGCCATGACTGTGTACCTTCCTTCACCGGCAGGAACGTGCCGGACGATCCGAGTAAAGGCCCCCAGGCGGGGGTGCGCCCATCCTGACCTGAGCGGCAGCTCCTGACAAGGTGTACGGCGTGTGACGTGTCCGGTTTGTTCACGTGGTGGACACTTCTGCGCAGGATCGGTCTGCAATTTCTTGCAACATCTTGCTGCAAGTTCAGTGACCGGTGGGTAAGGTGCCGCCGTGAGCAGTAGAGCGAGGCTGGCGGACATCGCGGTCAAGGCCGGCGTCAGCGAGGCGACGGTGTCCCGGGTCCTGAACGGCAAACCGGGTGTCGCGGAGGAGACCAGACAGGCGGTACTGACCGCCCTCGACGTCCTCGGCTTCGAACGCCCGACCCGGCTGCGTCGCCGCTCGGCCGGCCTGATCGGGCTGGTGATGCCGGAACTGATCAACCCGATCTTCCCCGCCTTCGCCCAGGTGATCGAGTCCGCCCTGTCGCAACGCGGCTTCACCCCGGTCCTGTGCACCCAGTCCCCGTCGGGCGCGACCGAGGAGGAGTACGTCGAGATGCTGCTCGAACGCGGCGTCTCCGGCATCATCTTCGTCTCCGGCCTGCACGCCGATACCGGCGCCGACCACGCCCGCTACCAGTCCCTGGTCGACCGCAACCTCCCAGTCGTCTTCGTCAACGGCTGGCTCCCCGGCGTCGAAGCCCCCTTCGTCTCCTCCGACGAGTACGCAGCGATGGAACTGGCCGTCTCCCACTTGGTTGCCCTAGGCCACCGCCGAATCGGCTTCGCCTCCGGCCCCGAACGCTTCATCGTCGTCCAACGCAAACTCGCCGGCTACCGCACCGCCATGAAGGCCCAACTAGGCCTGACGGATGCCGACCTCTCCGACCTCGTCCAACTAAGCATGTTCGGCGTAGAAGGCGGCCAGGCAGCAGCCCAACGCCTCTTGGACGTTGGTGTCAGCGCCATAGTCTGCGGCTCCGACATGATGGCCCTAGGCACAATCCGAGCCGCCCGCCAACGCGGCCTCTCAGTCCCCACCGACATCTCAGTAGTCGGCTACGACGACGCCCCCATGATGGAATTCACCGACCCACCCATGACGACGGTCCGCCAACCCGTCCAGGCAATGGGCCTAGCCGCAGTACAAGCCCTCCTGGAAGAAGTCCGCGGCCACACAACCCCCCACACAGAATTCCTCTTCCGCCCAGAACTGGTAGTCCGCAACACCACCGGTCCCCACCACCAGTAAACGGTCAGCGGGTGGGTGGCCAGATTGTCATGATCGAGCGGGCGGTTGACTCCAGTTCGGCTCGGTTGGCGCCGTCGCGGGAGCGCATGGACAGGCCCAGGACGGTGGTCCAGATGACTGCGGCCAAGGTGTCCGGCTGTAGATCTTGCGGGAGTTCGCCGGCATCGGCTGCCGTGCGCATCTCGCGTTGCAGGCGGGCTTGCACGGACGAGCGCAGCTCGGCGAGGCGCGCTTGCAGGATCGGCTCCCCGGCCGGCGCCGTCATGGTGTTGATCATGCAGCCTTTCGGCAGGCCTGGCGTCGAGTAGAAGCGCGCGATGCCCAGCAGCATCGCTGCGATCGCGTCCCGCCTGGGGCTTGGCGCCGCGAGCGTCTGGTCGAGGAACTCAACGAAGCGGGCGTAGTACAGGTCCAGCACCTCGAGGAAGAGGGCGCGTTTGTCCCCGAATGCCGCGTACAGGCTCGGTGGTCCGATGCCCAGACGGCGGGTCAGATCGGTGATCGAGGTCGACTCGAAACCCTGTTCCCAGAACGCCTGAAGCGCTCCGTCGAGCGCGACAGTGCGATCGAAGCCACGGGGTCGCCCTAGTGCTGTCATGAACCCATTCTATAACAGCGACTACAGATCTCTGCTAGCGTACTTCTGTAGTCACGGATACAGAATGGAGTATCGCAATGAAGCAGGCGTACATCGAGACCAACGGGGTGACGCTGAACGTGGTCGAGGAAGGCGATGGTCCGGCAGTGCTGTTCGTGCACGGCTTCCCCGACGGCTGGCGGGGCTGGCGAGGGCAGATGGCGGCCGTCGCGGCCGCGGGGTACCGCGCGATCTCGCTCGACATGCGCGGCTACGGCGACAGCTCCAAGCCCGAAGACTCCGCGCTCTACACGGTCTTCTACTCCGTCGGAGACCTCGTGGGCGTCCTCGCGGAACTCGGGATCGACCGCGCCACCCTCGTCGGCCACGACTTCGGGGCGACGGTGAGCTGGAGCGCGGCGATGATGCGGCCGGATCTCTTCGACGCGGTCTTCTGCCTCAGCGTCCCGCCGATGCTGCCGGGTGGGCCGAGCCTGCTCGAGCGGCTGAAGTCCGCGGGCAAGGAGGACGACTTCTACATGTTCCGGCAGATGCGGCCGGAGGCCGACCAGGAGTGGGCCGATGCCGCCACGACCCTGCCCGGCATGCTCTATTGGACGTCGGGGCTGCCCGACGCTTCCGAGGCTTGGGACCCGATGGACCCGAGCAAGAGCCTCAACCGGCCATCGCCGATCGGCATCCCGCCCTTCGCCAACCGGGCGGACGTCGAGGCGGCGATCGCAGGCTTCGAACGTGACGGCTTCCATGGCCCGCTCAACATCTACCGCGCCATGCAACCGTACTTCGACGAGGCGGGCGCCTTCGCCGGGGCGAAGATCCGGCAGCCTGCGTTCTACGGGTTCGGCACGGCGGACGGCATGGCTCGGATGCGAGCGCTGAAGGAGGGAGATCTCGCCGCGATCGTGCCGAACCTCAAGGGTTTCCTGCCGATCGATGGCGTGGGCCACTGGCCACAGCTCGAGGCGCCGGAGATCGTGAACGAGGCGCTGGTCGACTTCCTCGGCAGCAGGAAAGGCTGAGGAAGGACTCCGGCTCGGAGCCGTCCCCTGCCGGGCGGGTCCGAGCCGGAGGCTAAGGGTTAGTTCACTTGGAGGTGTGGAAGGCGGCTGTCTTGCCTAGGGACGTGAGGCCGTTGGCCCAGAGGGAGTTGACCGTTGAGCGTTCGGTGGAGTCCGGGTAGGGGTTGGTGCAGGAGGGGCCGGGGCCGCCGCCGGACATCAACTCGCTGCAGGGGCCGGAGTAGTGGTCGGGGAGGCCTAGGACGTGGCCGGTTTCGTGGGCGGTGATTCGGAGCGGGTCGTACTGCTGGGCCTGGGCGTAGTCCAGGAAGATGTAGCCGCTGCCGTGGCCGTCGGTTGAGGCGTATGAGCCTTGCGGGTCGTTGCCTTCGGTGTAGTAGAAGTCGTAGTTGCTGCCTTCGACCAAGGTGACGTTGCTGACCGAGGAGTTCCAGATCGATGTGCTGGAAGCGATCTGGGAGGCGAAGGTCGGGGCGTCGACCGCGTAGGTGACGGTGACGGCCGCGAGCTTGTTGCCGGCCTTGGCCTGCTTGGCCCGTGCGGACTTCATCACCGCGTCGTAGAACGCCTTGGTGGCGGCCTCGTCCTGGGGTGATCCGATGTACGTCGAGACGTGGCTTGCCTGGGCGGCCGGCTCTGGGGCTGGTGCAGCAGCGGCGTACGCAGGGATGGCGAGGGCGGCTGCGGCCAGCCCGGCCAGGGAGGTCAGGATACGGCGATGCGACATGGGAGGGCCTCACTCCGTGATCTGTGGCGGAAAGCGACCGGCGGATTACTGATCGCTACAGATCGGGAGCTTGCCAAGCATCCAGGAATTCCACACCGGATCGGCGGAAAGGAAGGGGTTAACCCTCGTTCGCCGAGGCCGGCGGTATGACAGTCATAACTCGCCGGGTATGCCGACGTTCAGAATCCGGGCGCCCGGTCCACGCTCGGCCAGCCGGTCGGCCTTGTTGTAGAGGTTGCAGCGCTGGAGGCTCAGGCAGCCACAGCCGATGCACCCGTCCAGATCGTCACGCAGCCGCTCGAGCTCGGCGATCCGGTCGTCCAGCCGGCTGCGCCAGGACTTCGACAACTTGCTCCAGTCGGCGCGGGTCGGAGTACGGTCGTCAGGCAACGAATCCAGTGCGGACTTGATCTCGGCCAAGGCGAGGCCGACCCGTTGCGCGGCCTGGATGAAGGCGATCCGCCGCAACGTACTGCGCAAGTACTGTCGCTGGTTCCCAGCGGTACGCCGGGAGGCGATCAGCCCCTGGTCCTCGTAGAACCGCAAGGCCGACGCGGCGACACCGGATCGATGGGCGATCTCACCGATCGACAGCCACTGGTCCTTGCTGGGAATGGTCTCCTCCGCCATACCTTCACAGTAGATCGCCCACACAAGAGCTGAAGGACACTTGAGCCTCAGTCCTGCAACAGTGCCAGGCGATCGACGATCGTCGCGAACAGCCCGTCCGGCCAGGGGAACAACGACGCGGCCGTCCGCAGCTGGGCGAACCCATGCAGCCCGACCCAGAGCGCCGCCGCATCGGCCGCGGGATCCTTACTGGCCGACTGGCCCGCGGCAGCGCAATCGGCAACAGCCTCGACCAGTACGCCGAACGCCCCCATCCCCAGTAAGTCGACCTCCGCCGCCAACTCCGGCACCCGCTCGACCGACTTGGGCGCATCCCACGCGGCCCCGAACAAGGTCCGGTACCGCCCCGGCCAACGCTCGGCGAAGTCCAGGTACGCCGCACAGACCGCCCGCAACTGCTCGACCGCATCGCCCGAGCCGGCCGAAGCCTCCCGCAGCAAACCTTCCAGCTCGGCGAACCCGTGCTGCGCGACCGCCAGCAGGATCGACTCCCGATCCGCAAAATGCGAGTAGATGGACGGCGCCGTGATCCCCGCCTCCCGGGCCACCGCCCGCAACGTCACGCTCTGCTCCGTACCACCGTCCAGCAGCCGCGTGGCCGCCGCGACGATCTCCTCCCGCAATTGAGCGCCCTCGCCCCGCTTGTTCCGTTCGCGCCCCTTGGAAGTTGTCATACGCATCACTTTACATCCGTTTACTCAACCCGTAAGGTTACGCCTGTAAGATTACGCAAGTTAACCCAAGGAGCAGCCATGACCACCGCCCGCACGCCGAAGTCCGTCCTCATCTCCGCCGTCGCCGTCCCCGTCCTGGTGATCGGCCAGTTCGCGATGCTCGCCATCGTCCCCGTCGCACTCGTCCTCGCCGGCACCCTGCGCAGTACCGCCCTGCGATCGCTACGCCCCTGGGCGGCTCTCCTCACCGTCGTCTACGCGATTCCCCTGGCCCTGTGGGCGATCGGACCCGATCGCGAGCCGAGCCTGTCGAAGGACATGGCCCCGGTTTTCGTCCCGCTGATCTCCGTCGCGGCCGTCGCCGTGATCGTTGCCCTGGTCGCGCAACGGCGGCGGTCACCGGCCGTGGTCAAGGGCTGAGCTGATTTCGGGTATGCTTAGAGGCGTCGGTGCGCGAGTCGCGTCACCAGAGCATTTCCCAGGCGCTCCGACCCGTCGGTTTCAGCATCCCGCTGATGGACCACCGGCGACATGGGTGCAATCCGCGATAGCACCCGCAGGTCGATGCCTATCTCCTGCCCAGCACGGTTCAGTCCGGCCAAATGATTTTGGCCGGCGCTCGCGTGCGGGTCCGATCCGGCATCAGTCCGTGACGTTGAGAGAGAGATTGCGTGTCCCAGCACGACCAGGACCAGTTCGTACCCGCCGACGGCGCCAAGAAGCCAAGGCACAAGAAGTTCCAGACCCAGTCGTACGGCGAGCGGATGGCCGCTGAGCTGGACGCACCCACCACCCCCGGCACCGAGCGCAGCTCAGCCCGGGTCGAGAAGGTCGCCCCTGCCCCCGAGCGTCGCGGCGGCCCCTCCCAGTACTCCGACCGCGGCAGCCGCGGCGAGCGTCGTGACGCCCCGGTGAAGGGCTACCGCGCCGCCGAGCGCACCCCGAACCGGAGCACCGACAACCGTTCTTCCTACCCGAAGAGCACCCAGCCGACCTCGTCGTACCCGAAGAGCAGCTACCAGGGCTCCTCCGACAAGCCGGCCTTCCGCAGTGGCGACCGGGACAGCCGCGGCTTCGACCGCGACCGTCCGGCGCGTACCGACGACCGGCCGGCCCGCACGTTCAACCGTGACGACCGTCCGGCGCGCACCGACGAGCGTCCCGCGCGTAGCTTCAACCCCGACGACCGTCCGGCGCGTAGCTTCAACGACGATCGCCCGGCGCGCAGCTACAACGACGACCGTCCCGCGCGGAGCTACAACACCGACGAGCGTCCTGCCCGGACCTTCGACCGGGGCGAGCGGGACAACCGTGGTTTCGACCGCGAGCGTCCGGCCCGCAGCTACGACCGCAAGGACCGGGCGTACGACCGGCCCGAGCGCAAGTTCGACCCGATGGAGGACCTCGGCGAGGTTGCCGAGGGCAATGGCTTCGCGGCCCTCGGGCTCGCGCCGCGGCTGGTGCAGCGGATGGCGAAGGACGGCATCACCCAGCCGTTCCCGATCCAGGAAGCGACCATCCCGGACGCGCTGGCCGGCAAGGATGTGCTCGGTCGCGGTCAGACCGGCTCCGGCAAGACCCTCGGGTTCGGCCTGCCGACGCTGATGCGGCTGGCCGGTGGCCACACCGAGTCGCGCCGTCCGCGCGGCATGGTGCTGGTGCCGACCCGCGAGCTCGCCATGCAGGTCCACGACGCGCTCGAGCCGCTTGCCCACGTGATGGGCGTAACGATCAAGCTGATCGCGGGCGGCCTGCCCTACCCGAAGCAGATCGAGTCGCTGCGTCGCGGCGTCGACCTGCTGATCGCCACCCCCGGCCGGCTGATCGACCTGTGTGAGCAGGGCGCTGCCGACCTGGGCGCGGTCGAGGTGGCCGTCCTCGACGAGGCCGACCACATGTGCGACATGGGCTTCATGCCGGCCGTCACCACGCTGCTGGACATGACCCCGAAGGAAGGCCAGCGGCTGCTGTTCTCGGCGACGCTGGACAACGACGTCGACAAGATCGTGAAGACCTACCTGAAGGACCCGGTCACGCACTCGACCGAGTCCGGCCAGGCCACGGTCTCCACGATGGAGCACCACCTGCTCGTCATCGAGCCGGGCCACAAGCAGTCGCTGACGGCCGAGCTGGCCAGCCGCGACGGCCGTACCATCGTCTTCGTCCGGACCAAGCTGGGCGCCGACCGCGTCGCCACCCAGCTGCGCGACCGTGGCGTGATGGCCGCGGCGCTGCACGGCGGCCTGACCCAGGGTGCGCGCAACCGCACGCTGGACCAGTTCAAGGACGGTTCGGTACCGGTGCTGGTGGCAACCGACGTCGCCGCCCGCGGTATCCACGTCGACGACGTCGGCCTGGTCGTCCAGGCTGACCCGCCGGCCGAGCACAAGGACTACCTGCACCGCGCCGGTCGTACGGCGCGCGCCGGTGGCAAGGGTGCCGTCGTCACCCTGCTCCTGCCGCACCAGCGTCGGGGCATGATGCGGATGGCCGAGTCGGCCGGTGTCCAGGCCGAGCCGGTCCGCGCCCGTCCGGGTGACGGTCTGATGACCGAGCTGACCGGTGGCACCAAGCCGTCGGGCTTCCCGGTCAAGCTCCCCGCTCCGAAGCCGACCCGCGGAAGCGGCGGCGGCTTCAACCGGGGCGGCAAGCGCTTCGGTGGCGGTGGCTACCAGGGCCGCGGCGGCAACGGTGGCGGAAGCCGTCGTCCGGAGCGCTCCGGCAGCGGACGCTCCTTCCAGCGCTGATCCAGAGCAATTAAGAACCCCGGTGACCGAAAGGTCGCCGGGGTTTTTGTTGCCTAGTCGGCCTTTTCCGTTGCCTGCAGCTCCATCGCCAGCCGGGTCAGGATGATTTCCAGCTCATCGGAGTCGAGCGGGACCAGCTCCAGGATGAGCTTCCCCTCCAAACTCTGCGCGGTACTGACGTAGATCGCCGGCGTCCCGTGCTCAAGCTCGGTGGCCAGAGTTGTGGCATCGATTCCCCCGGATACGCTCAAAAGCACGCGGGACAAGGGCAAACCGGTGGAATCAGCCAGTACTTCGGCAGCCAACCCGGGCAGCTCGTTGGCCGCGGCCACGAACGCGAGCACCTTCGCCGCCTGATCGGCCTCCCACTTGGCCCGATCCATCGCGTGCCACTCTTCCAGCGCCGCGAGCACCCCGACGGTCGCTTCCTTCGTCGGCTTCATCGCGCGCCCGATCCCGTTCTCCTGCGCACGGACCGCCCGCACCAGCCGATGCGACCCCACCACCAGACCAGCGGTCGGCGCAGCCAGATACTTCTGCGCGCTGATCAGCACCGCGTCCGCCCCCGTCGCCAGCAGATCCGCGGTCCGGGGGAACTGCGCCGCTCCATCGATGATCGCGGGCACGCGCCGACGATGCGCAGCTCGTACGGCGGCAGTCAGATCGATCGGCTCACCAGTGACGAGTCGAGACGACACGAGTAACAGGCAGGCGACATCTTCTCCGGCCAGCTCATCGTCCAGATCGTCAATGCTGCAACGGTTTTCGTCTCCTGCGATCGTGACGCTGGCGCCGGCCAAGCGAACGGCCTGCGAGATCGATTGGCCGTAGCTGACCACGTGCCCGGCCGGCAGTACGACGCGGTTGTGCATGTCGCTCGTATCGGGCAGCGCGGCGATCCGCTCGGGATCCGTCCCGGCCATCGCGGCCGCGACGCACAGGGTGATCGCGGCCGACGTGCAGTGCGTGACAGCTCCGGCCTGGGCGCCGGTCGCGTGGGCGAGAGCCTCGCTGGCCCGCTCGGCGAGCTCGTCCATCACGAAGAACTCGGGAAGTGCCTCCGCGACGGCAGCGGCCACGCCGGCCGAGCTGCGGGAGACCCCGAGCGGTGTGAATGTTCCCTTGGCGTTGATGACCTCGGTCAACCGATGCCGCTCATGTGTGCCCATGGTGCGAATCACCATAGTGGCTGTCAGCATCGATCTGCCATGGGTTCGTCACTAAAAGTTGCCACCTGACTTCAGGCCACCTGCAGGTTATGGTCAGGCGATGGGGGAGAGCCGGTGGGGGAACACAGTTCTGGTCTGTGCCGCACTCGGTCTCGTCGCGGCCGCCGGGGTGACGGCGGTGCGGATGTCCGGCGACGGCGACGACCGGCCGAGCCGGGTGCTCGCGACGATCAGTACGCCGCTGGCGCCGGCCGCGCCTTCCGGCGTACCGGAGACTGCTGAGCCGACCGGGCCGACCGCCTCGCCGCCGCCGAACCAGGACAACGTCATCGTCCTGCAGAACAGGGTGTACAAGATCGGCCGGATCCCGGCGTCGAAGTGCAAGGAGCCGACGGTCAGGGCGACCTCGCTGGCCAAGATCAAGCAGTACTACACGCAGTTCCTCGGCTGCCTCAACAAGGCGTGGGCGCCGGCGATCCGCGAGGCGGGCTACCAGTTCTGGGCACCCAAACTCGTTGTGTACACGGGCCGCTCGGCCAACACCTTCTGCGATCTGACCAGCACCGCTGTCTACTGCGACGGCACGATCTACATGAGCGCCGACTACGACCTGAAGAACCAGACGACGTACGACCCGCTCTGGACCCGGACGACGATGGCGTTCCTGATCGCGCATGAGTACGGGCATCACGTGCAGGCGATGACCGGCATCCTGCAGGCGTCACACAACCGCGAGGTGATCCTCAGTAGCGCCTCGATGCAGCTGCTCGAGAGTCGTCGGCGCGAACTGCAGGCGTCCTGCCTGAGCGGCGTGTACCTGGGTGCCGACAAGCAGTTCTTCCCGGCTCGCGGTTCCTGGCTGCTGAAGTGGAAGTGGACCGTCCGCAACCGCGGCGACGAGTGGAACCCGAAGCGCACCCACGGCAACAAGACCAACCACAGCCGCTGGTCCCGGGCCGGCTTCGACGCCGCCGACCCCGCAGCCTGCAACACCTTCACGGCCAAGCCGGCCGCCGTCTCCTAGACGGCCAGCGCCAGTAGCTGATCGGCGAAAGCCTCAAGGCTCTGTACTGCGGACGCCGTGTCCCGGTCCGCGAGCCAGCCGAGCGTCACGCCGTCGGTGATGGCCAGCGTCATCCGGGCGAGCTGATCCGTGGCGACCTTCCACTCGCAGCCCGTCGCCGCCGAGATGTCGGCCAGGATCGCCTCGATCCCGGCCAGTTGGCTCGCGCGCTGCTCCTTCGCCAGCGGTTCAGTCTCCGCGTTGCGCAACGCCCAGGTGGTCAGCTCGTAGGTCAGCAGCTGCGCCTGCGGTGTCGCCTCGACCAGTTGCCAGAAGCCGAGAAACGCGTTCCGCACGCTCGTGGCCACGTCGCCGCCCGGCACGATCGCCGCGCGCGCGGCCACCACCTGGGCTTCGGCGATCACCCGGATCACCTCGTGCAGCAACTCCTCCTTCGACCGGAAGCAGTAGTGCACGATGCCGACCGAGATGCCGAGCTCCTGGGCGATCCGGCGCGTCGTCGTGGCGGCCAGGCCCTCTCGCGTCGCGACCTGGATCGCCGCCTGGACAAGGTCGGCTCGCCGCTCGTCAGCTGGTACCCGGGGCATCGGACTCCTCTCGATCGCTCTCACAGTACGTGGAGTAGGTCAAGTGTCCAAGACCCTTGACCTGATGCTACTAGTGAGTCATCGTCAGTTTTTGACGACCACCCCAGGGAGGACCAGTGACGCGCCCCCGCCCCACTCCGCTCGCTCGTGTTGCTCGTATGACGACCGCTGCGCTCGCTGTCAGCGCGGTTCTCGCCGCAGGCCTGTCCGGTACCAGTCAGGCGAAACCAGCCGCCGCGGCCGCCGCCGCTCCCGTCGACTACTGCGCCGGTCAGTGCGCCGACATCGTCCCGCCGGGGCAGAACGGCAACGCGACCTTCACGGACCTCCTTCTTTTCAAGGGTTTCGGGACCAGGCCGCCGCATTTCAGTGACACCGTGAAGCCGTACGAGCGACTGGTCTGGAACTCCCAGGGCATCACCGACGACGGCCTCGACCCGTACTACGACGACTCCTCCTTCGGCGTGGCGCCTGGTGACGTCGCGTCGACCTTCAAACCGCGGGCCGACGTGACGATCGTGCGCGACAAGTCCCGCGGCATCCCGCACATCACCGGCACCACCCGCGAGGGCACCATGTTCGGTGCCGGGTACGCCGGTGCGCAGGACCGGCTCTTCGTGATGGACGTGTTCCGGCATCTCGGTCGCGGCCAGCTGACCCCGTTCGCGGGCGGCGCGGCGGCGAACCGGGCGTTCGAGCAGGAGTTCTGGCGGACCGCGCCGTACAACGAGGCCGATCTGCAGAAGCAGTTCGACGACGCCGACGACCTGTACGGCGCCGACGGACTCAAGATGCAGAAGGACATCCAGGCCTGGGTCGACGGCGTCAACTACTACATCAACACGGTCGGGATCGCCTACCCGGGCGAGTACGTCGCGCTCGGACTGCCGACGCCGCAGCCGTGGAAGGTGACCGACGTGGTCGCCACGGCTGCCGTCGTGGCCGGCATCTTCGGCACCGGTGGTGGCGGCGAGATGGCTTCGGCGCTGGCGTTGCTGGAGGCGCAAGCGAAGTACGGCGTTGCCCAGGGCACCAGAGTCTGGGAGTCCTTCCGGTCCCAGAACGACCCCGAGGCAAACACGACCGTGCACAACGGAACCACCTTCCCCTATGGGGTTGTCGGTGCGAACCCTGCCGGGCGCGCGATGCCGGACCGCGGGTCGGTGACGCCGGAGCCGGAGGTCGTGGATCAGACCGGCTCGGCGGCGTCCAAGTCCTTGCAGCCGAAGAGCAGCGTCAAGCCGCCCAACAAAGCGCAGGGCAAGCAGGCGTTGAAGGGCATCTTCGATGGTGGCGTGTTCCCCGAGGGCTTCGGTCCGAAGGGCATGTCGAACGCGCTGATGGTCTCCGGCCAGTACACCCAGAGCGGCAACCCGGTCGCCGTCTACGGCCCGCAGACCTCGTACTTCGCCCCGCAACTCCTGATGCGCCAGGAACTCCAGGGCCCCGGCATCAGCTCGCGTGGCGTCGCCTTCGCCGGCATCAACTTCTACACGCTGATCGGCCGCGGCGCCGACTACTCGTGGAGCGCCACGTCGGCCGGTCAGGACATCACTGACACGTACGCCGTACCGCTGTGCGAGCTCGATGGTTCGACACCGAGCAAGACCTCAACGGCCTACATGTTCCGGGGTCAGTGCACGCCGATCGAGAAACTGGAGCGGCACAACGCGTGGTACTCGAGTCTGGGCTCGTCGGAGCCGGCCGGGTCGTACACGCTGGTCGCCCAGCGGACGAAGTACGGGATCGTGACGCATCGGGGGACCGTGGCGGGCAAGCCCGTCCTGTTCACCAGCAACCGGTCGACGTACGGAAACGAGGCGGGGTCGGCGCTCGGGTTCATGTTGCTCAACGACCCGGACCAGATCCACTCGTCGGCGGACTTCAAGAAGGCGGCCGCGAACATCGGCTACACCTTCAACTGGTTCTACGCCGACAAGACCGACATCGCGTACTTCAACTCCGGCGACAACCCGGTCCGCGCGGCCGGTGCCGACCCGAACCTGCCGACCTGGAGTTCGTACGAGTGGCAGGGCTGGAACCCGGACACCAACCGGGCGACGTACACGCCGGCGGCGCAGCATCCGCAGGTGGTCAACCAGGACTACCTGACGAGCTGGAACAACAAGCAGGCGCCCGGCTTCTCGGCCGCCGACGGGAACTTCGGCTACAACTCCGTGTACCGGAGTCAGCCGCTCGATGACCGGATCAAGGCCGTGATCGGGTCCGGGCAGAAGTTCACCCGGGGCAAGCTGGTCGAGGCGATGGAGGACGCGGCGACGGTCGACCTGCGTGGCGACCAGGTGCTGCCGTATCTGCTCAGGGTGCTGAAGAGCGCTCCGATCACGGATCCGGCGGTGGCCGATGCGGTGGCGAAGCTGGAGGCGTGGAAGGCGGCCGGGGCGCATCGCAAGACGCCTGGTGAAGCGTCGAAGGTCTATGACCACGCCGATGCGATCCGGATCCTCGACGCTTGGTGGCCGATCCTGGTGCCGGCCGAGTTTCAGGGGCTTGGGCCTGATCTGTACAACGCGTTGGTGCACACCCAGAGGATCGACGAGCGGCCGAGTGCGCAGGGTTCCGCCTTCCAGAACGGATGGTGGGGTTTCGTTCAGCGGGATCTGCGCAAGGTGCTCGGCGATCAGGTGAAGACGGCTCAGCCGGTGACGTTCTGTGGTGGCGGTTCGCTGGCTGCCTGCCGGTCGGTGCTGACGGATTCCTTGCTGGCAGCAACGAAGGTGCCGGCGGGTACGACGTACCCGGCTACTGGGGACTGCGCCGCAGGGGATCAGTTCTGTGCGGATCAGATCGTGCATCAGCCGATGGGCGGCATCACGCAGGACCGGATGGCTTGGGTCAACCGGCCGACGTACCAGCAGGTGATCGAGTTCCCGGCGCGGCGTGGGGATGACGTCAGCAACCAGGCGGTCGGGAAGACGGCTACCGCTAGCAGCTATGAGCGCGGGATCTACTACTCGCCGCCGGGCAACGCTGTGGATGGCAATGCATCCACAAGATGGGCTAGTGACTGGTCGGATCCGCAGTGGTTGAAGGTCGATCTCGGGGCTGACCAGCAGGTTGGCCGGGTGGTGCTCCAGTGGGAGGCCGCGTACGGGTCGGCTTACAAGATTGAGGTTTCGCGGGACAACGTGAACTGGCAGCAGGTGTATGCGACCACCACCGGCAACGGTGGAGAGGACGTCGCAAGGTTCAGTCCGGTGACGGCGCGGTATGTGCGGATGACCGGGACTCGCCGGGCGACCTCGTACGGCTACTCGCTTTATGAGCTGCAGGTTTTCAGGCAATGATGACCGCATGAATCAATACATTCCCCCGCCGCATGTGGCTCCGCAGGGTTCGCCTTATCCCGTGCTCGTCTCGACCATGAACGATCTGCCCGGGTACCGGGCGGACGTGGTGTTCGGCGAGGTGTTCGGGTTGACCGTGCGGAGCCGCGACTTCGGGTCGAACTTCACCGCCAGCTTCCGCTCGCTGGGTGGCGGTGAGGTTCCGGAGTACACCCAGATGCTGGCCGAGTCGCGGCACGTCGCGGTGATGCGGATGTGCCAGATGGCGCACCAGATGGGCGCCAACGCGATCCTGGCGATGCGGTTCGACTGCAACGAGATCGCCCAGACGATGAGCGAGGTGGCGGCCTACGGGACGGCCGTCATCGTCCGGCCGGTGGACTACGACAGGGATGGCGCCAATGACAGCTGAACCGCTTGCCTTCGGCCCCGATTTCTTGTGGGGCGTGTCGACTTCGGCGTACCAGATCGAGGGTGCGGTGGCCGAGGGCGGTCGGGGGCGCTCGACCTGGGACACCTTCTGCGCCGAGCCGGGGCGGATCAAGGACGGTGATACCGGGGAGGTGGCGTGCGACCACTACCACCGGTACGCCGAGGACGTCGGGCTGATGAAGGAGCTCGGGGTCGACGTCTACCGGTTCTCGTTCTCCTGGCCGCGGGTGCAGCCGACCGGCAAGGGGCTGGCCAACGGGCACGGGCTGGACTTCTACGACCGGCTGATCGACTCGTTGCTCGAGGCCGGCATCAAGCCTGCTCCGACCTTGTTTCATTGGGATACGCCGCAGGAGCTGGAGGATGCGGGTGGCTGGCTGAACCGGGACATCACCTACCGGTTCGCCGACTACGCGAAGATCCTGGCGGAGCGGTTCTCGGACCGGGTGCCGCTGTGGATGACGATCAACGAGCCGATGGTGCTGACGCTGATCGGGTACGCCGTGGGCGGGCATGCGCCGGGTAAGCAGCTCGGGTTCGAGGCGTTGCCGGTGGCGCATCATCAGCTGCTGGCGCATGGGCGCGCAGTACAGGCTCTGCGGGCGGGTGGCGCGTCGAACATCGGGATCGCGTCGAACCATTCGCCGACCTATCCGGCCAGCTCTAGTGCTGAGGACGTCGAGGCGGCCGGGCTGTACGACAACCTGATCAATTGGATGTTCGTCGACCCGATCCTGCTGGGGGAGTACCCGAACGGTATCGGCGACGGGATGCCCGGGCCGGTGGCCGAGGACCTGAAGATCATCTCGACCCCGATCGACTGGTTCGGCCTCAACCACTACGCGCCGGCGCGGGTCGGCGCACCGACCGGCAACCCGGACACCGCCGCGACCGACGGCATCCCGATCCCCGAGGGCCTTCCGTTCGAGCCGCGCGCCATCGAAGGCGTCGAGAAGACAGACTTCGGCTGGCCCATCGTCCCGGACGCCTTCGGCGAGATCCTCCGCACTCTTCAGGCTCGCTACGGCGACCGCCTACCACCCATCTACATCACCGAAAACGGCTGCGCCATCAACGACGGCCCGGTCGACGGAGTAGTCGACGACCAACGCCGGATCGCCTACCTGGACAGCTACCTACGCTCCCTGAAATCAGCGATCGACGACGGCGTAGACGTCCGCGGCTACTTCCAATGGTCCCTCCTCGACAACTTCGAATGGTCCGTCGGCTACTCCCAACGCTTCGGCC
Organism: Kribbella sp. NPDC051718; assembly: GCF_040681515.1. Lineage (NCBI taxonomy): Bacteria > Bacillati > Actinomycetota > Actinomycetes > Propionibacteriales > Kribbellaceae > Kribbella > Kribbella sp. NPDC051718. The sequence goes on along the minus strand of NZ_JBFAYZ010000002.1, from coordinate 21,655 downwards.
TAATCCACGTCGACTACAAAACCCTGGAACGCACCCCCAAAGCCTCGTACCACTGGTACCAGAACCTGATCGCCCAGAACCGCGCATGACCCACCAACCCCCAACCGCCAACGAGCCCGGTCCACCAGCAACCAACGAGGCGCCGCCGCCAGCAACCGGGCGAGGCGGAGCCGCGAGCCATCGCCGGCGTGGGGCAGCCAGCGACGGGTGCGGCGGCGCCGCGAGCCGTCGGCGGGGTGGGCAGCCGGTGACCGGCGAGGCGGAGCCACGAGCAACGGGCGAGGCGGAGCGACGAGCCATCGGCGGGGTGGGACGGCCAGCAGTGGGCGGGGCGGAGCCGCGGGCTGTCGGCAGGGTGGGCAGCCGGTGACCGGCGAGGCGGAGCCGATGGCTTCGGGGGCGCTGGCTCCCGCCCCCACCGCCGCCTTTGCTGAACCAGTGGCTCGGGTTCGGGGGTGGTGGACGGCTGCGGTTGTGCTTGCGAATGTCGGGGTGTTCGCGGCGTTTCTCGGGCCGATTCAGGTATTGCTGGCTAAGCAGGCGGATGTGGTTGCTGGGAGCAACAAGGAGTTCGTGTTCGGGTTGGTGACCGGGGTGGGGGCGGCCGTGTCGGTGGTTGCCAATCCGTTGGCGGGGGCGTTTTCGGACCGGACCGGGTCGAGGTTTGGGCGGCGGGTTCCGTGGGTGTTGGGTGGGGCGCTGGGTGGCGCCGCGGGGTTGCTGATTCTGGCCGGCGCCGGTGCGGTTGCGGTGATGCTGGTCGGGTGGTGCCTGGTACAGGCGTCTTGTAATGCGTTGCTGGCGGCGATCACCGCTGCCGTGCCGGATCGGGTGCCCAAGGTCCAGCGGGGTGTGGTCGGTGGGTGGGTCGCATTAGCGCAAACGGTGGGCGCGTTGGTCGGAGTGGCGCTGGCGACGATCGTCGGAGGGATCGGCGTCGGGTACGTCGCCTGTGCTGTCTTCCTGCTGCTCTCGGTGATTCCGTACGTGGTGAGGAGCGGCGACCAGCGGTTGCCGGCGAAGGAGCGGCTCGTCTGGCGGGAGTTCGCCAAGAGCTTTTGGCTCAGCCCACGGAAGTACCCGGACTTCGGTTGGGCCTGGCTGACCCGCTTCCTGCTCAACCTCGGCAACGGCCTCGGCACGCTCTACCTCCTGTACTACCTCCAGGACGCCGTCCACTACAGCGACCCCGACACCGGCGTACTCATCCTCACCGCCGTCTACAGCCTCTGCGTCGTCCTCGCCGCCGTCTGGTTCGGCAGCTGGTCGGACCGGATCGGCCGCCGGAAGATCTTCGTCACCTGGTCCGGCATCGTGATGGCGGCCGGCGGCATGGTGCTGGCGATCTGGCCGACCTGGGCCGCCGCGATCATCGGCGCCATCATCATCGGGATCGGTTTCGGCGTCTACCTGTCCGTCGACTTCGCCCTGCTCACCGAAGTACTGCCGAACGCCCGCGACCGCGCCAAGGACCTCGGCGTCATCAACATCGCCAACTCGCTGCCCCAGGTGGTCGCCCCCGCCATCGCGGCGCCGATCGTCAAGGTACTCGGTGGCTACCCGGTCCTCTACACGCTCGCCTCCGTCGTGACGCTGGCGGGCGCAGTACTGGTGAGGAAGGTCAAGGCCGTCGCCTAGTCTGGCGACCATGCCGCTGTATTCGTTCGAGGGCGTCAGCCCGACCGTGCACCCGGAAGCCTGGATCGCGCCGACCGCCACCCTGGTCGGCAACGTGATCGTCGAGAAGGACGCGTCGATCTGGTACGGCGTGGTGATCCGCGCCGACCTCGGCCAGATCATCATCCGCGAGGGCGCCAACATCCAGGACAACTCGGTGCTGCACAACAACACCGGGATCTGCGAGATCGGCAAGAACGTGACGATCGGCCACCAGTGCCTCGTCCACGACTGCACGATCGGCGAGCAGGCCCTGATCGGCAACGGAGCCATCGTTCTGGACGGTGCCGTCGTCGGCGCCCGCACGCTGATCGCGGCCGGCGCGACCGTCACCCCGGGCATGGTCATCCCCGGTGAGTCCGTCGCGCTCGGCAGTCCGGCGAAGAAGATCATTCCGCTCGAGGGCACCGCCAAGCTCTTCGTCGACCACAATGCGACGATCTACCACGATCTCGCCAAACGGCACGCGGCGTCGGTCGAGCAGGTCGGCTAGCTCTGGTAGACCTCGGTGATCAGGGCGACCGCGTCCTGCGTCGCCGGGTGCGGATCGTGCCGCGGCCAGATCACCCGTACTGCGACGGGCGGCGCGTCCTTCAGCGGCCGGAAGACGACCCCTGCCCGCCCGTACTGCGTAGCGGTGCTCTCCGGCGTGATGCCGACGACGCCGCCGGCCGCGATCCGCGCGAGCCAGTCGTCGACATCGGCGGTGTCCTCCAGCTCCGGTCGGTCGCCGAGTGGCCAGAGGTCGGCTGTCGTAGTACCGGTCCTGCGGTCGGACATCACCGTGCGGGTGCGGACCTCGTCGAGCTTGATCGAGCGGCGGCGGGCCCACGGATCGTCGGCGGCCATCACGATGAAGCGGCGCTCCAGCCCGACCTCGGTGACGGCGAAGTGCTTCTCGTCGGGCGGGGTCCGGACGACGGCGAGGTCGCAGACGCCTTCGGCCAGGCCGCCGCTCGGGGTGTTGGTGCGGACCAGCAGGAGGTCGACATCGGGGTGGAGCTCGGCCCAACGGCGCTGGAAGGTCGCGGTATGCCGGCCGAGTGCCGACCAGGCATGGCCGACCCGAAGCCGGGCGTGGCCCGAGGTCGCCTCGCGGACGAGCTCGTCCATCTCCGCCAGCAGGCGGCGAGCGCGGGGTACGAGCTGGGCGCCGGTCGGGGTGAGCGCGATCGTCCGGCTGGTCCGATGCAGCAGCCGCACCTTCAGGCTCTGCTCGAGCGCGGCCAGCGTCCGCGAGACGGCGGCCTGCGAGACGCCGAGATCCAGCGCCGCGTCGGTGAAGCTTCCCGCGTCGACGATCGCGACCAGCACCCGCAACTGCCGCAGCTCCACATCCATACGCTGATCGTATAGATGTTCATCTCATGCATTTTGCGTATTGCTATGGCAGGCACATCCTGCCGGTATGACCGTGGAAGCTCCGCCAGCCGCCACCGCCGCCTTGCCCGATGCTGCAGCGCGACCTCGGGTAGGTGGGATCGCGATGATGCTGGCCAGCGCCCTGTCCAACCAGGTCGGCGCAGCGACCGGATCGCTCGCCTTCCCCGCGCTGGGACCGGCCGGTGTCGTCGCGGTGCGTCAATGGGTGGCGGCCGTACTGCTCGTGGGCATCACCCGCCCCCGCTTCCGCGCCTTCACCCGCCGCGAATGGCTGCCCGTACTGGCGCTGGCCGCTGTCTACGCCGTCATGAACCTGACCCTCTACACGGCAATCGACCGGATCGGCCTCGGCCTGGCGGTCACCCTGGAATTCCTCGGCCCGCTGGCGATCGCGCTGACCGCGTCCCGCCGCAAGGTCGATCTCCTCTGCGCGCTGATCGCCGGTGCCGCAGTAGCTGTACTCATGCGACCGCAGCCGACCACCGACTATCTAGGCATCGCCTGCGGCCTGGTCGCCGCGGCCTGCTGGGCGGCGTACATCCTCCTCAACCGCACCCTCGGCACTCGCCTCCCATCCGCCCAGGGCGCCGCGGCCGCATCCACAGTCTCGGCTCTGGTGTACCTCCCCATCGGCGTGTGGATCTTCCTCCACCACCAGCCGTCACTCCGGTACGTCGCCTACGCGGTGGCGGCCGGCGTCCTCTCCTCAGCGGTCCCGTTTCTCGTGGACCTGCTCGCTCTCCGCCGGATCCCCACGTCCTTCTACGGCCTCTTCATGAGCACCAACCCGCTGCTCGCAGTGCTGGTCGGCTGGATGGTTCTCGACCAGACCCTCGGCCTGATCGAGTGGCTGGCGGTCGCCGCGAGCATCACCGCCAACGCCGTCGCGATTGCGACTCAGGGCGGGGATAAGGGTGGCGTAAGGGAAATCCTTGATGCTCGCAATAGGCCTGGTCGGGTTGAATCTGAGGAGTAGTGACGTCGCTACATGAGCGGGCCGGGGATCGACCTCCGGGGGCGGAAGGTTCGAGCTCCGGTCCGCATTAGCGCAATCGATATCCGACGCCCGGAACGGTCTCGATCAGGCTGGGCGGGCCGAGTTTTCGGCGCAGCGTCATCATCGTGACGCGGACGGCATTCGTGAACGGATCGGCATTCTCGTCCCAGGCCTTCTCGAGCAGCTCCTCGGCGCTGACCACGACCCCCGACGCCCGCATCAGGACGTCCAGTACGGCGAACTCCTTCGGCGACAGCTGGAGGAAGCGGCCCTCGCGGCTGGCCTGGTGCCTGGGCAGGTCGAGCACGACGCCCTGCCATCGGCGTACCGGGGGAAGCGCGCGCACCGACCGGCGGCCGAGTGCCTGGATCCTGGCCACGAGTTCGATCGTCGCGAACGGCCACGACAGCACGTCATCGGCACCGATGGCGAGTCCTTCGACCCGATCCAAGGCCTCGGTCGAACGGGTCAACAGGAGCAGTCGCGGCCCTTCTCCGGACGCGACCACCTTGCGGACCAACTCGTCGGCGGGAACGGACGGCAGCTCGGCGTCGAGGACTACAACGTCGTAGTCGTGCAGCCCGATGCGTTCGAGCGCGCCGCCGCCCTCGTGACAGACGTCGACCGCCATCGACAATCGCCGAAGTTCACGAGCGGTGGCGGCCACGAACGCCTGGTCCACCCCTGCAATCAGTACTCGCACCGATAATGCTCCCCCAGTTCCATAACCCGAGTATCACTGAATTCCGGCGGCCCGGGGTGGCGTCTCAGCGCGCCACCTGGCGGTATACAAAATCACAGTGACGCAGAACACAGGAAATCATTGACGCATTAATCAAAGAATGAGAGAAATTAGCAGACCTCGTGCACAGTGGTTTGTTCTAATTGCCGCAGCGCGGCCAGCACCGTGAGCACCGCGGGCCGCGGCGGCGCACCCCGGCGTACGACGGCAGTGATCGCCCGCGTCACCGGTACTACGAGCCGCCGGGTGGCGACCCGATAGCGCGGATCCACGGCCAGGCTGGGCAGCATCGCGACCGACAGCCCGGCCTCGACGTGCCGGAGCAAGGTCGAGTAGTTGCTGAACCGGCCGACGACCCTCGGCTCGAACCCGGCTTGGCGGCAGAGCCTCGTGGTCAGGTTGGACATGTACGACTGCGGGCGGTCGAAGGCCCAGGGCTCATCGGCGTACGCGGAGAGGTCGGCCGGACCGCGGCCCGCTGTCGGGTGGTCGGGCGGGAGGACGAGCACGATCAGGTCGGTGGTCAGGGGCAGGAGATCGAGGTCCGGGCCGAGTGGCGCCTCGACGAAGTCCGTCGTGGTGACGATCAGGTCGACGTCGCCGCTTCGGAGTGCGGCCAGGCTCTCGTGTGGCTCGAGCTCGAGAACCTGGATCTCCAGATGCGGATAGGTCGTGGCCAGGCGGCTCACCGCGGGCATGGCCAGGGTGTGGATCGCGCTCTGGAACGCGCCGAGGCGGACCAGGCCGGCCGGTTCGGTGCCGAAGCTGCGCAGCTCGGCCTCGACGGCGTCCATGTGATCGAGGATCGCCTGCGCCCGGCGAGCCAGGATCAGGCCGGCCGGGGTGAGGCGGACGCGTCGGCCGGTCCGCTCCAGCAGTTTGGTGTGGGTCTCGGTCTCGAGCAGTGCGAGCTGCTGGGACACGCTCGACGGGGACAGGTCGAGAGCCGTGGCGACGGCGCGGATCGTGCCGTGGGTCTCCAGCCGGTTGAGCAGCCGGAGCCGCCAGGGGTTGAGCGTCATACCGGCCATTGTTGTGCGGTTTTCCCGAACAGCAAGTGCGGGAATGTGTGCTGGACGCGATGGTTTCCGTGCTCTTAGCGTCTTGGGTATGGATCATCTTGTGCGCTACCTGGGGCCTGGCGCGTTCAGCCCGGATCTGATCGACCGTGCGGCCGGCAGCTTCCTGTTCACCGAGGACGGGCGCCGGATCCTCGACTTCACCTCAGGGCAGATGAGCGCGATTCTCGGTCACTCGCACCCGGACATCGTCGCCACCGTCCGGCGGCAGATCGGGACGCTCGACCATCTGTTCAGCGGGATGCTGAGCCGGCCGGTGGTCGAGCTGGCGCGGCGGTTGGCCGAGTCGCTGCCTGACCCGCTGTCGAAGGTACTGCTGCTGACGACAGGTGCGGAGTCGAACGAGGCCGCGATCCGGATGGCCAAGCTGGTCACCGGCAAGCACGAGATCGTGTCGTTCGCGCGGTCGTGGCACGGGATGACGCAGGCGGCGTTGGGTGCGACGTACAGCGCTGGCCGCAAGGGCTACGGACCTGCCGCGCCGGGCAACTTCGCCCTTCCGGTGCCCGTCGGCAAAGCTGACTCGCTCGACTGGCAACGGCAGCTGGATCTCGGGTTCGAGTTGATTGATGCGCAGTCCGTGGGGAGTCTCGCCGCTTGCATCGTGGAGCCGATCCTCAGCTCGGGCGGGGTTCTCGAACCGCCTGTCGGGTACCTCGCCGCGCTGCAGCAGAAGTGTCGCGAGCGGGAGATGCTGCTGATCCTCGACGAGGCGCAGACCGGGCTCTGCCGGACGGGCGACTGGTACGCCTTCGAGCGCGACGGCGTAGTACCGGACATCCTCACCTTGTCGAAGACACTCGGCGCCGGCCTCCCGCTCGCCGCCGTGATCACCACCGCCGAGATCGAGGCCGCCGCCCACGACCGCGACTTCCTCTTCTTCACCACCCACGTCTCCGACCCCTTGGTAGCAGCCGTCGGCAACACCGTCCTCGACGTACTGACCCGAGAGCGCCTCGACGAACAAGCCGCCAAACTCGGTACCTTCCTCCGCCAAGGCCTGGAGGCGCTCGCCGACCGCCACCCCGCCATCACCGACATCCGCGGCCGCGGCCTCCTGCTAGGCGTGGAACTGGGCGGCCCCGAGGCCGACCAACTCGGAGCCGCCACCACCCGCCGCTGCCTCGAACTAGGCCTCCACATGAACATCGTCCAACTCCCAGGCATGGGCGGCGTCTTCCGCATAGCCCCACCCCTGACGGCCACCGAAGAGGAACTCTCCCTAGGCCTCGAAATCCTGGACCGCGCCTTGGCGGGCTAGCTTCGGCGTGCACGTACTGACAGGCATCAGTACCGGATGCTGGCGGCGCGACCGCATGCTCGACCTCTGTTGGTAGCAAGAGGGAGGGCAGTAGTCATCCTCGAATTCGAGGTTCGACCGAGCCGAAGTCCGATGCCCGACGTGGAGCGACGCTCGATTCTGGCCGCACCGGTCTTCGGTCAGGCATTCACCGACCACATGATCACCCTGCGCTGGGACGACGAACGCGGGTGGCATGACGGGCGGCTCGAGGAGTACCAGAACATCTCGCTGCCGCCGACGGCGTCCGTGTTCCATTACGGGCAGGAGGTCTTCGAAGGTATGAAGGCCTATCGTCAGCCGGACGGTTCCGTCGCGCTGTTCAGGCCGGAGCGGAACGCGGCCCGGTTCAACGCGTCCGCGCAGCGGCTCGCGATGCCGGAGCTTCCGGTCGAGACGTTCGTCCAGGCCGTCGAGCTGCTGGTCCGGCAGGAGCGGCACTGGGTGCCTGACGGTGCGGGTACCAGCCTGTACCTTCGCCCGTTCATGATCGCGACCCAGCCGACGCTGGGGTTCACCCTCCCGTCGCGCAGCTACTTGTTCTGCGTCGTCGCGAGCCCGGCGTCCGCTTACTTCAGCACCCGCACGGGGCCGCCGGCCCTGACCGTCTGGCTGTCCGAGGAGTACGCCCGGGCAGCGCCTGGCGGGACCGGAGCGGCAAAGGCGGGCGGCAACTACGCCGCGGCTTTCCTGGCGCAGCGGCAAGCGGTGGAGCAGGGTTGCGACCAGGTTGTCTGGCTGGATGCGGCCGAGCACACCTGGGTCGAGGAGATGGGTGGTATGAACCTCTGCTTCGTCCAGCAGCCGGCCGGAGGCGGTCCGGCCACGCTGATGACCCCGGCACTGACCGGCACGCTGCTGCCGGGTGTGACGCGGGATTCCCTTCTCCAGTTGGCCGCCCGGCTCGGTCTCGGCTGCGAGGAGGGGCGCCTTTCGGTCTCGCAGTGGCGTAAACACTGCGAGGAAGGCCTGATCACCGAGGTCTTCGCCTGTGGTACCGCGGCAGTCATCGCGCCGGTCGGACACGTCCGCGGTGCCGGCGGCGGGTGGACGATCGGCGACGGTAGCCCCGGGCCGGTCACCCTGCGGCTGCGCGACGAACTGCTCGGCATCCAGTACGGCCGGACCACCGACGAACTGCGGTGGATGCGCAAGGTGTGCTGACTGTTGATTTCCTGACCGTTGAGTTCCGAGATGAAGGGTTCGACTCTCTTGAACGCATTCGATGAGCCCGACGCCAGGTTCGTCGTCCTGGTCAACGACGAGGACCAGTACTCGCTGTGGCCGTCGAAGATCGCTTACCCCGCCGGCTGGCGGGAGGCGCGAGCTGGGAGCAGCCGCCAGGACTGCCAGGACTTCATCGAATCGACGTGGTCGGACCTGCGGCCGGCCAGCGCCCGCGGTGCCGCTCCCGAGCATGACCCGGTGCCGTTGATCCATGAGTTGGTAGCCGAACAGGCGCGGCGCACGCCCGATGACCCGGCGGTCAGCCACGCGGGCGTGACCGTCACCTACAAGGAGCTGGACACGCAAGCAGAAGCACTGGCCGAACACCTGCGGCTGGCGGGTGTGGGTGGCGGTGCGGTCGTGGCGGTGGTTCTGGGCCGCTCGCTTCCGCTCATCACCGCACTCCTGGCTGTCCTCAAGTCTGGCGGGGCATACCTCTACCTGGACCCGGCCGAGCCGGCCGAGCAGCGGCGCCGGATCGTGGCGGACTCCGCGGCCCGGTTCGCAGTGGTAGACGGTACGACGCTGGGCGCGGTACCGGAGATCGAACAGCTCGTGCGGATCGACGACGAGACTGCCAACCGGTACGTCCCGGAACCGGCCGACACCACGCCGATCACGCCGGACACCCCCATGTACGTCTGTTACACCTCCGGCTCCACGGGCGAGCCCAAGGGCGTCGTGGTTCCGCACCGAGCGGTCTTCCGGCTGATCGACGATCCCTGGTGGATCGACATCCGCGCGGACGACGTCTTCCTGCAACTGACCCGGGTCGGGTTCGACGTCTCCACCTTCGAGATCTGGACACCGCTGGTACGGGGCCACCGGTTGGCCCTCGCGCCGACCGGTCATGCCGACCTCGGCGAGATCATCGCGACCGTGCGGAACGAAGGCATCACGGTCCTGTGGCTCACCACCGGACTCTTCCACAAGATCGTCGATCACCATCTCGACGGGTTGAGCGGCGTTCGTCACCTGCTGGCAGGCGGTGACGTCCTCTCGCCGGCGCATGTGCGGAGGCTGCTTGCGGCGTACCCGCGGATGATCTTCACCAACGGTTACGGCCCGACCGAGAACACGACGTTCACCACCTGCTGGACGACGCGCACACCGGACAGCGGCCCGCGAGTACCCATCGGACGGGCCGTCGACGGCACCACCGTCATGGTTCTCGACGCCTCGCTGCGGCCGGTGGAGCAAGGCGAGGAGGGCGAGCTCTGGGTCGGTGGATCCGGAGTGGCCACGGGCTATCTGCGGAAACCCTGGGCCACCGCGGAGAAGTTCGTCGCCAGCATCGACGCGGACCGGCCCGGAAGCCGGATGTACCGGACCGGCGATCTGGTCGTGTGCACCAGCAGCGGCGACCTGGACTTCCTGGGCCGTGCCGACCGGCAGGTGAAGATCCGGGGCTATCGGGTCGAGCCCAGTACGGTGGAACTCGAGTTGCTGACCCACCCCAAGGTGCGGCAGGCCGCGGCACTCGCTCACCTGGACGGCGCCGGCGATGCCCGCCTGGTCGCCTACGTGGCAGTGGGCGAACTGAGCGTGGAGGAGCAGGCGACGCTGGGCGCCGAGCTACGCGACTTCCTGCACGACAAGTTGCCGGCCCACCTCGTCCCGTGGGCGATCTTCCCGGTCGCCGACATTCCGTTGAACCCGAACGGCAAGGTGGACCGCTCGGCGGTACCGAGCGTACGAATGCCGCGCAACGTCTGGAACGACTACGTCGAGCCCCGCACCGACCTGGAGCGTCAACTGGTGGAGATCTGGGGCGAGGCGCTCCAGGTCGAGCCGATCGGCGTCACCGACGACTTCTTCGAACTGGGCGGGCATTCGCTGCTCGCGGCCGAGCTGCTCGCCGCACTTCAGCAGCGGTTCGACGTGGCCATGTCGGCCCGCATCCTGTTCCTCAATCCCACGATCGAGATCCTGGCCGAAGAGGTCTCGCGGCGACTGGACGGCGTCGCAGCCGACAGCAGAGAGGGTCGACGATGACGACCGATGCGGAGTTGTCGCCCGCACAGCTGGTCGGCAAGTGCCCGGTGACCCAGACGGCGTCGTTCGGCATTGCTGATCCCATGTTGTTCAGCGACGGTGACTACAGAGCGACCTGGGATCATCTGCGCGGGCTCGACCGGCTCACCTGGCAGCAGGTGGACGCCAGGCGGGGCTTCTGGTCCGTGGTCAGGTACGCCGACGCCGACCTGGTACTTCGGGACCACGAGACGTTCACGTCCGAGCGCGGCACGATGCTGGACACCCTCGGCAGCCAGGACCCCGCGGGCGGGCGCCAGATTCCGGTGACCGACCCGCCGCGTCACACCGCGATGCGAGCGCGGTTGCAGAGGGCGCTCACATCGAAGTCGGTGGAAGCCGAACACGAGGCGATCCGGCGGTTGGTCCGCGAGCTGTTCGAGCCACTGGGCGACGGCGGTTCGTTCGACTTCGCGCAGGCCATGCTGATGCTGCCGGTGGCGGTGGCCGGCGTTGCGATGGATCTGCCCCGGGAAGACTGGCCGCGACTCTGCCACCTGCTCAACGCGTCGGTCGCGGCGAACGATCTCGACTACCTGGGCGGCGAAGGTGCCGTGGCAACCGTGGACAGCGCGCACCGCGAACTGTTCGCATACTTCCAGGACATCTACCGCGAGCGGGTGCGCAAGCCGGCCGACGACCTGATCAGCGTGCTGCTGTCCACCCAGGTGGACGGCCGGCCGATGGCTCCCGGTGAGGTCATGTCGAACTGCTACAGCGTGCTTCTCGGCGCGTCGGTGACGACTCCCCACTCACCCAACTACGTGATGGCCGAACACCTCGGCGACGGGCTCCTCGACGAGTGGGCCGCCGACATCAAGGTGACCCCGTCCGCGGTCGAGGAGGCGCTGCGGCTCGCGTCGCCGGTGAGCTACTTCATGCGTCACGCCACCCGGGATGTTCAGCTGCGCAACACCATGATCAAGGCAGCCGACCCCGTGGTCATCTGGTTCGGGTCGGCCAATCGTGACGAGGAGGTGTTCCAGAACCCCTCCGAGTTCCAGCTCCGCCGCAAGCCGAACCGGCACCTGGCCTTCGGTATGGGCCCGCACTACTGCGTCGGGCACACGCTCGCCCGGGCCACGCTCAAGATCCTCTTCGAGGAGCTGCTGACCACCTACACCGGCTTCGAGCCGGCCGGCCCACCGGAGCGGATGAGATCCACCTTCGTGTCCGGCTACAAGCACCTGCCCATCACGGCGCGCCGCGTCGGTTGACGGCGCCAAGGAGGCAGCTGTTCATGTCCGACGGACGACGCTGGTTCAAACGGTTCCGCCGCCCGGCAGCCGGGGCGACGACGCTGTTGTGCCTGCACCACGCGGGTGGTAACGCGGCGATGTTCCGCGGCTGGCCAGGGATACTGCCTCAGTCGATCGACCCGATCGCCGTGCAACTGCCGGGTCGGGTCGATCGTTGCGACGAGCAGCCCTACTACGAGATGGACGAGCTGGTGGACAACCTCGTCGGGGCGGTCGAGCCGCTGATGGATCGGCCAATCGCCTTGTTCGGGGCCAGTATGGGCGCCCGAGTCGGCTGGTCGCTCGCGCACGAACTCCGCGAGCGAGCGATGCCGATGCCGCGGGCGTTGTACGTCTCGTCCAGTGCGGCACCGAGCCTCGAGCGCCAGATCCGTGGCTGGAACGGGCCGGACGAGGGTCTGGTGCGTTACATGAAGGAGTTGGGCGGTACTCCGGACCAGCTCCTCGAGGATCAGGAGATGCTGGCCGAGATGGTCGCCACGCTTCGCGCCGATCTGACCGTGCTGAGCACCCACACCTATCAGCCGAGCGTGCCGCTCGACATCCCGATCACCGCCTTCGCCGGTGCGGCCGACGAGGAATCGCCGCCGCACCGGATGGAGCCCTGGGGCGCGGAGACGACCGGACCGTTCGTGCTGAACATCGTCGACGGTGGGCACTTCTTCGACTCGTACGCCGTGCGGCAGGTGACCGAGACCCTGGTGGCGGACCTGCAAGGAGATCCAGGATGACGACCTCGAGTGCCCCGCCGGACAAGTGGTTCTCGCGAGCCCCGCTCGCCGAGGCATCGGCGCGACTCTTCCTCCTGCCGTACTCCGGCTGTGGCGCGAGCATGTACCGGCGGTGGCCGGAGAGCTATCGGGGTATCGACTTCTGCCGGCTCCAGCCGCCGGGCCGGGAGAACCGGTTCAGGGAGCCCGTCTTCGCTACCTATCAGGAGATGGCGGTCGCGATCGCGGACGTCGTCGAGCCCTACCTCGACGTGCCCTATGCCTTCTTCGGCCACTGCGGTTCCGCGCTGGCGGCGTACGAGGCGACGGCAGAACTGGAGCGGCGCCGGCGAACGACGGCAGGCCGGGTGTTCATCTCGTCGCAGGTGGCACCGCAGGACGGGCCGGCAGGCCGCTGGCTCACGATGAGCAGGCCGGAGCTGAATGAGGAGCTGAGCAAGCTGATCATCGCGTCGGGTGGTACTCCGATACCCGAGCTGAGCGACGTCTACCTGGATGTCCTCGAGGAGGACATCGCCGCCAACAAGCGTTACGTCATGCCGGACCCGCAGCGGCTGAAGACCCCGATCACGACAATCGGCTGGAGTGACGACATCGAGGTCGACCATCGGAAGATGGGCGGCTGGACGGACTGCGGGTCCACGCAGGCCGTGCTGCTCGAAGGCCCGCATCAGCACTTCATGGGGGGACCGGCGGAACTCTTCGAGGTTTTCGCCGAGGGCCTCATTCCACGCTGACGTCGACGGCAACCGGTTTCGTGGTCCTCCACCGCCACCACGCCGGACGGCAGCAGTTCGTCGATCACGCGTCGTCCCGGAAGATGCTGCGCATCGGACTGCGCTGTTCGCCCCGCCGTTTCCACTCTCGCGGATAGCCCAGCGAGACTTCCTCGAAGCGGACGCCCTCGTAGGTCTTGGTACCCGGGATGTGCAGATGGCCGTAGACCGCGACGGTGGCGCGGAACCGGGTGTGCCAGCCGGCGGTCAGCTCGGTGCCGCACCATTGGGCGAACTCGGGGAACCACAGTTGTTCGGTCGGCCGCCGGTCCAGCGGCCAGTGCGACACCAGCACCGTGGGGATCGCCGGGTCGGTCGCGGCCAGCCTCCGCTCGGTCTCTGCCACGCGGGCCCGGCACCACGACTCCCGGTCCGGGTACGGGTCGGGATGCAGCATCCTCTCGTCGGTGCAGACCACGCCGGCGTCGTACGCCTTGGCCAGTGATTCCTCCTTCGTCCGGGTTCCGGGCGCGCGGAACGTGTAGTCGTACAGCAGGAAGACCGGGGCGATGAGGACCGGACCGTCTGGCCCTTCCCATCGGGCGTATTCGTCCTCCGGTGTTCGTACTCCGATCTCGCGGCACATCCGTACGAAGGCGCGGTACCGGGCGTCGCCGCGCAGCTGTACGGGGTCCGACGAAACGGTCCACAACTCGTGGTTGCCGGGGGTCCAGATCACCTCGCGGAACCGTCCGCGCAGCAGGCGCAGCGTCCTCTCGACGTCGGCGAACACGTCCCCGACGTCGCCGGCGATGATCAGCCAGTCATCGTCGCTCGCCGGCTCGAGCGCTTCCGCGATGCTGCGATTCTCGGGGTACGACACGTGGAGATCGCTGACCGCGAAGAGAGAGGCACCCATCTAGACCGGGGACTTCCCGATGCGTTGACCGGCCTGAGCCACGAGGAACCCGCTACCTGTCGCCGGATCTACGCCGGAGTACACCAGAACCTGGTGAGACCCTCCACGCTTGCGACCGTGACCGCGCTGAGAGACCGAGACGCTACGTCGAGCCATCCGCTGAGCGTAGCTCGGATCGGCCCGTCCCATCGACAGACTGAGACCGAGCGGGGTGCCAGGTTGTCCACAGCTCCGCTTGGCCTATCGCGTAGGGAGTCTCTGCACGTGCGAGGGTAGAGTAACGGGCCATCGTAGTTACATCCGTGTAATACGACTGCGTTAGGAAGAGTTGCATGGCGACAGCTGGGGATGTACCTCACACGGGGTCACGCCGTGGGGGCGCGTCAGTCTCACGTGAAATACCGGCTGAAAGTACGGCAGGGACCAGGCTTGCCTGCGTATCCGTCTTTTCTGGTGCGATGGGGCTCGATCTAGGATTAGAAGCGGCAGGTTTTGATATCCGGATGGCCGCAGACAATATGGATGCTGCTGCTAGGACCGCAGGCGTCAATCGGCCTGATCTGCCATTCTTCGCTGATGATGCCAGGGCGCTCGATGCAAAAAAGATCTACGAGCTGTCAGGCCTGGGGGCAGGTGAAGTCGACCTGCTCGCTGGTGGTCCGCCTTGTCAGAGCTTCAGTACGGCTGGCCGGCGTCGTGGAATGGATGATATCGATCGAGGTCCACTGCTCTTCGAGTTCGTGCGGCTTATCGACGAAGTCCGGCCCAGAGCGTTTCTTCTAGAAAACGTCAAGGGTCTCCTGTCGGCATCGACGCGCTGGCGAGAACTCCCGCACAATAATAACGGAAAGATTATCGATGACCTCCATGGGTCGCTCTTCCGCGAGCTTTCGGCGCGACTGAAAGACCTTGGTTACAGCATCGATTTCCGAGAGCTCAACTCCGCCGATTATGGTGTGCCGCAAGCGCGCCGCCGGGTCTTCGTGATGGGATATCGCGATGGGCACAGAGTTTCATTCCCTGATGCGACTCATGCCGCTGGCGGTGGACTCTTACATCAACCGTGGCGCACGCTTGGGGACGCGCTGTCCGGGCTCGAAGACGATCGTTCATACTGCGTGCAGTTCAGCGAGCGTAAGCTGCAGTACTTGAAGATGGTGCCCGCGGGTGGAAACTGGCGGGATCTGCCCGAGGCGATCCAAAAAGAGTCGATGGGGAAGGCCTTCTATGCCAAGGGGGGGAGATCGGGATATTGGCGACGCCTCTCCCTGGATGCCCCGTCGCCAACGATCCTCACCGAACCGCAAAATGCGAGTACCTCGTTGTGTCATCCGATAGAGGATCGACCGCTCAGTGTCAGAGAGTGCGCCAGGATTCAGACATTCCCCGACGACTGGGAGTTCGCGGGAAGCGGGCGAGATCAGTACAAGTTGGTCGGTAATGCTGTCCCTGTCGCCTTGGCTGAAGCGGTCGCGAAGCACCTACATGCTTCTCTCCTGGCGCAGGCACAGGCGGCGGCGCAGCAGATCGCGAGCTAGTCACTTATTCACGCGGCGAAATAGTTTGCGGAAATCTAAATTTCCTTGGTCGTCGCCGATCTCGCCTTGCGCGGCTATGGCCAGCTTGGAAATCAGATCCGGCACAAGTGTATTTAGGACCTCGGACCTGAACTCCGAGCAAAGCAGTGCGCAGACTTCACCAACTCGAACATCGAAGTCATCTGTTCCGGAGCCGACCTGAGACCAAAATTCCCGGCTGGCGAGAGAAATATACTCCTGGCCCGGTGCTTGCGAAGTGCGTGCGCGTCCATAGCATGGAGCAAAGTAGCCGGTAAACACTATGTCTGATTTGGCGTACTCCTCTGTTACTCTTCGTATGGTATTGGACAGATTTTTCCGTGAACTCATTGGCATGCAATCCCAGCTCATCTTGACCTGGTAGCCGTTTACTTCGGTTGGGGAAATAATGACTTCAAAGTCGAAGTCGTCGGGGTGCAGTGGCTCGGTGGCTCGCGGGAAGCATGCTTTTGCGACGGCTTCGAGGAGGTGGCCGACGGCTTCCTCTTCGGATGCAAACAACGCGCCCGTCACCTGAATTGTCGCCCAGTCTTCGACGGTCTTGGCCCCCCGGATACGTAGCAAGAATGGATTGGTTCGCTTCAGTCGTTCCGAAACCTTAAGCCTTGAGAATCGCTCCCGCATACGATCTATGTAGAGGCGACCAGCCTCAGCAACAAGAAGCTCGGCTTGCAGAGAAGAGACGTTCAGGAGCTTGCCTACTTGCTGGGCGAGTTCCGGTGGTGAGAGTGCGGCGGGTGCTGCCCCCGCCTCGAGAACGTGCTGGACTTCGTCCGCGAGGCTGGAATGATCGTTCTGCCCGATCGTGTTTGACATGATCGCATCGTGGCGAAATGACAGTTGAGTGTCAACGCACGGCCATGATTGCTAGCGGGAAGATGCGGTATCCGAAGGTGTGGCCTTGGCGGCATTTGCCCTGGTCAGAGAGCCGGCGAGGGGACTCGAATCCCGGTTGGGTCGAGTCAACCTCACGCTGTGCGCGCACAGCACCCGATTCGACAGCTTCGGTGCCAGCCGAATTGACCGCTGGCGCCCCCACAGCTGACGCTCAGCGAGCAATCCCGGGCTGGTCGATCGTGAACCACCTGCGACCGTCGTGGTCCAGGTAGATCAGGGCCACGGTGCCGATCGCGGCGGCACCGTGGCGGCCTGTCAGTCGCGGAGGAACTCCAGGACCTGCTGAACGAACAGGTCGTGGTACTGGAAGATCCCGCCGTGGCCCGCGTCCGGGGTAGATGCTCAACGTGGCGTTGGGCAGTAGCCGCGCGAGGTTGAACGAGCTGATGGTCGGCACCAGAACGTCGATCCGCCGGACCAGGTCGGGCCGCTGCTGGACGACCGCCTGGGCCACCATGCCACCCAGGGAAAAGCCCAGCAGGTCGGCGACGTCCAGCCCGAGAGCCTCCAGAAAAGCCACCGTGTCGGCGGCCATCGCCTCGATGCTGTCGGGGGTGGTGCCGCCGGAGCCGCCGACGCCCCGGAGATCCACCACGATGACACGTCGCTCAGTCGCGAATCCGTCGACCACGGCGGGATCCCAGTCGTCCAGCACCGCAGTGATGTGGTTCAGCAGCACCAGCGGCACGCCGCCGGCCGGACCCAACTCGCGGTACGCGAACGGCGTTCCGCCGACGTCAACCGTCTCGCCCGGTGCTTGCACGAAACTCGCTGTCATGTCTTGCCTTTCTTGCGCGACAACTCCGCGCTCTTCGAGGGGAAGCCGCCTGCTGGCGCTCTTCGACAGCCTGGCCGGGATCACCGGGGAGCCGCTTCCGTCGAAAGACCACCGCCGGTCCGCGCGAAACTCCGCACCAGGCAGTCATTCCTCCGTACCACCGCTGGGTGCGCAGCTCAGCGCAGTCATGGTCTCGCTGACAGTCGTTCGACTGATGCGGCCGGATTCCGTCGTGCCGACACTGATGGGACAGCCGGGAGTGAGACGCCGCTTCCGTGATCTGCCGAAGAGTAACGAGGAGCACATGTCACAGATCGTCCTTGTTACCGGGGCTTCCAGCGACCTCGGAGTTGCCACAGTCAACGCGTTGGCAGAGTCAGGCCACATCGTGTACGCAGGGATCAGCCCGGCCGGCGCCAACCCGGCCGGCCGACTCGCCGAGCCGAGCGGCCACGGCCCGCGCCCCATTTCGTTGGACGTGGCCGACCAGCGCTCGGTCTCGACCGCGGTCGGCGACATCTTGGCGCAGTGCGGACGAATCGACGCGGTGGTCCACGCCGTCGGCCCGGTGCCTCGCGGACCGCTCGAATCCTTCACCCCTTACCAGTTGGCGCAGATCTACGACGCGCATGTGCTGTCCACTCAGCGCGTCAACCGTTCCGTGCTGCCGCAGATGCGCGAGCGGCGCCAAGGTCTGCTGGTGTGGGTGGTGCCGGCGAACCACGATGTAGAGGGCGCGCCCTACCTCGCGCTGCACTCCGAAGCGATCACGATGATCGACCACCTCGCGGCGAGCTACGCCCAGGAGCTGACCGAGTTCGGGGTCGAGACCACGATCGTCGTCCCCGGTTTCCTGGTCCCCGAGAACGGCCCGCGCGTTCGTACCATCCATCCGGACGATGCTGAGACGGTTCAAGCCTATGAAGGCCTGTACCCCGGCCTGATCCACCGGGTCGATTCGAAGCTGGCCGAGCACGAGCTCACCGGCGCGGAGGTCGCCCTCGCTGCCCAGGCCATCGCGGCCGCTGTCAGCAGCCCCAAGGGCACCCGTCCACTGAGGTTCGCTCCCGGCCGATCCAGCACCGCATCCGGGCAGCGCGCCAGGTGGTAGTGCGGTCCGGGCGTGTCATCTCTCCAGCGCCGCGAGCGCGTCGCGAAGTGCAGCTCTGGAGGTGATCCCGAGCTTCGGAAAGATCTGGTACAGGTGCGCGCCGATGGTCCGGTGCGAGAGGTACAACCGCTCGGCGATCTGTTTGTTGCTCAAGCCGGAAGCCGCGAGATCCGCGATTTCCCGCTCCTGGGGCGTGAGCACTTCTCCGCTCGCGGTGGTTCTCGGTGCACCCCATCCGGTGGCCCGGAGCTCCTTGGCGGCACGGTCCGCCCAGGGCCGGGCGCCGAGCAGCGTGAAGGCGTCGTACGCCAGACGCAGCGGCTCTCGGGAGTCGGCGTTGGCCCGCGCCCGTCGCAGCCGTTCCCCGTACGCCAGTTGCACACGGGCCAGATCGAACGGCCACCTTTCGATGCCGGGTCTCTTCAGCGCCTCCTCGAACAGGCTCATGTTGCCGATCCAGCCGGCTGACTCGCGATACTTGCCTGCGCGGTCGTGCAGGTACGCCACTACCCGTGGAATCTCGTCCAAGATGGCCAGTAGTTGCTGGGCGACTCGTTGCAGCTCCGAAGGCACCGTTGCCGCCTCGGCCGGCTAGATCTGGTCGGCGTAGCTGCGACAACCGGCCTCGGCGATCTGGAGTGCCTGGACAGCCTGCTCAACCGACTTTCCTGCAGCCTCGAGGACTGCGGAGATGTCGCGGTCCGCGCCGGTGGCCGATCCACGGATCAGGGCCTGTACCTGTTCGCCGGACTGTTGAAATCGTTGCTTGAATCCGGCCAGGCTGGTAGCTCCTTGGCGGCATTGGTCTGCCAGACCATGGAGCTGCATCTTCATCTGCTCGACCTGCGACATAGCTGCCTCACTTCTCGAGAGTGGTCGGTCAACAGGTCCACCCGCCATCCTCGCCAGGCGACGAGGGACGGCGGTGGATCAGGCCGGCGGGCTCTCCTGTCGAGAGGGGACTCCCGGTCATCCAGACCGCGCGGCCACTCCCAACGGGGTCCGACGTCGGGAGGTTGGAGCGGCTGGCGCAGAGCAGCCTCGTCCCCTGATCCGCGCCAGCCGGTCTTTGAAGTCCCTGTCTGAGCCATCAGGGGATACAGGGTCGGGGAGCTCAGACAGGGACGTCGCCATGACGGAACCGGTGGGTGGTGCAGCGATCACAACTGCACCGAGGAGATGAGGACGACGCCCCACCGGTTCCGCCAGATCATGGGTTGGAGTTCGCGATGACAACCCGAGCGCCGGTCGCTCGCTCGAAGGTGTCCTTGACGTCGTACGTGATTGCCAGGGCGGCGAAGTGCAGCCGACTAGGGATGACCACCGTCGTCACCTCGTAGCGGTTGACTGCCGCTATCAGGGCTTCGAACGCGGCCGGTGTCGTCTCGGTTTCCTCGGTGTAGATCGTCCCCATCGCGAAGCCTTCGGCCTGGGCGAACTGCCCCAATTGGTCCTTGATGTCGGCCAACTCGCCGTCGGTCATGAGGAGATGCTTGAGGATGTAGCCGAGGAGGAGTGGTCGCGTGTAGTCGATCTCGCTCAACGGTCCTCGTCCCGACGTTGCCCCTTCACGAGAGATCAGCATCTGGCACCACCGCAATTGCGGGCTCGATGGTCACCCGTAGGCTTGCAAAGCGCCGTGTCATTGCGGCCTGGTACCGAATCGCGGCCTCGGGATTATCGGTGTGCTCCGCGATGATGTGGTTGCCGAACCACACACAAACCCGTTGGCATGTGGGAGTGCCCGTAGTCGTGGCCATTCGCGAGTCTTCGTGATCAGGCAGAACGTGATCTGGAGGTGCCACATGGATCACTCCTTCGGGCGAGGCCTTCGTATTTGGTCGAAGACCTGTGGCGAGTTGGCTTGGCAGAGTCGCAGGACCAGCCTGCGATGCCGGCCGCCTTCGCCCAATGACCGCCTGTGGAACTTCCGTGGCACTTGTGCTGCGCCTGGACCAAACTGCTGCTTTGATGTCAGTCAGAGAGGAGTTCGGTGCAGAGCGTAATCACGTGGACGGGGCATGAAGCCAAGGCGTTGCGACTAGCCCTGCGTTTCAGCGTGCGCGCGTTCGCTGAGCACCTCGGAGTTGCGATCCGCACGGTGTCGAAGTGGGAAGCCGCGGGCGCGTCGCGCCAGCCCCGACCCGATATGCAGGCGGCATTGGACACGGTGCTGGCCAACGCCGACTCTCAGGCGCGCGCTCGGTTCGACGAGTTGCAGACGAGCTCGCGTCCTGGAAGATCGAGGCCGCAGCCGCTGACACGGTGGGAGAACGAATCCTGGATTGATGACCTAGATCGCGCTCGTCTCTACGCTGATAGGCAGAACTTCGCCCTCGCCTCACGCCTGGTCGAGCGGTGGCTCGGGCGTGCGGCTCAGATAGATCTTGATGAGAGCAGCCTCTATCTCGAAGGTCGTTCCCTGGTCCTCCTGGGGAATTGCAGCGCGATCAAGGGGAACTTATCGGCCCCGGCTCCGCGAGATCTGCCTACGCGAAAGCCCTTGAGACGTTTGCTGCTCTCAAGGCTGTATCGAGGATCGGGCAGGTAGAACTACTTCTCACCGTTGTCTCCGAGATGTCAGGTGAGATCGAGCAATCCGCGCGGGCGTATCAGGTGCTCGCGGACGATCAGCGCCTCAACCCGCTCGATCGAGCTCGTGCTCGGCTTTGGATCGGAACCGCTGTGACCAAGTCTTCCAGACTGAGCGAGGAGAAGGTCGGCGTTGCTATCGGTGCGATCGGCTGCGCAATCGAGGAGTTCGAGAGTCTTGATGAACCCGATGAGTGGAGTGTCGCGCACCAGAAGCTGGCGTTGGCTCACTTGGCAGCCGGCAACCCGGACGCCGCGCACCGCTATATGGATATAGCCGTCGCGAACGGTCGCGACGACTCTCCCCTTCAACGCGTTAAGCTCGACACCGCCCGCGCGCACATCCTGCTCGCTGACAAGGCCACGCGGGAGAGTGCCTTTGTCCTACTGGAGCGGTCACGCGCCCATGCGATCAAGCAAAAGCTCACCCATCAAGTAGCGAGCATCGATCGCATCAGCCGCCTTGCGGACGACGGCAGAATTCAGCAGAGAGCAGGTCGATGATGTTGGAGACGGATATTAGCCAGCTCAGCAAGAACCCTGACCCTGCCCCGTTTTGACGGACATCCCAGATCAGGAGCAGTTGCTCCGGAAGGATGTTCATCATGGAGTCCATGGGCAAGAAGAAGCCAAGGC